>NZ_CABUOD010000025.1 GCF_902493135.1 uncultured Parabacteroides sp.
AATCCGCGTAATCCGTGCCTTAAAGATCGTGATAAAGGAGTTTTGACACACCTCCTTTTGTTTTCCGAAAATATGAGGGGGAACTTTTACCTCCACTCTTATAACTTCAATCAATAGATTCTCATCTGTAGCTGATAATATAGAGACACCATTTCATCACTTACAACGACTACCGCAACTTGGTCAACTGCTCCAAATTATCGCACTTTACAAGACCAGAACAAGCCGATAGATTATTCCGTATCGGCACTTGAGATTTTCTTGTTTAGTTCTGTCTGTTTATTATTATCCCAATATTTACAGTCAAGTTCAAAAAATGTAGAAGTATAAGGTTTTGTCAGTTCTGTTTTGATGACAATTACTTCATACAAATCACTTATACTATCCAAACGTGCTATAAGATGATCATGTTTTATACTTTTTATTTCTGAAGAAAGGATAACTTCTTCTATTTCTCTTTTTAATTGATTTATTCCTAAACAAAAACGTTCATCCAGATACGATAATTCTTTATCTTGATAGATATGGGCATACACATGAGGAGAGTGATCAAGCATTTTTTTCACAGCACTTAAAACATCCACATAAGACTCTTGTGCATATAAAGTGGTGATCCCTTTTTTTGCTTGTAACGGATAGGCCATATCTGTCACTACAATCCAATTACGATGTCCCAATAAAGGAAGTTTTTCCTTTAATACAGTTTGCCAGATCGTTTGATTCTGAACAGTATCTTTTTGAATACAACTTTCCAATAAGAACAAACAAGTGAACAAAAGATATATAATAAATTTACTCATAATTCTATCGTTTTATCGTTCGTTTATTTCCATCCTTTAAGTCAAAATGTTTTAATTTCATTTCTTTTTTATTGCCGACAGTAAGCGATTTCAATTGGAGTGAGCCGTCGATGACTTCGATGGTTACATCATTATCGGTAACCTGGATAGTTCCCCATGCGTAACCGTTACTCCAGAAATAGTTGCCAGGACGGTCTGTAATTTTCATACTTTTATCGACACCCGAGTATTGGAAATCGCTTAAAGCGATAATAGCAGACCAGCTTGCCATCGAACGGGCATAATGGTGTCCGCATTCCGGTTCGCTGAAAGGATTCCGTTTAGCACCGTCGTGACGGTCGCGTACGGATTGGATACAGGTGAGGGCTTCTTTTTCCATGCCTTCGTAGATCATACCTACAGCCGCACAGTATTCGAATCCGGTCATTACTTCTGCAAAATAGGGGAATGGAACTTCCAGGCGACCTTTAGGCCAGGAGGCCATAAGCAGTCCGGATTCATTGCCCATTACATAGGAACGCATATTATTGAAATGACGGCTGAAGTCCGTAACATAGTTGTATTTCATGATGCTGTTCATGCTTGTCCGGATATGTTCTTTGTTACCCAAATAACCTAATCCACATAGATGGGACATATATTGACCGACCAACTGGTCTACCAGGCAACCGGGACCTAATTGGAAGGCGGGGATTTTGACATTCGGCTCATTCATGTCCAGGTATCCGAATGTTTTCGGATCGGTGATTTTATGTTCATAATATTCACCGTTGAACAGGTTTTTGTCCATCCAACTGCTTCCTTTTTCGAACAGTGTATGGCATTTCTTCGCAAAGACTTTGTCTTTCATGGCTGTAGCCATCTTTTCCGCAGCCTTTAATGCTCCCATATACCAGAAGCCCATTTGAGGGTTCGGACCATAATAGTCTACGTCCATGGTATTATGCTGGGAACCTTCCATGACACCATCCTGATTTCCGTCCCATCCTTTTTCCGTCCAGGCGTAGGAAAGGACTTTCTTTATCTGCTCCCAGTTGTTTCTCAGGAAATCAGTATCTCCGGAAAGCTGCCATTCGCGGTATATTTTCATGATACAACCCATTTGTCCGTCTGCTGCTGCACTATTACCTTTGTTTGCTTCCAAGAGTGGGAGAGAGGCTCTGAAGTTCATCAAACCGTTTTCTTTGGTGGCATAATTGAATTCTACGTCACGCATGGTTTTTGCCAGTTCTCCGAAAAGATAAGGAGTTGCCACTTCATAGTTCCATACATGCGTACATGAACCGGCACATGAACCGAAACGGTCCATGACACCTTCCCAACCCATCATATGCCCGCTGGGCAAACGAAATACGGTCTGTGAACGTAAAGTGGCAAGGTTAAACAGGGCAGCTTCTTTTACGACATCCGGATAAGAAGTATTGAGCAAAGCATTTACGAATGATAATGTCTTCTTTTCCAGTACAGGTATTTGTGGGATGATCATTTCTGCGGCTCTCCAGGCATCCGGATACTGGTTGCTATAATAGTTGCCGACTACAGTAGAAGACCAGGCTTTTCGGTTCGGGAAATTCCAGGTAATATAGAATGTAAATGTTTCCGTACTCTGAGGAGCTATTGTTTTTTTTACGGACAGGGAAGCCATCGGGTCTTCGTCTTCCTGTATGTTCCGTTCCGTCAATATGCCGTCTGCACTGAAATCGTCCCAGAAGTTTAGTATGCCGTTGTTCCAACTGTCGGCTTTGGATGAAGTACGATAGGTTACTTTTCCGGTTGCCTGAGTCGTAAGGGCAACAGTTCCCCATGCCGGGTCGTTTTTGTCTACACCGTCCGAGTAAAGGTAGATTCCCTTTATTCCGTTACTTTCGATGTATTTGTTTTTGTTGTCTTTTACTCCGATGGGAATGTAATCTCCTTTCCAGTCTGTACGGAATTGGCTTCCGTCTTTACCAATGAAATTGCGCATGGAACCACAGATGGCAACGTCCATCGGTTGGTCGGTTGTGTTGGCCACCTCATAAGAGAGGACAGCGACAGGCAATCCGCTGGCATCGGCATCGCCCGGAATGAATGGATTAAAACCTTTTATTTTGACTTTTACGGGTAAATCTTTGTCTGATAAAGAGACTTGTCCGAAAGGATAGGCTGCGTCGAACGAGGCTTCGGCAAAACGCGGAAGGCCGTGATGATTGACAGGGCGTCCTTCATAATGGAGATATTCCTGTGGATATAAAGGGCCGGCCAGTAGGGTTGTGGTTGCTTCCCGGTTTTGCGGTTTGGCATAGATTGCAAAGAAGGGAGCATTGTTTCCGGTTGTTACCGTACTGTATTTCTTTGCCGGGACATTCATGATTTCCCAATCCCGAAGTTCTCCGCGGCCACCCAATGACACGGTTCCTGTCCCGATGCCGCCTAACGGCAATGCTATCTGGTAAAGATGTTCTTGGCCGTAGTTCTTTAATACCGGCCATTGTTGCGGTTTCCATTCCTGGGTCTGAGCCGCTATGATACCGGAAAATACTGTTCCGACCACGATTAAATATAGTTTATTCATGTGTAAAATATAGTTTATTTGAAAGACCGGATCTATAACCGGCCTTTCAGTTTCACTTAGATTACCAATTCGGGTTTTGCCCTAAATTGGGGTTATTGTCTCGTACTGATTGTGGAATAGGCCACAAATAGTGTTTTGCAGGATCGAAAGTACGGTTTTGTCCTAAGAATTGTTTCACCGTATAATCTCCGATAGGGGCATTTTCATCTTCATTAATACCATATCCCGGTTCGTTCAATACTTTTTCGGCAATTTTCCAACGTAGGATATCGAAATAGCGTTTATGCTCGGTAACAAATTCATGCCGTCTTTCTTCCCGAATCTTTTCACGCATGGCTTCTTGATTACCGACTAACTGATCTACACCCGGCAGTTCAGCACGTTTGCGTACTTGATTGACCGCCCATGCTATTTGTGAATTGTTCGGATCATATTCATTGAGTGCTTCTGCATAAATCAGAAGAACTTCCGCATATCTGTACAAGCTGAAGTTAGTCCATGAAGCATCCGGTTTAATTAATTCCTGATCATTATATTTCAAATACATATAGCCTGTGATGCCACCACCTTCATGATTGATTCTTTCGTCTTTGTTATAAGCCGGATGAGGCATGTAAGGTTCGTGAGAACCATTCGGGCGTAAACATTCATAACCTGGCAAGAAGAAAGTCTTTTTTAAACGAGCATCTCTGTTTTCCCAAGGGTTATTCTTGTCATAAGCATCTGACTCATAAATACTCTTTCCATCCGTCATTTCGTATGAATCTACTAACTGGCGAGTCGGGCAGAAGCTGGCCCATCCCTGTCCGGTTATCCCTGTTCCGGCCGGAGAAGCCAGGATTGGTAACATGTGAGTGATTTCATTTTCTTTGTACTGGTAGGCCAATATAACTTCTTTATTGTTATTATTGGATTCAGCTTTGAAAATATACGCGAAATCGTCTTCCAGGCCGTACAGGTTTAAATCTATAACCTGCTTGGCTGCATTGGCCGCTTCTTTCCATAAATCGGTTGCGTCTTGTCCGTTGTGAAATTTGGCATAGCTGGCCATATCCAAATACATATCCGCTTTTAATGTGAGGGCAGCTCCCTTGGTGATGCGACCGATGTTGTCGCCCGAATAAGTTTCCGGCAGATATTCGATTGCTTTGTTGATATTTTCCAGTGCGTAATCCAAAACTTCCTGCTTAGGTGAACGTGGCAGTGCTGCTTCCTCCAGGTCGATCGGTTTTTCCTTGATTAAAGGTATGTCACCGAAATGACGTGTCATGCGGTAGTAGCGCAGAGCCAGGATAAAGCGAGCCTCTCCTTCATACTGCTGCTTTTTGGTTTCATCTATATTCATACCTTCCAAGCGATCCAGAAAATACAATATTCTGCGGATATGATCGTATTTCCATTCTTCTTTCAGATAACCGGTACCGGCATTGTGGGCTCCTTGGCAAATATATCCTAAACCACTTTCTCCCCAAGCATTTGTCATCAATGAGTTGTCGCTTTGGCAATCTCTCCAGAAATCGCGTGAGTTTGGCAATAACGGATATAAAGCGTTTACTCCGGCCAAAGCATCTGCTTCTGTTTGCCAGAACGTATTTTCGGATGCTTGTGAAAGAGGATCACGATCCAGAAAATCTGAACAACTCCCCAATGTGAGTGCTGAAACTAATAAAAAAGCTAAACTATATTTTTTCATGATTCTTAAAATTGAAGATTAAAACCGAATGAGAATGTTCTTGCCAGTGGATACCAGCCGCCTTCCGGGTCGAAACCGTCGTAACCGGTGATGGTTGCCAGGTTCTGTCCGGAAAGATACAATCTCAAGTATTGAATATTGACACGTTCCAATGCGCTTTTCGGAATTGTATAACCGATCTGTATATTTTGTATTTTCAGATAATCGGCTGTACGTAACCAGAAACTGTTGTATCTGGAATCGTAATCATTGGCTGTGTTCGACAAAGTCAAACGCGGGTAGGAAGCATCCCTGTTTGTTTCACTCCATGCATCCAAGTGCATAGGACGTGCGTTGTCTGTCAGGTAGAAAGCCCATCCTTCATAACCTTGAAGATATTTTTTGAAGTTCAGCTTTCCGTACATATTCATGGAGAAGTCGAAATCTTTATAGCCGAACGAAAGATTCATACCGAAGTTTACAGGAGTCTTGCGGTTTAGCACGACACGATCTTTTTCGTCAATTACATTGTCGCCATTTTGATCTTTGAACTTGATGTTACCAGGTAACACATTTCCCTGATCGGGTGAGCCGGCAATTTCTTCTTCGCTTTGAAACAAGCCGATAGCCTCATATCCGTATGGCAACTGATAGCGGTCATTCAGATAAGTTACTTTATTGTTGTCTTCAATCCATCTTTCCGAATCCCCCATTTCCAGCACTTTATTTTTAGAATAACTAAGGTTTACATCGACACCCCAACGGAAATCACCCTTCGAATCCTGATAACTGGCCAGTATATCCATACCTTGGTTCTTCATCTTCAACAGATTTGAATAAGGTGCATTCAAACCGAACTCGCTTGGTACGGGCGGACGATATAGAATATTGTCTCTCAGATTGATAAAATAGTCGGCAGACAATTTAATACGCTGATCCAATACTCCGAAATCTAAACCGAAGTTTGTATATTTAGACTCTTCCCAAGTGATGTTGGGGTTTACGGCTATATTATTATAGGCACCACCTACCAGTTTGTCGTTGCAAGCGTAGATTTTAGGATCGTAAGATAAAATCTGTGCAGTCGGATAATAACCAACCTTTTCCGCATCTCCCAATATACCCCAGGAAGCTCTCACCTTTAATTCTGACAACCAATTGCTTGCAGGCATCATAAAAGCTTCACGATGTATATTCCAGCCTCCTGAAAAAGAAGGGAATACACCCCAGCGGTGTCCTTTGGCAAAACGAGAGGAACCGTCAGCACGCAAACTGGCTTCAAACAGATATTTACCCTGATAATCATAATTTAGACGGCCGAACCAGGATTGTACGGCTACATCATTACTATATTCATTGCCATTGCCATCGGCACTGCCGTTCTGTTTGTTGTCGCTACCGGTGTTCAATACGTCTATGCCGACAAACGGCAGTTTGTCACGAGAAGCCCAGAAACCGTCGGATTTGTAATATTCCTGTGAATAACCGGCCAATACTTTAAAATTGTGATCCGCTGCAATTTTGAATGAATAGTCGCTTGTGAACTGTAATTGCGTACGGAAATTGTAAGTATTTGTTTCTTTCAAAGAAGAAACCTGATTCTCGGTTTTTGCAATATTCCCATCATTGTCATACAGATAGTAAGTATTCTTACGGTCCTTGTATGTCGTATTATGGGAGTAAGTTGCAATATTACCTTTGATATTCCAATCTTTTAACGGAGAATAGCTGACATCGAAAATAGCCATCATCTCTTTATGTCTTTCTTTGGAATATCCCGATTCATTGACACCGGCAATGGGATTCCCCCCCATGGCACCACCTGTAGCATAAGAACCGTCTGCATTATAGATAGGAGTAACCGGAGAGATACGTGCTGCTTGTGTCTGCCAGATTGTTGTTCCGCCATTCGGATTCTTGATATTGGTTTGTGTATATTGCAGACTGGCACGGGCTTCCAAGTTCTTTAAAACCTGAAAACGCATATCCGGTTTGAATATCAATCGATTATAATTGTTATTCGGTAAGTTGCCGTCTTGATAGTCATTAGAGATAGAGAAACGGTAAGAGATTGATTTTTCTTTTCCGGACAGTGCTACATGGGTATTGTTGATAACGGTATTCTTCTTGTAGATTTCTTTATACCATTTGTTATCGACATATTTGCCCGCATGTAAATCCTGGATACCTTGTTCACCGTAGACAGCCTGTTTTCCGTCGTTTATCATGGCTTGGTCATACAAGCGCATAAAATCTTCAGCACCTACGAAATCGAGTTTAAACTGTGGATTTTGTATACCGATATTACTTGAAAATTCAACGGTAGGACGTTCTGTCGCTTTCGCACCCTTGGTTGTTACCAAAATAACACCGTTGGCAGCACGTGAACCGTAGATAGCTGCCGAAGCAGCATCCTTCAAAATGGATACACTTTCTATATCATTAGGATTCAACGTATAAATATTACCGGGTATACCATCGATAAGCACCAGTACACCGGAGCTATTGCCGATAGTAGATGTTCCACGAATATTGATGTTTGCCCCTGAACCGGCTGCACCACTTCCTTTAGTGACTACCATGCCCGGTACAGATCCGGCCAGCAACTCTTGTACATTCGTTACAGGGCGGGATTTTAAAACCTCGTCTGCTTTAACAGTTCCGATCGATCCGGTCAGGTTTACTTTCTTTTGTGTACCGAATCCGACAACGACAACTTCATCGATAGCCTGTGTATCTTCTTTTAGAATGACTTTCAGACTGGTTTGTTTTCCGGCTCTGATTTCTTGTGGAGTATAACCGATGTATGAAATGACAATAATGTCATTATCCGATATATTTTCCAAGCTGAAATTACCGTCAATATCAGTAATCGTACCATTGGTAGTTCCTTTTATGGATACATTGGCACCAATTACAGGATCTCTATTCTGATCTTTCACCTTACCTGTCACAGTTTTTTGTTTCTGTTGTGCAATAGAAGAATCATTCTTTTCAGCCGAAAGAATAATCTTCTTATCAACCACCGAATAACGAACATTCGTGCCGGCAAAGATATTATCCAATACCTTAAAAATATTACTCTTATTGGCATCCACCGAAACCCTCCTGTTCAGATCGACATGTTTCGTATTGAAAAAGAACGAAAAATCCGATTGGTTTTCAATTTCGTCTAAAACCGACTGGACCGTTTGATTCCGGATGTTCAAACTGACAGTGGCTTTTTGAGCATAACTGTTCGTAGCTTGCGCCAAACCGATCGAACAGAATAGTAAGAAGATGTATAGCTTCATAACTCTTGGAATTTTGTTTAAGGTAAACCAAAGCGACTCTGGTACCCAAAACAGTTGGGTATTAAAATGTTTTTGCATAACTTTGTTGTGATGTATTTAATAAAAAATGATTTATTACTGCTTGTCGCCAAACAAGCGTTATAAAGTTAACTCATTTCATCCGGTAGAATACGCCAATATTCTTCCGGATGTTTTTCTTTAAGGAGGTCTGTTTTTCATGTTTACTTTGATTGTTTAATAGATTTCTATTCTCGTTTTTTCATTCATGGTATCTTGTGTATCCAGATAACGCCATTTGATATTGGATGATATCCTGAAGATTTCCAATATGCGCTCCAACCGTTGATGGCTGAAAGATCCGGTAAACGCTTCACTCCTAAGACGGTCATTGGATAATACGAAAGTTACATTAAACCGCTTCTCCAGCATCCGCAAGGCTTCAGGCAGAGGAGTCGCATGGAAAACAATCTTTCCGTCTTTCCAGGCAATTTCCGACTCGCCATTCGTTTCGGTCAGTTGTATCCGGGAAGAAGAAGAATCATAGGTCAGTTTCTGTCCGGGTTTCATCAGTACGGCTGTGGACTGCCGGTTTTTCATATAATCGAAGCGCACCTTTCCTTCAATTAAGGTAGTAGAGACAAAAGCGTCTTTTTCGAATGCTTCGACATTGAAAGAAGTGCCCAACACCTCTATTTTCGTTTCATGGGGAGTAGAGATGACAAAGCCGTGTTCCGGATCTTTCTGCACTTCAAAAAAAGCCTCTCCCTGCAAAGTCACCCTTCTTTTGTCCTTATCGAAGAAAGACGGATAAGACAGTTTCGATTCCGAATTAAGATGGACAACAGAACCGTCCGGCAGATGAACCGTAGTCGTCATGCTCGGATTCGTTTTTACTTCAATCGTCTGGGCTATTTCGACCGGGCGAGGTTTCAGATTCTGTATGCCGAAAGCTATCAACAGAGGCATAAACAGGATGGCTGCAACACGTTGCAGCCAAGTAACCAGGGTTACTTTAGGACGAACACTGTCTTTGCTCATCTTTTGACAAACAGAAGACAATGCTTTTTCCGTATCCACTTTCGACAATACCTGCATCGTATCCGTGGCCAGATAAAGCGTATGGACCTGCTTGGCAACCCGGTAATTTTCATCCGATTGCTTTATCCATTCCTCGACCCGCCGGCATTCCTCGACTGTCGCTTCGCCGGAACAATAGCGGGGCAGAAGGTATTCTATTATATCTGTATTCGGTGTTTCCATGTGTATATTTATCCTTGTTTACCTATTAGACAAGAGAAGTCGAACGGATTCCTAAACGAAAAACCATCTTTTTTCAATATTTTTTTGCTACCATACAAAAGTCAAAACAGTTTCTTATCTTTGTGAACAGATATATGGAAGGAGAGAAACTACAAACCACAGAAGAACGCTTTTTACTTTCAGCCATGCAACATGGAGATCTAAAAGCCTATGGTGTCTTGTTCAGGAGATACTATCCGATGCTCTGTGCTTATGCGACAAAGTTTGTAGAATTGAAAGATGCCGAGGAGGTCGTGCAGGATGTGATGCTGTGGTTATGGGAAAACCGGGAAAGGCAAATCTTCGAAACGTCACTTAGCCAATATCTGTTCAAAGCGGTCTATCATCGCGCCATCAACCTGATTGTCCGCCATCAATCCCAACTAAGAGCCGATACCCTTTTCTACGAAAATATGCAGGAGATGCTACAGGACACCGATTTCTACCAACTCGAAGAGTTGCAAAAAAGGATCAGGGAAGCGGTAGATGCTTTGCCCCCCGCTTACCGGGAGGCATTCGTCATGCACCGCTTCGATAATAAAAGCTATAAAGAAATTGCCGAAGTCCTGCAAGTATCCCCTAAAACCGTCGACTATCGGATACAACAGGCATTAAAGCAATTACGGATAACGCTGAAAGATTATCTGCCGTTGATCCTGTTATTGCTGCCCAGAAATATCCTGTCGTAAATGCAGCACACATCCGCTATTCCCGATCAGGCCGATGGTTATCTCATTTCGGTTGTCCAACTTGATCTTCTTGATATCGACAACATCCTTTTTCTTCTCGGAAGCCTGGTAATAAAGTGTGGCGGTATAATCCCTCTTGTTTTTCAGAAAATCAAGAGGTAAGGAGACCTGCTTCTCGTCTCCGGCATTCAACATGCTTACGTACCAATCGGAACCTGAACGGCGGGCGACCACAGCGTATTTCCCCATTTCTCCCTCCAGAAAACGGGTTTCGTCCCATACGGTCGGAATAGAATTATAAAAACGGGTTGCCGCATCTGTTTTAATCACTGATTCGACAGAGCCTGCACCACCGGCCCGTCTCGGTGATTTTTCGGGACGGTCATACCAATAGACAAACTGCCAGGGACTGTAAATAGCGACCAATTTAGCCAATTGGGCAGCACGTCCACCCATCTTTTCCGTGACTCTTTCCGCAAAATAACAGTTGGTATAATCACCCGCTCCACAGATCATGCGATTATAGAATGTATAGACAGCCTGATCCAGCGACGGACTTTCTTCGTCACCGCGGATACCTTCCTGAGTCAGTAAATTCGGATACGTGCGTGAATAGCCCGTCGGACGATACTCGTCGTGGATATCCACCATCAATTCATATTTGGCCGCTTTGCGCACTGCCTGATGCAACCACGCCGTAGCGTACTGGTCGCCCACATTCACAAAACCATATTTTACACCTTTGATCCCCCATTTCTTATATAAAGGCAGGATTTCATCCAATTGCTGATGCAACGCTTTTTTATTCACATAGACCAGTATGCCAACTCCTTTTGAATTGGCATATTCTATTACCTCAGGCAGATCGAGCGGACCTTTTGAACGGGCCGGATCGACCGTAACAGTGGTCGCGTCCGACTTTACATCCTCCTCCGCCCCATACCAACCGGCATCAAACAGCACATAAGCAATATTGTTTTCTGCTGCAAAATCAACACAAGCCATACTGCCTGCCGTTGTCAACGTAACTTCACGAATCACCTGTCCAGGCTTGATCCAGCTGGTATTCGCTATCTGATTAGGTTCATTCAGGTTAAGGACGAAGTAATTATTTTCGACCAATTTTCCCGGAAGGGCTGACAAGCGGAAAAGCCGCTTGCTCACCAACACGCATGGACGGAGTTTTCTTAATAACAAGACACGCGCCACCGCCCGGAGCCAATTTCAATGCCAGTTTATCATTGTTTGTCAGTTGCCGGGTCGTAACTTTCAAGCTTTCCCGGTTTGTCAGATAGTGGGCATCGTCGCCGTCTTCGATGACTTCAACAGTATATTTCCCTTTTTCCAAGAAAGAAAGAGGCAGATCAATCGTCCTTCCGGACTCATTCGTGGCCGCACCGACTAAGTAAGCATCCTCCGTTTCACGCATCATCACGATATACTCCCCGATTTCACCGGCCAGGGTACGGCTCTCTTTCCACGGCATCTTCTGGGCAGACAGGAAGTTCAACAAAGCCGGGTACTTCCGGTAGTATTCCGGAATATCCGGCAAAATAGTCACGCCAGAAAAAGCAATCAGCGTACGGGCAGCTTCCGACACCAGTGTGGAAGGAACCGGCTGGCTCTCGTCCACACGTGTCGTATGCCCTTGGCGAAGATCGAACATCCCGTTGTTCATATCGACCGAACCGGCAACCATATTGACGAAAACGGTTGTCACAAATGTTTTAGGCTCGAACACATGATGTCCGTCCAATTGGGCATGGCAATATTCGCGTGTCACGGCGTTCGGCCAGGTACGCATCTGTCCGTATGGATGAACCGGACCGTCATGGAAATCGACCAACAAGTGATTTTGAGCGCAAAGCTCCGTGATCTTTTTCGTCCATTGGTTCTTTTCTTCCTGCGTTCCGCTCATAAAACCGTATTTAACCCCGGCTGCTCCCCAATCGCCATACTGTTTCAAGGTCTTTTCTATCGGATATTTCCGGCCTCCGACATCATTCAGATAAAGCCAGATTCCGACACCTTTCTCTTTTCCATATTTCAACAGCCGTTGCACATCCTGCGCTTTTTCCCCTTCTACCGGATCGGAATCCGATTCGAATTCCGGCCCGTACCAATTGGCATCCAGCACCAGGTATTTAAAACCTTGCTCGGCGGCAAAATCGACCATCCGCACCCAAGAAGGATATGACATTCCATATGTAAATCCATCCCACACAGCCCCGTTGATACGCCAGTCCCAGACAGCCAATCCCGGTTTTACCCACGAAAAGTCATAGCGAGGATCGGGGTCCGGATTCAGCAACTCCAACAAATGGGAATCAGTCAACGCGCCAGGCGTCGCCCCATACATAACGACGCGCCAGGCTGAAGTATATCCCGGCGACAGACCGGCCGGCTTGGAAGCGACCGAGAAGAGCGATTCTCCCCCTTTGGATTGTAAGACAAGAGGCGCTCCCGTTTCCAGGCAGGCTTCATGGATCGCCATATAATGTCTATCACCCGCCTTCACCGTCATCACCGGCAAACGGGTTCCATCTGTTTCGGTCAACTTTTCGGGTCCTATATTATGATTCTCGCCATTATAGAACCATGCCGTATAATCTCCGGCAAAGTGATAGGCCGTCAATTCGGACTGCACATTTACACGCGGTCCTTCGCCATCCGGTATTTTATAACAGAACGCAAAGCCGTCATTATATCCACGGACCACCAACTGCATCCGCTCCGGTTGCCCGGCCGGATTCACCAAACCGATCACCAATTCATTGAAATGATCTTCGACCACAGCCCGTTTTCCCCAGAGCGGTTTCCATTCATCCCGTACTTTCCGGTCGGATACTTTCTCTATTTTCCAACCGGAAGAAGGAACCGTCTCCTGTGATTCCAATTTGAAACCCAGCGGAGATTCTTTGATCAATATTTCTCTATCGGCTGCAAAAGTGTAGGTCAACAAACCGTCGTCATGTCGCTGAATAGCCATCACCAACTTTTTGTCGGGAGAGAAAACCTGATAAAGTTCGGATTGAGCCCAAACGCCGCCCCCCTCCAGCCAAACGAACAGCAGCAAAACTAATGTCACAAATCTTGTATTCATAATATGTTTTTGTAGGTATTAATAGTAGATCCTTTCCATTAAACGATTATACTTTCATGGTCCTTGAATTGTAAATCATAATCTATCGGACAAATATAAGAACAAAAAGAAGGTTTCCATCACAGAGACCTTCTTTTTCTTAAACAAATGTGTCTAACTTAAATATGTTATAGTGTTATTGGTGTGCCGTTATAGAAGTCCAGGATTTTGGTACGGAAGATGAAGTCATACTTGGATTGTGCCTGCTCGGACAAGCTCTGGGCGTACTTCGTCTTGGCCTCGCTATACTCGAAAACGGTGCTCTTGCCGGCGGCATAACGGTCTTCGGCATAAGAGAAAGCTTCTTTGCTGGCTATGACCGATTTGTCGGATGCGGTATATTTATCCTGGGCGGCGGTCGCATTGTAATAGGCTTGCTGGATTTCCTTATACAACACTTTCTTCGTATTCTCCATCATCAACTCGCGGTTGCGGATATTGATACGGGCGGAGCGGACACTGTTGCGAACCTGGAAACGGTTGAACAAAGGGATGCTCAGGCTGAAGCCGATCGTCTTACGCCCGTTATTCTTCAACTGGTCGTTAAAAGCCAGGTTCGTATAGTCGCCATCGCCGGAATAATGGTAATAGCCGTTGCTGTAGCTGGCGCCGAAATTCAGTTTCGGATAGTAACCGGACTGCGCCACTTTCAGCATCTTCTTCTGGCTTTCCAAGAGATATTCCTGCTCCTTGATCTGCGGCTTGAAGGCGACGGCATGGTCATAGACATTGTCCGGAGGGAGGATGCTGCTCATATAGCGTTCGACGGCATCTTCGAATTGAGGGACCACGATGTCGAAATTCTCGCCGTCGCGCTCCAGTTCGAGGCTTTGCGTCAGGTCGAGCAATGCCAGTTTCACATTGTTGCGTGCTTCGGTCAGCGAGACTTCGTCCTTCGCCAGCTGCGCTTTCATATCGTATAACTGGGAAAGGGGAACTTTCCCGTTCTTTACCAATGCTTCGGTTTTCACGACCTGTTCATTACTCAGCGCGACCTGCAACTCGGCAATCTTCTGGACTTCCTTATTATACAAAACCTGCAAATAGTAGGAAGCGACATTGATCGACAAGTCTTCCTTCGCTTTATTCAACGTTTCGACAGCCGCTTTCAAGTCCAGCTTGCGGGCAGCGATATCGTTCGGAATACGCAAACCGTCGAATATCGGCATACTCAAAGAGACGGACGCCGAGGTATTGGCCGAGTTCTGATCCACAATCACCCCCGATTTGGAAGGAGAGCGTCCGAAATCGAAGTTCTGTCCGACATTGGCATTCAGGTCGGGCAACCAACTGAATTTGCTGGTGTTCAATTCCACTTTCCGGCTTTCCTGGTCCTGCTCCCTCTGCTTCAGCTCGATGTTATGCTCGATTGCATAGCGGATACATTCTTCCAGGGACCATTGTCTGGCGGGTTCCTGCCCCCAAGCCAAAGAACCGGAAAGAAACAAAGTCGTAGCGATTATTAATTGGTGTCTCATCATTTTACTGTTTACAATTATTTCTTATTCGGATCGACAATCGCCCCGCGTACCTTTTCGTTTTCGGACAGGCCTTCCTTGATCTCGATCTTGATTCCATCGGACAAGCCTACCTTAACGGCACGCTTTTCAAACTTCTGTTCCGGCTTTTCCGCTTTTACCACCTGCACGAAGGTCGAATCGCCGCTAAACTCGACGCAGCTTTCCGGCACGGACAAAACATTCTCCGCACGCTTCAACACGATCTCGGCATTGGCACTGTAGCCGGCACGGATAAAGGCATCGCCGGGCATGTGTACGGCCGCCTTCACCTCAAACAGGACGGCTCCGTTCTCTTCCACTCCCTTAGGAGCCACATACTCCAGTTCGGCATCGAACGTGCGGCTTTCCATAGCGCCGACCGTCAGTTTGATCGGCATCCCTTCGTGGATACGGCCGACTTCCGTCTCGTCCACTTTCCCCTTAAAGATCATATTGTTCATATCGGCAACGGTCGCGATCGTCGTACCGTCGTTGAACGTGTTCGACTGGATCACCGAGTTACCGACCTTGATAGGCACATCCAGGATCATGCCGGTGATCGTGGAACGGACCTGTGTCGTACTGGAAGCGGCAGACCGTTTGGAGATACCTTCGCGGATGATCTCAAGAGCATCCTGAGCATTCTCAGCCTCCTCCTGCGCCTTCTTATAGTTGGCAAGAGAAGTCTCATAGTCTTCTTTGGAGATAACCCCCTGCTTGTGCAATTCTTCATCCCGTTTGAACGTGGCGCTGATCTGTTCGAGGCTGATCTTCGCCACCCGGACACGCGATTCGGCGCTGTTCAACTGAACCATTTCGGGGATGACCTTGATACGGGCAATGATCTCCCCTTCTTTCACCATCTGTCCGGCTTCTTTCAACAATTCGGAGATAATCCCCGACATCTGCGGTTTGATAAGGACTTCGTCGCGGGGTTCGACCTTTCCGGTCGCCACGGTCTTCGTCTCAATCGTGTCACGTGCAGGAGTAACCAACTCATAGACGGTAATGACGGGTTGCGCTTTCTTCCATAAGAAATAGAAAGTGCCGACAACAGCAGCTCCCACTAATACCAAAAAGATGATCCGCAGGACTTTTTTTACGATACGATTCTTCATAACTATATCTAATTTTTAATTTTCAATTCTCTATTTTCAATTATCCCTATTCTTCCCTGATCGCGTCGATCGCTTTGATCTGCATTGCACGCCAGGCGGGAATCAACCCGGCGAGGAGACCGCTGAACAGCAGGATTACGGTAGCGGAGACCGCTGTCCCGATATGGATTTCGGGATTGGAGAAGAACGTTTCGTTAGACGAAGCTCCGCCACTTGCCATCGCATTGTTCACCACATCGAGCAGGAACACCCCTGCGCTAAGCCCGATCAACCCGGCAAGGGAGGTCAGCAGCAGGCTCTCGCTCATGATCTGCGAAATAATATCGAAAGGCTTCGCGCCGATCGCACGACGCACCCCGATCTCGCGTGTCCGCTCCCGCACCGTCACCATCATAATATTACTCACCCCGATGATGCCGGCCAGCAGAGTGCCGATACCGACCAGCCAGACCAGAATATTGATACCGGTGAACAGCATGTTGAATGTTTCGAACTGCTTGGCTATCGTAAAGCTGCTGATGGCATGTTCGTCCGTCGGGGAAATCTCGTTCTGCGAACGCAGGACCGTCTTTATGTCTTCCACCATCTTGTCACAAGAGTAACCGTCGTCGGCCGTCGCACAGAGGAACCAGAACTTATCTCCCTGGTTGGAAGCCTGCTGGAGCGTCTTGAACGGGATCATCACGCTCTCTTCCGTACGCCCGCCGATCTGGGCACGCGGCTTCGGCTTGATCACACCCACTACCTGGTAATAGATGCCGTTCACCCGTATGTACTGCCCGATCGGATCTTCATCCGGAGCAAAAAGGACTTCGCGCACGATATTACCGATCAGGCACACCTTACGCTTTTCGATCATGTCGATTTCATTCAACAGACGTCCCGCCAGGATATGCTGCGTTTCGATATTGAAATATTCGGAATAGACGCCACGCACGTTATACGTACCCGCTTTCTGTCCTCTCACCACATTGTTCTGTCCGCCCCATTGCATGATCATCGGCGAAAGAAAACGTACGCCTTTCACACGCTGGCGGATCGTCTCCAAGTCACGGTTGCGCATCTGCCAGTAGCGTCCTTTCTTATACCCCTTATAGGGCTCGCCCGTCCGTTCGGAAAAGAAGAAGGCAGAGTTCGTCGAAAAACCGTCGACGTTCTTCAACACGCCATTCTTAAACCCGTTGCCGGAGCCCAACAGGATCACGAGCATCAGGATGCCCCAGAACACTCCGAAGCCGGTCAGCAGGCTACGGGTTTTATTACGGGTGATCGTCACCCATATCTCCACCCAACGATCTATATCAAACATCTTTTTTCAAATTAAAAATTAGAAATTGAAAGTTGAAAAATAATACATTGAGAATTAAATACTAAAATTGCGACTGCCACCATCATTTTTTAATTTTCAATTCTCAATTTTTCATTCATTGCGCATGGCCTCGATCGCCGTGATCTTGACCGCCTTGCGGGCAGGGAAATAGCCGGCCAGCACGCCTGCCCCGATGATCAGGGCCGTAGCGGACAGCGCCACACTGAGGTTCACCGTCGGGTTCAGGAAGATGCTCATGTCATCCTGCGAAACATCCTTTCCGGCATTCATCATCTCCATGACCGAATTGATTCCTTCCGTCAGCCCGATACCTAAGATCATGCCCAAATAACCGAATACCGCCGTGATCAGGATCGATTCGACAATGATCAGTTTCAGGATGGAGAACGGAGTCGCCCCTATCGCCTTCCGGATGCCGAACTCCCTCGTCCGCTCACGTACCGTTATCAGCATGATGTTGCTCACGCCGACAATGCCGGCAGTCAGTGTCCCGATACCGATCACCCAGATAAAGAGGGCGATACCGTTCATCATCCCGTTCAACATCATGAAATTTTCGAGCGTGCTCCACATACCGATCGCCCGCAGGTCTTCGGGATCGAACTTATGCCGCATTCCCATCTGCTGGCGGAAACGCTTCTCGAAAGCGTCAAATTCTTCCTGTGTGGAAATACCTTTCACCGTAAAGACGATCTCGTCCAGCCCGTAGCCGGCGTTATACAAGGTCTGCGCCGTGCTGAAAGGGATATAGGCGGGCGCATTGTTGTCGTTGTCCTCCGCCTTATAGACGCCGATTACCTGGTAGGCGACACTTCCGGCATTCACATATTTGCCCAGCGGGTCCGCCCCTTTGAAAAGCACTTCTTTCATGCGGGGGCTCAGGACAATCACCTTTCTTTTTTCCTTCACATCTATATCATTGATAAAACGGCCGTTCCCGACCGTCATTTCGATATTGTCGATCACCGCCTTCGACGGATGCACGCCGTTCAGGGAATAGGCGTTATATTCGTCTCCGTAGGAAAGCGTATCGCTCCGGCTGATACTTGCCGTAATCAAGTCTACTTCGGGATTTTCACGCGGGATGGCGATCAGGTCTTCATCCTTGTATTCGATCCTGCGGTTCATCTGCATCCCCTTATACGGCTTGCTCGTGTAGCGCGGCCATGTCTCCACCCGGTTCAGGCTGAAATTGCGGAAGTTCGACATGATCCCGTTCTTCATCCCGTTGCCTGCCCCCAAGAGGACAATCAACATGAAGATCCCCCATGCCACGGAGAAGCCGGTCAGGAAGGTACGGAGTTTATTCTTTTGGATCGTACTCCATATTTCTCGGAAATTATCAAAGTCAAACATGTCCCAATCCTTTTTCTATTGTTTCTATCAGACCGTCCTTCACGCGGATAATACGGTCGGTCGCCTCGGCCACGGAAGGTTCGTGCGTCACGATCACCATCGTCAGCCCTTCGAGGTTCACATTGCGGAGCAGTTCCATCACCTCGACCGTCGTCTTGCTGTCCAACGCTCCGGTCGGTTCATCCGCCAGGATCACCTGCGGCTTGGCAATCAGGGCACGGGCAATGGCGACACGCTGCTTCTGTCCGCCGGACATTTCGTTCGGCATGTGTTCCGCCCAGTCTTTCAACCCGACCATGTCTAAATACTCCAGCGCCATAGCGTTGCGCTTCTTACGGCCTATGCCTTGATAGTAGAGGGGCAACGCCACGTTCTCCATCGCATTTTTGAATGAAATCAAGTTAAAGGACTGGAAGATGAATCCGATCATGCGGTTACGCAGTTCCGCCGCGCGTGTTTCGCTCAGATTGCGGATCAACTGCCCGTTCAGGGTATAAGTGCCCGTATCGTATGTATCCAGTATTCCCAAAATATTCAATAATGTGGATTTTCCCGATCCCGACGCACCCATAATAGAGACCATCTCTCCCTTCTCTATGTCCAAGTCTATGCCTTTCAAAACGTGCAACGGCGCACCGTTGAAATACGTTTTGTTAATTCCTTCCAGATGAATCATCATATTTATTGTTGCTTTTATCTATTAGACGAACATTTTGCCAAATCGTTACACAAATAGTAAAATATTTTGTCATTAACTGCCACAAATATATGCTTTACCAAAATACCTTGTATCACAAGGTACTTATATTTAACCCAAATTAACCTCACAAAAGTTTATATTCCTTTGCAGAAAACGATCTTTACATCTGCACGGAAGTTTGATCAGACTTGCATCTATTTTATTCTCTGCAATACCGTATATGTTTTCGACAATGTCGTGTATATTCTTGACAACCTCAATTATATTCTCGACAATGCCGAAAACAAATTACACTTGCATCTATTCGGAAATCCCCCATCGGGAACCATTTGTCAATTGCCAATATTCCTGTACCTTTGCGCCTGCAAACAAAGAAAATATAATACATTCGACAAATATGGTAACAATAGGAACACCGAAGTCGGCTACCGCAACGAAGGTTTTGCTCTGCGGTTCCGGCGAATTAGGCAAAGAGTTTGTAATCGAATTGCAACGTTACGGAGTGGAAGTGATCGCTTTGGACAAATATGCAGATGCTCCGGCCATGCAGGTCGCCCACCGTTCGTATGTCGTATCGATGTTGGACGGAGATGCCTTGCGCGAGATTGTAGAAAAAGAAAAGCCGGATTATATCGTTCCCGAAGTGGAGGCCATTGCGACCCGGACGTTGATGGAGCTGGAAAAAGAAGGATTCCATGTCATCCCGACCGCCCGTGCCACCTGGCTGACGATGAACCGCGAAGGCATCCGCCGTCTGGCTGCCGAGGAATTGGGTTTGCCGACCTCTCCTTATCGCTTTGCCGAGACGGAAGAAGAGTTTATCGAGGCCGTCAAAGCGATCGGGATGCCGTGTGTCGTCAAGCCGATCATGAGTTCGAGCGGACACGGACAGAGCGTCATCCGCAAAGAGGAAGACATCGACCGCTCGTGGCAGTATGCGCAGGAAGGCGGACGTGCCGGTGCCGGGAAGGTGATCGTCGAGGGGTTTGTCGATTTCGATTACGAAATCACCCAGTTGACTGTCCGTCATATCGGAGGCACATCATTCCTGGAACCGGTCGGACACGTACAGGTCGACGGCGACTATCGCGAATCCTGGCAGCCGCAGGCGATGAGTCCGGTTGCCAAAGAAAAGGCACGCGAGATCGCAGGCAAGATCACGGAGGCGCTTGGCGGCCGCGGTATCTTCGGGGTCGAATTGTTTGTCAAGGGCGAAGATGTCATTTTCAGCGAAGTCTCTCCCCGTCCGCACGACACGGGAATGGTCACGATGATCACGCAGGATCTTTCGCAGTTCGCCTTGCATGCCCGTGCCGTATTGGGCTTGCCGATCCCGAACATCGCCTTCCACGGTGCAGGCGCTTCGCGTGCCGTCGTGGTCGAAGGGGACAGCAACCGACTCGCGTTAGGCAACCTCGATAAGGTACTGGAACAGCCGGACACCCAAATGCGCTTCTTCGGCAAACCGGAAGTCCACGGACATCGCCGTATGGCCGTGCTGCTGGCTCGCGGACTGGATGTGGCCGATGCACGCCGGAAAACCGGGGTGATGATGGAGCGGTTGGAGATAAAGTTATAATATTCAAGGCGGTTTTAACCCGACACCGATGCAGGTGAAGCGATAGAGACATCATCGCCATCGTTATAATGGGCTTTGATAATATCAGCAAATGCCATGTCTTGATATTTCTCTGTGGAATAATCAGTAATCGGATATTATTGCTTATTTTTGCTTCAAAGAAACTAAAATAATAAAGTCTTATGGAAACAACAGCAGTAAGAAGGAGCAATCATGGTGCAAACGTAAAACGTTGGCGGGAATGGCGAAACATCAATCAGGATGTATTGGCTGAAAAGATCGGCGTGTCACAAGCGGCTCTTTCCGGATATGAAAAAAGAGACAAATTGGAACCTGAAATATTAAAGAAGATTTGTGATGCATTAAATATTCCGGAAGAGGCCATTACAGAAATGGACTCCGATACGGCCATTAATATTATTTCAAGCACATTCAACGATCACGCATCCGGAGTAAACTACTATCCGACTTTTAATCCAATAGACAAAATAGCCGAGCTTTACGAGCGCCTGTTAAAATCGGAGCAAGAGAAAGTCGCCATTCTACAGGAAGTAATACAGGATCAGAAATAGCGACGGATGATCTCACCCGATTTCACTGTTTCCAACAGCCGGTAATACAGGTAACGGTTGCTCTATCAGATGTCTCGATTTATCATCCATATTATTTTTATCTCATGTTTGGGGGTGTGTCATTAATCTGTATATTAGAACACAGATGAGACAGATTCACACAGATTGATTATAGTAAATCAATAAAATAAAAATCTGCGGTTATCTGTTGAATCTGTGTCATCTGCGTTCTATTTTATATTTTGACACCTTCTTTGTACATACTTTCACTGACCGGTCCTTTGTGCAAATTTCAGCTTCGGCACAACGCTGATGCAGATGAGGCGATAAAAAAATAATCGCCATCGTCATATTTGACTTGCAGACAAAGTTTCTCCGTGACCCAGGCGCTCATTAAATAATTATAAGCATACGTCCGGTTACAATATTCGATATAATCTTTCAAGTCCTTCTGATCGTCTAAAAATAAATACGAACTATCACACAAAGTGTTTCCATCAAACAAACAACTGAGCGTAGCGTTCCTAAAACGAATTTCAACAGCACTGTTCTTCTCCCTCTTACAAAGATATTCCATAATACAAACTTCTTTATTTTCAAATAACGGAGGAAGCTTATCCAAAGAAAGACCGATTACTTTGAAGGCGGAACAAAGTTGTTCTGCACATTCACCTTCCGAAACAAATAACAATGATGTATGAGCCATAATATATATTTAATTTGAGTTTCATATGCAAAGAATTGAAATAAAAGCAATGCCACCTATCAGTTCGATTAATAAAATATCAGAATGCGCCATAATAATATCAGCAAATGCTTTGTCTTGATATTTGTCTACAGAATAATCAGTAATCGGATATTATTGCTTATTTTTGTTCCAAAGAAATTTAAATAATAAAGTCTTATGGAAACAACAGCAGCAAGAAGGAGCAATCATGGTGCAAACGTAAAACGTTGGCGGGAATGGCGAAACATCAATCAGGATGTATTGGCTGAAAAGATCGGCGTGTCACAAGCGACCCTTTCCGGATACGAGAAAAAAGACAAACTGGAACCTGAAATATTAGAGAAAATTGCTAAAGCATTAGATATTCCAGTGGAAGCTATTACAGAAATGGATGACGGAACTTCCATTAATATTTTTTCCGGCACGTGGAAAGATAATGCTTATGTTTCTGGTTATGTAACCAATATCAATCCTTTGGAAAAAGTCATCGAGCTTTACGAGCGCCTGTTAAAATCGGAACAAGAGAAAGTCGCCATTCTGCAGGAAACAATACAGGATCAGAAATAGCATGGGCCATAGATAAAACTTTTGCACAACAAGAATGCCGCCTTCCGTGTTTTGTTTATAAAAAGAAAGGATAATAGAAATGAGACTGACATATATCTATCATAGCGGTTTTGCGATCGAGGCAGACGGATTTGCCATTTTGATCGATTATTACAAAGACACGGGTAAGTCGCCGGAGAAGGGATTCGTGCATGAGGAACTGTTGAATCGCGCGGGTACATTATATGTATTGGCCTCCCATTTCCATCCGGATCATTTCAATCCGGAGGTTTTGAAGTGGAAAGCATACAAAAAAGATATCGTCTATCTTTTCGGCAAAGATATTTTGAAAAGGAACCGGGCAAAGAAAGAAGACGCGATCTATCTCAAGAAAGGAGATACCTACGAGGATCATAACCTGCGGATCGAGGCATTCGGATCGACGGACTCCGGCATATCCTTCCTGATCGAAGCCGAAGGGAAACGCCTTTTCCATGCCGGCGACCTGAACAACTGGCACTGGAAAGACGAATCGACCCCAGAGGAAGTCGCAGAAGCGGAAAAGAATTATCTGAAAGAATTGGACGACCTGGTAAAGGTTACCGACAAACTGGATGTCGCCATGTTCCCGGTCGATCCGCGTATCGGGACCGATTTCATGCGCGGTGCACAACAGTTTGTAGACCGCATCAAAACCAATATCTTTGTGCCGATGCATTTCTGGGATCACCCGGCCGAGGCGGCGGCTTTCGGGCCTTACGCTGAGTCGCGCGGTTGCCGGTACGTGTTGATTTCTGTTCCGGGGGAAGGGACGGAGATTTAAGAATTAAAAATTAAGAATTAAAAATTAAAAAATAAAGAGGGATGGAGATAAAGAGCAGATTTGATCATTTTAATATCAATGTCCTGGATCTGGACAGAAGTATTGCGTTTTATGGAAAAGCGCTTGGCTTGAAAGAGCATCACCGCAAGGAAGCGGCAGACGGTTCATTCATTCTGGTTTACCTGACAGACAACGAGACAGGGTTCCTGCTGGAACTGACCTGGCTGCGCGACCGGAAAGAAGCATACGAATTGGGAGACAATGAAAGTCATCTCTGTTTCCGTGTAGCCGGCAATTACGATGAGGTACGCGAATATCACCGTGAACTCGGGTATATCTGTTTCGAAAATAACGAGATGGGATTGTACTTCATCAATGACCCGGACGATTATTGGATCGAGATTTTACCTGCTAAATAACATATCGGGTAACATATTCACGCCTATTTCGGTTTTTTTTGAATAAAATCATTGCGCCTTACCAGATTCCTCTTATATTTGCTTTCCAGAAAAGCATTATTAATCTAAAATATAAAATCATGGAGAAGCCTTATGTAGTAGGTATCGATATAGGTGGTACCAATACTGTTTTTGGCGTAGTAGATGCAAGAGGAACAATCTTGTACAGTAGTTCAATTAAAACCGGAAAGTACACTGACGTCGACGATTATGTCAGCGAACTTGCCAATGGTTTGAAATTAGTGATCGACCAGGCCGGTGGCGTGGACAAAATAAAAGGTATAGGCGTGGGAGCTCCTAACGGGAATTTCTTTAACGGTTGTATCGAATTTGCTCCGAACCTTCCCTGGAAAGGTAAAATTCCTTTGGCCCAACTGATCAGTGAAAAGCTGGATGGCGTGCCCGTAGCATTGACAAACGATGCGAATGCGGCTGCTATCGGTGAGATGACGTACGGCGCTGCACGCGGTATGAAAGACTTTATCGTGATCACACTGGGAACCGGTGTCGGCAGCGGTATCGTAATCGGCGGCAATCTGGTTTACGGGCACGACGGATTTGCAGGCGAACTGGGTCACGTGATCATGCGTCGTAACAACGGACGTCCTTGCGGTTGCGGTCGCCAAGGTTGCCTCGAAGCATATGCTTCTGCTACAGGTGTTGCCCGTACAGCACGCGAATTCCTGGAAATCCGCAAGGACGACAGCTTGCTTCGCGAACTGGATCCGGACGAAATCACATCAAAAGATGTGTATGACGCAGCCATGAAGAACGACAAGCTGGCTTTGGAAATCTTCGAATTCACGGGTAATATCTTAGGTGAAGCATTCGCTGATTTCGTTGCATTCTCAAGTCCTGAAGCGATCATCCTGTTCGGTGGCCTGACCAAATCCGGCGATCTGATCATGAATCCGATCAAACGTTCAATGGAAAAGAACATGTTGAAAGTGTTCGAAGGCAAGACAAAACTGTTGTTCTCCCAATTGAAAGAAAGCGATGCCGCCGTATTGGGCGCAAGCGCACTGGGCTGGGAAGTGAAATAATAAAGACACAAAGCTATTTCAGGCACGGATTTCGCGGATTACACGGTTTGTTAGAACAGTGAAATCCGTGTAATCCGTGCCTGACTATTAAATATAAAATATCATGTCCCATCCTTTACATCAATTTACGTATTGTCCGAAATGCGGAGCCAGGACATTTGTGGAGCGCAACGAGAAAGCGAAACAATGCACCACTTGCGGCTTCGTCTATTACTTCAATCCTTCCGCCGCCGTAGCCTGCTTTATCCGTAATCCCAAAGGAGAATTATTATTGGTACGCCGTGCCAAAGAACCGGCCAAAGGGACGCTCGACCTGCCCGGCGGTTTTGTCGACATGCATGAATCGGCCGAAGAAGCCGCCCACAGGGAAGTAAAGGAAGAAACCGGCCTTGAATTGACGGATTGCCGTTACCTTTTCTCCATTCCCAACATCTATCCTTATTGCGGTTTCGATGTCCACACCGTCGATATGTTTTTCGAATGCCTCGCCGTATCCTTCAACGGAGCCAAAGCGGAAGACGATGCCGCCGAGATCATTATCCTGCCAGCTAACCAACTAAATCCGGACGATTTCGGATTGCAATCTATCAAAAAAGCAGTAGGGCGCTATATAAAGTAATATATTTCTTATATTTGCAACTTAGAACCAACATATACAGTTATATTTACATATATCTGTATCATAAAAGCTAAGGAGTGATGAAAAGAATACTTATTCCACTGTGCATAGTGGTAGGGAGTCATGTCGCATACGGGCAACGGTCGTACCAGTTTGATGCACCGGATCGCCTATTTGTAGAAGGAAAAGAGTTGTTTAGTTTAAAAAATTATGCCGGTTGCATCGACAAGTTGGAGGCTTACAAGCAGCATTCCACGGATGCCGACCTGATCCAGGAGGCAGACTATATGCTGGTCTATGCCGCTTATGAACAGGGACGTCCCAATGCAGACGAGTTGCTAAAGGACTATCTGGAAGAATATCCGGCTTCCCGCCATAGCGACGAGATCGATTATATGATCGGTTCCGTGCATTTCGAACGCGGAGAATATGAAAAAGCGATCTTCTGGTTCAACGAAGCCGACATCGACGTATTGAGTCCCGAACAGCAGGAGGCTTATTCTTTCCGCCTGGCTTATTCGCTGTTGCAGACCGGCGATATGGAAAAGGCCCGCGGCTACTTCGCACGGATCGAACAGATCGGAGACAAATACAAGGAAGCCTCAACCTATTATGTCGCCTACATCGACTATGCGATGGGAAATTACAACAATGCCCTGATCGAGTTCTCCCGCCTGAAAGAGAGCCCGAAATACCGCGAACAGTCGCAATATTACATCGCACAGATTTATTTTATCCAGAGCAAATACGAAAAGGTGGTGAAAGAAGGTGAAGAACTTCTCTCCCTCTATCCCGATAGCAAAAACAACAGCGAGATGTACCGGATTGTCGGTGATTCATATTACCATTTGGGCGACCAGGAGAAAGCGATCCGGATGTTGAGCAAATATGTTTCATCTACGGAAAATCCGCTCCGCAGCGATTTGTACATCTTAGGTGTATGCTACTTCAATAAAGGGAATTACAGCAGTGCGGTCAACGCCCTGAGCCGGACCGTTCGCCAGAACGACGAGCTGACGCAGAACGCCTATCTCTACCTCGGACAGTCTTACCTGAAGTTAGGCGACAAAAACAATGCCCGCATGGCATTCGAGGCAGCCGCCACCTCTTCTTTCGACAAGCAGATAAAGGAAGTCGCCATGTACAACTACGCATTGCTGATCCACGAAACAGCCTTTACGGGATTCGGCGAGTCGGTGACGATCTTCGAAGATTTCCTGAACGACTTCCCCAATTCGCAATATGCGGACAAGGTGAACGACTACCTGGTCGAAGTCTACCTGACCACCAAGAACTACGAAGCCGCCCTGAAATCGATCAACAAGATCAAACATCCGAGCACCAAGATACTGGAAGCCAAACAGGACATCCTTTTCCAACTCGGGACACAGGCCTTTGCCAATGTCAAGCTCAACGAAGCCGTCAGCCTGTTCAGCCAGGCAATCCAGCTCGGTTCCTATAATATGGAAGCTCGCAACGACGCTTATTTCTGGCGTGGCGAGTCGTACTACCGCATGGGAGAATATGAAAACGCGATATCGGACTATCGCACCTATCTGAACAATACGCGCCAACGCAATACGGACATGTATGCCCTGGCTTATTATAACTTGGGTTACAGCTATTTCAAACTGCGGGACTACAGTGCGGCCCTGAACCGCTTCCGCCAGTATGCCGACCTGGAAAGTAACCGACAGGCCGCTTCTCTGGCAGACGCTTATAACCGTATCGGCGACTGCCTGTATCAGAACCGCCAGTTCAGCCTGGCCGAAGAAAACTATTCACGCGCAGCGCAGTTGTCTCCTTCCGCAGGCGATTACTCGATCTACCAGAAGGGATTCCTGTTAGGGTTGCAGAAAGACTACAGAGGCAAGATCAGCGCAATGGACCGCCTGATCAGCGAATATCCGGAATCGCAATATGTAGACGATGCGTTGTTCGAGAAAGGGCGTTCCTATGTCTTGCTCGAAAACAGCTCTTCCGCCGCACAGGCGTTCGAAAAGCTGATCCGCGAATTTCCTCAGAGCAGCCTGGCACGTAAAGCCGGCATCCAGCTCGGTCTGCTTTATTACAATGACAACCAACCGGAAAAGGCGCTCGCCGCCTACAAGCAGGTGATCAGCAATTATCCGGGCAGCGAAGAGGCCAAAATCGCTTTGCAGGATTTGAAATCCGTCTATATCGACCTCAACGATATCAATGCTTATGCCAACTACGTGAACTCCATAGGCGGCAACATCCGTCTGGAAGTGGGCGAACAGGATTCGCTGACCTATATCGCGGCCGAAAAACTCTTCATGCGCGGTGATAACGACGGTGCTCGCCGCAGTCTGGCGGGCTACCTGCAAACATTCCCCGAAGGAGCGTTCAGTTCGAATGCCAACTTCTACTTAGGTAGCATCGCTTTCGCCAAGAAAGAGTTCGACGAAGCCATCCAACGGTTCAAATCGGTCATTGCCAGTGGCGACACCAAGTTCCTCGAAGAATCGGTTGCCCGCACGGCCGAAATCGAATACCTGGGTAAAGATTACCCGGCAGCATTGGAAAGCTTCAAACGCTTGCAGATCGTAGCCGAGAATCCGGAGAACAAACAGGCCGCCCGTTTAGGAATCATGCGTTGCGCCTTGCAGACGGGACAGCAGAAGGAGGCCCTCTTGGCGGCAGACGAGTTGCTGAAAGAACCGAAGCTGTCTCCCGAACTGGAAGCCGAAGCCCGTTACGTACGCGCTAAAGCCTATATCGACCAGAAACAGGCGAACAAGGCGCTTGCCGACCTGAAAGAGTTGAGCAAAGACACCCGTACGGTACACGGCGCGGAAGCCAAATATCTGTTGGCCCAACTGTATTACGACACCAACGATGACAAGAATGCCGAAAAGGTGCTGATGAACTTCATCGAGAACGGTACGCCTCACCAATACTGGCTGGCTCGCGGATTTATCCTGCTGGCCGATGTCTATATCCGCCAAGGTGACGACTTCCAGGCTCGCCAGTACCTCACCAGCCTGCAGAACAATTATAAGGGGGATGACGATATCGCCGGTATGATAGAAAATAGATTGGGTAAACTTAAGAACTAAGAAGAAGTGATGAAGACAATATACAACATCAAAGCATTGTGTGTGATGGCCCTGTTGGGGAGCGTCGCAACCGTCAGCGCACAGGAAGACAAAACGAAGGAAAAAGACCTGAACCGGGAAATGACGCTCGAACGCGAATATGACCCGACCGTGCAGGACGCCAGCAAAGTGAACACGCTTCCGGTCATCAAAGAACCGGTTGTCAAGAAGATGCCGATCGACTATGCGACTTTCACCGTCCCGGCCGATCCGGAGAAGGAGATCAGCCTCCTGCCTTCAGGCAATATCATGACGGATATCCAGTACAACAAACGCCGCGGTTATTTCAACTTCGGCGGCGGCACGTATCTGAACCTGAACGGCGACTTGGGTTACCATATCCTGAGCACGGACAAGGACAAGCTGAACATCTGGTTCTCCCATCGTTCGACGAACGGGAAGGTGAAATATATCGATACGGACTTCAAAAAGGTTAAGGCCAAATTGAACGACAACTTAGGTGGCCTCAACTTCAAACATGCGTTTGAAAAGCTGTCGCTGGATATGGGGATCAAATACGGATACTCTGCGTTCAACTACTACGGATTGCCTTACTTAGATACAGATGGACTGATAGAAATGAGAATGCACAATTTCGACCGTGAGACCAATCAGGTAAACCAGGCTATCCAGGCAAAGATCGGAGTCGAATCGAAAGAAGACGCTCCTGTCGGCTATCTGCTTGATCTCGGCTATACCAACTTCTCCCATAAATACGCGTTAAGCAAGGAACAGGACGGGCCTACGGAACATACGTTCGATGTCAAGTTCGATTTGAACGCCCGTTTCGGCGGTGAGCAACGCATCGGATTAGGGGGTAACGTGGAATACTTCAATTACAGCTTGCCGACAATGGGCGGACAGGAATATCTGGAATTTGAAAACCATGCCGAAGCAACCCTTTCGCCTTATTACAAGGTATCGGGAGACAACTGGAATTTGAAGTTAGGTGCGAACATCATGTTCGTGACCGGTGACAACAGCAAATTTATGGCTTCCCCGAATATTACGGCTGACGTGGAAGTTGCCGATAAAACCGAGCTTTACCTTGTTGCCGGCGGCAAGCTCTACTCAAACAGCATGTACGATATTTCGCAGGTCAACCGCTATATCAACCCGACGATGGAGCTGCTTCCTTCCCGTAACTACCTGGATGGAACGGTCGGCATCAGAAGCGGTATCGCTCCCGGTTTCTGGTTCGATGTATTCGGCGGTTATAAGATCACGAACGATGAAGTTTTCTTCGTCCCGACCATTGCAGAGAAAGATGGTTCTTTTGCCAACACCAGTCTGGCTTTGCAAGCAAACGCGAAACATGCGTTCGGCGGTGTCAATCTGAAATATAGTTACCAGCAATTATTCGACATCAACCTGAAAGGCGTTTACAATAATTGGAACGTCGATGATATCGGAGATGCTTACGGCAAACCCGAAATGGAATTGACAGCCGGTGTCACCGTCCGCCCGATCAGCCAGATTACCGCTTCCTTGGATTATTATTTAGCAACCGGGCGCAAGACTTTCTTAGGGAAACCGGAGGGTGAAAAGATGAAAAACATCAACGAACTCAACCTGACCGGGACTTACACCCTGAACGACACTTTCGGGCTGTATCTGAAGCTGAACAACGTCCTGTTCCAGAAATACGAACTCTACTACGGCTATCCGCTGCAGAGTTTCAGCGCGATGATCGGAGTGAACATCAATTTCTGATACTACTTTTTTCAATTGAACAGCCTGCCGCCCTCGCGACAGGCTGTTTTTATTTATCGTATCTTTGTCCCCGATAAAACAAATGAATATGCAAGGGACAAAAAATCTGACGGAAGGGCCTATAAAAAAGCAACTGTTCAACTTGGCGCTTCCCATCATGGGAACCTCTTTTATCCAAATGGCCTACAGCATCACCGACATGGCCTGGGTGGGACGTCTGGGCAGCGAAGCGGTAGCCGCTATCGGGGCAGTCGGGATCCTGACCTGGATGACGACTTCGATCTCCTATCTGAATAAAGTAGGTTCGGAAGTCAGCGTAGGACAAAGCATCGGAGCCCGTGAGGAAGAAGAAGCGCGTGCTTTTGCTTCCCATAACCTGACGATTGCCTTGATACTCTCCATCTGCTGGGGCTTGTTGCTGTTCGTCCTGGCACATCCCGTCATCGGTTTCTTCAAGCTCGACACGGAGATTTCCACCCAAGCAGTGTCTTATCTCAGGATTGTGGCGACAGGATTTCCGCTCATTTTCCTGTCGGCTGCCTGCACAGGAATTTATAATGCGGCGGGATTAAGCAAAATCCCGTTCTATGTCAGCGGCAGCGGATTGATTATGAATATGGTGCTCGACCCGCTGTTTATATTCGGATTCGGGATGGGGACGAACGGGGCGGCCTGTGCGACCTGGCTGTCGGAAGCGACTGTGCTGGCCATTTTTATCTACTATCTGAAAAAGAAAAACCGGCTGTTCGGAGGATTCCCGTTCCTCGTCCGGTTGAAAAGACGCTATAGCAAACGGATCTTCCAGTTAGGACTTCCCGTAGCATTGCTGAACAGCCTGTTTGCCGTTATCAACCTGATGATGGCCCGCACGGCATCCACCTATGGGGGGCATATCGGGCTGATGACGATGACGGCCGGCGGACAGATCGAAGCGATCGCCTGGAACACCTCGCAAGGATTCAGCACGGCTCTAAGCACGTTTGTGGCGCAGAACTATGCCGCCCGGAAAAAAGAACGTGTCTTAGGCGCCTACCATACGACACTGAAAATGACGGCCCTGTTCGGAGTTTTCTGCACACTGCTTTTCGTGTTCTTCGGCAGCGAAGTGTTCTCGTTGATCATACCCGAAAAAGAGGCTTATGAGGCAGGAGGCGTTTTCCTCCGCATCGACGGCTACTCGATGCTGTTCATGATGTTGGAGATAACGATGCAGGGATTGTTCTACGGTACAGGCCGTACGATTCCGCCCGCCATCATCAGCATCACGTTCAACAGCCTGCGCATCCCGATGGCGATCGGACTGACGGCAATGGGGCTGGGCGTGGCCGGCGTCTGGTGGGCGATCAGTATCTCCAGTATGCTGAAAGGAATCGTTGCATTCGTCTGGTTCCGTATTTTACAGAAGAAGATATTGTGATACAAACAAACTATTCCTTATTTTTGCCGGATAATAACAAATACATAGTAAAACATTATCATAATGAACAATTCATTAAAGCCGGAAACCCTCTGCGTGCAGGGAGGCTGGCAACCGAAAAAGGGAGAACCGCGCGTCCTGCCCATCTATCAGAGTACGACATTCAAGTATGACACCAGCGAACAGATGGCCAAGCTGTTCGACCTGGAAGAGAGCGGATATTTCTACACCCGCCTGCAAAACCCGACAAACGATGCTGTCGCAGCCAAGATCGCCGCTTTGGAAGGGGGCGTAGGCGCGATGCTGACTTCCTCCGGTCAGGCAGCCAATTTCTATGCCGTATTCAATATCTGCCAGGCCGGCGACCATATGGTCTGCTCGTCCACGATCTACGGCGGGACGTTCAACCTGTTTGGCGTGACGATGAAGAAGTTGGGCATCGAAGTGACATTCGTCGATCCGGATGCTTCGGAAGAAGAAATATCGGCCGCTTTCCGTCCGAACACAAAGGCTTTGTTCGGCGAAACCTTGTCCAATCCGGGCATGAGCGTACTCGATATCGAGAAGTTTGCCCGTATCGCCCACAGTCATGGCGTGCCTCTGATCGTGGATAACACATTCGCGACGCCGATCAACTGCCGCCCGTTCGAATGGGGAGCCGATATCGTGACGCATTCAACAACCAAGTACATGGACGGTCATGCGACAAGCGTAGGCGGTGCGGTCGTGGACAGCGGCAACTTCGACTGGGACGCGCATGCCGACAAATTCCCCGGCCTGACCACTCCGGACGAATCGTATCACGGCCTGACCTATACAAAGGCTTTCGGCAAGATGGCTTATATGACAAAGGCAACGGCACAGTTGATGCGCGACCTGGGTTCTATCCAGGCTCCGATGAACGCCTTCCTCTTGAATTTAGGGCTTGAAACCTTGCACCTGCGTATGCCGCAACATTGCAAGAACGCCCAGCAGGTTGCCGAATGGCTCGAAGCAAACGAGCAGGTCGCCTGGGTGAACTTCCCCGGCTTGAAGAGCAATAAGTATTATGAACTGGCCCGGAAATATATGCCGGGCGGGACTTGCGGCGTAATCGCTTTCGGCCTGAAAGGATCCCGTGAAGATGCGATCCGCTTTATGGATAACCTGAAGATGATCTGCATCGTGACCCACGTAGCCGATGCCCGTACCTGCGTCCTCCACCCTGCCAGCCATACGCACCGCCAGTTGACGGACGAACAGCTGATCGAAGCAGGCGTAGCTCCCGACCTGATCCGCTTGTCTGTCGGCATCGAAAATGCAGGCGACATTATTGCGGATATCGAGCAGGCGTTGAAAGAAAAGTAACGGATAAATCACCGCCAACCGGCTCATTTTGCCGTAGCCGCATCGAAAATAATGAAGGCCACTCCTTCACAGGGGCAGCCTTCATTCAATTTATAGAAAATCCAAATCAATCTTCTGCCTGAGTTGCCTCGTAAGCTTTCAACAGCTTATCCTGGACATCCGACGGAACCAGTTCATAGCTGGAGAACTTCATGGTAAACGAAGCGCGTCCACCTGTGATGGAACTCAAAGATGTCGAGTACGAAGACATCTCCTTCAAAGGCACTTTAGCCAATAGCTTTTCGTAGCCTTTTTCACTATTCATACCCATAATGATGGCGCGACGTCCCTGCAGGTCACTCATCACGTCGCCCAGATAATCAGCCGGAACCGATACTTCCACATCATAAACAGGTTCCAGGATCTTAGGACCGGCTTCTTTAAAGGCGGTACTGAAAGCATTACGGCCTGCCAGCATGAAAGAAATTTCATTACTGTCTACCGGGTGCATCTTTCCGTCATAGACGATGATGCGCACGTCACGGGCATACGAACCGGTCAACGGTCCCTGCTCCATACGAGCCATAATACCTTTCAGGATAGCCGGAAGGAAACGGGCATCGATGGCTCCACCCACGATACTGTTAATAAATACCAGCTTTCCACCCCAGTCCAGATCTATAGTCTGCGTATCACGTACGCTGATCTTATATTCTTGTCCGCCAAAACGATATGTATCCGGTGCCGGCATACCTTCGTAATACGGTTCGACAATCAGATGAACTTCGCCGAACTGCCCTGCACCACCGGACTGTTTTTTATGACGGTAGTCCGCACGGGAAGCCTTCGTGATCGTTTCACGATACGGGATCTTCGGTTCGTAGAACTCGATCGGCAATTTATCATTGTTCTCGATTCTCCATTTCAATGTACGGAGATGGAATTCTCCCTGGCCTGAAACGATTGTCTGTTTCAATTCTTTGGATTGTTCGATCATCCATGTCGGGTCTTCTTCACGCATACGCATCAGGATTTCCATCATCTTCTCAGCGTCTGCTTCATTGACCGGCTTCACGGCACGGCGATATTTCGGGTCCGGATATTTGATAAAGTCGAAACGATAATCGCATCCTTTACCGTTCAATGTATTACCACGACGAACATCTTTCAGCTTAACGGTGGCACCGATATCACCGGCGACCATCTCGGTCACAGGATTGCGGGTTTGTCCGGCAACGGAGAACAACTGGGCAATACGCTCCTTCGAACCACGATCGGCATTCAGCAAATCGTCACCTTCTTTTACCTTACCTGATATCACTTTAAAATAAGAAACCTGACCGATATGCGGTTCTACAGTCGTCTTGAAGAAGAACAAACTGGTCGGTCCGTTGGAGTCGGGAGTCACTTCCACCCCTTCTGTTGTAACCGGGCGCGGCATCTTATCCGTACAAGGGACGACATTACCTAAGAATTCAAGCGTACGGCGGACGCACATGTCACGGCCTGCGCATACACAGAATACCGGGAACATTCCCCGGATAACCAGACCGGCACGAATACCGGCACGCATATCGTCTTCACTCAATGTACCTTCTTCAAAGAATTTTTCCATCAGCATATCGTCATGTTCGGCTGCCGATTCCACCAACGCTTTGTGAAGCTCCATCGCCTTATCCATTTCTTCCGCCGGAATTTCCAATACTTCGGGGACACCGCCTTCAGGCTTCCAACGATACATTTTCATCTTCAACACATCGACAACCGCGTTGAAAGACGCACCTGTAGAAACCGGATATTGGATGGGAACGATCTTACCTCCCCACTGGTCACGCAGTTGGGCAATTGTCCCGTCATAATCAGCCTTGTCGTTATCCAGTTGGTTTACGACAAAAATAACCGGCTTATGAAATTGTTCTGTATACCGGAACTGGTTGATCGTACCGACTTCCACGCCATACTGCGCATTCAGTACCATCAGCGCCGTGTCTGTCACGTTCAGAGCAGAAACCGCCCCGCCAATAAAGTCGTCTGAACCCGGGCAATCAATGAAATTCAACTTTCTGTCCTGCCATTCTACACTGAAAACGGTCGAGAATACCGAGTAACCATACTCCTTCTCAACCGGGAAATAATCGCTCACAGTGTTTCCGGATTCCACACTTCCGCGACGTTTTATAACTCCACCCTCGTAAAGCATCGCTTCAGCGAGAGTGGTTTTCCCAGAGCCCGAACTTCCCAAGATAGAGATGTTCTTGATTTCGTTTGTTTGGTATACTTTCATGATATCAAGGTATTAATTTGTGTTTAACAATAAAGATCGCCCCGCAAACCCTTTATTCACGGGACCGCAAATTAGAGATTGTAAAGGAGAAAAGCAATTTCAAGCCCAGTGTTTGAGAACTATGTTATTTAACAGTTCAAAGATAAAGAGCGGAAAGAAAGAGAGATAGAGATAAAATGTTGCTATCTTTGTCTCCATAAAAAGCAGAACAAAGTGGCAGGCTTATACATCCACATCCCCTTTTGCGCCAAACGGTGCCTGTATTGCGACTTCTTTTCCAATACGGAGATGAAGTTCAAGGAGCCGTATATCAATGCGATTATCCGGGAAATGGAATTGCGACAGGAATATATAGGAAAGGAGCCGGTCAAAACGATCTACTTCGGAGGCGGCACACCTTCGCAATTACAAGCCGGGGACTTCGAACGGATATTCGAGGCGGCAAACCGTTTATTCGACACAAGTGACTGCAGGGAAATCACGCTCGAGGCCAATCCCGACGATATGACGCCGGAATATGTGGCCTCCCTCCGCAACCTGCCTTTCAACCGGGTCAGCATGGGGGTACAAAGCTTCAAAGAAAAAGACCTCCGTTTCCTGAACCGACGCCATGACCGCAAACAGGCTTTGCGTGCAGTCGGGCTTTGCAAAGAAAACGGCATCCAAGACATCAGCATCGACTTGATATACGGGTTGCCCGGACAGACCTTGGAAGAGTGGCAAGAGAATCTGGATGACGCGATCCGCCTGGATATTCCCCATATCTCCGCCTACCATTTAATATATGAAGAAGGGACAGCCCTATATAAATTGATGGAAACCGGAAAAGTCACTCCTGTTGAAGAAGAGTTGAGCGTCGCCCTTTTCTCTACATTAATCTATAAGCTGAACGAAGCCGGATATCTCCATTACGAGATTTCCAATTTCGCCCGCCCCGGCCACCTATCCCGGCACAACAGTTCCTATTGGACCGGCAAGAAATATCTGGGCATCGGACCTTCCGCCCATTCTTATGATGGAGAGAGCCGGCAATGGAACATTTCTTCCCTTCCCCGCTACTTACAAGGGATCAGGGCAGGCATTCCCGATATGGAGAGAGAAGAATTGGATATCAACACAAAATACAACGACTTTATTATCACCGGACTACGCACGATGTGGGGAATCCGGACAACCGACATCAGGGAGCGGTTCGGAGAAGAAAAGCAAGCCTATCTCGAACGGCAGGCCGCCGCTTATCTACATAAAGGGTTGCTTATCCGTGAAAACGACACTTTAAGGCTCTCGAAGGAAGGCATTTTCATCTCCGACGGCATAATGAGCGACCTTTTATGGATATAAAGGTATGTTGCAGACGTTTGACAAAGCCATTAAATTACACCAAACAGCCTGTTTTCACAACGAACCGAGGGGTTATCCGTACATTTTCTGCACATTTTTACTATTTTTGAGAATAAAATTAACCAACGTATTAAACTATTCTCTATATTTGCCCCAACAAAAGACAGTAAGTAGTGCCATATCTATACATAATATCGGGATGCAACGGGGCAGGGAAAACGACAGCTTCCTTTACAATTCTTCCAGAGATGTTGAAATGTAAAGAGTTTGTTAATTCCGACGAGATTGCTAAGGGGCTTTCCCCTTTTAATTCTGATAGTATCGCGGTAGCCGTTGAAGCCAGTCGTATTATGTATAAACGCATCAAAGAACTGATCGCTTCGGGCGAAACGTTCGCAATGGAGACTACACTGGCCACCCGTTCAGGTGCAAACCTGATCCGGGAAGCACAAAGGGAAGGATATTATGTGACATTGTTATATTTTTGGTTGAATACACCGGATTTGGCAGTGGAACGAGTTAAGATGAGAGTGGCCGCCGGAGGACATAACATTCCGGAAAGTACTATACGCCGTCGTTACGAGGCAGGTATTCACAATCTCTTTGAACTATATATCCCCATTTGTGATTATTGGATGATTGCAGACAACTCTATGTCGCCGATGGAAGTAATCGCCAAAGGCTTCAGGAGTGATAAAAAAGAGATATATAATTCGGATATTTATACAAAACTTGAGCATCATGAGTGAACAAGAAGTTAGAGAATTTGAAGAGAATATAGTTAAAGGTGCCAATATCGCTTTCCAGCGATTAGTCAACCAGAAAAAGAAAGAAGACGGTGAATTAGTCTTCTCGCGCAACGGATACATCTTCCGCGTAAAAGCTGCTGATTTAGAAAAAGGAATGTTTTAACTATCATATTGGATATACGAAAGGGGCTGGTGAATCAGATTCATCAGCCTTTTTTGTATCCGGACGTTTCCCCTTCCAAATTATATGATTACTTTTGACTCTGCCCAAAAGGAAGAATTAGAAATATGGAAAATATCAAAGTAACAGGTGCTTACGAGAATAACCTCAAGCATATCTCACTGGAAATTCCCAAGAAACGGATCACTATCTTCACCGGAGTTTCCGGTTCCGGTAAATCGTCTCTGGTGCTGGACACCATCGCCGCCAGTTCCCGGCGTGAACTGAATGAGACTTTTCCCAGTTTCGTCCAACAATATCTGCCGAAATACGGTCGCCCGCATGTAGACAAGATCGAGCATCTCCCGGTTGCCATCGTGATAGACCAAAAGAAACCGGCGCCCAACGCCCGCTCTACCGTGGGAACCTATACGGACATCTATTCCCTGCTCCGGCTACTGTTCTCACGTGTCGGGCAACCCTTTGTCGGCTATTCCGACACATTCTCTTTCAACCATCCGCAAGGGAGATGCCCTCGCTGCGACGGATTGGGAGAAGTGCGCGAATTGGATGTCCACAAACTGGTCGACTTCAACAAATCATTGAATGATGAAGACACGATCCATTACGTCGCTTTCCACCGGGGCGGATGGCGATGGATACGGTATGCTTGCAGCGGTCTGTTCGATCTGGACAAAAAGATTAAAGACTATACGCCGGAAGAGTTGGAACTATTTCTCTATTCCCCCCAGATACGGCTCAAGAACCCGCCGGCCGACTGGCCCCGGACCGCCAAGTACGAGGGACTGGTAACCCGTATGTACCGCAGCATCATCAATTCGGAAGAGGGGAAATTGCATCAGAAGTTACTGGAACCGATGGTAACGATGGGCGTTTGTCCCGATTGCGGAGGCTCGCGACTCAACCGGACCGTCCTTTCCTGCCGGATCGGAGGGAAAAACATTGCCGAAGTCACCCGTCTCGCCATTCCCGATATCCTTGACTGGCTGCAGGATATCGACGATCCTTTGGCGGATGACCTGAAGCAGGCCATCGGAAACCGCCTGTCCGCCCTCGAAGAGATCGGGTTGGGCTACCTGACACTCGACCGTAATATGGGAACGCTTTCCGGAGGCGAAGCGCAACGTTGCAAGATAGCCAAATATATTAATTCAGCCCTGTCCGACATGCTGTATGTGCTCGATGAGCCCAGTGTCGGACTGCACAGCCACGACATCCGCCTGCTCAAAGCATCCGTACGGAAGTTGCGCGACCACGGCAACACGGTTCTCTTAGTAGAGCATCACAAGGAAATGATCCAGATCGCAGACCATATCGTCGACATGGGTCCCGGCTCCGGCATGGACGGCGGCAATATCCTGTATGAAGGCTGCTATAAGGGGTTATTGGAAAGCGGCACGCAAACCGGATCGATGATCGCAGAGAAATCGCCACTGAAAACGGAAATCCGTAGGCCGTCCGGCTGGTTTACACTCGAACATGCGAGGGAGCATAACCTAAAGGATCTGACAGTCCGCTTTCCGCTCGGCCTGTTTACGGTGATCGCGGGAGTTGCCGGTTCGGGAAAAAGCTCCTTGATGGAATGCTTCCGTCAAGCCTGTGGAGAAGATGTGATTTACATCAGCCAGAAAAATATCGGTATCAGCCTGCGCTCCACCCCCGCCACTTATATCGGGGTAGCGGACGATATACGCAAACTCTTTGCCCGGAATAGCAAAGCCGGATTGAGCATGTTCACCTTTAACGGAAAAGGCGGCTGCCCGGTATGCGGTGGAAAAGGCGTGATCGTGTCGGACATGGCCTTTATGGATTCGATCGAAACCGTCTGTGAAGCCTGCGGCGGATTACGCTATTCACAAGAAGCGCTGCAATATACCGTCGACGGACTGAATATCGCAGAAGTGATGGACCTGACCGTACGGAAAGCATCGCTCCGTTTTGCCGGAACAGAGATAGAAAAGAAGTTGCAACCCCTGATGAAAGTCGGATTGGGTTACCTGCACCTCAACCAGGCTCTTTCCACCCTTTCCGGTGGCGAACTGCAACGCGTCAAACTGGCCTCCTACCTCGACAACAAGGGTAAAATCTTTATCTTGGACGAACCGACCGACGGGCTTCATGTCAAAGACATACATCAAATCATCCATCTTTTCGATTCGATGGTAGACCAAGGCAACTCCGTCTTCCTGATAGAGCATAACCTGGATGTTCTGAAAGCGGCCGATTATGTGATCGAACTGGGTCCGGGCGGTGGACAAATGGGTGGCGAACTGCTCTTTTCCGGAATTCCGGCAGACATGCTTGTATGTGGACAGTCCGTTACGGCGGAATATCTAAAGAAAGAATTGCCTTAACCGATGTTCCCTAAGACAAACGAGGTTTAAGTTCCCAAAGTGGAAGAAAGCAAGCAGGAAAAGAGCGGAAAGCAAGCAGAAATGTTCAGAAACACGCCCATCTTCCGGCTTCCTACACCCGGATGTTGCCGCTTCCTACATCCGGATGTTCGGGACGGCTACACCCGGATGCACAGAGTCTTTTCATACTAACAAATTGTAATTAAATCACCTTTGCTCCGTCCGGCTGATCGTCAATATCTCGGAAAACGAGATCGGCCATTCGATGGCATTCATCAATGTTTCGAATGCAATCCTTAAACTAAGGGAGACAGGCGTGTGCCCGGAATAAAGATCACATACGGTCAATGCCAGCAACATCTTTTTGTTGTAATGCATTCCCTTCAAAGTTACCAGACTGGACAATACAGACACGGAACGTGCCCCTTCAAAGTCAGAATCGGTAATATCCGTTTTATCTCTCAACGATTGATAGTGGCGGCAGCTCTTTATATCGGCACTTGTACCCATAGCTTCCACTATATCCAATAATACACAACAGATTGCAATTCTTTCCGATTCTCCTGAGCTCATACTCAAATTATGGTGCCGCCCTGCTCCCCGATGTTTGGCATCTATATAATAAAAAGCGTGGGAACTGTTAATTTACTATTTGAAACTGAGGTATCGCCAAACACCCATCGGACAAATAATAAACAACAGCCCACGCTCTATTCTATATACACGGGTATATATAACAAGCGTGAGCGTCCAGTTGTCTATTATCTTTGTCCGACTTGAAAGTTGGCGATTTTCAGTTCCAAAGATAATATCTTAAACGCTTAACGTTATCCATCGACAGGACAGCCGAAAAGTCAAAGTTCCGGCAGCCCTATGTCAATCGCAAAGATATACAAAAACGGCAAACTATATTGTTTACAAAGAAACATTAACAGATATAAATCAAAGATTTTTGATAACAAAAAGGGCGGCCTCTTACAGCCGCCCCTTCCCATCATTCCGATTGCCGGAAAGTCCCCCTAAAAATAATATGTATCTTACTTTTCAACCGTGAATTTATAAAGACACTCGCTGAAATACTTTTCGCCCGGACGCAGCACTACGCTTGGGAAGCCCGGCTGGTTGGGAGAATCGGGATAATGCTGTGTTTCAAGACACAAAGCACCGCGATGCGGATAGATCACGCCTAACTTTCCTTTATCTCCATCCTTCGTCATTGCATTTCCGGCATAGAACTGGATACCCGGCTCGTTCGTGTACACTTCGAGGCCGATACCGCTTTTTGCAGAAACAACTTTTGCAGCCAGGACATTGATGTCGCAATTGTTATTCAACACCCAGTTATGATCGTAGCCTTTGCCTCTCACCAGCTGATCGAACGGATCATCGATATGTGCGCCTACGGCAACAGCCGTACGCAAATCCATTGGAGTTCCTTCTACCGGATCAAGCGTACCGGTCGGGATCAACGTTTCATCAACCGGGACATAGGTGTCTGCCGCAATCATAATCGAATGATCCAGTATCTGCGAACCCGGAACACCGGAAAGGTTGAAATAGCTATGGTTCGTCAGGTTCACGACAGTCGGCTTGTCCGTTGTAGCCTCGTATTTGATATCGACGGCATTGTCGTTTGTTAATGTATATGTAACCTTGAGGTTCAGATTTCCGGGGAAACCGGCTTCACCGTCTTTGGAGAGATACGTCAGTTCCACACTCTGGTCATTTACCTGTTTGGCATCCCAAACAACCGTATGATAACCTTCCGGACCACCATGCAGGCAGTGTCCGTTGTTATTCTGCGGTAGCTGGTATTCAGCACCGTCCAACGAGAACTTGCCATTTGCGATACGGTTTCCGTAACGACCGATCAACCCGCCGTAGTTATTGTTCGGATTGTCCACATACTGTTGGACATTATCGTATCCCAAGACGACATCCGTCATTTTGCCATCCTTGTCGGGAACCATGACCGACACCAGGCGTCCGCCCCAGTTCGTCACACAGGCTTCCGCACCATTCTGGTTCTTCAACACATATAATGCAGTCGGTTTCCCCTGCACTTCTGATACGAAATCTGATTTCATCAGTCCAGAAAGAGTGGCTTCCTCTTTTTTCTCAGTACATGACAACAAAACACACATTGCCATGACAGCCATACATAGTCTCTTCATTTTCGATACTAATAAATTAAATGTTTGTTAGATAGGCAGCAAATATACGCTATTATTGTCAAAAACAAACGATGCTGTAGGATAATGTTGTTTAATACAAATCACTTTCGTACTTTTGTCTGTCATAATAAAGAAAAATGAAACAGTATTTAGAATTACTCGATCGTGTCCTCCGTGAAGGAGTTAAGAAAGAAGATCGGACAGGAACCGGTACATACAGTGTATTCGGACATCAGATGCGCTTCAATCTTGAAGACGGCTTTCCCCTGCTCACAACAAAGAAACTGCATTTGAAATCCATTATATATGAATTACTTTGGTTTCTTCAAGGCGATACAAATGCAAAATACTTGCAGGAACATGGAGTGAGGATCTGGAACGAATGGGCCGACCCGGATGGCAATTTAGGACATATCTACGGTTTCCAATGGCGTTCATGGCCGGACTATAAAGGCGGAAGCATCGATCAGATCAGTGAGGCGGTAGAGACAATCAAGCATAATCCGGATTCGCGCCGTATCATCGTCAGCGCTTGGAATGTAGGGGATCTGGACAATATGAATCTGCCTCCCTGCCACGCTTTCTTCCAGTTTTATGTGGCAAACGGCCGCCTGAGCCTGCAAATGTACCAGCGCAGTGCCGATATTTTCTTGGGTGTACCTTTTAACATTGCTTCGTATGCATTGTTATTACAAATGATGGCACAGGTAACCGGACTGAAAGCCGGAGATTTTGTCCATACGCTTGGCGATGCACATGTTTATACCAACCATCTTGAACAGGTGAAGTTGCAATTGACGCGTGATCCGCGCCCTCTTCCCCGGATGGAAATCAACCCGGAAGTGAAAGACATATTCGGTTTCCGGTACGAAGATTTCAACCTGACGGGATACGACCCTCATCCTCATATCAAAGGTGAAGTGGCCGTATAAGAGATCTATGATAAATGATAAATTATAAATTATAAATTATAAATCATAAATGGCAATGAGTACTATTTCAATTGTAGCAGCTATTTCCGACAATAATGCGATTGGGAAGAATCTGGGTCTGCTCTGGCACATGCCGGCAGACATGAAGCGTTTTAAAGACCTGACAACAGGCCACGCCGTAATAATGGGACGTAAAACTTTCGAGTCTTTACCAAAAGGCCCATTGCCCAACCGTAAAAATGTCGTGCTGACGACCATGCCGGAAGCAGGTTTCATCAATTGCTTTGCCTGCGAATCCATGCATGACGCACTGGATATCTGTGAAAAAGAAGAAAACATCTTCATCATCGGAGGTTCTCTGGTTTACAGACAAGGATTAGGGATTGCCGACAAGATGTACCTGACCCGCATTCATGGAGAGTTTCCGGATGCAGATGCATTTTTCCCCGTTGTCAACTGGGATCTGTGGGAAGAGGTGGAACGACAGGAATTTCCTGCCGACGAGAAAAATCCGTACCCCTACACATTCCTGACTTACGTTCGTAAAAAATAAAATTACTCCTAATTAACGGTAATTTTGCAACTTTTTGCTCTTTCTTTGTATCTATATAAGAAACGGGTTCGGATTTATGATTTTGACTTACCGGTCCTACTTCATAAATCTGGAATCATAAATCTGAAAGATATGAAGATAAGAGCAATTATTGTTTTAACCCTGATCGCATGCGGAATAGTATCTGCTATCTCCTACGTGAAGGCAAATCGGGTATCCACCAACGAAAAGGCTATCATAGAAGCCATCCAGACAAAAAATACCCCGGCATTGATCCAGTCGCTTATCACCCGGATGAAAAACCAACTGGAGAAAGACGCCGACACATTCCCCGAACTGATCAAAGAGATCGAGACTTATGCCGGTACATGCCCCGATTCTGCATCCGTGGCCGTACTCCACTCCATGATTGCGGAGATGTATAACAACTATTATATGCAAAACCGTTGGAACATCAACCAGCGGACCGAACTGGCAGGCTACGTCCCCGATGATATCCGGGAATGGACTTCCAACCTTTTCAAGGAAAAGATCAAACAGGAACTGACACTATCTCTCCAACCGGCGCAGTTGCTGCAACAGACACCGGTCAGCCAGTATAACCTGATCCTGAAGAAAGGAAAAGACATGCCTCAACTTCGTCCTACCCTATATGATTTCCTTGCTTTCCGGGCGATCGACATACAACCGTCTGCAATATGGTACGAGGATCTGATTGCTTTCCGCCGGACACAACCGGATAAGAAAGCATTATTACTGGACGAACTGGACTACTGGCAATATAAATACGACAACCAGGCAGCAAATACGACCGACTACCGAAACGCGTTGGACAGCCTATATAAGGTATATGAAAAAGAACCGTTTGCCGCCGAAATACGAATTGCCGGCATGAACCTTCTCCAACGGGAACGCTATCAAGGCAACAAGGCTCATCAGGATTCCATCCAGGCGCTCATTTATACGCTTTGCAAAGAAAGCATTGCACAATATCCCAAATACGACCGGGTTAACATTTTCAAGAACCAACTGAACGAAATGGAAACGCCGGTCTTGAATATCCAATCCGACAACAATGTGTATCCGGGCAAGGATCTCACGTTGCAAATCAAGTATGTCAACACGCCTCAATTAGTTGTGCGCATCTACAAAAGCCTTCGCCAACCGGAAGATGCCTGGCGGAGTTACTACAAGAACAGTAAAAGCATGCGGGGAAAGCTGGTAAAAGAGGTCACATTCAAGATGGATCTCGCCAATTCATACACCGAAGCCGATTCCACACTGACCATTCCGATGGACCAATTGGGATTGTACGAATATGTGATTACGGTTCCCGGTAGACAACTGTCCGTTTCCAACCGTTTCAGCGTCAGCCGTCTGGCAGCCCTTACCCGTAGCCAGACAAACAATTCGGAAGTACTTGTCACCGACCTCGAAAGCGGCAAACCAATCGAAGGGGCGACCGTCATCTATTACAAAACCAATATGATGAACGGAACAATCCAGCCTCAGGGAGAAGTCAAGACAGACCGGTTAGGGATCGCCGTCCTTCCCACCCAAAAGAAGATCGAACACATACGTCCGGTATTCCGCGAAGACACCTCTTCCATCATTACAAATATATATCCGTACGGAACTTCCCGCTCCGACCAGAAAAAAGAAAAAGTCGATTTGTCGCTCTTCACCGACCGGGGCATCTACCGGCCGGGACAAAACGTATTCTTCAAAGGAATCGCTTATGTAAAAGATACGGACAACCCGCATGTAGTGGCCGGACGAACCTATACCGTCACCTTGCGGGATGCCAACTACAAAGAAGTGGCCAGCAAAGAATTCAAGACAGACCGGTTCGGTTCCTTCAACGGAGAATTTACCATCCCGGCACAGACCTTGAGCGGAAACTTCACGCTTGTTTCGGAGCGGACCCGCACAAACATCCGGATAGAAGAATATAAACGCCCGACTTTCAAAGTCAGCTTCCTGCCAATCCAGGAAGAAGTCTCCTTCGGCCATCCTGTGAAGATCACAGGTGAGGCGCAGACTTTCTCCGGTATCGACCTCCAGACCGGCGAGGTAAACTGGACAATCACCCGCCGCCCGTTCTGGGCACGTTTTTATATGCCGGACCCGTTCGACTTCACATACAAACAGGTTGCGAATGGAACGGCAAAGATTGACAACAAAGGCAATTTCACGATTTCCTTCGTACCCGAACGGCCGGGAACTTCGGATATGCGCCCTGCCTTCCAGAGCTACGAAGTAACGGCAACCCTGACCGACAGCAAAGGAGAGACACAAGAAGCAAGCTATACATTCTCCGTCGGCGATACAGGTATCCTATTGGATATCCAAATGCCCGGACAGGAAATGGAAAGCGATTCCGCCAAAGCAGTGATAACGGCCTATACGGTGAACAGACAGAAAACATCTGCGGAAGGAAGTTACACGATTTACTCCCTGTCGGACGAAAAGCCGGAAAAGGATATGTTCGGTGCAGACCGGTACAAAATCAATGAACTGGTAGCTGTGGGAACTTTCATAACGGGAGACGAAATATCACCTACCGTATTCCGCAAACTTCCCGCCGGACGCTATCGTCTGGAAGTGAAATCGACCGACTCTAACGGGAAAGAAGTTTCCGCCAATCAAGACTTCATCCTGTACAGCCGCCGGGACAAACGACCGCCCGTATTTATGCACACCTGGCTGATTAATGAGCACACGACCTGCGCTCCGGGAGAAGAGGCTGCGTTCATATTCGGGACCTCCGACAAAGACACCCATATATTATATGAAGTATATTCAGCTACCAACAAGTGTATGGAACGTAAACAGATCCGGTTGAGCGATGAAAACCGGACATTCCGCATTCCGTTCAAGGAAACGGACGGGGAAGGTTTCACCGTGTCTTTCACGTTTGTCAAAGACGGCAAGGCGTATGTGACGCAAGTCCCGGTCTACCGCCGCCAGCCGGACCGGAGATTGACGATCCAAACCGAGACATTCCGCGATCATTTATTGCCGGGAAGCAAGGAAAACTGGAAATTCCGTATTACGGATGCAGATTCCTCGACTGTCTCCGCAGAGATATTGGCGAGCATGTACGATGCTTCATTGGATAAGCTGTTGCCTTTCAAGTGGTCGTTTTCTCCTAAAAGAGATATTTACCTACATGCACCGCGCTTCTCGGAAGGAACCGCATTCACAAACAGTAGCCGGTACGAAACAGGAGACCGGAAAGGATTGAACGTCCCGCAATACCAATACGACCGCCTCGACTGGCAAGGCGTTTTGTCGTTGGGATATCGCTACGGACGCAGCAACCAGGTCTTTGCAACCGGAGCCGTCATGAAATCGGCAGCCGCCCCGGCTGTAGCCGAAGTTCTCAGCATCACCGACGACAGTGCGCCGTTGGAAGAATCGGCAATAAAAGCGGACCAAGGTGTCGCTAATATCATTGCAGAAGAAGAGGTGGAAGAAAGCGGAAAACCTTTCTTCCCGAATAACTCGATCGAACTTCGTGAAAACTTCGCCGAAACCGCCTTCTTCTATCCGGCATTAGTGACCGACGAAGCAGGCGATGTAGCGTTCAGCTTCACAATGCCCGAAAGCAACACGACCTGGAAAATGCAACTGTTAGCACAGACGGAAGACCTGAAATACGGCTACCTGTCCCGCGAGATCATCACCAATAAGCCGTTGATGGTAACTCCCAACCTACCGCGTTTCCTGCGTCAGGGCGATGAAGTGACCATCACGACGCAAATCAGCAACCAGTCCTCCGCCACTATGGACGGACGCGCCAGCCTGGAACTATTCGATCCGGACAACGACCAGCCGGTGATCTGCCTCACCAAATCGCAGAAACCTTTCACCTTGGGGGCAGACAGCACCACGACTGTCAGTTGGTCATTCAAGGTTCCGGCCTCTGCGGCCGGCGTCATCGGTTGCCGTATCGTGGCCGATTCGGATAAAGGAAGTGACGGCGAACAGCATTTAATCCCGGTTCTTTCGAACGAGATATTAGTGACGGAAAGCACCCCGTTCTACCTGTTCGACAAGAGCGAAGAAGTGATCCGCCTGAAAGACAACAAAGGTATCCGACCATTCCGCACGACACTGGAGCTGACCGCCAACCCGATCTGGTATGCCGTACAGGCGCTGCCGACTCTCACCCAACCGGAAAACGACAACGTCATTTCCTGGTTCGCCTCTTATTACAGCAATACGTTGGCAAGCTACATCGCCACCGCCCACCCCCGCATCCAGCAGGTCATCAGCCAATGGAAAGCACAAGGCGGAAACGCCTCTACGCTCTATTCCAACCTGGAAAAGAATGCAGAACTGAAAAACATCCTTCTACAGGAAACACCCTGGGTATTGGAAGCGGACAATGAAACGGAACAAAAACAGCGTTTGTCCCTCCTTTTCGATCTGAACCGGGCAGCCGGACAACGGGAGATCGCCCTCCGCCATCTTCTCGACCTGCAAACGCCGGATGGAGGCTGGGGATGGTTCAAAGGCATGTATCCGAGCCAGGAGATCACGCTTTATATTTTGAAAGGGATGAACCAACTGACCGAGTTGAATGCTGTCGAATATAACCAGCAGGAAAAAGAGATGCAGATAAAAGCCCTGACATTCGTGGACAAACACATCCAGTCCGATTATGAGGCATTACAAAAGATCAAGAACTGGCAGAAAAATGAAATTTCTCCATTGGAAATCGAATACCTGTTTGTCCGCAGCCAGTACCGCGACATCCCTGAGTTAGGTTCGGCACGTGAAGCGATCCGCTACTACACGAACCTGGCGGAAAAACAATGGAGCAAACAATCCATCTATGGAAAAGGAGAAATAGCGTGGCTCATGTGGCGCAACGGGAAGAAAGAAACCGCCGGTAACATCCTTGCCTGGTTGCGTAAAACAGCATCCACTTCAGCAGACAAAGGCATGTACTGGGCAAACAACCGGAGAGGGGAAAACTTCTTTGTCTCCCCGATCGACACCCATTGCCTGCTGATGGCTCTCTTTAATGAAGTTTCGCCCGACAAACAGAAAACGGACCGGATGAAACAATGGTTGCTCAGCCAGAAGCAGACACAGAACTGGGAATCCGTCCCGGCTACGGTCAACGCAATTTATGCTTTACTCCTGACAGGTAGCGACTGGCTGGACGCCAACAACACCTGTACCGCCAAGTGGGGCAAGCAAACATACAGCACCACAACCGGAGAATCGGCCACCGGCTACCTGAAAGTAACCGTATCGGATGAAAAAAGAATTGCATCCGAAGGAAATTCCATCTCCATCCGGAAGGAAGGAGCAGCGCCTGCGTGGGGAGCTGTCTACGAGCAATATTTCCAGAATATCAACGATGTGAAAAAGCAGAAAGGTATCCTGAACGTAGAAAAGAAGCTATTCGTAGAAACGAATAACGGAACGGAACAACAACTTCGTCCCGTCACCCCGGATGAACCGCTTCGTGTCGGCGACAAAGTGACCGTCCGCCTTGTGGTCCGTACCGATCGCGAAATGGATTATGTCTTCCTGAAAGACCTTCGTGCCGGCTGCTTTGAACCGGCTGCCCAACTTTCCGGTTCTGTCTACAGGGACGGAGTCGGGTATTACCAGTCGCCGACAGATGTTTCGGAGAATTTCTTCTTCGACCGCCTGCCCCAGGGGACTTTTGTACTGGAATATGCCGTATACGTGTCACGCACCGGTGAATATGCAGGCGGAATCAGTACGATCCAATGCCTCTATGCGCCGGAATTCGTCTCGCATACGGAAGGAAACATCGTCAAGGTGGATTAAGCGAAGCTCCCGGCAGAAGACAACGCATGTGCAGCCAGCCCCGCCGGCTCCCGGCGAAGATAGCTGCACGTGAATCCGGTCCTGCTGGCTCTCGGCAAAGCCGGCTGCATGTGAATCTGCCTCCGCTGGCTCCCGGCAAAGCCGGCTGCATGTGAATCTGCCTCCGCCGGCTCTCTGCGGAACCAGCTGCATGTGAATCCGGCTCTGCCGGCTCCCGGCGACGGTAGCTGCACGCAAATCCGGCCTCCCCGGCTCCCGGCGGAAGCAGAATTTTATTTTTTAAAGAAACTAATTCAGTAGTAAACATTATCTTTGCATTCTAAACAATAGCTAAATAAAAAGAGAAGATGAAACAGATTATTTTTATTTTCATGGCGATCCTGTTGGCAACAGGAATGGCATCAGCTCAGAACAAGGCTGTAATCTCGGCAGATGAAACCTCTTTCGATTTCGGAACGATCAAGGAAGCGAACGGCAATGTGTCGCACACTTTTAAAATAAAGAATACAGGCGAAGCACCGTTGGTCCTGACACGTGTCATCGCCTCTTGCGGCTGCACGACACCGGAATGGACCAAAGAACCGATTGCCCCGGGTAAAACAGGCGATATTAAAATCACTTACAACCCGAAAGACCGTCCCGGCCCCTTTGTCAAGACTATTTCCGTATACAGCAACGGGAAAACCGGTAGTTTTATCCTGACAATCCGGGGAGAAGTAGAATAATAACAGGAAAACTGAACGATAAAGAATGTTGAACAGAAACAAACTGGTCTTTATTCTTGCCGGTATACTGTTTGCAATAAGCAGTATATCGGCACAAAATAACGCCCAAATCAGTGCAGACGAGTTGATCCATAACTTCGGAACGATAGGGGAATCCGATGGATTGGCAAGTCACGTATTTACGATCAAAAACACAGGTAACGGCCCGCTTGTCATCACGCGGATCACGGCATCCTGCGGCTGCACGCAGCCCGAATGGACCAAAGAGCCCATCGCTCCGGGAAAGACCGGAGAAGTAAAAGTAACCTACAACCCGAAAGGACGTCCCGGCCCTTTTTACAAAACTATAGCGATCTACAGTAACGGAAAAAAAGGCAGTTTCTCCTTAGGTATCAAAGGAAACGTAACCCCTAAAGAAGCTCAACCCATACTGATTTATCCGTATAGCATCGGCGACCTGAAACTGCAAACAAAAAATATTCTTTACAGCACGATCCGCCCCGAAGAAACATTGGGAGAAAAGATCAACCTGATCAATGAAGGAAAAACATCCCTGAACATCCATTTAGGAAAAACGCCTCATTATCTGAACGTCGTAGCCAATCCTACAAAACTGGCTCCGGGTGAAACAGGCGAAATATCCATCCTGATGAATGCGAAAGAGGCAAAACGGAAAGGCCGCATGACAGCCGAAATTCCGGTAACGGTCGAAAGTATCGGTCAGAAGAAAGGAACAGAAGGCAAACTGCATGTTGCAGCCAATATCATAGACGACTTCAGCAAACTGACTGCCTCGGAGAAGGCGAAAGCTCCGGTAGCCCAGCTATCGGGCACCTTGCTCGACTTCGGCAAACTGCCCGATAAAAGCAGCTTTATCCCGTTGGTCGGCGGAAGGGTGAGCGGGACGATCGAAATCACCAACTCCGGGAAATCGCCGCTTGTCATCTATAGTGCGACCTGCGATGACGAACGTGTCGCTGTTTCCGGCGGCAAAAGAGAAATCAAACCGGGCACGACAGCCACTTTCAAAGTGACAGTACGCCCGAAAGAGATAAAAACAAAACTGGAAGCCCTCATCAATTTCGTATGCAACGACCCGAACGGTCCGGTACGGCTTGTGAAGGTAACCGCCAATAAATAACCAATTGTCTAAAATGATGGAACATCCCGAAAACGACGATCTGTACAGAGGATTAAAGGTGAACAAAGGCGTAGCCGATGTGCCGACGGTAAATCCTTATCTGAAAAGAAGGATTCAACGTAAAGAATATACGCCCGCCGAATTTGTGGAAGGCATACTGAAGGGGAACATTACGATCCTCAGCCAGGCAGTGACGCTGGTGGAAAGCTCCAAATACGAACACCAGCAAGTGGCACAAGAGATTATCGAAAAATGCTTGCCACATGCAGGAAAGTCGGTCCGCATCGGTATCACCGGCGTGCCGGGCGCCGGTAAAAGTACCTCGATCGATGCGTTCGGTATGCATCTGATAGGGGAAGGACGTAAACTGGCCGTGCTGGCGATCGACCCCAGCAGCGAGCGCTCGAAAGGCAGCATCCTCGGCGATAAAACCCGAATGGAGGCCTTGTCCCGTGAAAAGAACGCTTTCATCCGCCCTTCGCCATCGGCGGGTTCTTTAGGTGGCGTTGCCCGTAAAACACGCGAAACGATCGTGCTCTGCGAAGCCGCCGGGTTCGACACGGTATTTGTCGAGACAGTCGGTGTCGGACAAAGCGAAACGGCTGTCCACTCGATGGTCGATTTCTTCCTGTTGATCCAGCTTGCCGGTACCGGAGACGAACTGCAAGGCATCAAGCGCGGCATCATGGAGATGGCGGACGGGATCATCATCAACAAGGCGGATGGCGACAACCTGGAAAAAGCGAAACTGGCAGCCGCGCAGTTCCGTAACGCCCTGCATCTCTTCCCGGCTCCCGAATCAGGCTGGTTCCCGAAAGTATTGACCTATTCGGGTTACTACAACCTGGGGATTAAAGAAATCTGGGACATGGTCGGAGAATATATGGAATTCACCCGAAAGAACGGTTACTTCGATTACAAGCGCAACGAACAGGCCAAGTATTGGATGTACGAAAGTATCAACGACACGCTCCGCGAAACGTTCTACCACAATCCGGCGGTAGAAAACATGTTGAACTTCACGGAGCAACAGGTATTGAATAACGAGATCAGCTCGTTCGTTGCCGCCAAACGGATGATGGATCTGTTCTTGGAGAATCTGTCTGCAAAGAAATAAATATAAACACACAATACCGGTCTTATCCGGTTCACGAGTGTCTCAAAGGCTCATTTTGAGGCACTCGTTTTTTATCTGAATTATCATGGAAAAGAAAAAACTTATACTGCTATTGCTAAGTTGTGCGGTAATCACGGAGGCTCATGCAGCCTACCAAGGCCGCGTGTATGTAGACTCCAACCGGAACGGAATCTACGACAAAGGAGAGAAAGTCTTAAAAGACATCCGGGTTTCCGACGGATTAAACGTTGTCAAAACGAATGCCGAAGGTCTTTACACACTTCCCGGACACGAACGGGAACGGTTTATCTTCATCACCACTCCTTCCGGCTACAGGACAGACAATCAATATTACCGGCGGATCAACGGCACAGGGCAAACATACGATTTCGGCCTGCAAACCTGGAAAGGACGCATCAGGCCGGATGGCAGCCACAAGTTCATCCATATTTCCGACACCGAGATATTCAACACGGAGAACCAGGAAGACTGGGCGAATAACGTCCGGGATTATGCAGCCAATGAGAACATCGCATTTATCATCCATACCGGCGATATCTGCTATGAAAACGGATTGAAGAACCATATCCATCTGATGAACACGTCGAACATGGATTGCCCGATGTTCTACTGTATCGGCAATCATGATCTTGTAAAAGGAAAATACGGGGAAGAAGTTTTTGAAAATGTTTACGGCCCGGTCTATTACTCCTTCGACTTCGGGAATGTCCACTATGTCGTTACCCCGATGGCAGGAGGCGATCATCAGCCCGGCTATACAAAAGAAGACGTTTACCGCTGGCTGAAGAACGACTTGGCACAGGTTCCGGCCGGAAAACCAATCATGGTGTTTAATCACGATTTGCTGACTTCCGGGAACGAGTTTGTTTTCGGTATCGACGGAAACGAACAGATCAACCTGAACGAACATAACCTGAAAGCCTGGTTATACGGGCATTGGCATAACCATTTCGTTCGCAAACAAGGAGAAGTATTAACGATATCGACAGCAACGCTTGACAAAGGAGGAATCGACCACTCGACTTCCGCCTTCCGCGTGGTGGACGTAGACCGGAAAGGAGATATCCGGACCTCCCTTCGCTATACATATATAAATAAGTCCATTGAAATCGCCTCGATCGCGAATGAGGCATGTGCAATGACGGCAGACGGAAAGGTTCCCGTATCGGTCAACACATACAATGCGGTTGCTCCTGCCGTGCGTGTCACTTATAGTTGTGCCGTGGACGGCAAGATTGTCCAGCCGGAAACACAGCTTACTCAAAATACAGATTGGAACTGGTCCGGAAAGGCCAATCTCCCGGCAGATTGTAAAGGCAAACGGGTTTTCATAACAGCAAAAGCGTTGTTCGACAATGGAGAAATAACAGTCAGCCGTTCCTCATTTTTGTACCAGCCGGAAGAGATTGGCGAAACTCCTCAACTGGCGTGGATCCGGAATGTAAATGCCAACCTTTACTTTTCATCTCCGGTCGTTGCCGGTGGCAACGTGTATGTCGCTTCTCTCGATGAGGATTTGAAGGGAGAAGGCGCGATATTTGCTCTGGATGCAAAGACTGGTGAATTACAGTGGAAGTATCCGGTACGCAACTCCATCAAAAACACGATTGCCGTTGACGAAGGGACCGTCTTCGCACAAGATGCGGAAGGTTACTTATACGCCATCGACGCACAGACGGGCAAACTGAAATGGGATATAAAGATGAATGTCGCCGGCCTCCCTGTCCTTGTAGACGGACTGACAGCCGCCAATGGCATCGTCTATGCCGGAAGCGGAAAGGCATTCGGGGCCTATAACGGGAAAACGGGCGAAGCTGTCTGGCTGAACAAAGGCTGGCCGCAAGGAGAAGCCACGACATCGACTCCCCTGCTGATAAACGGAGTTGTTGTTTCAGGTGCAAACTGGCGAGGCTTCTACGGCAACGATGCACAAACGGGAGAATTGCTTTGGAAACTCGATAAAGACGGGATCACGGACAGAGGCGCAACACCGGCCTATGCCGGCAACCTGCTTTATGTCGCTTCGCGCCAGTCTTTATTTATCATCGACAGCCGTTCGGGGAAAGTGGTGGTCCGTAAAGAGTTGCCATTCAATGTACAGGTCAACTCCACTCCATTAATAACGGACAACCTGATTATGTTCGGTACACAAACGGACGGTCTGGTAGCACTCGATCGTGAAACATTTGAAGTCAAATGGAAAGCTCAAACTTCACCGGCCCTGGTTTATACTGCTCCTTACTCCCGCCATCCCGCCGCTACGATCGAAACAAGTCCCCTGTTTGTCGGAGGAACGGTTTATTTCGGTGCATCCGACGGCATTATCTATGGAGTCAATCCGGAAAACGGGCAAACGGTCTGGAAACACAAAACGGGCGCACCTCTGTTCTCGACATTGGCAACAGACGGACGCATGATCTTCGCTACCGACTTCGGAGGCAATGTTTATGCATTCAGGTGTAACGGATCATTATAGTCGGACAAGGATATAAAAAGCCCCGCGAAACTCTTCCGCAGGGCTTTTTATATCCTTGTCAAGAACAAATCAAATGGAAGAAATACGCAACGTATTCAACAGATCACGATTGATCGGTTTGTCATTCTTGATTGCTTTCGAGAAAGGAACATACACGATTTCATCATTTTGAATTCCCATCATCACATTACGCTGGTCGTCCAGCAATGCATCGACTGCGGCAACTCCCATGCGGGTAGCCAAAATACGATCCTGCGCTGTCGGCGAACCACCACGCTGCAAATGTCCCAAAATCGAAACACGCACGTCGAACTGCGGATATTCCTTCTTCACACGTTCGGCAACGCCCATAGCGCCACCGGTCACTTCACTTTCCGCAACAAGAACGATACTGCTGTTCTTCGACTTACGGAAACCGGTTTCGATCATCTCGGCCAACTGGTCTTTCTCCACCGATATCTCCGGAATGATAGCCGCTTCCGCACCCGACGCAATCGCACCGTTCAAAGCCAGGAATCCGGCATCACGCCCCATCACTTCGATAAAGAACAGACGGTCATGGGAAGTTGCCGTGTCACGGATTTTATCGACACATTCCATGATTGTATTCAAAGCCGTATCATAGCCGATCGTGATATCCGTACCATACAGGTCATTATCGATCGTACCGGGCAGGCCGACAATCGGATAATTAAATTCCTGTGCAAAGATGCGGGCGCCGGTCAACGTCCCATCCCCCCCGATGGCAACCAAAGCATCGATGCCGTGCTCCATCAGTTTGTCGTAAGCCTGCTTACGGCCTTCCGGTGTCTTGAACTCTGCACAACGGGCCGTCTTCAGGATAGTACCGCCGCGCTGAATAATATTACTTACATTCTGAGTCTTGAAATTTTCAATTTCGTCGGTTATCAAGCCCTTGTATCCACGATAGATACCTTTAACGGACATTCCGTTGTAAATAGCGGAACGTGTCACTGCACGAATAGCAGCGTTCATTCCGGGAGCATCACCTCCGGACGTTAAAATGCCAATACACTTAACTGCAGACATAGCGTCTTATATTTTATATGTTCGCGGCAAAAGTAATAATTATTTGCCAAAAAGCTGTCTATTTTCCAAAACTTCATCAAATCTTAACCCGAAAGGTCAGCGGTTGGCATTCAACCCACGGATACGCACAGCCACTTCCTCCATCAACCACTTCGGGGTAGATGTGGCCCCACACACCCCGACACTGCTCACCCCTTCCGGCAACGGCTCGGTAATTTCCTTCGCTTCCGAGATAAAGACCGTATTCGGATTTGCCTTCCTGCATTCTTCCAACAGCATCTTGCCATTGGAACTTTTCTTTCCGGCAACAAAATACACCCAATCATGCTTGGAGGCAAACGTCTTGATGTTCGGCAACCGGTTCGCCACCTGGCGGCAGATCGTATCGAAATACTCGAACTGAACTCCGTTCGCAATACGCCGCCGGATTTCAGCCACCACTTCACGGAAGCCGTCCAGCGACTTGGTCGTCTGTGAGAAGAGGCAGATATTCCGGTTAAAATCCAGCCGGTCGAGATCCTCCACCTTCTCGATAACGACAGCAGTACCTTCCGTCTGTCCGACCAGGCCGTTTACCTCGGCATGCCCTTTCTTTCCATAGATCACGACCTGCGTATGGCTGTCGCGCGTATCCACATAGCATTTATGTATCTTACGCTGCAATTGGAGCACCACCGGACAGGTCGCATCCACGATCGTGATGTTGTTCCGCCGGGCGATCTCGTAAGTCGACGGCGGCTCGCCATGCGCCCGAAGCAAGACCTTTTCGCCTTTCAGGCGGGTAAACTCGTCGTGCTCGATCGTCCTCAGGCCCGACGTTTCCAACCGTTCCACTTCCAGACTGTTGTGCACGATATCTCCAAGACAATACAGCCTGTCCGTATTTTTCAATTCACGTTCGGCACTTTCGATAGCTGTCACCACCCCGAAACAAAAGCCGGAACCTTTATCTATCTCGACTTCTATCATAATGAATCCGTCTCCACTACTTTTTCATACTGTTCCAACAGCCAGGCCTTCTGTTCGGCAATCGTCAGATGCGAGTTATCCAGCTCCAGCGCATCGTCCGCCTTACGGAGCGGGCTTTCGGCACGCGTCATATCGATATGGTCACGCGTCTTGACATTTTCGAGGACTTCTTCAAAAGAAGCCGCCTCCCCTTTGGCTTTCAGTTCGTCCAGACGCCGTTGGGCACGCACTTCCGGGCTGGCAGTCACATAAATCTTCAATTCGGCATCCGGGAATACAACCGTACCGATATCCCGGCCATCCATCACGATCCCTTTCGCTTTTCCCATCTCCTGCTGCTTGGCAACCATCGCACGGCGCACAAAACCTAAAGCGGCAATCGGGCTTACCCGGTTGGCGACTTCCATTCCCCGGATCTCTTTTTCCACTTTCACCCCGTTCAGATAGGTATCGGGGCGTCCGGTTTCCGGGTTAAAACGAAAAGAGATATCGATGTCGCCCATCGAATCCTGCAACTTCTTTTCATCGATTCCCCCGTCCGCAAAGAATCCATGTTGCAGGCTGTACAACGTAACCGCCCGATACATCGCTCCCGTATCAATATAAGTATATCCCAACTCCTTTGCCAAATCTTTTGCCATCGTGCTCTTCCCGGTAGAAGAGACACCGTCTATCGCTATAATAATCTTTTTCATTGCCATATATATTAATGTAAAGGAGTTGCAAATATACAACAGATTATTTTCCTTCCCTTTATAAATTATCCTATTCATCCTTATATTTTATTGTTTTCCACATAATTCATTAACCGTCCGCTTGCCGGCGAACGATCTATAAGTTATGGCAAAGATGCTAATGTAAGGTGAGTTCGATATAATCCAATAAATTATAACAAGAGTAACCGCATCAAAATTTTCCAAGGCTGTGATCTTCATACGAAGTTTTCTGCAAATCATCTGTCACTCTATCACTATGAAGATTGTATCCGTTGATATTCAAACGTTAGTAGCAATGATACATGACGTTTTCATCTATCACTCATCTATCACTCCTAAAACATGGTATTTCTATCATATAATTGAGAAACAGTACATTGTCTTCTTTCGCTTTTGAAAAAGCATATCAAACAATCAAATAAACAAATGTAAAAACGAATATAATAGGTGTTAAATTGGCTGAATACGGTTCTTCATTCCACAAAAGCCATCTCTTTTTTAGCAAAGGACAAGCACATAATCCCGTAAACACCCCCATGTCGCCACCCTTTACACCCGGGTGTGCCGGCTCTCTACACCCGGGTGTAAAAAGGGGCAACAGGGGGATGTCCGGCAACTAAAGCACCTTTCCGGGCCATGAGAACTACTTGGTTTTACATATTTTATAGTCGTTTTTACATATAATAATCGAATGATTTGCAGGAGTGAGAATAGGGCGCTTGTTGTTTGTGTTATTTACAATACACTCATATACAAGTATTTACAAACAGAATATATGTTTCCCCACCAAATTACCTGTGATAGGGCAGTGACACTGTAGTGATAGAGAAAACAGGCATGTATCACTAACAGAACAAGCTGAATATCAATAGGTAAAGAGGAATAAGTGACACAGTGACAGATGGAATGGGAAAAACGTAAGGTCAAAAAGCCGGATTTATTCAGAAATCGCTGATCGTAGTGGAAATGCTCAGCATCATGGAAAGAGCCGATGGATGATATTTGGCTACGGAAACGCCTACATCGAACATCTTGATCCGCACACCGGCTCCACCCGAGAAACCGGCAAGGGCGTTCCCACCCTGCAATTTCATGTCCAATGCCGTTTTAGGATTATATCCTATGCCCAACCAAAAGTTGTCGGAAGGAACATAATCGACACCGATCACCAGATGCTTTACAAAGGATTTGAAAAAATTATCCCCCGTATATTCCTTGTCGTAATCGTCCACATAGTCGACCTTCCACTTCGTCAGGTACTGCGCAGTAAGCGACAAGCGGATCGGCGCATGCGCCATCTGTTTGGTGATCCCCATCTGGATATCCCAGGGCATTTTCTGGCGTTCGTCCTCGTAGGCCTTCAATTGCGCCCCGATATTCTTGAAAGCAAAGCCGAAAGAAAATCCTTTCTCAGAATCATAATAGCTCAAGCCGGCATCGACAGCCAGGCCGATCGAGGTATAATCGCCGATACCCGAATACAGAAACTTCAACGAAGCCCCGCCCCGCCATCGCTCGGAAAGGTCATACGAGAAGAAACCGTTCACACTGATGTCCTTTGCCGTAAAATCTCCCGTCGGAAGGCCTTCCTCCGACATTCCCCGTATCTTTCCCTGGCTGAAAAACGAAGCTCCCACACCCCAGGCGCCTTTTTCTTTGTATGCCTTGGTAAAGAGGGCACTGCCGACATTGATATCCGATATGTAATTCAGGTAATTCAGATTGACCATCTTATCCATCTCGGCTCCCAGCAAAGCGGGGTTGTGGAAAATCAGGGAAGGATCCCGTTCGATCAATGACATCGTATTGCCTCCCATCGCATTGGCTCTTGCCGAAGACGGATAGCGGAGAAAAGTATATCCGGTATCGCCGGTTTGCCCGGCAACAGCCTGTAACAGGAAGGAAAAGAAGAGTATAAATAGAATATTTCTCATATTTCTCAGGTAAAATGCCTACAAAGATAAATAAATGCAGAGATATACATCCCAATTACAGAAACGGGAAAAAGCCCAAAAAGGTATATGGGAGCTATTATTTTTATTCCCAGTCAAAAAAAAAGTAAAAATAGCGTATATTTAATACGAATTGTTCGGATTTAAAAAATAACTCCGTATATTTGTCGCAGAAGAAAAACACATCTTTAAACACTAAGAGATATGGAAGTTAAGAAATCACCGAAAGCGGACCTGGAAAAAGGTAAGACGATGGGTATCCTGATGGGTATGATCGTCGGACTTGCAGTACTGTTCGTTGGCTTCGAATGGAGCGACCGTGAAATCACAATCGTCCAGAATGAGGGCGTTGCTGATATCATCGCGGAAGAAGAAGTTGAAATCACGAGACCGGAGGACACGCCTCCCCCACCTCCTCCACCCCCAGCACCTGCTGTGGCAGAAGTATTAACCGTTGTAGAAGATGACGTCAAGTTGGATGATGTCGACATCGTTTCTTCGGAAGACGATGCCTCTTCGGCACAGGTTGAAGCTTATACTCCTCCCGCAGTAGTTGAAGAAGAAGAGGAATCCTCACAGCAGATTTTTACTGTTGTAGAAACAATGCCTGAATTCCCCGGCGGACAAGGCGCTTTGTTGCAATACCTGTCGAAATCAATCAAATATCCGGTTATTGCCCAGGAAAACGGTATTCAGGGTCGTGTATCCTGCTCGTTTGTGGTTAACAAAGACGGTTCCATCGTAGACGCAGAAGTTATCCGTGGTGTTGACCCGTCACTGGATAAAGAAGCCCTCCGTGTGATCAACGCCATGCCGAAATGGTCACCGGGTAAACAGAGAGGTAAACCCGTACGTGTTAAATACACAGTGCCTGTTACATTCAGACTGCAATAATAACATGTAAATAGTACGAAAAGGCTGCTTCCATCGCAGCCTTTTTTATTTAAACAAAGATTCTATGTTCGCATTTAATGATATCCTACAGAAGATAGAGCAGGAAATTGCTCAACTTCAATTCACCTGTCCTCCCAAAAGTCTATACGACCCGATCGAATACATACTTTCACTCGGTGGAAAAAGAATCCGTCCGGCACTCGTATTAATGGCATGTAATCTATATCAGGAAAATATAGATGCAGCAATCAAGCCGGCCTTAGGACTTGAAGTATTCCACAACTTCACCCTTCTGCACGACGACCTGATGGACGAAGCCGATAAAAGAAGAAACAAACCGACGGTCCATAAGGTATGGAACGCCAACACGGCCATCCTCTCAGGCGATGCCATGCTGATCGCGGCCTATCAACTGATCGGCGAAACCAAGTCCGAGGCATTAAAAGAGATATTGGACCTGTTCACCCGCACGGCACTTGAGATATGCGGCGGACAGCAGTACGACATGGAGTTCGAATCGAGAACGGACGTAACGGAAGCGGAATATATCGAAATGATCCGGTTGAAAACAGCCGTACTGCTTGCCTGCGCCTTGAAGATGGGAGCCATTATGGGAAATGCGCCGGAAGCCGATGCCGAAGCGCTGTATCAGTTCGGTATCAATATCGGCCTGGCTTTCCAATTGCAGGATGACCTGTTGGATGTTTACGGTGACACCGCCACTTTCGGCAAAAATATCGGAGGGGACATACTCTGCAACAAAAAGACATTCATGCTGATCAATGCATTCCGACTTGCTTCGGACGCCCAAAAAGCGGAACTGGACAGCTGGATCGGCAAAAAGACATTCGATCCGGCAGAGAAAATAGCCGCCGTAACAGCTATCTATGACCGCCTGCGGTTAAAAGAGTTGTCCGAAGAAAAAATACACACGTATTATGACCTGGCCATGAACTGCCTTGACTCGTTAAGCGTAGCTCCCGAAAAGCTAAACATACTGAAAGGAGTCAGCGCCCGTTTAATGAATCGCCAATCTTGAAATGAAACTGATCGACACACACAACCACCTGTATTTGGAGGACTTTGATCCGGAGCAGGAACAATTGGTCAGCGCGGCAAAAGAGTCGGGCATAGACGCCCTGCTCCTTCCGAATGTCGACACGGCCACCATCGGGAGGATGCATGATTTATGCGACCGCTATCCGGATTTCGCCTACCCGATGATGGGATTGCACCCGACCAGCGTGGACGAAAACTATGCCAATAACTTGAAGGCGACAGAGGCATGGCTCGGAAAACGCGCCTATTGCGGAATCGGGGAAATTGGCATAGACTTGTATTGGGACAAAACATTCCTGAAGGAACAAAAAGAAGTATTCGAGGAACAACTCAGATGGAGCATCGATCTCAATCTGCCGGTTGCCATCCATACCCGCGAGGCATACCCGGAAGTTTTCGACTCTTTATATAAGGTAGGAGCCGACATGCTCACCGGAGTCTTCCACAGTTTTACCGGTAATGAAGCAGAATTGGCTGAAATAAATAAACTAAAAAATTTCAAAATCGGAATAAATGGAGTGATTACATTTAAGAACTCCCGCCTATCGGAAATAATCCGTCAGACAGACATCGATAAAATAGTATTGGAAACAGACGCGCCTTACCTCGCTCCCGTCCCCTATCGGGGAAAAAGGAATGAGCCGGCCTATATCTGGAAAACGGCTGAAAAAGTAGCCCAGACCTATGGACTGACGCTCGAAAAGACCGTTGAAACAACACGGATAAATGCTCTAAAACTATTTAAAATCGAGAATAAACCAATATCATGAGATATTTTCGCGCGTATTCAAAATTTATCCGCCAGATATTGTGCATATATCAAGCAAAAACTATAGATTTGTGCACTGAAACGTTTGGATATGCGATTTTTTTCGTATTTTGCACCCGTTTTAGAAAAGCGGTGGCTTGTTTTTGGAGAGATGCTCGAGTGGTTGAAGAGGCACGCCTGGAAAGCGTGTAAACCCCTAAAGGGTTTCGCGGGTTCGAATCCCGCTCTCTCCGCTTTAAGATACCATGACGATTATTAATAACAAAAAAATAAAAACAAATAAGAGAATTATTAATCTTAAAAATTAAACACACAATGAAAAAGTATTTCGCAAAAACGTTCATGAGTTTATGTGCTCTTGGAATCTCTTCTGTAGCATTCGCGCAAGAAGCTACCGAAACCGCTGTTGAAGGTGGCATGTACCAGGCTTTGAAGACTAAGTTTATCGAAGGTGGTGCCGACTTCATGAGTTTGGTTGCTATCGCATTGATTTTCGGTTTGGCTTTCTGCTTGGAAAGAATTATCTATCTGAACTTGGCTGAAACTAACTCCAGCAAATTGCTGAAAGGTATTGAAGAAGCTTTGGATAAAGGTGATGTAGAAGGCGCAAAAGCTATCGCTCGTGATACAAGAGGTCCTATCGCATCTATCGCTTATCAGGGTTTGATGAGAATCGATCAGGGTATTGACGTTGTTGAAAAATCTATCGTTTCTTATGGTGGTGTTCAGGGTGGTCTTTTGGAAAAGAACATGTCTTGGATCACATTGTTTATCGCAATGGCTCCGTCATTAGGATTCTTGGGAACTGTAGTAGGTATGATCATGGCGTTCGACAAAATCGAACAGGTTGGTGATATCAGCCCGATGGTTGTAGCAGGTGGTATGAAAGTGGCCTTGATCACAACTGTAGGTGGTTTGATCGTTGCACTGATCCTTCAGGTATTCTATAACTATTTGCTGAGCAAACTGGAAGCAATCCTGAACCAGATGGAAGATGCTTCTATCACATTGCTGGACTTAGTTATCAAATACAACCTTAAATTCAGAAAATAATAAACAACTATGGCAGTTACTAAAATTAGAAAAATGTCCAGTTGGACACTGCTGATAGTTTCACTTATCAGCCTTGTCGTACTGGGTCTGTTCTTCGGCGGAGGCGTATCGAATCCAGGCGAAGAAATGAAAGAATATGTAAATACCGGCTTGTTGATCAATTGGACAACAGGATTATTCTTTATCACGATTGCTTGCATGGTATTGTTTGCAATTTGGCAGTTTGTCACTTTATTGACATCAAATCCTAAAGCTGCTGTTACTTCATTGATTGTCGCAGTAGCTTTCATTGCAATGCTGTTCATAACTTATTCTATCGGAGATGCAACTCCGTTAGGAGGAATGAATGCCGATTCTCAAAAATATAACACAGCTGGTTGGCTGAAAATTACAGATATGTGGATTTGGTCTACAACAATCCTGTTAGTGTTAATCGTTGCTTGTGTTGTTTGGGGTTCTGTAAAAAGAATGATCAGTAAATAATAGTAATAACGAATTTGATAAAACAAGAAAGAAATGGGTAAGAAAAGAAAGACACCGGGTATCAATGGATCTTCTTCAGCCGATATTGCTTTCATGTTGCTTATCTTCTTCCTTATTACTACATCCATGGATACAGATAAAGGTTTGGCAAGACGTTTGCCGCCTCCTATACCCAAAGATCAAAAGAAGGATGATGTTGAAGTTAACAAGAGAAACTTGCTGGTTGTATTGATCAACAGCAACAACCAGATTCTCTGCGGCGACCAGTTCGTCGACATCAAGCAATTGAAAGACAAGGTTAAAGAGTTCATTGAAAATCCGTACAATGATGCGAATAAGCCCGAAAAAACAGAAGAGGACGTTCCTTTCTTCGGAAAAGTAATGACCGCCAAAAAACACGTAATTTCTTTGCAGAATGACCGTGGTACTGAATATCAGGCTTACATCAGTGTTCAGAACGAATTGGCTAAAGCATATAATGAACTGCGTGATGATGTTTCCAAAAAGAAATTCGGAAAAGCATTCGCAGATCTGGATGAAGAACAACAAAAGGCTGTGCAGCAGATTTATCCGCAAAAGATTTCTGAGGCAGAACCTAAAAATTATGGAGATAAGAAGTAATGGGAAAGTTTAGTAAAGCGGGCGGACGTGAAATGCCCGAATTGAATACGTCATCATTACCTGACTTGGTGTTCGCTTTCTTGTTCTTCATCATGATGGTAACATCCATGCGTGAAGTAACATTGATGGTGCAATTCCGCGCTCCACAGGCTACTGAACTTCAGAAGCTGGAAAAAAAATCGTTGGTTACATTCATCTATGTTGGAAAGCCCAATCAGGAATTTCAAGGAAAGATGGGTACTGAAGCCCGTTTGCAGTTGAATGATAAGTTCGCTGAAGTATCGGAAATTCAGGACTACATTGCTCAGGAAAAATCCAGTATGAAAGAAGACGACCAGCCGTTTATGACAGTATCTATCAAGGCCGACAAGGATACCAAGATGGGACTGATCACAGATGTCAAGCAGGCGCTTCGTGAAGCATACGCATTGAAGATTAGTTATTCTGCCCGTCAGGCAGCTGACTGATCTCAGGATATACAATAAAAAAGGGCGAGGTTAGAAAACTTCGCCCTTTTTTATTGTATTCCAGTTGCCAATTAAAGCCCCTTTACCCCATATACATTCTCGTGCAGACAACTCTTCACCTGCTCAAAGGAATGTTCCAAACCAACATCACCGTATGTCATAAGTCGCATTTCCAACCACTCTCCACCATTCCGGTAAGGAGGCTGGCAATAGACGTGATCATCCAATTTAAAGCCCAGCCGCTCATAGAAACCTATTCTTCGCTTACTCATTTCATCAGCAGGCATTTCTACTTCTAAAACAACCGGAGTCCCACAGAAAGCTAAAAACTGCTTCATAGCCTCAGCGCCTATCCCACCATTACGGGCAGCCGGATCAATCGCAAAATGTTCAGCATAAGTATAACCATCAAAAAGCCATCCGGTAATGAAACCGACATACTGAGCACCTCTTGACAAAGCATATACAATAAACCTCGGCTCATCCTGAATCAAACGACGGACAAGTGCAAAATCACGACGTTCCACTTCCGGAAAAGATTCCGTATATGTTTTCTCTATCAAATCTAATACCGGATCTGAAAAATCTTTTACAGACCTACATTCTACTACTGATTGTAAACTCATAAAACTATAAAATTGAAGATTATTATTACCAAAGGAACTTACAAACTAAAATATTCCACTAAAAAATAGAGATTAATCATTAGAGATTATTTATATTTGTATTAAGATTATAAGAACTGATTATATAGATATACAAATATACATAAATTATGGCACACCATCAACTGGATGAACTTGACGAGAAGATATTAAAACTAATCATAGGCAATGCCCGTATGCCTTTCCTCGAAGTTGCACGGGAGTGTAATGTATCGGGTGCAGCAATACACCAGCGCATACAAAAACTCACCAACCTGGGCGTAATCAAAGGATCCGAATTTATCGTCGACAATACAAAAGTAGGCTATGAAACTTGTGCATACATGGGCTTGTTCCTCAAATCTCCCGGACAATTTCCATCGGTTACGGAAGCTCTGAAGGAAATCCCGGAAGTGGTTGAATGTCATTACACGACAGGACAATATGACTTATTCATAAAGATATATGCGAAAAATAATCAGCATTTGTTAAGCATTATCCATAATAAACTTCAACCGTTAGGCCTTGCCCGAACCGAATCGCTGATCTCTTTCAAAGAAGCGTTCAAACGGCAAATCCCAATCGACTTGGAAGATGAAGATTAAATAAAAAACTCCGCATAGTCCTCTGATGTTCTATGCGGAGTTTTTTATTTTTCAATTTCATGAAATTAGAAATCTGCATTCTTCGGTGTACGCGGGAAAGGAATCACGTCGCGAATGTTTGTCATACCTGTCACAAACAACAGCAAACGTTCGAATCCCAAGCCAAAACCGGAATGAGGAACTGTACCGAAGCGGCGAGTATCCAGATACCACCACATATCCTTCATCGGAATCCCCATTTCATTGATGCGGTTCAGCAGTTTGTCATAGTCGGCTTCACGTTCGGAACCACCAATAATCTCACCGATTTTCGGGAACAATACATCCATCGCACGAACCGTCTTGCCATCCTCATTCTGCTTCATATAGAAAGCTTTGATCTCTTTCGGATAGTCAGTCAGGATTACCGGACGTTTGAAATGGTCCTCAACCAGGAAACGTTCATGCTCTGAAGCCAGGTCGACACCCCAATATACCGGGAACTCAAACGTATGACCTTTGGCAACGGCCTCTTCCAGAATCTTGATTCCTTCCGTATAAGGCAAACGGACAAAATCGTCTTTCAGCACTCCCTGCAGACGTTCGATCAAACCTTTATCGAACATATCATTCAAGAATTTGATATCGTCCATACAGTTGTCCAAAGCCCATTGTACGCAATACTTGATGAACTCTTCTGCCAACTGCATATTGTCCAAGATATCGTTAAAAGCCACTTCCGGTTCAATCATCCAAAACTCGGCCAAGTGGCGCGGCGTATTGGAGTTTTCTGCACGGAAAGTCGGACCGAATGTATAAATCTGTCCCAAAGCTGTAGCGGCCAATTCACCTTCCAACTGTCCGGAAACAGTCAAGCTCGCTTGTTTGCCGAAGAAATCGTTATCATAAATGATCGATCCGTTTTCATCCTTCTTCAGATCGTACAGGTTCATGGTCGTCACTTGGAACATCTGGCCTGCACCTTCACAGTCGGAAGCAGTGATCAGCGGTGTATGGAAATAGAAGAACCCTCTGTCATGGAAAAATTTATGAATGGCATAAGCCATGTTATGACGAATGCGGAACACTGCACCGAATGTATTCGTACGTGGACGGAGATGAGCGATCTCACGCAGGAACTCCATCGAATGGCCTTTCTTCTGCAAAGGATAAGTATTCGGATCGGCAGAACCGTAAATTTCTATTTCAGTAGCCTGGATCTCCACATTCTGGCCTTTCCCCTGCGACTGCACCAACGTACCGTTTACACTGATGCTCGCACCTGTTGTTATCGGCTTCAGAAATTCTTCGCCCAGCTTATCCACGTCTACAACGATCTGAACATTATTTATTGTAGAACCGTCATTGAGGGCTATGAAACTAACCTGTTTACTACCACGGCGGGTACGCACCCACCCTTTTACGTTAACGGTCGTGCCGAAAGCATCGCTTTTCAGTACGTCTACAATCTTTGTTCTTTTAATTGCTTCCATGTTTATATTTTTATTCTTAAGTAATCAAAACAAGTTAGCCGGCTTTTCCAACCGGCTAAACTCTATATTATTCAAAAGCACCCATGCGGAGCGCGTTCACTTCACGTTCGTTCAGATAACGCCACTTTCCACGTCCCAGGTTCTTTTTTGTAAGACCGGCAAAATATACACGATCCAGTTTAACCACGTGATAGCCCAGTGATTCGAAAATACGACGGACGATACGGTTACGTCCTGAGTGAATTTCGATACCGACCTGGCTCTTGTCATCCTCGCTTGCATAACTGATAGCATCAGCATGGATTTCTCCGTCTTCAAGCTCCAATCCGTTGGCGATCTTTTCCATATCTTCAATAGATACGTTCTTATCCAACCATACATGGTAGATCTTCTTCTTCTTGAAAGAAGGATGCGTCAGCTTGGAAGCCAGATCACCATCGTTAGTCAGCAGCAGTACACCTGTCGTGTTACGGTCCAGACGACCCACCGGATAAATACGCTCCTGGCAAGCGTTCTTTACCAGATCCATAACGGTCAGACGTTCTTGAGGATCATCGGATGTTGTCACACAGTTCTTCGGCTTATTCAAAACGATATACACTTTACTTTCGATCTGAACCGGCTGGTCTTTAAACAACACCTTGTCCTGACGGGTAATCTTCGTTCCCAATTCTGTTACCACCTGATCATTTACCTGTACAACACCGGCCTGGATAAATTCATCAGCCTCGCGACGCGAACAAACACCTGCATTGGACAAGAACTTATTCAAACGGATCGGTTCGTTCGGATCGGCCAACACTTCCTTATACTTCAACTGCTTCTGGAAGTTATACTTGGCATTCGGATTGTAATCACCGGGACGGCGATTATTGTTCGGACGTCTGTTGTTATTGTAGCCGCCACGTCCACCGCCACTGTTTCCATAACGGTTGTTGTTATTGCCGTATGAAGGTCTGCCACCACGATTATCGCGGTTGTCGTACGGCGAACTTACACGGGTGTCACCTACACGCGGTCTTCTTTTCTTTACACCATCACCCAAAGCACCATCACCGGACGGAGTGGCAGAATAAGCCTTTCCTCTGTCTTCATAGTTCGGGCGAGACGGACGATTGTAAGGACGATCGTTCCCATAAGAACGGTCATTGCCGTAAGAAGGACGATCGCTGCTGCCGTAGGAAGAACGATCATTGTTGCCATAAGAACGATTGTTGCCATAAGAGGGTCTGCTGTTATAGCCGCCTTCACGATTAGAGTTACCATAGCTACGGTTTCCACCATTATCGCGGTTATACGGTTTATTATAACCGCCATCACGGTTATCATACGTACGCGGGCGACTCGGTCTGTCTCCATAAGAAGAGCGGTTGTCCCCATAAGAATTATAACCTCCGCGGTCATCCCGGTTAGGACGGTTATATGGTCTCCGTTCATAGTTGTTTCCTTCAGGTCTGTTATAACCTTGATTGTAAGGTCTTCTTTCAGAATCCTGGTCTGTGTTTTCCCGTCTGATACTTGGTATCACCTTTCTTGGACGCGGTTGAGATTCATCTCTTTCTTCTGTGCTCATTTGATGTAAATTAAATGATAATTAACTACTTGGTAACCTCACGGCTACCCATTGTTTCTCACTAAATACCTGTATAATTATGCGGCGTTATCGCCTTTAATTCAGCTTTAACAGCATCACTAACCTGCAACGTATCAATAAAATGACTGATCGAATCGGCTGTAATGCCTTCATTCGTACGGGTCAAGGCTTTCAATGCTTCATAAGGTTTCGGATATCCTTCACGTCGAAGAACAGTCTGAATTCCTTCGGCCACTACAGCCCAGCAGTTATCCAAATCCCGGTACAATGCTTTTTCGTTTAATAACAACTTACCCAGTCCTTTTGTTAAACTTTTGAATGCGATTTCGATATGAGCCATCGGTACACCGACATTACGAAGGACAGTAGAGTCTGTTAAGTCACGCTGCAAACGTGAAATCGGCAACTTGCCAGCCAAGTGTGTCAGGATAGCATTTGCCATACCCAGATTACCTTCCGCATTTTCGAAGTCGATCGGATTCACCTTGTGCGGCATGGCAGACGAACCGACCTCGCCGGCTTTGATCTTCTGTTTGAAATACTCCATGGAAACATATTGCCAGAAATCACGGCACAAATCGATCAGGATCGTATCGATACGTTTCATTCCGTCAAAAATAGCGGCCATGTTATCATAGTTGGAAATCTGTGTCGTCCATTCCTCACGGCTCAGTCCCAACACTTCATTCACAAACTTGTTTCCAAAAACTTTCCAGTCATAATCAGGATAAGCCACATGGTGCGCGTTGAAATTACCGGTTGCTCCACCAAACTTGGCGGAAACAGGAGTCGCTTTCAACAATTTCACCTGTTGCTCCAAACGATAAACAAATACCATCACTTCTTTTCCCAAACGGGTAGGAGAAGCCGGCTGTCCATGTGTTTTGGCTAACATGGGGATATCCGCCCAGTCTTCGGCATACTTTTTCAACATGTCGATCACTTCCTGCAAACCAGGGAAATACACTTCATTCAAAGCTTCCTTAATAGACAATGGAACAGATGTATTGTTAATATCCTGAGAAGTCAATCCGAAATGGATAAATTCCTTGTATTCCTGTAAAGATAACAAATCGAATTTTTCTTTTATAAAATATTCAACAGCCTTTACATCATGATTCGTCACACTCTCGATCTCTTTAATACGGGTAGCGTCTTCAACCGAAAATTCACGGTAAATTTTCCGCAAAGCCTCTTTATTCTCCACAGTCGCCAACGCACGTAGCTGCGGTAAGAATTCAGACAGAGTAATAAAATACTCGATCTCAACCTGCACTCTGTATTTAATGAGCGCATACTCTGAAAAGTAAGCCGCCAAGTTCTCGGCTTTATTTCTGTATCGCCCGTCTACAGGCGAAATTGCTGTCAGTGTCGAAAATATCATATACATTATTAATATGGAGTTGCAAAGTTACTATAAATCTTAATACATATAGGCAGAGATGAAGTTTTTTTATACTTTTTCTCAAAAATATTTGGAGGTAATAAAAAAAGCCGTATCTTTGCAGCGCTTTAGAGAGATAGAGCGTATCAAACTTAATGAATAAATGAAAGGGCGTTTAGCTCAGCTGGTTCAGAGCATCTGCCTTACAAGCAGAGGGTCGGCGGTTCGAATCCGTCAACGCCCACCTTT
>NZ_CABUOD010000026.1 GCF_902493135.1 uncultured Parabacteroides sp.
AGCGTCCGGAGCCTGCGCTGTTTGAGCGAAGCGAGTTTCGCAGGCGACAGCGTAGCCTTTCCCCGGAGTAGACCGGACGGTTCAGCCTTGATCTTTTGGTTACTTTTGGATCAAGCCAAAAGTAACAGATAAGTCCAGTTGCCTCCCTACCTCCGCCTCGAGCGCAATGATGTTGCGGCGGTACAGGTCGCGGTTGTCGCCGTTTTGTTCGCTGATGTAGGGGCTGTAGGCGATCTCCTTGGCATAGGCTTCGGGTTGGAAGCTGAAGTGATAGGCGCGGGGATAGGCGGAGCGGATCAGGCGGGCGAAGTCGAGGAAAGAGAGGAGCGTGGACTCGTAATGCCTGAAATGGTGTGTGCCGTAGGCCGTCTCGAATGTGGCCCGTTGTCCGTGCCAATACGCGTTGGAAGCGCCATACCCCATCAGTCCGAAGAAATTATGATGTTCCGTCGCAAGCATGGAGGTCCCCCAGCCGCTTTCGAGCGCACCCTGCGCAAGGATGATCCGGGCGTTTAAGCCGAACAGCTTTTCCGCCTCGGCGGCAGCCTCCCGGCAAGAGTGTAGAAAGTTGATTTTTTTATCCATTATATGTTGATATTTGTTTGTATTTCAGGTTGATAATGCCTATATTTACATATCATAATCAAGAAGAAACACGATGGAAAATTCACTGAATCAAAACAAAGTCTGGGGATGGGGCGAACTGGCCCTGATGTATTTCCCGAATATCTCGCAGAAGAGCGCGACCATGCAACTGTTGAAATGGATACGCGTCAGCGACGATCTGGTCGGCCAACTGGAAAAATCGGGCTGGCATCCGGGCAAGAAATACCTCACCCCCAGGCAAAAGGACTACATTGTGAACCACCTCGGAGAACCTTAAAGTTCTCCCGGCCGTTCCTCTTCGCCCCCTCCTCCGCCTTCGACCGGCGTCCCGGAGGTGATCTTTTCGAAGGTGTAGTTCTTGACCGCTTCCTTCAGCAACTTGCCGGGGCGGAAGACGATGCGGCGGCTTTTGATAAGCGCCTGGTTGAACTCCTTCTCGGTCACTGTGCCGGTACTGCCGAACTGCAACTGGAAGCTGCCGAGTTCACCCACCTTGACCACCTCGCCTTTGCCGAGGTTGCGGCGCATCACGTTGACCAATTCGTCGAGGATCAGTTTCACGTCGCCCGAAGAGGCGGTGGACTGGGCCGAGATCAGGTCGCACAATTCATACACATCGCACGTGCCGGTCGTATTGGCACTGGCGTAATACAGCTTCGAACCTTCGGCTGCATCCTTGCGCATATCTTTGCGCTGGATCAATTTGTACTTGGCTGGCATAACATCTGGATTTTAAGGTAAAACATCTGTTTCTTAATCACATAACAAAGATACGACCGTCCCCGACGCCCCTGCGGAATGTGGCGGAACGGTGCGGAAAGAGGGGAAGGAGAGGGGAAAAACGGGGAAAGTGAGGGTGGGTTCCTACAAAATCGTAAAGCTGATTTTTCGTCCGAGGCCTTGGAATATCTTGAACAAGGTGGATAGTTGGATGTCTGCATGTCCGTTCTCGATACGGGAGATGTAACTTTTCTTTGTTCCGATCTTAGCGGCAAGCTGCTCTTGCGTCATGCCAGCTTTCAAGCGTTCCGCTTTCAATTGTTCGCCAATGATAAAAGCCTCGCAGTTGCTCTCGAACTCATCTCGTTGAGGCGTACCCGGTGCACCGAAATCCTCAGTGATCAGATCCTCGATAGGGGTGCATCCTATTGCTTCCAAATCTTTTTTATTCATTGTTTGTTCCTCCTTTCGTCTTTTTGACGGAAAAATATTCGTTCATAATCCGCTTGGCTCGTTCTATTTCGCCCAAAGGCGTCTTCTGCGTTTCCGGGGCAAGGTCTTTTTGAAATCCTTGAAATAGTTGCCAAAAGCTACTATCTGGCGGATATATTTTCTTTTCTCTTCCATAGTTCAGGATTTATTTTGCCAAAGATAACGAATTGGTGAACACAAACAATGCTTTTCAGATTTATTTTTTCTTTTCACCGCCTATACCTTATCAACAAAAACCCTATACCCTTTTCCCTCGAAAGTTATAGCTTTTTGGGGGAAAAGGTATAGGGTTTGTTCCTTCTTGGAATTGCTTTCGGGGAGAAAAGGACAAAAAGGGGCAGAAAAGGCATCCTATGTTTTTTCAGGGTCGGGGGTACCCGTTCTCTTGTACTCACCATGAGCTATCCGTCTGAAATATAAAGGAGTGAGCTTGCAAATAAAACGTCTCACCTCCCGCTGTCCCATGCCTTCGGCCTCGCCTAACCGGTAAGCCTCCTGCAAAGTGAATTCGGGTGGCAGCTTGTCTAACAGGCTGCGTGCCTTGCGGGGGCAGGAAAGCTCCGGCGCGTCCTCGTCGTGGTGGAGCGAGGTCAGCAACAGGCGGCTGTGTTCGAGGCAGGTTTCGGTGATGGCGAGAGCCGCCCGGAAATGCTCGTCCGTGCAATATTGCTTGTCCATCCCATAGCCTGCCGTACCGCAGCGCAGTGCGGTGAAGACCATGCAGAGGCGGAACGTGATCAGCCCGTAGCGCTTCACGACGCTGAGGAACTCCTCGCTTCCGAAAAGATCCGCTTCGCGCAGCCACGTCCTGAAACGGCAGTTCAGCAGGGTCCATTGTTGTGTCGACAGGCCTATCTGCAACGGACGTTTACGGAGCGTCAGGGCTGCCTCCATCACCTGCTCGGACAGTTCGGCCAGCTTCTTTTCCATCTCCATCCCGTCACCATCGGGCGAGACATCCTGCCAGACCGCCTCGTTGCGGCACGTGTAGAGCAACAGGCGGCTCACAAGGCCGCTTTCCCGGTCGGGGACCAAGCGGGGGAATTGTCCGGGCGTGCCGGCCAGGAGCAATGCCAGGCGCGGACGTTCGATGCGGATCAGTTCGTTGTCCGTCTTGCGCGACGAAGCGACCGGCTCGTGGTGGAACGCCTTGCGGAGCAGGTCGTCGAACATCCCGAAGTCCAGCTTGCTCGCCGATACGATCGTGTCGATCTCGCTGTCGGACATCAACCCGCCGATGCTGCCATTGTCGCGCAGGTGGACCAGCAGCTTCGCCTTGGTGATCTGTGTCGGGATGTTCAGGTAGGCCGTGGCGGCGGGTTTCGGGGCGTCCTTCACCGAGACGGCCCGGTGGTTCTTGTGCGCCTCCGCTTTCTTCAGTTCCCAATCCTCCAGCGCCTGCCGGTATTCTTCTTCGGCACGCCCCGTTTCCGCCTCGATCACCCCCGCATAGCGGTCGGCCAGGTGGCGCATGTCGTTGATGCACCCCTTCCCGTTCGCGGCAGGGGCGATCTCGACCGTGAACAGGTGGGGATAGACGCGCTTGCGGTGGTAGAAGCCGAATACCTCCGGCAGGCAGGCGCTCAACACCGTGCAAGCCCCCAAGAGCGCCATGTCGCGTTCGCGACGCTGCGAGTAGTAGGAGACGGCATCGCGGAGCAGCGGCGGGAGCAGTCCGTACAGCTCCTCAGGCAGGAAAGGCGTCTGTTCGCGAAGCCTTTCGCCCGACATTTCGGGGTCCGGTTCATACCCGTCCGTTCCCGGAATTGTAGCGGATGCCTTTTCTGCCCTTTTTTGTCCTTTTCTCTCGGTGAAGGTAGCATGTTCGTTTCTATTCCCTTGAAAGGCAGAAGATAACGCCTGCCCGATTTCTGCCGCCGTGAAATCCGAGGCTTGCAGGCGCAGGGTGCAGCAAGCGGCCGTTTCGGCATACGAAAAGCCCCTTCGGTTCGCCTCGCAGCCGAGGCGGTAGACCGTCTCGTTGCGCGATCCCGGCATCGCCGGGTTACGGCCGAGGAAGGCATCGACAAAGGCATCGACGCCTACCTTGGCCGCGGGCTGTTCGGGGACGTGGAAGGCTTCCGCCTTCGGATTGTAGTACGCCTCCTCGTCGTCGCTCACATAACAGCAGCGGCTGATATCCTTGCATTTGACATCGCTTGCCACCCCGCCTGCCTTCTCGTAGAAGGCGGCGACGGCCCGGTAGGCTTCACGGTGCCGGCCGGCGTCGCTGTCGACCCGGACGAATACCTTCAGCCCGTGGCCGCCGGGGCTGACGAACATCGCCAGCGTGCAGCTTAGCATCCGGAAGGCGGCGATCAACGCCGTGAGGTCTTTCACATGATCGAAATCCAGTCCGATGATCTTGCTGTATTCCTGCAACCCATCTGCCTTATGTCCGCCCTTGAAGACGCCCGAAGGGGTGAAACCCGGCAATCCGCCCTTCAACTTGCGGGCCTCTTCGGCCTTGCCTGCCGTGAAAGCGGTGCGGTAGGCGATGATTTCATTCTTCCAGTGGCGGCGCCGGATCAGGATGATGATTTCTTCGAGGGTTAACACTTGGCACTCGGCCTGGTACAAACTGGGGTAAAAGGAAACATGTTCTTGTTGTTCCATGTCATATTCTATTTAAGGCAAAAAAGATTGCCGGTTGTTTTATACGTCAAAGGTAAGCGTATAGAAACATGCCGGCAACCCTATTTTTAATGTTAAAATGAAACGATATGTTGCTGTTCTATAGATATATAAGAATTATAATTCCGATAGAACATCTTATTTTCTGACCTGTGTTATTTAAGAAATTTAACAGATAAGGCAATTCCTTGTCTTTCGAATAGAAATACTTGGCCAGCGTCTTGACCGATACGTTGAATTTGAAAATGGCCTGCATCGCCTTGAAGACCATAGCTGCCTTTTCCGGCTTTCCTGAGAATTCGGGCAGTTCGCGTATGCCGCTGAAATACTCGGCAAGCGGACGCGCGTCTTCTACCGGAATCCGCGTATCTTTGATCCCCCCGACCTCTTCGAGCAATTCGTGTATCCTGTTGCGGCAGGCCTGGACGGATTGCTCCGCGTAGTGGGTCGCTTCTTTCCCTTTTCCCTGTTTCAACTTGTAGTTCTCCATGCGGGTGTACAACTCCGCCATTTCCTGTGCTTTCGCTGAAAGCTCCTGTTTTTTTTCATTATGTGTTTGTTCTATTTTATCGTCTGTTTCAGCAGACGGTAGATGATTTATCCGGTTTTGCGGGTTCCTTTGTGGAGCTTCGCAAAATCAACGAAGCCCCGAAGATAGCAATTATCTCCGGGGCTTGTTTTGTGTATGCCTTCGTCCTTCGCAGGGGAAAGGCTACTTGAACTTTTAAATTCAATATACTTTAGTATTATTAATATTAAATCTGACCGCTTGTTCGCCTTTCGCAGGGTACTTGGGAATATCCTTCCCGCGCGATCGAATTATTTGATTATAATTTCAATCTTATTTCACGATAGCCTTGACAGCTTCTTCGCCTTCAACAGCTACAACGACTACGCCCTGAGGAGCAGCGATCGGAGCATTGTCGGAAGTGATGACCGTATTGGTGATAACTTGACCTAAAACATTGGTTACAACAACTTTCTTACCCTGAGCACCAGCGATCGTTACCTGGCCTTCGCCAGCGATAACGGTTACTTCGGATGTTGCGATCTTTTCGTTGTCTGTCGGAGTCAAGTCTGTTGAATTTACGTTGAACAGCTGAGCCTGTTCTCTGTTACCCAATACCAGGATGCCGTTCAGGTAGCTTACGTACTTGTTACCGTTAGCATCTGCAGCAGTTTCAATTCTGTAAGTGCCGTCGCTTTCGATTGCGAATGCCCAAGTAGCAGGAGTTACACCCTTGTTGTTACCTGCAACATAGATTGTGTCTGTTGCAACCGGTTTCACTTTAGAGATAGCCAAAGAATCGTTTTCGCCGAATTCAACACGCTGTGCGTGAACGAAGCCGATGCGAGTCAGGTTATCCTGTTCATATTTAACAGTATCGTTACTGCGTTTTGCAACAATAGAGTCATTGTAGCTAACCATGTATGCTTTTTTATCGAATGAACCGGTCTTTTCTACGTCGATCGGTTTTGTGATGTAGTAAGCGTAGCGGATGTTGTTCTTGCGATTTACATAAGCAGTGTCCAGACCCAGAACGAAATCATTGTCTGTTGCAGCAGCTTTCAGATCCAAACCTGTACGTTTGATTACTGCGAACGGTTTAACAGCTGTTACTTTTGAAGCCTCGTCACCATCAATAGAAATGATTACGCTTGTCGGTTCTGTGATTTCGAAGTTCTTGTAGATGTCGGTTGAATTGTCAGTCAAATCATAGACAAATGCAGTTGCTTCATCCAAATTAACGGCAACAGCCTGTCCATTCTGGTTGTAAGAAACTTTCTTGTTTGTCTGATAAGTCTTAGAAGATGCATCGTAAGCACCGATCAATACTTCGTATTCGTTAGCTTCGTTGTTTACATTTCTGAATTGGAGCAGCAGGTTAGTCGGAACCTTTGTTACAACCAGTTCGTTATCTTCATTTACATCGATATACAAAGTGTCCTTTCCATCTTTAGCATACAGTTGATAATACTGTTTTTCCAGATTCTTGTCGTTCATGTCATAAGCAGAAGTTACTTCTTTCTTATTTTCATCCAACATAGCCTTCAAACCTAAAGCTTTTGTCTGGTCTTTAGCAGCAATCAATGTAGAATCTGCATTGCCATCGAATGTCAGGAAGAACGGAACTTCAGGATTTGCATAGTTGATAGCAGACAATACATAGTCAGAGATCTGCTGGATCGGTTCTGTGATGAACTTATAACCCAAGTGTTCGTCTTTTGCATCAGCGATTTCTACCAACTGGAATGTATCACGTGCAGATGTAGTGTAGATCATATCTTTTTCTTCACCTACAACATACAGTTTCTGGCCTTTGACTACACTTGCAGCGAAGTCGCGGTTGTCCAAAGAATAGATATTGCCATTCTTAGTTGCAACGAACTGGGTTCCCGGAACATTTTCATAAGCTACTTTAGCCCATGTTGTAAAGTCTGCCGGAGTTGATACGCGATATTTGCCTTCTTTTTCAGAAGCCTTTGTCTTTTCAACTACGAAATAGATAGCGCCATCTTTTACCAGAGTAGCCAACTTCGGTTCTGTGAAAGAGATCTTCGTGTTCTTAACGGCATCTGTATTTTCGCCAGTTGCAAGAAGAATCGAAGCCTCACGGGAGTTACCTAATGTACGGATAACAACGTTCTTATCTGGTTCAAAAGAAGCCACAGCATCTGTTGCATCACTGTAATATTTTGCACTCCCTGTCGGTTCTTTCCAAGCGTTTGCATAAATCAAGATAGAGTCACCCTGTTCCACATTTTTGATTGCAACATCCATCTTGAATAAAGCCGGAGTTGCCCAGCTGCCCAGGTTCGGGACAAGGATTTTTTCCATAGTTGATTCATCAAATTCATAATCATCATCAGTTACATCAACGGCTGCCTTACCTGATTTTAAAACAACGACTTCATTCAACTTGGTTGTGCCTAAAGACATGTACTTTTCTTTAGATGCTACATAAGCAGTATCGACTACTACATAAGTGTCTTTTTCTCCTACAACTGCATAGGGATAATAAGAATTAGCTGTAATGGCAGCAGAAGGCGTAACCGTAACAACATTTTCCGCAACCAGTGCTTCCAATGTAGTTTTATGAGCGTCGGCATAACCGGCAGCTATAGCTTTCAATGCAGCATCAGCAGTCTTATCACTTACTTTGTAATCAGTGTAGTCAACCTTCTCGTCTGCAATACGATAAATACCTGTTGCAAAATTAGCAACAGCAGCCTTTACCTTTGTGATAGCAGCTGAAGCAGCCAATTTGTCGATTTCTTTAACGGCAGCATCGCGGGCATCTGTTACTTTTTTAAGTTTAGCAGCAGCATCCTTTACCTTATATACTTCGGGAGCATCGGCAGCAGCTACATTTTCGTATTTGTTATCTTTATCAGCAGCTTGAGTTAAAAGAGCAGCAACTTTTTTTGCAACATCACCATCTGTTTTAAATAATTTCTTTACTTCATCTGAAGCTAGAGGTGTTGCAGTCGCTGTAATGTCTGCTTTGTTCGGAGCTTTCTCGGCAATAGCTCCTGCTGCAGTAGCCGTTTCGTTCATAGCTGTTGTAATTTCAGCTACATAAGCATTGATAGCACCTTTGAAGTCTGCAACTTCCGATACGACTTCATTTGCAGCTTCTACAGCGTCGTTGAAATCGGATAGATCGTATTTTGCAGCAGAATATACGGCATTCTCAACAGCCTGTAGTTCATTTGCAGAGAACGGGTTTGTAAACTTCGCATTGTCCGTGATGTCCTTGCTGAAGAACAACTGGAATGCTTCGTTACCGATTGCGTTCAACATAGAGGCCTTCATTGTGACAGGAGATGCTGCTAATGCAGCAACTGTAGCTGTAGCCTTTGTTCCTGTAAACGTTAATTTTTTAACAGCTTCAGCTAACTCCGCAGAAGTCTTAATATCCTTCGCGTCTACTGTCGCACACATCAATTTGATTACATCGCCAGCTGTATTCAGCTGGTAGCCTACCACTTTCTTTGCAGCAGCATCATAATAAGCGGCAGGAGTAAAATCAATGTCATCCAGAGTTACTTTACCTTCCGCATATTTGTCTGCACCAACAGTCGCAATATACTGAACACCCGGTGCAACCACTGCGCCCGGTGCATAGTATTCAGACTTATTGGCAGCAGCATCAGCCTTTGTCAAGGTTACCGGTCCATTCACCTTATTTTCAACGCTTACATAATAGCCTTCAATCAAACCATTAGCGTCTTTGTAAGGAGTCAAATTCAGTTTCCACAAAGTCTTGTTGTACTTTTCCAAAGTCGGTACTGTTTCTTTAGCCGGATCAGTAGCCAAAGCCAAGCTGTCGCGAGTAACGCCTTCGCCAACAGTCAAGAACTTCTCACCTACCTTAATTTGGATATACTCTCCAACAGGATAAGCATCAGCCATCGCGTTGAAAGAGAACCCACCTGCTACCAGTGCGGCAGCCAAAAGAGTAGAAAATCTCTTGTTCATAATTCTAAAATGTTTAATTAATAAATAGTATATCTATATGTATATCGTCTCTTTCGATAACCCTTGTTTTACAAGCGTTAACTAAAATCCTGTATAATGACTAATGAAAACGTACGTTTTTTTTAGTCATTTTTTCGGAGGTATGAAGGGAGTTCGTATCGGAAAGAAGGTTTTTCGTACAGGTAAGGCTATCTAATTGATAAGAAAGAATATAGAAAAGGAAAATTTATAGGGAGAAAGGATTGCAGGTTTAAAAAGTAGTTGTATTTTTGTAGCTGAAAAATGACGAATTTAAACGTACGTTTTCATTAGTCATTTTGAAAATCACCTCTATCTTTTTTATATCCAATCACTTACAACTATAAAAACAACCTAAAACAGGCCTGAAATCCGGCTTTTTTATATAATGTACATATGTACCTATATTTGCATATAAATCAAAGTCTATCAGCGATATACATAATATCCGCGAACAACCCGTCCCCACTTCCAGAATAGCCAAAGTCGGCCATTTTCAGGAATACTTCACTTTGTATTGCTTCCTTGTTGTTAACAAAGCCTAAGCATAAGTGGGTGAAAACCGCTCAGGGCAACCGCGCCCAATTTGATACGTTTGTATTTTTAACTTTAAACTATTGGTTATCTGTTTGAAAGTATTTATCTTTGTGGAAATGGAATTTTATTATGGATACAACAATACAAGGCTTTTATTTGAACATTCCTAAAGCTGATGTTAAGTTTTTTCAGCAATTAGTAAAAAAAATGGGATGGTCTGTGTCTACTAAAGAAAGTATGTTGGACCGGTATGTCAAGTCTCGTCCTAAAGATGTCGAACTGTCTGACGATGATATTTTATCGGAGTTGAATGCCGTAAGATATAGCAAATGAAAATAATTGTAGACACGAATATTTGGATATCGTTTACTATTGGAAAGAAACTGTCTACTTTGAAAACTCTGCTAAACAGTAAACAAGTAGAGATTTATGTGTGCGAAGAATTGATAGGGGAATATAAAGCCGTGGTTCAAAGACCGAAGCTGAGGAAGTATATTGGAGAGAAAGATATCCTCGACACGTTAGAATTGATGAGCTTGTATTGTTTTTGTGTTGATATAGAAAAGCAGGCGGAATCTCCTATCAGAGATATAAAAGATTTATATTTATTGTCATTAGCCGATACGATTCCAGCCGACTATATCGTATCGGGCGATAAGGATTTGCTTGTATTAGGTAAGCATAATGAAACACGCATCTTGGATTATAACTCTTTCCTTTCTTTATTATAGGATTCGTTATCATTCCTAAAAAATACCCTCCATCTCGCTCATTTGAAACAAGTTATTAAATATTTTGTTTATATTTGCAAGTTATCAACAGATAAGGTGACTTTTCAACAAAACAGGCATTGTTTTGCTTGAACTGATTTGTGTTAGGTTTTTAATGTTTAGTTTTGCCCCCGAATAAATAGACAAAGTATGGGAAAGATTATCGCTTTAGCAAATCAGAAAGGTGGGGTAGGTAAGACTACCACTACGATTAATCTGGCTGCATCGCTGGCGGCGCTTGAGAAAAAGGTGCTGGTGGTCGATGCGGATCCGCAGGCTAACGCTTCGTCGGGATTGGGCGTGGATATCCGGAATGTGGAATTGTCCATCTACGAATGCCTGGTGAATGGCGACGAACCGAAAGGCGCCATTGCCAATACGGAAGTGGAGGGGCTGGATATTATCCCTTCACATATCGACCTGGTAGGTGCGGAGATTGAAATGCTGAACATGGAGAACCGGGAACTGATATTGAAACATATACTGGTCCCGTTGAAGGATCAGTACGATTTTATCCTGATCGACTGTTCTCCCTCTTTGGGACTGATCACGGTGAATGCCTTGACGGCGGCCGACTCGGTGATGATACCCGTGCAATGCGAGTACTTCGCGCTGGAAGGCATCAGCAAACTGTTGAACACGATAAAGATCATCAAGTCGAAGCTGAATCCCGCTTTGGAAATCGAAGGTTTCCTGTTGACAATGTACGACTCGCGTCTTCGCCTGGCCAACCAGATATACGAAGAAGTGAAGCGTCCGTTCCGGGACCTGGTTTTCACGACCGTTATTCAGCGTAATGTCAAATTGAGCGAAGCTTCCAGCTACGGCAAGCCCGTGTTGCTTTACGATGCCGAGTCGAAGGGGGCTCTTAATCACATGCAGCTTGCACAGGAGCTGATAGATAAAAACAAATAGATTTATGATTTATGATTTATGATTTGAAAAGACAAACAAATCATAAATCATAAATCATAAATCATAAATTCGAAAGTTTATGGTAATGAAAAGATCGGCTCTTGGCCGCGGATTGGATGCTTTGATAACGATGGACGACCTCAAAACGGGCGGTTCATCGTCTATTAGTGAAATAGAGCTGAGTAAAATCCAGCCCAATCCGGATCAACCCCGTTCTGTTTTTGAGGAAGAGACGCTTGAGGAGCTGGCGACTTCCATCCGTTCATTAGGCGTCATCCAGCCGATCACGCTGAAAGAGGCCGGGACGGACAAATATATGATTATCTCCGGCGAACGCCGGTATCGGGCCTCCCTGATGGCGGGACTGGAACGCATCCCTGCCTATATCAAAACCGCGGCTGACGAGAATGTGGTCGAAATGGCTCTGATCGAGAATATCCAGCGTGAAGACCTGAACTCGATTGAAATAGCCTTGGCTTACCAGAAGCTGATCGACAGCTACGGACTGACGCAGGAAAAGCTGAGCGAACGTGTCGGCAAGAAGCGGGCGACGATTGCCAATTACCTCCGCCTCTTGAAGCTCCCGGCCGAGATACAGGTGGGGCTGAAGGATAAGAAGATCGACATGGGGCATGCGCGTGCGTTGCTTCCGGTCGAGGACCCGGAGGTGCAGTTGGCGCTTTACGAACAGATCCTGGCGGAAGGCTTGTCCGTACGCAACGTCGAAGAGATAGTACGCGGCGGAGTGGATGCGGCGGCGCTCGAACAGGCGAAGAAGGAAAAGCCCGCCCCGCGGAAACCGAAACTTCCCGAGGAGTTCAACTTGCTGAAGGATCATCTGTCCAGCTTCTTCAATACGAAAGTACAGTTGGTATGCAACGAAAAAGGAAAAGGTAAAATAACGATCCCCTTTGCATCTGAAGATGAATTGGAAAAACTGATCGGCTTGTTGGATAAGTTGAAATGAGAAACGGGAAAGCGATTTTATGGATAATAGTCCTGCTCTGCGGTTCGATATGGTCCGGCTATGCGCAGAGGGCGATAACGGCAAAGCAGGATACGGTGATATCTTCCGATTCGACCGTCAGGGCTGTCCTTTCGGCTGCCGACTCGCTTCCCCAGCCGAAGGTGAAGCTGAAGGAATTCAAACCTGATCCGAACAAAGCGTTGCTTTACGCGTTGGTGCCGGGCTTGGGACAGATCTATAACAGGAAGTATTGGAAGCTCCCGTTGGTTTACGGGGCCTTTATGGGCTGTATGTATGCCATCACCTGGAACAATAAGAATTATAGTGATTATTCGAATGCCTATTTCAATATCATGGAGGATTATCAAAAGGTGTTGGAAGGGCAACAGGAAGGGCATACACCGTACACCGGGCCGTGGAGCGAGAGCTGGACGATCTTTGTGCCGAGCGGGCAGGAGAGTTCCTATGTCTCGAATGCCCAGTTCCAGGAAAACCTGAAGCGACGGAAAGATTACTTCCGCCGTTACAGGGATTTGAGTATTATCATTACCGTGGGGGTATATGCGATCACTATTATCGACGCGTATGTGGATGCCCAGCTGTTCGACTTTGACATCTCTCCGGACCTGAGTTTGCACTGGTCGCCGGAGGTAACCCCGAAGACCCGCTATACGCCGGGTTCGTATGGATTGAATTGCAGTTTTAAGTTCTAACATCATGAATAAAAACCTACTTATCCTATTCTGCCTGTTCTGCCTGATGCAGGTCTCCCGTGCACAGGACCCTATATTCGGCGAACCGCAGCATTCGACATTATCGGCAGACTCGCTGTCTGACGTAGTGGGCCTGATACCTGAAAGCCTCGATGCAAACGTGGATAGTTTGCTCCATTCCTGGCACGTGCAATACTTTTCGAAGGTAGACGAGTATTGTCACGATGATGCGGAGAATGTCTATTTCCCCGATTCTGTTTATGAAGAGCGGCTGGAACGTCTGCCGAGTGTGATCCGTCTGCCTTATAACGAGGTGGTGAGGGATTGCATCGACCTGTATGCCGGACGCAAGCGTGATCTGGTACGTTATATGTTGGGCATGGCGGATTTCTATTTCCCCATTATCGAACAGGTGCTCGACAAGCATGACCTGCCTTTGGAACTGAAGTATCTGGCTGTCGTCGAAAGCGCCTTGAATCCGGTTGCCCTTTCCCGTGTGGGGGCTTGCGGGTTATGGCAGTTCATGCTTCCGACCGGCAAGATATATGGTTTGGAGATCAACAGCCTGTTGGACGAACGGCGGGATCCGGAAAAGGCGACTGAGGCGGCCTGCAAGTATTTCAAAGACATGTATGCCATCTATGGCGACTGGAACCTGGTGCTGGCTTCCTATAACTGTGGTCCGGGCAATGTGAACAAGGCGATCCGCCGTTCCGGAGGCAAGACCGATTTCTGGGAGATCTTCCGCTTCCTGCCCCGTGAAACCCGTTCGTATGTGCCGTTGTTTATCGCTGCCAATTATATCATGAATTACTATTGCGATCATAATATTTGCCCGATGCAGACCAGCCTGCCGTTGGCGACCGATACGGTTATGGTGAGCAGCATGCTTCACCTGCAACAGGTTTCCGATGTGCTGGGGATCGACATCGAACAGCTTCGTGCGCTCAACCCGCAATATAAACGGGATATCATTCCGGGAAATACGGAACCTTCCGTATTGAAACTTCCGGCATCGCAGACCTATGCGTTTGTCGACAAGGAGGATTCGGTCTATACGCATCGTATAGAGGAGCTGCTGGCCAACTGCGTACCGGTCCATGCCGCCGACGGATCGAAGAATCTCACGCTTGAGAAAATAACTCATGTGGTGGCTTCGGGCGAGAACATCTATACCATCGCGAACCGCTACGGCGTTACTCCGAAGGATATCCGCAAATGGAACGGGCTCGGTTCCAACCGTGTTGCCAAAGGCCGCCGCCTGCGTCTGCATGTCGATAACGGAGGGGTCGCATTTGCTTCCGCCAAGACAAAGAAGACCGAAAAGGCCGGAGCCGCAAAAGCGGAACAGAAGGCGACTCCTGTCGTTGCCAAGAGCCATCAGACGGCCCGCGTATCAGGCAAAAGTTTGACATATAAAGTGCAGTCCGGCGATTCGCTTTACTCCATTGCGAAGAAGTATCCGGGAGTTTCCACAGACGACTTGCAGAGAGCCAACGGGCTGACAAGTGCCGATATCCGGCCGGGGCAAGTCTTGAAAATTCCGGTCGTTTAACTTTTTCTGTCGCTTTCGGGAATATATCGCAAATATTTATATATATTTGCCTACCGACATATTAAAAAATACGGAAGGGCATTCGATATGAGCGACATAAATGATACAAAAGACACAACAGACATGCAGCCTGACCAGGTGGCGAAACCTGTCCTCTCGGCTGACGAGCAGATGATTCAGGACGGCTTTGATGCGCTGTTACAGGATTACCTCAAGTCCAACCATCGCCGCAAGGTGGAACGTATAACCAAGGCGTTCAACTTTGCCAATCAGGCGCATGCCGGCGTAAAGCGTCGTTCGGGAGAACCTTACATCATGCACCCGATAGCCGTGGCGCGTATTGTCTGCCGTGAGATGGGACTGGGTTCCACTTCCATCTGTTCGGCCTTGTTGCACGATGTGGTGGAAGATACCGAGTACACGGTCGAGGATATTAAGGATATGTTCGGAGAGAAGATCGCCCAGATCGTGGACGGCCTGACAAAGATCTCCGGAGGAATCTTCGGCGAGCAGGCGTCGGCGCAGGCGGAGAATTTCCGTAAGCTGTTGCTGACGATGAGCGACGATATCCGGGTGATCCTGATCAAGATTGCCGACCGTCTCCATAACATGCGTACGCTGGGTTCCATGTTGCCTGCCAAGCAGTTCAAAATAGCCGGTGAGACGCTTTACCTCTATGCCCCTTTGGCACACCGTCTGGGGCTTTTCTCCATCAAGACGGAACTGGAAGACCTGAGCTTCAAGTATGAGCATCCGCAGGAATATGCCTTTATCAATCTGAAACTGAAGTCTACGGAAGCCGCCCGCAACACTTTGTTCGAGCACTTTGCCGTGCCGGTGGACAAGAAGTTGAAGGAGATGGGGCTCAACTACGAGATGCGTGCCCGTGTGAAATCCGCCTATTCCATCTGGAACAAGATGGAGAACAAAGGCGTCAGCTTTGAAGATATCTACGATATATATGCCGTCCGTATCATCTTCGACCCGCTGCCGGGTGTGGATGAGAAGAACCAGTGTTGGGATATCTATTCCGCCATCACGGATATCTACCGTATTCGTCCGGACCGTATCCGCGACTGGGTGAGCCGTCCGAAAGCCAACGGTTATCAGGCGTTGCACCTGACCGTGATGGGGCCTGACGGACAATGGGTGGAGATACAGATCCGCAGCCGCCGTATGGACGAGATTGCCGAGAAAGGCTTTGCCGCCCATTGGAAGTACAAGGAGCATAACATCGAAGAAGATACGGAGCTCGACAAATGGTTGCAGACCATTACCGAGATACTGGAAAGCCCGGACCCGAACGCTTTGGACTTCCTCGATACGATCAAGCTGAACCTCTTTACCTCCGAGATATTCGTCTTTACCCCGAAAGGCGACATCAAGACGTTGCCCCAGGGAGCTACGGCTCTGGACTTCGGATATGCCCTTCACTCGGATATCGGAAACAAATGTATCGGCGCCAAAGTCAACCATCGTCTGGTTCCGCTCAGCCATCAGCTGGCAAGTGGCGACCAGGTGGAGATCCTGACCTCCCGTTCGCAGAACCCGCAACCGGAGTGGCTGAACTTCGTCACGACTGCAAGGGCGCGTGCGAGAATCGACGCTTACCTGAAAAAGGCCCGCAAGGAGGCTGCAAAAGAAGGCGAGAGCAAGGTGATAGACGCGTTCAAACGCAACAATTTGGAGGTAAACACGTCCAATATCGACAAACTGTGTATGTATTACGGCTTCTCCAAGCGTGAAGAGTTCTTCTATGCGGTAGAGAAAGGAGACGTGATCCTGCCTGAAAACATCCACAAGCTGTTGAAGGAGAAAACGGACAATGTCCTGTTCAAATACGTCAAGCAGGCGCTCCGGGTAGCAACGAAAGCGACTACCGGGAAGAAAGAGGAGGAGGAACAACCGAAAGAAAAGCCGAAATATGACAAGAAGAAGCCTTATATCCTGAAGGAGGAGGCTTTCGAACGCAATTACGTCATTGCCGATTGCTGTAAACCGATTCCGGGCGACGAGTCGTTGGGCTTTATCAATGACGATGGCAACGTGGTAGTCCACAAACGTTCCTGTCCGATCGCCATGCGCCTGAAAAGCAGCTTTGGCGAACGCATCCTGAACACGGAATGGAGCAGCCATCACTCTTCATTCGAGGCGACGCTTGAGATTAAGGGGATCGACTCGATTGGCGTGTTGAACACGATCACCCGCACGATTTCCGATGACTTCAATGTCAATATCATCCGCCTGCTGATCGAGGCGAAGGACGGCGTGTTCGAAGGAAGGGTAAAGATGAAAGTACACGATGTGGAGGATATCCAGCGGATGTGCGTAGTCCTTTCCAAGATAAAGAACATCCAGTCTGTAGCCCGTGTGGCGGACTGAATAGAATTAGGCTTGACATGGCTCCGCAAGTGAAAACTCGATCTCTTTTTGAACCGGACAGACATGGACTAACTTTACGTTGACCGGATCGCCTAAACGAAAGCGCTGTTTCGTCCTGCGTCCGGTCAACGTAAAGTTCTTTTCATTCCAGTCAAAATATTCATTCCCCAGTCTATGAACGGGGATCTGTCCTTCACATCGGATTTTGTCTAATTCGACAAGCAATCCCCAGGAAGACACATCGGAGATGATTCCGGTAAATACCCTTCCTTCTTTACCTTGCATAAACTCGGCTTGTTTATACCGCACGGAATCGCGTTCGGCGGCTTTCACGGACAACTCCATAGCCGAACAATGCTGGCATAGTTTCTCATATTTACTGCGCTGTGTGTTCGTATCACTGTCCAAATAAAGGGCCAATAAACGATGGACAAGCAGATCCGGATAACGCCGGATAGGTGAGGTGAAATGTGTATAATCATGAAACGCTAAACCAAAATGGCCACTATTGTCTGTCGTATATTTTGCTTTGCTCATCAAGCGGATCACCAATAAATCGATTTGACTCTTCTGTGCTTTATCCGTTATGCTTTCCAAAAACAGGTTAAGGCTCCGTGAAAAGCCGTTTCGTCCATTGCCTGTATCCAGTTTGTACCCGAAGCGGCGGGCTAATGCAACCAGTTTCTCCTGCCGGTCGATCACCGGAGCCGCATGAATACGATAAATAAACGTTTTCCCCTTTCCTGGAGCCTGCATGTTGCTGACAGCCTGGGCGACTGTCCGGTTTGTCAGCAACATGAATTCTTCAATGAGTTTATTCGCATCATTCAATTCTTCCACATAAACTTGCAAAGGTTTGTATTCAGGATCCATACAAAACTTGACCGATCCGCGGTTAAAAGCGATAGCTCCGTTCTTGAATCTTTTTTCACGCAGCTTTTTCGCCAATCGGTCCAGTATCCGGATTTCTTCCTTGTATTTTCCCTTACCTGTTTCCAGTATCTGTTGCACTTCTTGATAAGTAAAACGATAATTACTTTTTATGACGGTCCGGCAAATGTCAAAGTTCCTGACATGGCCGTCTGCATCCAACTCGAAAATGACGGAGAAACACAACCGGTCTTCTCCGGGACACAGCGAGCATAACCGATTGCACAAACGCTCCGGCAACATAGGAACCGTATGACCTACCAGATAGACCGACATGGCCCGCCGCTCGGCCTCCTTGTCTATCCCTGTATTCGGTTTTACATAATATCCCACATCGGCGATATGCACCCCGACTTCCCAATTCCCATTGTCCAGCCGGCGTGCAGAGAGGGCATCATCAAAATCTTTGGCATCTGCCGGATCGACGGTAAATGTTCTGATATGCCTGAAGTCTTTTCGCCTTGCGATTTCTTTTTCCGGTATGGCTGTGGCGATTCTTTGGACGGCCTTCTCCAGATGGTCCGGATACTTGTAAGGTAAGCCATGCTCGATCAGCAAGGCACGCATCTCTGCCACATGATCTCCAGCTTTTCCTAAAATCTCAATGACTTCTCCCGAAGGACATTTTTCACTCTCCGCCCAGGAGAGGATGCGCACAAGTGCTTTATCTCCCTTCTTTCCTCCTTTCAACAGGTGATTGCCGATAAAGACATTGATATAGCTGTTTTTGCTTTCGGTAATCAAGAAAGCGTGCTTGTCGGTGACTTGCAAACGGCCGGTGACCGTATGTTCTTTCCTTTCGAGTATTGCGATTACTTCCGCTTCCGGTGCAGGTCCCGTCCGTTTTGTCAGAAGTTTGACCCGTACCCGATCCCCGTCCAATGCATGCAAGGAGTTCAACCTGCTTACTGCAATAGGGGGACTTCCATCGTCTGGAACAAACAAGTTATTACCAGTCCTTCGTCCTGCGAAACATCCGACCAGCGTAGAACCTTTGTTATTATAACGGTAATGTCCGCAGTTCACCTCTACAATATAATTCTCGTCTGCCAGATCATAAAGAATCTCTACGACCTGTAGTTTCCGTACCGGGTCAACTATACCTATACACTTGCTTATCTGTTTATAGCTAAACAGTTTATGGGGCGAAGACTTAAAAATAAATATAATAACATGTTGTAATATATATCTTCTTTTCATGTATTTCGGCACAATTGTACTAAAGTATATTCTATCCCTCAAAAAGAAGGGTGGAAAACAAATTCTCAAAAAATATCCGTCAATTGGCAAGGTCCCAACAAACGTTTAAAAAGCATATAGGCTTTTCTGGAATAGGTTATACCCTTTTTGCCGATATCCTATATCTTTTTTACAAAAATGTTATAGGTTTCGATTAAATGTATTGGGGAAATTTCCCCGGTTTACATCAGGACAAGGAAATCAGATACCCCGTATAGCCGATATAGCAAGCTATCAAAATGATCCCTTCTATCCGTGTAATAGTCCGTTTCTTGAAGAACCAGCCGAAGATGTAAAGCAGCACGCAGGAGCCGATCAGTATGCCGAGATCCGTATTGGTGATTCCCTGTATGTTTAGCGGACTGATAGTCGCACTGCATCCCAAGACGAAGAATAGGTTGAAAAGGTTGGAACCGATCACGTTTCCGATCGCCATTTCGGGATTCTTCTTCAGGGCAGCCACGACCGATGTCGCCAGTTCGGGGAGCGATGTCCCTCCGGCAACCAGCGTCAGGCCGATGATCGATTCGCTGATTCCGAGGCCGCGGGCGATTCCTGAAGCGCCGTTCACGAAGAACTGTCCTCCGTAGATCAAGCCCGCCAGACCGCCTGCGATGAACAGGACGGACTTCCATACCGGCATCTCCTTTATCTCGGATTCGCCTTCGCCGCTGCCGTTGTGGGCAATGGCAAACGTGTAGCCTAAGAAGATAAGGAAAAAGCACAATAACAACATCCCGTCGCTACTGCTGATCGTGTTGGTCGCGGCCTTGTTGATCAACACATCGTTCGCACAGATGAACAGGACGATGGAGGCCAGTATGCAAAGCGGTATTTCCTTGCTTAACGTCCCTTTCGTGACGCGGATCGGAACGATGGCTGCCGTACAGCCTACGATCATCAATGTATTGAAGATATTGCTTCCGACCACATTCCCGATTGCCAGGTCGGCACTCCCTTTCAGGGCGGAGACGAGGCTGACGGTCAGTTCGGGAGCCGATGTCCCGAAAGCGACGATCGTCAGTCCGATCACCAGGCTGGAGATGTGGAAGCGCTTGGCTATCGAAGCAGCCCCGTCGGTCAGTGCGTTTGCACCGACCAGGATCAGGAGCAATCCGCCGATCAAAAGAACGATGTCCATTAGAAAGGCAGATCGTCGATCGGGTTGGCCGGACCGAAGTCAGGAACGGCAGATACGGCCGGGGCTGATGCCGGTATGACGTTCTCCGGAGTCATGGCTCCCGGTGCCGACTGGGGAGCGGCGGCCATCGGGCGTTCCACTTTCCAGGCGCTGATATTCGTGAACCAACGTCCCTGATATTCGCGGCTGTCTATGTCGAAAAATACTGTGAGTTCTTCTCCGGGCTGTATGGCTGCCTGGTCGATGCGGTCTGCACCGAAAATCTGGAAGCATACTTTCTTAGGGTATTGGTCATGTGTTTCCAGGACATATTCCTGCTTTTTCCACTCGTTTCCGTTTTTGCTGATACCGCCTTGAACCGGCAGTACGGCGATGATTCTTCCCGTAATTTCCATGTTTCTTGTTTTTATTAAATTGCTGCGAAGGTACGATTTTCCTATGTAACAAGCTAATTCTTTAAAGTTGTTTTTATAGGCGGAGAACTATTTGGGAGTTTCCAACACTTCGAATGCCTCCTTCATGGCGAGCAGTTCTTCCTTGATCTGTTTCAACCTGTTTACAATCTCTTCGTGGCGGATCGTCGTTTCGGGGTTCTCTTTCAGCTTTTGCCGGGCGCCGGCCAGCGTCATGCCCCTTTCTTTCACCAAGTGGTAGACCAGGCGTATCGCGTCGATGTCTTCCTGCCGGTAAGAGCGGGTCCCTTTGCCTGTCTTGCGCGGGTTGATCTGGTCGAACTCCTTCTCCCAGAAGCGCAGGGTCGATTCGTTGACGTCGAACATCTGCGCCACCTCGCTGATGGAGAAATAGAGCTTTAGATTTTTATCTTTATTTAATGCCATCGTATTAAACAATGTTTAATCCATAACCTGGCCGTGATTTTCGGCAATCTGTATCATGCGGTCGTATTCTTCCGGAGTCAGGTCCATGTAGTAGTATTTGGACGGGTTGTCGTGTTTGCCGCGGACAATCACCTCGTAGTGGAGGTGCGGGCCGGTCGATTTCCCTGTATTGCCCACTTCCCCGATCACTTCTCCGCGCTTTACTTTCTGCCCGACACGCGCCCGGAACTTGCTCATGTGGCCGTAAAGCGTCTGGAATCCGTGTCCGTGATCGATCATCAGACAATTTCCGTATCCCTGTTTCCAGGCGGCAAAGGTAACGACTCCGTCGCCGGTCGCATAGATTTCCGTACCCACTTTGGCGGAAAAGTCCATGCCGGAGTGGAAGCGGGGAGTACGGTAGATCGGGTCGATACGCACGCCGTAACCGGACGCCGTACGTTTCAGGTCCTTATTGGCAATCGGCTGTATGGCGGGAATGCACTTGCTTCGTTCTTCCTGGTTCTTGCCCAATGTGATCAGCTCTTCCAGCGAGTTGGACTGGACATAGAGTTGTTTGCTCAGCATGTCCATCTTCCGGGTGGTCGAGACGACCAGTTCGGGGTTGGACAGGCTCATCAGGTGTTCATACCGGTTGGTCCCGCCGAAGCCGGACTTGCGGACGGATTCGGGGATCGATTCCGCCTGGAAGATCGCCCGGTAGAGGTTTTCGTCGCGTTGCTGCATGTCATCCAAGACCTCCAGCGCATTGGTCAGGCGCAACGAAAGCACTTCGTATTGCGTCTGCAACAGCTTGTTCTCCTTCTTTAGAAGCGATTCGACCGGCGAATCGAACGTGCGGGAAAAGATAAAGAAAATGCCTACGCCGATCACGATACCGATGCTCAGGTGGCGGAGCACACCGAAAAAACGGTCTTTGGCGGAGGGGTAAACGCGCTCGTAACTGAGCGTGTTGGGGTTATATAAGTAATATGTTTTTCTGCTTTTAAATAGTTTCATCAAATATTTTCTTGCTTGGATACGTGCAAAAATAATAATTTGCTGTACTTTTGCAAATTGTTTTTCAGAATATTAACGAGACTATATAGAATAGATTATGTTGACAGCAAAAGAAATCCGTGAATCATTTAAAGACTTCTTCGCTTCCAAGCAGCACCAGATTGTGCCTTCTGCTCCGATGGTGGTGAAGGGCGACCCTACATTGATGTTTACCAATGCAGGCATGAACCAGTTCAAAGATATAATCCTGGGGAACGTACCCCGTAAATATCCACGTGTCGCGGATTCACAAAAGTGTCTTCGTGTGAGTGGCAAGCACAACGACCTGGAAGAGGTCGGACACGATACGTACCACCACACCATGTTCGAAATGTTGGGAAACTGGTCGTTCGGCGACTATTTCAAACAGGAAGCGATCAACTGGGCATGGGAATACTTGGTTGAAGTGTTGAAACTGAATCCCGACCGTTTGTATGCCACCGTGTTCGAAGGAAGTCCTGCCGAAGGCCTTTCGCGCGACGACGAGGCTGCCGGCTATTGGGAGAAGTTCCTGCCGAAAGACCATATCATCAATGGCAACAAACACGATAACTTCTGGGAGATGGGCGATACGGGTCCTTGCGGCCCTTGCTCCGAAATCCATATCGACCTCCGTCCGGAAGAAGAACGTGCCGCTGTCCCCGGCCAGGAGATGGTGAACAAAGACCATCCGCAGGTGATCGAAATCTGGAACCTGGTGTTCATGCAGTACAACCGCAAGGCCGACGGCTCGCTCGAACCGCTGCCTGCCCGCGTGATCGATACCGGTATGGGATTCGAACGCCTCTGCATGGCTTTGCAGGGCAAGACGTCCAACTACGATACGGATGTTTTCCAGCCGATCATCAAAGTGATTGCCGATATGGCGGGTACTGCTTACGGCAAGGACAAACATCAGGACGTGGCTATGCGTGTAATCGCCGACCATATCCGTACGATCGCTTTCGCGATTACGGACGGTCAGTTGCCTTCCAATGCAAAGGCCGGTTATGTCATCCGCCGGATCCTGCGTCGTGCCGTCCGTTACGGCTATACGTTCCTGGATCGCAAAGAGTCCTTCATGTATAAGCTGCTGCCCGTACTGATCGAAACAATGGGGGATGCCTATCCCGAACTGATCGCGCAGAAGACGTTGATCGGGAAGGTGATCAAGGAAGAGGAAGAATCTTTCCTGCGTACGTTGGAAACCGGTATCCGCTTGCTGGATAAGAAGATGGAAGAGACTAAGGCTGCCGGAAAGAACGTGATCAGCGGTGTAGATGCCTTTACATTATATGATACATACGGATTCCCGTTGGATTTGACCGAGCTGATCCTGCGTGAAAACGGCATGGAAGCCGACATCGACGAGTTCAACGTCGAGATGCAGAAGCAGAAGGACCGCGCCCGCAACGCTGCCGCCATCGAAACCGGCGACTGGGTGGTGCTGAAAGAGGGCGGATCGGGCTTCGTGGGCTACGACCTGTTCGAATGTGATGCCGAAATCCTGCGTTACCGCCAGATCAAGCAGAAGAACAAGGTATTATATCAGATCGTTCTGGACCAGACTCCGTTCTACGCGGAGATGGGTGGACAGGTCGGCGACACCGGTTGGCTGATTGCCGACGACGAGACGGTCGACGTGATCGATACGAAGCGCGAAAACAACCTCCCTGTACATCTGGTAACAAAATTGCCGAAAGATGTGACGGCGACTTTTACCGCCAAGATCAATGAGAAGAAACGTATCCAGTGCGAATGCAACCACTCTGCCACTCACCTGTTGCACGAGGCGTTGCGTGAGGTGCTGGGAACGCATGTCGAACAGAAAGGCTCCTATGTCTCTCCCGACTCCCTGCGTTTTGACTTCTCCCACTTCCAGAAGGTGACGGACGAAGAAATCCGTCAGGTGGAAAAGCTGGTGAGCGAAAAGATCCGTGCCAACTATCCGCTGGAAGAGCATCGCAATATGCCGATTGCCGAAGCGAAAGCATTGGGCGCGATGGCTCTGTTCGGTGAAAAGTATGGCGATGAAGTCCGCGTGGTCAAATATGGCAACTCTATCGAGTTGTGCGGCGGTACGCATATCCCGGCGACCGGCATGATCGGTTCCCTGCGTGTGGTCGGCGAAAGCTCCATCGCGGCAGGTGTGCGCCGTATCGAAGCGGTAACGGCCGAAGGGGCTGAAAACTACACTTTCATGTTGCAAGATTCCCTCCGCGAACTGCGTGCGATGTTCAACAATGTGCCGAACCTGTCCCAGACCATCAAGAAGGCCATCGAGGAGAATGCCGAACTGAAAAAGCAGGTAAGCGACTACGTGAAAGAGAAAGTGCAGTTGCTCAAGAAAGAACTGGTGGCAAAAGCCGTTGAGCGCAATGGTGTCAAAGTGATCGTCTTCCGTGGCGAAGCCAACGTGGACGCTATCAAGGACCTGGCTTTCCAGATCAAGGGGGAAAGCAATACGGAGGAAAAGGTCTGCTTCGTGGCAGGCATCCAGGACGGCGAGAAGTGCGCGTTGATGGTCATGCTGAGCGAACCGCTGGTAGCCGAAGGCTTGAATGCCGGCAAACTGGTGAAAGAGGCCGCCAAACTGATACAAGGCGGCGGAGGCGGCCAACCTCATTTTGCAACAGCCGGAGGCAAGAACGTGGCCGGACTGGGCGAAGCCGTCGAACACATCCTGGACGCAGCCGGTCTGAAATAAGAAGAAAGAGACGTTCCCCCTGCAAGGAATGATAGTTTCATGCAGGGGAAACTTTTGTGGCGGTGTGTCAAAACTCCTTTATCACGATCTTTAAGGCACGGATTTCACGGATTTACACGGATAAATTTATTATCTTTCCGTGTAATCCGCGTAATCCGTGCCTAAATTGTGTCTATTGTAAGCAGGATTTTCTTTTTGACACATTTTCTTTTCCCCGTTTTGATAATCGAATAACATATAATACCTTTGCCGCAACGATTATAATAAAAAAGGACAGTATGGCCGCTCAAAAAGTAGTAATCAGCAAGGATCTCAAAGCCGATTTGCAGGCGTTCCTTGCTTCCATGAGTTATGATAAACTCTTTATCCTGACCGATACGAATACGCAAGAAAAATGTTACCCGCTGATACACGATATTCCGGCCTTGCAGGAGGCTCCGGTCATTACCGTGCAGGCGGGCGATACCCATAAAGACATCGAACAGGTCGCTTACATCTGGTCGCGCCTCTCGAACGAGGGGGCTTCCCGCAACTCGGTTTTAGTCAATCTGGGCGGCGGTATGATTACCGATATGGGAGGCTTCGCCGGTGCGACTTTCAAACGCGGGCTGCGGACCGTCAATATCCCGACTACCCTGATGGCCTCTGTCGATGCGGCCGTGGGAGGAAAGACCGGGGTTAACTTCAACGGCCTGAAGAACGAGGTCGGTTCTTTCTATCCGCCCGAATGTGTCTTTATCGATTGTGAGTTCCTGCGTACGCTCGACCGCGACAACCTGCTTTCCGGCTATGCCGAAATGATCAAGCATGCGCTTATCAGTTCGATGGATATTTACGCCTCCGTCCTGTTGTTCGACCTCGATGCGAAGATCGATTATGCCTTCCTGAACAGGATGGTCGCCCAATCCGTAGCCGTAAAAGAACGTATCGTGGAGGAAGACCCGAAAGAGCATGGCATCCGTAAGGCGTTGAACTTCGGCCATACGATCGGCCATGCCTACGAAAGCCTCTCCTTTAAGAAGAACCGCCCTTTGCTGCACGGCCATGCTGTTGCCGCCGGCATTGTCAGCGAATTGTATCTGTCTCATAAAGTATGCGGCTTCCCGATGGAGAAATTGAGCCAGGTTGTCTATTATCTGAAGGAGTATTATCCGGCTTTCGTGTTCGATTGCAAGGATTATGAAACCTTATACGAGTTGATGACGCACGATAAGAAGAATGAAGCGGGAATCATCAACTTCACCCTGCTTTCCCAAGTGGGTGACGTCCAGATAAACCGGCAGGTAAGCAAGGAGAAAATACTCGAATCGTTGGATTTTTATCGTGAAAGCTTTGGAGTATAACGAAAAATAGTTACCTTTGCAGCCGTAAAACAAAAGCGGGGTGTAGCTCAGCCCGGTTAGAGTACGCGTCTGGGGGGCGTGTGGTCGGAAGTTCGAATCTTCTCACCCCGACATTGATTTACAAAGGCTTATAGTTATCGCTATAAGCCTTTATTTATTTACTGGAACACAAATGGAACACAGACTCAAATAAGACACGGAGTACTTGCTATTGAAAAGCTACCATTTAAATTCTGTGTAAATATTATTCCGAAGAAAGAATTCTCCAGATATTGAATTAATATCCTTGAAATTTAGAACATCAGAACGCTTGTAAAGTGTACCTGGGTATTGATGTTCAAATGTGCTAACAATTCCTTGAATAGTAGGTAGTAAGATGCTCAATGATGAAACGATGTGTTCAAACCCATCAGTCGGTTTGTTGTAAATTTTGCAATAAAGGTAATTGGCAACACATTTGATTCCTGCAACATTAATACCATAATTTTTGATGTCATTAGATGAATAGCCTAAGTCGGAGAGAACCGTTAAGACTCTGGGATTATCAAGGGCGTTGCAACTTAATATTTTCCATCTGCTTTGAGAATCTAAATCATAGAAAGAATTACCAATAGCAAGATAAAACACTGCTTCTGATTTAGATTTCCTTGTTTGATAAAGCATTGTTTGAGCGGTAAGATTGTCAAATGATTCGTTTTCAAGTGCTTCTAAAGCAGGTGCAATCAATTCAATAGCATAGCAGTGCATTAAATGTTGTAAAACTGGTGAAATATAATAATTGAGTAATAAATCTTCTGTGACACAGGGAATAAGCTCATAAGACTGTGTAAGATTAGATACTTTGGAAAGACGTGATTTAAAATATTGAATATCCTCTTTAGTATAACCGATCTCTGTTGATAGCTCATTTAAGAATCTTGTGTCAAGATTAAGGGGCTTTTCTGATTGGGATACAGAACATGTTTTATATCCATTTAAAACTGATTGGTAATCAGCCTGTGGAAAAACAGGTATTGCGAATAGAAGCAAATATGTGGTAATGAGTCTTTTTAACATACTGATGTGATTTAAATAGATTTAATGTTGAGTGGAGTTTTTTTGTCTTGATGTCTTATAAATATCTTTCTGTCAGATAGTCACAGTAACGTTCGTTCCCTGTATAAAATTCTTTTGATAATTTGATAATTATCTCTTGATAGGTTGTATGACTGAATTTTATATTGTCTTTTTGGGCTATTCCTGCAAATTCTTCTATTTCTTTCCTATGCTCTGCACCTTCAGTGCCGATTACATCGTACCAGAGATATAAAAGGTGGAAATTCTTGCAGTTCTTTTTTAACCCTAATATGTGTTTAAGTAACTGTGCTGCATCTAAGTATTGATATTTGTTATCATCTGGAGATATTTCTTTTGCCAATTGGTATAGGTGTGGTATATTGTTCCAGAAAGAGTCGTTTTCAACATATTTAGTTTTTAGTCCTCCATGTCTTTTACAATATGGTTCGGTGAATTTTGACTCAATAGCAAAGACTTTCGGTCTAAAGTTTTCTATAATAACGTCAATATTGGGTGTGTATGGGAATAAATCCTTGTCTTCACTAATTTCGAATTGTTCCTCAAATTTGATTTTGTAGTCAAAAGGTGTTTGGGATATGGATTGATTGGATTTTTCCTGTACTAAATAAGATGAGTCTTTAGCACACAAGTTACAAGCCCTCATGATTGGATAAATATTCTTCCCTTGCCAATATTGAAACAAGTTTACTACAATGGCGGAAGATGAATGGATCGCTTTCATTTTAGCTAATCGAGTTTTACTGTCTCTTGTCTCATGTCCGTCCCCCGAATTGTAATAAGTTAAGTTCTGGGGTGTTAATTGTTCGAATAGGTTATTTGCTAAGGAATGCAGATAATTTGTTTCTCCTTTGTTGTTTTTTGTACCTCCGATTAATTCAAAGTTGTTTCTTTGAGCCCAACTTTGTTGTTTTGATTTAATGAATTCTAATCCTCTCATAAAGTCATAATTGTGCCATTCGACTCCCTAATGACTGGATTTAGAAAAAGAAAGTGTGGAGCCATTCGTTTATTGTGTAGGAGGTTCTGACAAAACCCAGAAACAAATAAACAATACTCCACACCTGTTTAGTATATGTTTTGAGAACATATATCTACACAAGTGATGAATGTTATTGCTATCCCTGTTTCTTTGAAACTGTCAGATTTCCTACACAGGATAAAGCGAAACACTTTCACTACAATTTGCCACTATGTGTGACCACCGCAAAGATAGTAAAGTTTGCTCAAAATAACATTCTGGTTAGAGAATATTGTTTTCTTTGCTCTGGGCTTTACTATAATACGATAATTAAAATGAGATAGAAAAAACGATGCAATGTTTTTTTACATTTGAGGGGTTCGTCTATCTTTTTGTTTTAATACGTAGTCGTTGATTATTAGTTTATTATGATATTTACTCATTTGAGAAGTGAAAGAGTAGGTTGTTTTTGTTTACATGAGATTTTGGTTATTTAACTTTTTTAGAGGCTATGAATTTTTTTTATTGATATTTGATATTGAAACGTTTGCAGATGTAAAAGAAAGTGGCGATTTTAACTCCATCTTCTTTTTTGTATTTTAGACATCGATTATATTGCATATCACAATCACCTTCGTTGTATTTGGGGTATATACGACTAATCAGATGAAACCAGTATCTTCCTTCTTCCCCAAATTCATAAGCCAATGCACAGCCTATTTTGAACCAATCTTGATATTGCTTAGTTATGTCAATTCTATTTTTCCGAATGATTGAAACTATCTTTTCTACCTGTTTGCGGATTTCTTCTCTTTGGGTTATTGTTCTTATAATCTGTTCGGATTTATTGTTTGTGTCTATTGTGTATTGAAAGGGAATTGGATTTTCGTTAAAATAAGGATTTTCATCATAACTTGCAACTCTTAAACTAACAGGGCTTTTGACACTTTTGTCAACTTGCAATTTGAATTTTCTATTCAGATACATTGCAAGTGCTTCAAAGTGCTGTTTATGATATTCTGGATTTTGTATTCTGAATATTAGAAATATTCCTTCTCCACTTAGTGATAATCCTGCATAGTATAAATAGGGACAGTGTAAACCAATTACATTTTTACAATCTGCTAAGTCAATATTTGGGTTGTCTTTGGAGTCAATATCAATGCACAATAATCCCGTGTGTTTAATTATATTGGATTCTCGTCTTTGGCTAAATGTGCCACTTGGTGTGATACACATAAGATTTCCTTTGATTCTCTCTCTTGTTTTCTTATCTGTGTTTGCCCTGTACTTTTCAACTTGTTTTCTGAACTTATCAGATAATAGGAATTTACTTAATCTTATTGTCTTGATAGGTTCTGTGCTAAAGATGCTTTCAAATAATGACACTAAAGGTTCTTCAAAGGGAGTGAAGATTCTGCCACTCCCTTTGAAATTAGTATTTTCTTTTTCTTCTTCTTTTTCTTTCCCTTTGAAATTTTCATTAGGAGTGTATTTAAAAAAAGTCATACTGCTTTAAATCAATTATTTAATGTTTGAATTTTACTCAAAAGTTGTTCAGTTTTGATTCAATATTGAATCAAAATCAGATTCGTTTAGATCATCTTCTGTAATACAATTGCTCAGTGTTGATTTGTTTTTCTTTTTAGGCAATGGTATTTTTTCTTGAATTTCGTCTTCAAAATCAGAGGATAATTTCTGTTTTTGAATTTTTGCACAATACTTTTTATGGTTTGCTTTTATTTGTGCTATAGCCATTTCTTGTACAATTGATGCTCCTGTAGGTAGATTTTCTACCATTTCTTGATTAAGACCGTACTTGACAACAGCTTCATATGCAATTAACTTATTTCTTTTACTTAATTTTTCTATCGCATTGAAAAATGAACGATAGAAAATAAAACTTTCTTTTTTCATCTTTTCTTTGTTTTTTAATAATTAATCCCTTATTGTTTAACTTGTTAAAAAAAATCTTCGTGGGTTTCAATATGGTTGGATTGTAACCATTGATTGATTTCATCTTTTTTAAAGAAGATTCTTCTACCGCCATGTGCGGGTTTGTGATAAGGAATTTTTCGCTCGTGTGTGAGCTTGTAAATCGTAGCTTTTTTGTAGCCAGTTAATTCAGAAACCTCTTCAATTGAAAGAATTTCCGATTGTTTTTGTTGAATTGATAATGATTCTTGAAACACACTTTTGATAAGAGCCTTTACCTGACAAACATTTAAGTGCATAAGCAAGTCATTATCATGAATAACATTATTTGTATTCATAGATACATAATTTTTATTGTTTAGAATGTGAAATTTAATTCTAAACATTATTACACAATTTTTTGATTGTCTTGATTTGCAAAAATCAAGGAAAGGCATTTTTTGAAAGAATAGTGTGTATGCTTCACACCTAAAATGTAGTTTTCAAAAAGCGCAACAGATTTTTCTTTCGCTTCGTCGGAATGAAGATGAACAAAACAAAGCAACGATATTGGCTACTCTATACGTCCTTCTTAGATTCGCTGCAAAAGTATGAATAATATTTTTATGAAGCAAATTTTTTATGAAAAGCTATTTTTGTTGTTTGTTATTTTTATAACCATCGGTTTTAATAATTACGAATACCGTTCAAATGTTATACTAATCGTAGAGAGCTTTTGCGGCTTCATCTATTACAGTTGTGTCGAAACTGTCCAGATAGGTGTTAGTTGTTTCCAAATCTGCATGTCCTAACATTTGGGAGATTTGTTCACGTGCTACATCATTACGTTGCAACATCATTGCCATTGTGTGACGACTTACATATGTGGTTAATTTGATATCGGTTATCTGTAACTCTTCGGCTAAGTCAGCCAAATAGTTATTATATTTTTTATACCTGTATCGAATATGATTATATAGCCTTTCTCCGGCATATCCACTAATAGAAACTATGGGAACGATGAAATTGTCGACAGTAGGATTGCTTTCATTTAGACTATCTAATAGCGATTGTATTTCTGCCGTTATTTTAATCTTAATGGGTTTTACACTTTTCTGATGTTGTATTTTATGGCGTTTATAAACAATGTACTCTCCTGTGTTGAGGTTTAGAATATTGTTCTTTGTCAGATATGCCATGTCAATAAATGATATTCCATAGCAATAGTATGACAATAGGAATAGCTTACGGGCATATTCTCGTTGAGGGTTATTGGATTTGGAGTTTTTTATTTTATTGAAAGATTCTACAGTCAAGTAGCGTTTTTCTGTTTCTTCATCTAATTTGGCTATTTGAAATCCTCCTTTACCGAAAGGATAAGTTTTGTCGGTAGCTTCTTTTTCTTGGATAGCTCTGTTTAATATGCTCCGAAGAGCTTTAAAGTAGTATTTTCTTGTATTTCCTTTACATCCTCTTTTTTGCAAGAAGATGTCAAAGCCGTTTACAAATTTGATGTCTATTTCTGAAAATATTCTTGTATCAAACTTGTTATCATAATGTGTAAGCATATTTAATGTTGCAGCATAACAGTTCGCATTGCCGATATGTCCAGTTTCTCGTAGTATATTAATATGGTTCTCTAAGTACGCTTTTACTTTGCCTTGTTTTGATTTGTTCAAAAAGGCTTCCTCAAATTGGTTTAGAGTCCAGTCTACGTGCTCTCTGTGGAAATTATCTATTATTTCCTGTGCTTGTACTCTGTATTTACTAAGTAAAAAATTGTACTGTTTGCGTTTTTCGTTTTCTTCCTTTTCTTTTTTATCTCTTACATTTTTAAGAATAACGAAACATTCATTATCTGCGTCCCAATATTTGTTGTCGGCGAATATCTTTAGCGTAAAGTATTTGCGTTGACGTTCTTTGCATATCCGTAGGCGGATAGCATATAGTCCTTTTGTATTGGGAGTATCGTTTCTTTTTACAAAACTTATCGTTTCTGTTATTGTTTTCATCATGAAATATCTGTAATCAAAATAAATCAAATTAGATAAAAGATAATACGTTGATTGTCAAGCAAATATAGTAATTTTGTGATTAATGTTAAATAAAAGAACGGAGAATTTTGTTTTTGTTATTTTATTTGAATCTGATTCTATGGTTAAGAGTGATCGTGTTATTTAGTGGAACACATTTGGAACACACATAGTCTAAATAGGGTAAACTTAATCAAAGTATTAATGTTGATTATCAGGTAGATGTCAAGTAAATACTAATAGAGGAAAATAAAAGATTTACCACGAAATACCTCTGGGGGGCGTGTGGTCGGAAGTTCGAATCTTCTCACCCCGACAATAGCTGAGTAAAAAAAGAGACTTACTTGTAAAGGTAAGTCTCTTTTTTTACTCTTTATTTGTTTACCTGCTCCAACAGGTGGGGAGCGCATTTGAAATGAATAATGGTCCTGGGAGACAGTTGCACGGCTGTCCCGCTTCTCGGGTTTCGTGCTGGACGGCTGGATTGAAAACGGGGTTTGAATGAGCCGAAACCATGCAGGCAGATTCTTTGACCGCCTTTGACTTCCTGGACAATTAGTTTTTGCATTTCATCGATTGTCCGTTTGACATCTTTCTTGTCTAATCCTGTTTTCTTGGACAGGATGTTGATAAGCTGACTTCTGTTCATATTCGTATTATATTGCTAATTAGTGGATCTTATCCGGTTGATTTGCTATTCTAATTCTTTTTTGTTGAATTGATTATCTGTTTGTTCTTAATTCTGTTTCCTGTAGTCCGAAGGAGACAATCCCGTGTGTTGCCTGAAAAACCTCCCAAGGGATGTCTGGTTGGAGAAATGTGTCCGGATAGCGATCTCCTGGACATTCAGGGACGAGTTCTTTAACAGGTACTTGATCTCCTGCAGGATATATTCGGTTATCCAGTCTTTGGCCGACATCCCGCTCACTTCCTTGACTACCATTGTGAGATATTTGGGAGTGATGTGCAGCTTGTCGGCATAGAACGCCACGCTTCTGTTCTCCTTGTAAAACTTCATGATGAGCAGGAAGAAGACGTGGGCCAGTTCTTTCTTATGGTTGTCAAATGTTTGCTTTCCCGTGTGCGAACTTACTTTATATACATTGTAAAGGTCCAGATAGAAAATCCGCATGAGGAGGACGACCGAATCCTTACGGTATAAGTTCTCAGGAGCATTCACCTTGCTGTAAATCAATTGGAAGAAATTGATATACTTGGATATTTCCAAGTCCGAAAGCTTGTAATGATAATGGCTTCTCATATAAAAGAAGAAGTGGGGTGAAAAGCGGCGTAGGCCGCTAAGCACGTCGTTATAAAGATTAAGAGACAATGAAAAATAGCTGACTGTGAAATCTTGGCTGATTTCAGACAGAGAGACCAGCTGACCCGGAAAAATGACCACCAGTTCCCCTTTCGTAAACAGATGTTCATACCCATGCACATCCACTTTCGCCCTTCCCTCCGTGCAAAAGGCGACAACAGCCCTACGGGAATAAGAAGGATATAAGGGAATGGGAAATTTCGTTGAATTCCTGATGATCTTGAAATCGTTTCCTAAAGAATGAGAAATCTCCTTGTGATCAGATGTCCTTTTATTTTTGTCTGACATGTTCATTTTAGTTTCGTTTGTAAAAGTATAATTTCGTTTTATATGAAAACCCATTAGTGCCGGTTTGGTATAGTTTTCCAGAAATATGAACCCTAATCACGGTCACTTTTTTGCAAAAAATGATTTTATCCACCTCTTAAACCGAAGGTTTAATGTTTTGTTTAGGCGAAGTTTATAAAGAAAATTAATGCGGATAGTTTCGCAAAATGAAAGGCTTTTGGGAAAAACGGGAGAGAGGTTTTGCCGGTTAAGATGTGTGTGAAAAAGCAAAAAGCGGAACAGCCATAATGATTGTTATAGCTATTCCACTTTTTTATAATATGTCGTCTTTCTACCTCTTACCAGGTAATCTGCGGTAGGAATTTGGAAATCGTTTTCTTCAGTTCGACGATATTGATGGGCTTGGTGATGAATCCGTTGCTTCCGGCAGCGCGGGCGGCTTCCATGTCATTTTCGAAGGCATAGGCAGACTGCATGATAATCGGGATGCTCGTGTCTTTCTTTCTAATCTCCTTTCAGCGCTTCTATACCATTCATTTCCGGCATTTTTATATCCAGCAGAATCAAGTCGGCTCCCTTTTCTTCAAAAACTTTCAATAGCTCCAATCCTGTCCTGGCTTGTAACACGTTACAGTGTCTTTTTAAAATGGTTTTTAATAGCAGGAAATTGCTTTCCTCGTCTTCTGCGATCAGAATAGTTACATTGTAGTTGTCTTCGTTCGTGCCCATATCTTTTATATTATCTGTGAACAAATTTCAGCATTAATTTTTACATAACCAAATAGAATAGAACTTATTCTATGTTTAGCGGCTCGATTATCTTTGCCCATCATGAAATATCGTGAAACCGGGATTGGATTTATTTTTCATGTTTATTGAAAATAAAAGCTCCTAAAGGTTGAAAGATCCGAGGATGTTTGTATATTTAGTGCATTAAACGAAGCGGCGGGATTAAACTTCCCGCTTTCGGGAATAGTTATTAACGAAGAACAAGTATAACTTTAAAATCAAACATCATGGGAAAGAGTCAATTAATTCACAACAATGAGTTTCATTTGATTAATAAAGCTGAAATTCGCAAGGCTACAGGTAAATTGGTAGAATCGTTGAACCTGGCAGCAGGTTCTACGGACGGATTTGATATTTATAAGGTAGTGGACGCCTATTTTACGGACCTGGACAAGCGTCATGAAATTAATGCTTTGTTGGGTATCGGCGAAAGTTGCCAATATTACGGTGAACAGGAACAGGTAGAGGAAGTGATCAAGGAGGTAGACTAAGAGCGCTTTCTCTATTTTTTTCGGGCAATAAAAAAGGAGATATCCTCTGCGGACATCTCCTTTTATTTTATCTGAAAAGGCGGTAATTACTTACCAGCCAATTTTTCTTTCAGGGCTGCGAGTTCTTCAATGTCACCCAGTGTAGTCTTTTCAACCGGACCGGTTACCATTGCAGATTCTTCTTCTTTCTTGCCACCGCGTTTTGCAGACGATTTCTTTTCGCCGGCTTCTTTCTTGGCGCCTTTCTGTTCATCTTCGAAGATACGGCTGTGAGAAAGGATGATTCTCTTGGCTTCCTTGTTGAATTCGATTACCTTGAACTGCAGTTTCTCGTCTACGGCAGCCTGAGAACCGTCTTCTTTTACCAGGTGTTTCGGAGTTGCGAAACCTTCTACGCCGTAAGGCAGAGAGATGACAGCACCCTTATCCAGTACTTCGATGATTGTTCCTTCGTGGATGGAACCTACCGTGAAGATGGTTTCGAATACATCCCAAGGATTTTCTTCCAGCTGTTTGTGGCCTAAGCTCAAACGGCGGTTTTCTTTGTCGATTTCCAGAACCTGGACTTCGATTTCAGCACCGATCTGAGTGAATTCCGACGGGTGTTTGATTTTCTTTGTCCAAGACAGGTCGGAGATGTGGATCAAGCCGTCTACGCCTTCTTCGATTTCTACGAATACACCGAAGTTAGTGAAGTTGCGAACTTTAGCCATGTGGCGAGAACCTACCGGGAAACGAGATTCGATATCTTCCCACGGATCGGCTTTCAGCTGTTTGATGCCCAGAGACATCTTACGTTCGTCGCGGTCCAGAGTCAGGATGACTGCTTCGATTTCGTCACCTACCTTCATGAAGTCCTGAGCAGAACGCAAGTGCTGTGTCCACGACATTTCGGAAACGTGGATCAGGCCTTCTACGCCCGGAGCGATTTCGATGAATGCACCGTAGTCAGCCATAACGACAACTTTGCCTTTTACTTTGTCGCCGACTTTCAAGTCCGGATCCAAAGCATCCCAAGGATGCGGAGTCAGTTGCTTCAAGCCGAGAGCGATACGTTTCTTTTCGTCATCGAAGTCAAGGATCACCACGTTGATCTTCTGATCCAGCTGAACGATTTCTTCCGGATGAGAAACGCGGCCCCAAGACAGGTCTGTGATGTGAATCAAACCGTCTACGCCACCCAGGTCGATGAATACGCCGTAGGAAGTGATATTCTTGACCGTACCTTCCAGTACCTGGCCTTTTTCAAGTTTGGAGATGATGTCTTTCTTCTGCTGTTCGAGTTCAGCTTCGATAAGAGCTTTATGAGATACAACAACGTTCTTGAATTCCTGGTTGATCTTGACGATCTTGAATTCCATTGTCTTACCTACAAATACATCGTAGTCGCGGATCGGTTTGACATCGATCTGAGAACCCGGCAAGAAGGCTTCGATGCCGAATACGTCGACGATCATACCGCCCTTGGTACGACATTTAATGTAACCTTTGATGATTTCGTCTTTTTCAAGCGCTTCGTTGACACGATCCCAAGAGCGTGTAGCGCGTGCTTTCTTGTGAGACAGGATCAACTGTCCTTTTTTGTCTTCCTGGTTTTCGATGTAGACTTCTACTTCGTCACCAATTTTCAGATCCGGGTTGTAACGGAATTCTGCCATAGATACAACGCCGTCTGATTTGAAACCGATGTTCACTACGACTTCACGTTTGTTCATTGCAGTCACGGTTCCCATAACGACTTCTTTGTCCTTTACCGTGTTCAAAGTCTCGTCATACGTTTTTACAAGATCGTCCTTGCTTACTTCACCGTAAGAATCGCCCTTTTCAAGAGCTTCCCAGTTGAAATCTTCAATGGGCTGAATGTTCTTTAAATTTTCCATTCTCTAATTGTTAATACTTAAGTTTGTTTTAATTAGTAAGTTAGACATTATGTTGTCATCTCTCAAAAATCGGGGGCAAAGGTAATGCTTTTTTCTGACTTGCAAGACTTTTTATATGGAAAAACAATCTTTTTGGCTTGTAATACCGCTACTTACATCTTTTCTTTCTGAGACATCTGCCTCCTTTTGAATAGTTGCCTGAATTTGTAATCCGCTCCTAACAGGATGAGGGCGAGCATCCCGATATAGGTATAGAAAGGCAGTGTGCTCATATCGGGCATCTGCACGGATATTTTGGGGATGCCCATATAAAGGAACGAGGCGATCGCGATGCCGATCATAGACAGCGAGGCGGTGATGACGGCGATCCATCCCCAGCGTTCGTTGCGCTTGCGTATCCGTTCGGCTTCGGCCATGATCTGCCTCATCACGTTGGCACGGAACGAAGCGGGAAGCTCTTCTTCCGGCATCCGGCTAAACAGATCTTTTAATATGTCATTCTTTTCGGTCATTTTATTGTTCCTCCATTCCTTTTAATACGACAAACAGTTTCTTTCGTATGCGATGTAATTTTACTTTTATGTTAGAAGCGGTCAATCCGGTGATCGTCGCCACTTCGTCGATCGTTTTCTCTTTCATGTAAAAGAGCAGGATGATCGCCCGTTCGTCGGGCGGCAATTGGGCGAGGGCGGCATCGAGCATCCGGATCCGTCCGGAATCGTCCGTCCTGCCCAGCGCCTCGGCCACCTCTTGTTCCGATACATTATTGATAACCGATTCCTCTATCGCCAGAAACTCGTGTTTCTTTTTCCGTGTCTCCGAGATGGCAGTGTTGTAGGCGATCCGGTAGATCCAGGTGGAGAAACTGCATTCCCCTTTGAACGAAGAGAGGTGCTTGAACACCTTCATAAACACATCCTGCGCCAGCTCCTCCGCATCTTCCCGGTTTCTGACCACCTTTAAGATTAACGAATGAACAGGACGGCTGTATTTATCCAGAAGGCAGGCGAAGCATGCCGTATCTCCCGCTTGTATCCTTTGTATATAATATATATCGGTGTACAACTCCATCGTATTATAATGGACGCAAGCCGGGCGAATAGGTTACAACTTATTCTTTGTTTTTTTTGTTCCGGCATACACATAATTACGGAAAAGCCAATCTTCGTTTTTGCTGGAAGGCTTCAGATCAACTGATTGGAGCTGTGATACCGCTATCAAGTTGTTGGAATAACGAGTAAGATAGTTTATTGTTTCGGCAGAGCTTATGTTGTTGTTTTTCGATAATGCGCGCAATACTTTGACGATAAACCGATATTCATGTGAAGATAATAGATATTGGAGTGCATTTAACTTCTTTTGCGAGTAACGTATGTTTATTTTGTCTCCATTCACAAAGATGAGACCCAAGCTCAAGCGTTCTGCTATTTCTGAGCGGATTACGCCATAGATGATACTATATTTTAAATTATTCATGACTAATATTATCGTTTACACATATTAAAAAATTCGACCATACGTTTTCAACCCATTCCCGCTGGAAAAGTTGTTGCAGTTTTTCGGTTATGACATCTTTGTGGATGTTCCATTCTTGCGGTATCGAATCAACAATTTGATCGGTTAGCATACCGCTCTCATTTACGCAGTGATTATAATGGGGCTTTAACTCTTCCGCGAGTTTCCAAATTGAATCAGATGTGTACTTCTGTATTAAATGATGAAATATTTCTGCATATCTTTTTTTTTGTGTCACATATCTGCTTGTGGAAGGGGTGATATCTGCTACACCCTCCAAAAAATAGTAACCGAGCGCAGGACCGGACAGACTGCGAGGAGTTAAAACATGCCCCCAATGTTCTTGTTTTATTTTTACAAAAGCGTATTTAGGTGAATTGATTTTCCAAACAGATGCAAATTGTGCACCGATAAGTTCACTCGCCAATTTGAATGCACGAGTAGACGAGCGCATATATTTGCAGATATACCAATTTTTATCCGAACAAGCAACCAGGACAGGTCTTTCTCCTGTGTCATATAGTTTTTCTATCGCCTTGATACTGTCTAAAATGGGTATAGGTGCCATTTGAAATTACTTTTTATTCTGTTTGTAAATATACATAACTTTCGTCGAACGGCAAAAACATTACGGGTAATTACTGGTAATCGCGGTCTAAGTTGCAATTTTTTCTTCCCGATCTGTAACCTTTCGGAAAGAGGTGCGTCAAAAGTAGCAAAGAAATTAATTAATCATTTAAAACAGTACAGTTATGATGGATTTTATTGTTGTTCCGTTGACTACCGGAATCGTATTTGCTGCTATTTATGGCTTGTTTGAATTGTTCGTGCGTAGAAAAGAGCGGTTGGCCATTATCGAAAAGATCGGTGAAAGAGTGGATATGACTGATTTTGGGAAAAAGCTCTGCCTTCCTTCGTATAGTTTACCCCGTTTTTCATTTAGTTCTTTAAAGGCGGGATGTCTGTTGATGGGAATCGGTTTCGGAGTGCTTGTGGGTTTTATCTGTGATGTGGTGCTTGCCGCCAATAGACATTCGTTGGATTTTCGTAATGAATATGAAGCTATTACTTCTGCTTATGGCGCATCCGTCCTTTTGTTCGGCGGTTTGGGGTTGATTGTCGCATTCGTTATCGAGACGAATATGAAGAAGAAAGAGGATAAATGATAAAGTTTTCACTTTTTTCTCAGGGTGAAAATTTATTTTCCCGCAAGTGAAAATAAATTTTCATCGGCATGGAACAAAAGTTTCATCGGCGGGAAACAAAAGTTCCGTGCCGATGAAACTTTTTGTTTATCGGGAGGAAAGAGACGGTTGGTCGGAACGTTTCCACTCGTTGATCAGCTCGCTGATCGTTTCCTTCACCGACATGATGCGGGTGGTCCGCCAGGCATTGCTTCCGGCAAAGGCATAACCGTTCTCGAAGTTCCCTTTGAAAGCGTTATACAAGGCGGTCACGATGCAATAGGGACTTCGCGAGATGTCGCAAGTCTTGATGCAGTTGAAAGGACAAGCCTTCGGCTGCTTCAAGCCCTCTTTCACTTTCTGCAAGAAATTGCAGTGGATGGCTCGTCCCGGCATACCGACAGGACTCTTGATAATCTCGATATCCTTTTCTTCCGCTTTGATGTAGCTTTCTTTGAAAGCATCGGAAGCGTCGCACTCGGTGGTGGTGACGAAACGGGTTCCTAATTGAACGCCCGATGCTCCCAGGTCCATCACGCGTTTGATGTCTTCACCCGTGTAAATGCCTCCTGCTGCGATTACCGGGATTCTCTTGTTGTATTTTTCTTCGAAGTGTGAAACTTCTTCCACTACCTGGGGCAGCAGTTCTTCCAGTGAGAAATGCTCGTCTTCCAGCTGGTTCTCCTTATATCCTAAGTGGCCGCCTGCTTTCGGGCCTTCCAGCACGACAGCGTCGGGAAGGTAGTCGTAGTTGTTTTTCCATTTCTCACAGATGATGCGGACGGCACGCGCACTGGAAACGATGGGAACCAGTTTCGTCACGCTGTCTTTCTTCAGGAAAGACGGCAGGTCCAGCGGAAGCCCGGCGCCACTGAAAATGATGTCTACCTTTTCCGCAATACTGGTTTTCACCAGTTCGGCGAAGTCTGAAAGGGCGACCATCACGTTCACGCCGATAATGCCTTTGGCCTTTTCACGGGCTTTGCGGATCTCGGCTGCAAGGCCCAGATTGCCGGCTTCGGTGTAGTTGGGAGAAAGTTTCTTATATAAGAGACCGAGACCGGCGGCGGAGATAACGCCAATCCCACCTTCATTTGCAACGGCTGAGGCTAAGCCGGAGAGAGATATTCCTACGCCCATTCCACCCTGGATGATTGGAATGCGGGCTTTCAGATCCCCGATTGTTAATGTCTTCATGTAAATAAAATATGTAAATAAAAAATATATCCCGCAAAGGTAGCACAATAAACCAAAGGATGTGCAAAAAGAGCCAATATTATTGCACAAATTATTTGCCATTGTGCAATAAAGCTTATTTGACCGGGATATAACCGACCTGTTTAACCGTTGCCTGCCCTTCTGCCGACAGGATATAATCGATAAAAGGTTTCACTTTGCCTTCCTTCTTTACATCGTAGTAATAGAATAGCGGACGGACGATCGGGTATGCCTTGTTTTTCGCATTCTCGAAGGATGGTTCGGTGAATGTCTTGCCTGCATCGTAAGAGACATGGATCGGTTTTACTTCTTTGTTGACGTAAGCCAGGCCGACATAACCGATCGCTCCTTTGGTCTGGCTGACAGACTGGATGATCGCTCCGGTTGCGGGCATGCTGAGGATGCCGTTCATATAGTTCTTGTTCTTCAGGACGCTTTCTTTGAAGAACTCGTATGTCCCGGAGGATGTTTCGCGCGAATAGGCTACGATCTTCATGTCGGCGCCGCCCACTTCTTTCCAGTTCTTGATCTTCCCGGTGAAAATGCCTTCCAACTGTTCACGCGTCAGGTTGGATACCTGATTGGACGGGTGTACGACTACTGCCAGCGCATCGTAGGCGATCACCACTTCTTTGGCGCTTTTCTTCGCTTCCTGCAGTTTGACTTTTTCGTCGAATTTCATCTTACGGGAAGACATGGCGATATCGGTTGTTCCTTCCATCAAGGCTGAAATACCGACGCCGGAACCGCCTCCCGTCACCGTTATCTTGGCCGATTTGTTTTTGTTGATGAAGTTTTCCGCTTCCGTCTGGCTTAAGGGAAGGCAAGTGTCGCTTCCTTTGATTTTCTGCGCAAACGCGTTCGATACCAACATACTGGCGGCTACTGCGGCCATAACAATTGTCTTTTTCATTACTTTGTCTTGAATTAATTTTCTGTATGCAAAGTAAGTACAGGCGTATTGCAGGCGTGTGAAACAGATGTTACGTTTCTATTAAAACTTATATTGCAGGCGCAAGGTGAAGACGTCGTCTTTCCTGTCCTTTTCATATCCCTTTACGAAGTCGCTCTTTTCGTTGAAGTTGAATTCGTAGTAGGCTTGCACGCGGATATGTTTGTTGAAACGGTACAAGGCGCCGATGCCGAGTGTGCTCTGGGCGAGGTCGGTCTTGGAGGTGAGGCTGTTTTCAACGCCGATCTCATTCCCTTTCAACTTGGTGTTGGGATCATAAGCGTCGTATTTCAGGACGGCGGAGAATGGAGTGGTTCCGATATCGTGCACCAAATAGAAGAAGTAGCCGATGAAAGGACGCTTGAACAGGGAGTTTTCCGGTTCGTTGGCCGGACGTGTCCCTGTGTTGGGACTTTTGCTGCTGCCGGCAATGCCCGGCTGTGTGCCTAACAGTCCTTCACCGCGCAGGGTGGTCGTTCCCCAACCGTTTTTGAATGAGAACTGCGCGTCCAAGCCGATGTACTCGCGTTTCATGTATGTACCGGTTTCTCCTTTGTCTATTGCTATGAACTTTTTGCCTTGAAGTTCGTAGGCCGTGGTGGTCGGATTGTAAACGCCGCCATTGTAGTAGGAGGCGCCTAATCCCCATTTTCCCCAGTTGCTTATTTCCTTTTCGGCTCCCAGGCGGCCGATGAAGTCTTTGCGGCTGTCGGTCTCGCGGTTGATGCTGTTACCGGCGAACAGTCCGGCGTCAAGGCGTAGAAAACCGATCGGGCTTGTCTCTTTGGCTCGTAGCGTCAGCATGGCGCCTAAGTCGCGTTCGTCCGGAAAGAAGTATTGGATGATGGCGGCACGTTCGGGAGATTCCAACCCGCTTGTCGAGTAGCCGATTTCGTGGCCGAAAGGACGGTTGAAAACCCCCGCCATCAGTTGGCTGCGTTTTGTCCAGGGATCTTTTATGCCGATGTAAAGGTCGCGGAAGCTGACGCCTTTGTCGTTGGCTTCGATCTGCACGGCGCCGGTTCCGATGCCATCGTCATATTCGAATTTCAACCGTCCGCGGCGGATGCCGAAACGGTTGAAACCTTTATCTTCATGTTCGTTCTTGTCGCCTACTTTCAAGGTGGCATCTTCCTGGCCATATTGGAATTGCCCTTGGATATAGGCCGATACTTTGAACTTGCTGAGTTTCCGGACGATTTTATCCAGAGTCGTCGTCTCTTGCGTGAGTGAATCGACGCGAGCGTTCAGCTTCTCTATTTCCTGAGCTTCCTGTGCTTTCATGGCAAACGGAAGCAGCGCTAACAGACCGAGCGCGATAATCTTTCCTGATTTCATTCCTGACTTTTTGGGTTGTGGGGGATAAATACCACATCACTGTTTTTCCGTTTGCAAAGGAACAAGAATGCTGTTTCGCAATTACGACATATATGTTACATTTATGTTACAAGTTGCCCACAACATGGCGCGTACTTTCCGCACGCTTTTCAAGTTCTTTGATTGTTAATGTTATAACTTTTCCAACCGGCTTATTGTTCCGGTAAGTGACAATACGCAGCCAGGTCGCATTCTTGGGTATCCGGAGCGGAGCCTCATACTTCGGAGTGAAGTTGTCGGGATCCGTGTTGTCGAATGTATAATGGATGTCGAGGTTGCCCGGTTCGCTGTCCAGCTTGATTTCCAGTCCGCCGTCTTCTGCGTAATAAGGGGTGACGATGGCGTTATACATGCTGCGGGCGTAGTTGACTTGCGCCTGGTCCGCACGTGCGAAATGTTGTTCGACACGTGGCCAGAACTCATCCCAGTCCGCTTTGGCCGGTCCGGTCCATAGAACTTCGGCAAGTGCCCATCCGCGTGGCCAGGTCATATATTCGGCATGGCGGAAAGTCGGGACGGATTCTGCCCAGAGGTTGCCTTGTCCTCCTAATACCATCTCGGCCGGCACACTGTCGGGAACGGGGTTGAAACTATAGGAATCTTTCAGCCGGCACATGGAATAAGTATCCGGTTCGACAGACGGTTCACCTTGCCAGAGGTCGATATAGCAATGTTCGGTCGGTGTCATAATCACATGATGCCCGGCTTTTGCCGATTTGATTCCGCCTTCCATCCCGCGCCAACTCATAACGGTGGCATCGGGAGCCAGTCCGCCGTCGATAATCTCGTCCCAGCCGATCAGCTTTTTCCCTTTTTCTTTCAGGATGCTTTCCATACGGTGGATGAAGTAACTCTGCAGTTCATTCTCGTCCTTCAGTTTCTCCGCTTTCATGCGGGCCTGGCAACGCGGGCATTTGTGCCAGAAACCTTTGAAACACTCGTCGCCCCCGATATGGACATATTCGTCGGGGAAAAGGGCTGCCACTTCCGTCAATACCTTGTCCATAAACTCGAAAGTAGCGTCTTTGCCGACACAGAGCGTGTTTTCGTCTTCGCCGTAAAACTTGTTGCCGACCCCGACAGCCGACGGTGCTTTCATACAGGCCAGGTCAGGATAGGCGACGAGGGCCGCCAAGCTATGTCCCGGCACGTCTATTTCCGGAATGACGCGCACGTAGCGTTCTGCTGCATAGGCCAGCACTTCCTTTACGTCCTCCTGCGTGTAGAACCCTCCATAGGTCGCTTCTTCTCCCGGTTGCTGTGGTTCGCGTTGCCACCATTGCCCGACCCGCGGAGCACGCCAGGCGCCAACTTCCGTCAGACGCGGCAGTGATTTTATTTCCAGACGCCATCCTTGATCGTCGGTCAAGTGCCAGTGGAATACATTCATTTTGTATTCTGCCAGTTCGTCGATGTATTTCTTCACTTCCTCTTTTGTGAACCAGTGGCGGCTGACGTCAAGCATCAGTCCGCGCCAGGCAAACTGAGGTTTGTCGGTGATATCGGCACAGGGGATCGTCCAGTCGATGCCTTTTTGTTCCCGGCTGCTTTTTATTTCGGGAGGAAGCATCTGCAATAAAGTTTGTACCCCGTAGAAGATGCCGGCCGGCTGGTTGGCAGTGATGATGATCTCGCCTTGTTTTACCAGCAAGCGATATCCTTCTGCGCCGAGAGCGGCATCGTCGGTCAGTTTAAATTCGATGTTGCCGTGTTTCTCAACCGGAACTTCTAAGCCTGTTGCGGGTGCGACCTTATTGCTGAAGTAGCGTGCTATCCCTATCAACTGAGGATTGGAAGTGTCGAGCGTGATAGCTGCCCGGCGAGTCAGTTTGAAGTGATCCGCTCCGACCTTCATTTCTTGGGGCTGTGGGATCAATGCCAATGCATTATCCGGAATGCCTTTGTGGGAACAAGAGCTGAATCCCAGTATAAGGCTTGCTGTAGTGAGGATAAATAGCAACTTTTTCATGAAGCAGTGTACTTGTTTATTGTTTAGGCAGCGAAGATAGAGATTCTATTTCACAAAGCCAATCCGGGGACGTGGTTTATCGCTGATTGATTTTTTACTTTGCAACTCGGCAAGTGTTTGGTTGATCAATTCCAGTTGCACGCGCGTATCTTCGTTGATGTCGTTGTAGTCGGCAAAAGCTTCTTCGATATATTCTTTGAGTTCTTTTATTTCCTGCCGGATTTCTGTTATCTTGTCTGTTGGCGGGTTGGATACAAGTTTCCGGATGGCGACAAAAGCGCGGGTAATTAAAATGCTGGTTTGCACGGCAATCTCGCTTCTCAATACACTTGCCAGCATGACAACACCATGTTCCGTAAAAGCGAACGGTAGAGCCGATTTGGGACGTTTGGTTTTTAATGTCATCACAAAATGTGATGACATAGGATCTAACTCTTCTTTTGTCAATTGAAACATGAAATCTTCCGGGAATCGTGCAATATTGCGTTTCACAGCTTGATTCAGTACGCGAGTTTCTACTTGGTACATTTCTGCCAGATCGAAATCCAACATGACTTTCATGCCTCTGATTTCATAGATCTTACTTTGGATAACTTGTAATTCTTCCATCTGTCGTAAATTTCAATAAAGGTTTCTATTTTTTGCGAAGATAGAGATTAATACGGAAGAAATGCATGAAAGGAGGCTTAAATGCTATTTCGGGCATGAAAATAAAAAAAGTTGCGCTATATTGTAATAACGCAACTTTCTATTTAAATATTATTTCTTATGCTCTTCTATCCACTTCCGTGCGTTCACGAAACCTTCGATCCACGGAGTGACTTCGTCGCTGCCCCGGCGATCTTCGGGGTAGTAACCGCACTGCCACGGGAACATCGCACGTTCCAAGTGAGGCATCATAGCCAGATGGCGTCCGTCGTGCGAGCAGACACCGGCAACCGACCAGGGCGAACCGTTCGGGTTGGCGGGATAGCCTTCGTAGTTGTATTTAAGTGCGATATGGTATTCTTTTTCTTCATACGGGAAAGAGAACTTGCCTTCGCCGTGAGCCACCCAGATCCCTAATTTGGAACCGCTTAACGAACCGAGCATGACGGAATGGTTTTTGGGGATCTCGACCGAGATGAAGTTCGATTCGAACTTGTGCGAATCGTTGTGCAACATCTTGTGCTTCTTCTCATGTTCCGGATAAACGACTCCTAACTCAGCCATCAGCTGGCAACCGTTGCAGATACCCAAACTCAAGGTGTCGGGACGTGCATAGAAATTGTCCAGTGCCTTCTTGGCTTTCTCGTTATATAAGAAACCGCCGGCCCAGCCTTTGGCAGAGCCCAAAACGTCGGAATTGGAGAAACCGCCGCAGAATACGATCATGTTTACGTCTTCCAATGTTTCGCGTCCGGATGCCAAATCGGTCATGTGAACGTCTTTCACATCGAAACCTGCCAGATACAGTGCATAAGACGTTTCACGTTCGCACTGGCAACCCTTTTCACGGATTACGGCGGCACGGATTCCGCTCTTTCCTTTGCGATCGGCAGTCAGGCCGTAAGAAGACAGCTTGCCGGTGAAGTTCTTCGGGTATTTGAATTCCAGCGGTTGCATCTTGTAGTTCTCGAAACGGTTGCCTGCGCATACGCTACCGCTCTGCTTGATGTCCAGTTTATAAGAAGATTCGTACCATACGTCGCGCATGTAGTCGATGCCGAAGTGGTACTGGATGCCTTCTTTGGAAACCAGGATGTGACGTTCGGAAGTCGGCTTGGCGATAACGGCAAAACCTACGCCTGCGTCTTCCATCAGCTTCTCGAATGCTTTCTTGTCTTTCACCTGAACCAGGATACCCGGATTTTCAGCGAACAGGATCTTGATGATGTCCTGTTCGGCCAACTTGTCGAGGTTTACTTCCAGGCCGCCTTCCACATTGGCGAAGCACATTTCGAGCAATGCCGTGATCATACCGCCGGCTGAAATATCATGTCCGGCGAGAACCAGTCCTTTTTCGATAGCATCCTGGATTGCATTGAAAGCATCGGCAAAATACTCGCTGTCCTTTACCGTCGGGACTTCATCGCCCAACTTGTTCAGAACCTGCGCAAGAGCGGAACCGCCCAACTTCATCGTGTCAAACGAGAAGTCTATATAATATATGTAAGAATTCTTTTCATGGGCCAATGCCGGAGAAACGATCTTTCGGATGTCGCTGACTTCCGCACCGGCGGAAATAATCACCGTACCCGGAGCAATCACTTTGTCGTCGCCATATTTCTGCGTCATGGACAGAGAGTCTTTACCGGTCGGGATATTGATCCCCAATGCACAAGCGAAATCGGAAGCAGCCTGGACCGCCTTGTACAGACGGGCATCCTCGCCTTCGTTACGGCACGGCCACATCCAGTTGGCACTCAAAGATACGCCTGTCAGCTTATCGGACAGCGGAGCGAAAACGATATTTGTCAACGATTCGGCGATCGCCATGACTGAACCGGCAGCCGGGTCGATCATCGCCACCTGCGGGGCATGGCCGATAGAAGTAGCGATACCCGCTTTCCCTCGATAATCCAAAGCTACTGCACCCAAGTCACTCAACGGCAACTGCAATTCACCCTGGCATTGCTGGCGGGCAACCTTGCCTGTCACCGAACGGTCCACCTTGTTGGTCAACCAGTCCTTACATGCAACGGCTTCCAGTTGAAGCACGTTTTCGAGGTAGTGATGCAGTTCGGATTCCTTATAAACGACCGGAGCGTATGTCTCTTCAACCGTATGGTCCTTCATGATCGTTCTTGGCGGTTTACCGAACATATATTCCAACTTGATGTCGATCGGCTTCACGCCGTCGGCTTGTTCGAAGACGAACTTCATATCGTTGGTCGTTTCACCCACCACATACATCGGGGAGCGTTCGCGGTCGGCAATGCGCTGTACGCGGGCTACATCTTCTTCTTTCATCAGCAAGCCCATACGTTCCTGGCTTTCGTTGCCCACGATTTCCTTCGCGGAAAGTGTCGGGTCGCCTACGGGCAGTTGGCTCATGTCGATATGTCCGCCGGTCGCTTCCACCAATTCGGAGAGACAGTTCAGGTGACCGCCTGCGCCGTGGTCGTGGATGGAGATCACCGGGTTGTTGTCCGATTCGGCAATCGCACGGATCACGTTGGAAACACGTTTCTGCATTTCCGGATTGGCACGCTGTACGGCGTTCAACTCGATACCGCTGGTGTACTGGCCCGTGTTTACCGATGAAACAGCACCGCCGCCCATGCCGATGCGGTAGTTGTCACCGCCTAACAAGACTACTTTCTCGCCCGGTGCGGGATCGCCCTTCAACGCGTCGCGCATATTGGCATAACCGACGCCGCCGGCCAACATGATCACTTTGTCGTAAGCATATTTCTTTTTGTTCTCTTCGTGTTCGAAGGTCAGGACCGAACCGCAGATCAGCGGCTGTCCGAACTTGTTACCGAAATCGGATGCACCGTTGGAGGCCTTGATCAGGATCTGCTCCGGAGTCTGGTACAACCAAGGGCGCGGATCGAGGATCTTTTCCCATTCGCGTGCACCTTCCGTACGCGGATAAGATGTCATATAAACGGCTGTTCCTGCAATCGGCAGAGATGATTTTCCACCCCCCAGACGGTCGCGGATCTCGCCCCCCGATCCGGTAGCCGCACCGTTGAACGGTTCGACCGTTGTCGGGAAGTTGTGGGTTTCAGCTTTCAGCGAGATAACCGATTTGATTTCCTTCACTTCGTAGAAATCCGGTTTGTCGCCGCTGGCCGGAGCGAACTGTTCGATCACCGGGCCTTCGTTGAAAGCCACATTATCTTTATAGGCGGAAACCAATTTGTTCGGGTTTTCCGCCGATGTTTTCTTGATCAGGTTAAAGAGAGAACTTTCTTTCTCTTCTCCGTCGATAATAAATGTACCGCCGAAGATTTTGTGACGGCAGTGTTCCGAGTTCACCTGTGCAAAACCGTACACTTCGCTGTCGGTCAGCCGGCGTTCCAGCTTCTGGCTTACTTCGTTGAGGTAAGCTACTTCTTCATCGCTCAACGCCAGTCCTTCCTGCTTGTTGTAGGCTTCGATATCCTCGATATAAACAATCGGGTCCGGTTGTTTGCTGATCGTGAAGATGTCTTGGTTCAGACCGTTGTAGATACGCTGCAACATCGGGTCATGTTCTGCTTCGGCGGAAGAAACGGGGAAGTATTCCTCGATGCGTGAGATACCGGTGAGTCCCATGTTCTGGGTGATTTCCACGGCATTCGTACTCCACGGGGTGATCATTTCCCGGCGTGGACCAACATACCAGCCTTCCAATGTTTCAGCCTGGAGAGGTTTTGCCTCGCTAAAAGCCCAAACTAATTTTTCTACATCTTCAGGTGAGAAAGCGTGTGCAGCCTCCACAGCTAACACCGTCTTTGTTGGAGATTGAAAGAATAGAATCATATCGTCGATTTATTAATGGTATTCCGTTCATACGGGGGTAATAAAGGATACCCTCGTTTACAGTGTGCAAAGATAGTGCTTACTAACCGAATTTCCCCTAAATCTGTTGAAGAAAATAAATTAGAAAAAACGAAGCCCCGGCAGTACGAATACCGCCGGGACTTGTTTTGTGTCTGCATCCGGTCTTCACAGAGGGAGATGCAGAAGAACTTTTAATTTCATTACTTTAGTATTATTAATATTAAATCCGGTTGCTTGTTCGCCTGTCGCAGGGTAGTTGCCGTTTAACGGGCACGCAGCCGAAGAATTATTTGATTATAATTTCAAATTTATTTTACGATAGCCTTAACAGCTTCTTCGCCTTCGACAGCTACTACGACTACACCCTGAGGAGCAGCGATCACGGCGTTGTCGGAAGTGATAACTGTGTTAGCGATTACTTGGCCAAGAACGTTGCTTACAACAACTTTCTTGCCGGCAGCACCTGCAACTGTTACCTGGCCTTCGCCTGCGATAACTGTTACTTCAGATGTTGCGATCTTTTCGTTGTCTGTCGGAGTCAGGTCTGTATCGTTGATTGCGAACAACTGAGCCTGTTCTTTATTGCCCAATACCAATACACCGTTCAGGTAGCTTACATAGGTCTTGTCGGTCTTGCTATCAGCAGGAGCTACTTCGATTCTGTAATAACCTTCGTTGTCTTCGTCGATCGGGAATGCCCAAGTTGCAGGAGTGATACCCTTCTTACCAACGATATTCAATGTATCAGCAGCTTTAGCACCCGGTTTAGCGATAGCCAGAGAATCGTTGTTGCCGAATTCTACACGGTTAGCGTGAACGAAACCGATGCGAGTCAGGCCATCCTGATTGTATTTGACTGTATCGCTGTTATGAGCAATAGAGTCGGCATAGCTTACCATATAAGCCTTTGTATCGAATGCGCCAACCTTAGCCGTATCAACCGGTTTTGTAATATAATAAGCATAGCGGTAGTTATCCGGACGGTTCACATAGGCAGTATCCAAACCAAGAACGAAATCGTTGTCTGTTGCAGCAGCTTTCAATTCCAAACCTGTACGTTTGATTACAGCGAACGGTTTAACAGCTGTTACCTTAGAAGCCTCGTCACCCATCAGAGAAATTGTAACGTTCTTCGGAGCGTCTGTGATATTCAGATAAGTTTCTGTTACAGCAGATTCCAGGTTGAATGCCCAGTTGGTGATTTCATCTTCTGCAACAACAGCAGCTTTACCGTTCTGGTCGATAGCAATCTTGGATGATTTCAGATTGGCAGCAACTTTAGGATCACCAGTCTCTTTTACATTCCATAACAGTTCGTACTGGTTTGCGTTATCGTTTACACGACGCAATTTAACTGTATTATCAGCATGCTGTTTATCTTTTGTCAATAGCAGATCGCTTTGATCGTCATTGAAATACAACGTATCGTTACCCAAATACAGCTCAAAACCGTAAGAAGCAGCGCTCAAGTTAGCATCGTTCAGTTTTACAAGTGTGCCACCATTCTTAGCTTTCAGTTCCAGAGCCTTGTCTGCATCAGCAGTAGCAACTACAGAAGAGTCTGCATCCATTGTCAAATAGAACTTAGCTTCCGGATTAACGAAGTTAGTAGCAGTCAACTTGAATGTCAGATGATCTTTATCTGCATCGTTGATGTGCTTGTAACCCAAGTATTCGTCTTTCTGGTCAGGAACGGCTGTGATTTCCAATGTATCTTTGTTAGTAGTTGCAGCTACATAGATGTTCTTTTCAGCATCTTTAACGATGATCTTAGCAGTAGTAGTGGTAAAGAAGTTTTTATTTGCATCACGGTTAGCCAACTGATATGTGCCTTCCAATTTGTTTGCAGCAGTCACAATCCACTGAGTAGCCGGAACACTGTTGTAAACAGCAGTAGCACCTACAATTTCATCACCTGTTGTAGAAGTCATCACCTGATACGGCTTTCTTGCATCAACTTTCTTCAAGCTCTTGATGAAGAATACATCGCCTACTTCAAATGCCGGTTTCGGACCTTCGATTGATTTGAACGTGATCTTAGTATTCTTTGTGGCAGGATCATCTGATGCTGCTACAGATACTTCACGGTGAGTATTGTTAGCTAAAGAGCGGATAACAACTTGAGCAGCCTTTGGTATAAAGCCTTCAGAATACCATTTGCCTGCAGCAGTTGCTGTCGGCATGAAAGTTTTAATAGTCACTTCATCACCGGCGATCAGTTCAGGATCAACAGTCAATTGGAAAGCAAACAGATTTGCGTGCTGTCCTAATGCTGGAACAACTTTTGTACCTTCTTCATTTACTGCATGTAATGTATCTGCTCTAAATGTAAAGTACTGTTCTTTTTCTGCCACGTAATTAGTATCGACACAAAGATAGGCTTGCTTACCTTCAATCAATGAATCGACAATGGCGATTGCGTAATGTTTTTTAGCCTCTGCAAATTCAGTAGATGCCGGATTTTCAGATAAGATATCTTTTGATGTAACAAAATTTGTAGCAGAAGCAGAAGTATGGATAGCGGTCAAAAGGCCTTGAATGTTTTCTGAATTTAATTTTCCACTGTTTCCATTATCAATAGTAGTTGCTGCACCTGTCTGGAACTGGTCAAATACCAAGTTTCCTGCATCTGCTGTTGCGAACAGTGCCTTCGCAGCCTTGCCTTTTTCAGTGCCAAATTTCGGAGCTTCACTTGTTTCCAAATACGGCTTCACCATATAGTCATTCATGATTGAATCGACATCATGATAAGCCTGCTTTGTCTCTTTCTTTACTTTTGCAAGCATGCTTTTTACTTGAGCTGCAGCGGCGTTATAATCAGCCAACAGTTTTGAAGTTTTAGGCAGTTTGCCTGCTTTAGTAAATGTCGTGTCAGCCAAAGCCTTCAATTTGGCATTTGCCGCATTCAAAGAATCCTGGACAGTTCCATTTGTTGTTGAATTTGGATTAAAATACAACTGTTTTGCTTTGTCAAGTTCTGCAACTGCACCAGCCAAATCAACTGAATTCGGAATAGCAGCGCTCAACTTTGAATCAGCCGGAACCTCATTGTTCTGAACGTAATCGATAGCTGTCTTGATTTCTGCTTCACAAGCCTTGATGGCAGCGTCCATTTCTGTAAACGCCTTATCTGTCAACTTCTTTGCAGCAGCCAAATCGGCTTTAAATGTGCTTGTTGAAGTGGCAGATGTATAAATGGCCTCAAAGCCGACAGCACGCAATTTGTTTGCTGTAAACGGATTTTCGAATGCGTTATTCTTTACGTCATTGGAAAACTTCAATTCGAAAGAATCGTTGACATCTTTGTTTAAATCGGCTACAGCCAAGTCATAAGGTTTTGTCGCATTAGCAGTAGCATCGATCAAATACAAACTCATAACGTTGCCATCAGCAGGAGTTACAGTCGGAACTTCAGCCGGAGTACCTTCTGCCATCATCACTTTAACAGCATTGCCTTTTACAACCAATGCGTACTGGTACATTTTACCTGCTGTCGCATCATAAATATTGGTACGAGCTTCAGGACCTTTCAGGAAAGTGATTTTTCCGTCTTTGTCGATTGAAACAACTGATTCATCAACCCCCATTTTCCCAATACCATCCGTAGAAGAGATATAAGCATACTTTGCTTTATAGAAAGAGGTTTGAGATGCTTTCACATCCTTTTTGGAAACAGACAATTCTTGTCCGTCTTTGTTAACCAACTTGATTTCATAATAAACGCCACCAGCAGCATTCACTTTCTGTTCTACAGTCGGTTTCCACAATGTAGCATTGAAATCTTCATAAGACTTAACATTATCAGTCTTTACAATAGCAACAGAGTCTCTCTTGCCATCTTCGCTATGACCGATAATTACACGGCTGTTTGCATCTCCAGACAATGCTACATGATAATACTTGGTTGTGTCCAAGAGTTTACCTGCAGCCATCGCTGTCGAAGACAATCCACCAGCTACCAGAACAGTAGCCAAAAGAGTAGAAAATCTTTTGTTCATAATCTAAAATGTTTAATTAATAATAATGTATATTGAATCTATAATGTCGTTCTCTGAAACGGCTGGCTTTCAGCCGTTTTTATTAATCCTTGTAAAATGACGAGCTAAAACGTACGTTTTTTTTAGTCATTTTTTTTGTCGTTCTTTGTGCTTCGTAATGAGAAAGGTAATTTTTGTCCTCGTTTCGCTATCGTATTGATAAGAAAGGATATAGAAATGGAAAATTTCTTGGTGGAAATAGTTGGAGGTTAAAAAGGAATGCCTATTTTTGTAGCTGAAAAATGACGAATTTAAACGTACGTTTTCGTTAGTCATTTTTCCTGCCTTCCCAACTTGCTATTTATCAATAATTTATAATCATATTTCCCCGATTTTGGCAATGTAAGAATAATAATTTTTAAGATTGGTCAGTTTCAGCCATTCCGTTATTATTCAGTGTGTTAAGTTTTTTTGTTTCGACTGATGAAAAGGCTGTTTTCGGGTATTTTTCGAGCAAGGTAACCCCTCGTGTCTTTTTTTGTTAATTTCCTACGCTTCCATTTGCTTATTTTTGTATTGTCGTTTTCCGTTACTATTGGATAATCAAGTTATATCGGGATAAAATCTTCCCTTCCTATGCTGATCCGGCAAGGGGGTTATTGTAGAATATTGTTTCGTTAACAACAAAACACATTCTTTGCAAATAACTGCAAATACCGGTTCTTTATCAGGCAAAAAGGTTTTTTTACTATGAGGTGCGCGGTTTTTTGCCGCAAAGACGGTCGTCATCGCCGTGAGTTGCCGGGGGTATATGCCATGAAGACGGTCGTCATGGTAGTGAAGACGGTCGTCGCGGTGATGAAGACGGTCGTCATGCCGGCAAAGAGGTAAATTTCTTTTGAAATATTAGGATCTGCCGGTAACATTCGTTTGCTACAGACGATTCTCCGGGAGTTTAGCTTTTCCATAATGTCAGGATTTTTTACTTTTCAGTGACAATGAGACTTCGTTTTTTCTATTTCCTGCCGACCTCTTTTTATCTGCTGCTTATTAATTCCGGTCAAAAAGAGGGAAACGTCAAACACGAATTGTCCGGAATTTCATTCCAAATAGAAAAACGTCCCAATAAGGGTTATTGTCTGTTTTTTTAATAACCAGATTTAGGAGATTTATTTTATTATTCATTGATTTGGCAACGAACTCATAGAACTTGTGCAAAATCTCAAAAACTACTGGCAGGAAGAATTCCCGATCAGGCAAGCCAGTATGGAAAGGATATCGAGGCGCACCAAGTGGTTGCGTATCTCGCTCAATGCTTTGGATATATGTTTTTCTACCGCCTTTTCGCTGATTTCCAGTTGGGCGGCTATTTCTTTATTCCGCAGGTTCTTTTCGCGGCTCAGCTTATAGACTGTCCGGCATTGGGGCGGAAGAGTGTCGACAAACCGGTTGATCTCGTCGGTGATCTCTTTCAGCAAGAGCGTGTCATGTTGGTTGTAGCCGAGAATCTCCTGGTTGATCAGCTCGTCTATCGTATCGATGCCTTCGATGCGCTTTTGCATCAGGGCTGAATTCAGGTAATTAATGGAACGGTTATAGACGGCGCGGTAAAGGTAGGGCTTGATCGGATCGTTGAAGTCGATGTTCTCCTTCTTCTCCCAAAGTGACATGAAAACATCTTGGGTGATATCTTCGGCGGCTTGCCAGTCGCCCACGAAGCGGTAGGCGTAAGTGACTGAAATTTTGAAATAGGCCTCAAACAGTTCCCGGAATAGCGACAGGTCATTTGCTCTGTCGTGTCTTTTTTTCAGACTGTATTCTTCCGGTACTTTCATGATATTCTGCTTCTCTCTCTGGATATTTTTTAGCAAAAATATAATTTTTTTCAATTCGGAGGTAGGGATGTCCGCTTTTGTTTTGTGATAAGTATAGAGAATGTAATCAAAAATGAACGATATAATACTAAAATATTTACAAGGAAATGCTTCGGAAAAGGAGAAGGATGTTCTTCTTGGCTGGCTGAGGGCCGGTGAGGAGAATAAGAAAGTCTTTTCCGAAATAAGAGATCGGTGGCTGGAAAGCGGTGCAGCCCCGGTGTCGGATCCTGAATGGGTGAAGCGGGCTTTCGGGCGTTTCATGGCCGGGATCGAGGCGAAAGAGAGAGTACGGAAACAGATACGCCTCTCTTATTTCGTGAAAGTTGCCGCATCTGTCGCCCTACTGTTGGCTTGCTCGCTGGGTGGGTATTTTGCCGGACAAAATCGGTTTTTCGATTCTTCAACTCAAGAGCAGTTGGTGATGAACCGTGTCATTATGGGAAAAGACAGCAAAGGGCCTGTGAGCTTGCCGGACGGGACGACCGTCTGGCTGAATGCCAACAGCAGGTTGATCTATCCGGAACGTTTCTCTGAAGATAAGCGCTTTGTGAAGTTGGAAGGAGAAGGTTATTTCGAAGTCGTACGCAATGAAAAGGCGCCTTTCTTTGTGGAGACGGACGGGATGGTTGTCAACGTGTTGGGCACTCATTTCAATGTTAACAATTATGAGAATAAGGAAACGATCGAAACAACCTTGCTTTCAGGTAAGGTGGAAGTCCTTTTGTCCGGTATGAGCAAAGGGATCATCCTGAAACCGAACCAACGGATTTCCTGCAACAGGCAGAACGGGACCTATAGTCTGGCTGAGGTGGATGCCTCCGATTATATCATCTGGATCGGTGACAGATTGGTCTGTACGAACGAAAAGCTGTCGACCATCCTGCACCGGATGAAGCACTGGTATAATATGGATATAGAATGCAGGAAAGGAGTTCCGCTCGATCATCGCTTGTCGTTGACCATCCGGAAAGAGTCGCCGGAAGAAATCTTGAAGTTGTTGACTTTGATCAGCCCGATCCGCTACACGATCAAGGGAGATAAAATAATAATCAGTCCTAAATAGTAATCGATAAATAAATTGCCTATGATCTAAGATTCAGAAAAACATCAAAAAAATCAGGCAGATGTTACCAGCATCCGCCTGATGTAAAACTAAACAAACTGCTCTCAAAGGTAAGAGCGTGAGAGCAAAATGTAAAACTTTAAACATTCAAATGTATGAAAAAAAAGTCCACGAATGGGATAGCTATCCCCATTCTTAACATTAATTTATTCAGGAAAATGAAGCTAATACTTTTATTTGTTGCCATTTCCTTTTTCCAACTGTCCGCAGTGGAAAGTTATGCCCAGAACGCGAAGATAAATCTGAGCCTGTCTGATGTGACGCTTGCAGAAGCGATCCGATCCATTGAAGCGAATACGCAGTTCGTGTTTTTCTTCAATAACTCCGCCATTGATATGACGAAACATGTTAACCTGAATGTCAAGAACGGAAATATCAAAGAGGTTTTGAACCAGATTCTTTCTTCTTATACCTATCGTATAGAAGACAATAAGATCGTCCTGTTGGGCGAAGTGCAGCAGGATGGCAAGATCACGGGTGTCGTTTCGGATGCTTTCGGCCCGATCGCAGGCGCCAACGTGGTGGTGAAGGGCACGACAAACGGAACGATCACCGACATGAACGGAAACTTCTCCCTTGACGTTCCGAAAGGATCCAAACTACAGATTTCATATATCGGCTACATCACGAAGGAACTGACTGTGGGCGATAAAACAAACTATTCCATACAACTGGCCGAAGACTCGCAGGCGTTGGACGAAGTGGTCGTTGTCGGCTACGGTACGGAAAAGAAGGTCAACGTGATCGGTTCGATCGCCCAGATCGGTAGCGAGAAACTCGAAAACCGTTCGACCCCGCAGTTGTCGAATGCCTTGACCGGACAGATGGCGGGTGTGACCGTCATCCAGCGTTCGGGACGTCCGGGTAATAGCGGCGGTGAGATCCGTGTGCGTGGTGTCGGTTCTTTTGGCGGTGAAAGCAACAAATCGGATGCTTTGGTCCTGATCGACGGTATCCCCGGCAAGCTGAACGATGTCAGCTCGGAAGATGTAGAATCCATTTCCGTATTGAAGGATGCTTCGACGGCAGCCATCTACGGTTCGCGTGCTGCAAACGGCGTTATCCTGGTGACGACGAAAACGGGTAAGGAAGGGAAGGTTTCTGTCGGTTATAACGGATATGTCGGTTTCAACACGCCTACGGCATTGCCGGAATTTGTCGATACCTGGCAATATGCGACTCTCTACAATGAAGCGGTAGGCCGTGAGGCTTATACGCAGGAGGAAATCCAGAAGTTCAGAGACGGCAGCGATCCGGATCATTATGCCAATGCACGTTATCTGGATGAAGTTTTTTCCCGTAAAGGTTTGCAGACCGGGCATGACGTGACGGTTAACGGAGGTAACGCACAGAACCGGTATATGGTTTCATTCGGTTATCTGAAACAGAACGGCATCGTGGAGAAAAACGATTACCAGCGCTACAATGCCCGTGTGAACCTGATCAACGAAATCCTGCCGGGACTGAAGTTGACCAGCCGCCTGTCCGGCGTATATGGCAATCGGAAAGAGCCGATGGCTCCGGGTGGTGACGATGCCGATAATATGTTGATACTTATTCAGAAAGCCTTGCGTTTCCCCGGACTTACGCCGACTGTCTTGTCTGACGGTACGTTTGGCGCCGGACGTGAATTGCACGGAACGCCTGCCGGATGGATCAAGAGCGATTCTTTCTATGAGAATCCGGAATTTTCTTTAAATGCCAATGTCCGCCTGGATTATAATCCGATCAAAGATTTGCAATTGTCCGCTATCGGCGCATATACTTATACGAACGGTGAAGAACGCACTTACCGTTCGACGATGAAGCTTTCCGGCGACCGTGTGTTGGGTCCGTCCGAGTTAAAGCATAAGATGGGTAAGACGATTTATAAGACTTTCCAGGCGACTGCCGAATATAATAAGACAATCGGCGGACATACTTTCGGCATCTTGGCCGGTTACTCCTGGGAACAGGAAGACTATCGTTATGTACAGGGGTCACGCGATAAATTCCCTGGAAACGACCTGCCTTATCTGAATGCCGGTTCACCGGATAACCAGAAATCGGAAGGAACCGGGAATGCTTGGGCGATCCAATCCGGTTTCGGACGTCTCCGTTATAATTTCAACGAACGTTACCTGTTTGAATCTACGGTTCGTTATGACGGTTCTTCCCGTTTCCCTCAAAGCAAAAAGTTCGGTTTCTTCCCGTCTGTTGCAGCCGGTTGGAGATTGTCGGAAGAAAACTTCTTTAAGGAAAACGAATCGCTGGGCTTCATCTCCAACTTAAAACTGAAAGTATCGTGGGGACGCCTCGGTAATCAGAATATCGGTAACTACCCGTACCAGTCCGTATATGAACTGGGACAGAACTATCCTTTCGGAGATACTTATACGCAAGGTGCCGCTGTCACGACGGCTGTAGATCCGACCATCAAATGGGAAGAAACGGAAACCGTCGACGGTGGTCTGGAAGCTGTCTTCTGGAACGGTTTGCTGAGTGTGAACGCTTCTTATTTCAATCGCCGTACATACGATATCCTGTATAAACCGAGTGGAAGTGTCTCTACTATTTTAGGACAGAAGATATCGGAGATGAATACCGGAGAGTTGAAGAATTTCGGTTGGGAATTTGAGGTAGGACATCGTAATAAGATCGGGGAGGTCTCTTATAATGTGAATGCCAATCTGTCTATCATTAAGAATAAGCTGGTGACTTTAGGTGTCGGTAATGTGGAACAGTTGAACGGTCTGGTTGGAAATGGTAGTGATTTGTTCATCGATTATCCGATTCAGATGTATTACGGGTATGTTTCCGATGGCGTTTTTCTGGATGAAAAAGACATAAAGTCCTGGCATGACCAGAGCAAGGTTACGCCTAATCCGCAGCCGGGAGATATCCGTTACAAGGATATCAGCGGACCGGACGGTGTGCCTGACGGCAAGATCGATCCGAATTATGACCGTGTGTATTTGGGTTCCCGTATTCCGAAATTCACTTTCGGGCTGAACTTGGGTGTGGAATATAAGGGGTTGGACCTGTCGGTATTGTTGCAAGGGGTTGCCGGTGTGACCGGTATGTTGGACGGCTTTGCCGGCTGGGCCTTCAGAGGTGACGGCAATATCCAGAAATGGCAGGCCGAAGGACGTTTTGACCCGGCTAATCCGACCCGCTATCCGGCTTATCCGAGATTGGAGGACTTGAGTAACTCCACGACGCCGAATATCGTCACTTCCGATTTCTGGACTCAGGATGCCTCTTATATCCGTCTGAAAAATATTCAATTGGGATACACGTTCCCGAAGAAGATGTTGCAGGCTGCCAAGATCAGCAACTTGCGTGTGTATGTACAAGCCGAGAATCCTCTTTGCTGGAATAAGTATAAACCCGGATGGGACCCGGAAATCAATACATCCGGAAACTATTACCCGATATTGGCAACTTATACATTTGGTGTAAACTTTAAATTCTAAAAGACATGAAACGAATTAAATATTTTATTTTCACTTTACTGGCGGCTACGACAACCTTCGTATCGTGTGACCTGGACCGGAATCCGCTGGATAAGTTTGCAGAAAATGATTTCTGGACCAGTGAAGACAATGCGGAATTGGCGTTAACCGGTGTTTATAAGGGGAATATATTGTTTAACTCTCCGGAATATACCCCGACGGACTGGTGGTCGTATGGCGGTTTGATTTTTATGGAATTTCCTACGGATAATGCCTACGACCGTCGTGGGACGAACTCGAATTTCCATAAGATGACAAACGGTACTTTGTTATCGAATAATGCTTATACAAAAGCGTATTGGGAGAATTCGTATGCCAAGATTGCCCGTTGCAACCGTTTTCTGGAAGGTATCGGCAACCTGAGCGATCCGGCTGTCGTAGCTCGTTTCACGGCAGAGGCTCGTTTTATCCGGGCTGCCCAGTATTTTTATCTGTCTCAGTTTTTCCAGGATGTACCGCTGGTTACAAAAGTGTTGACGAAAGATGAGGCGAATACGGTAAAGAAAAATACGAAAGCGGAAATTACTGATTTTATTATTAAAGAGTTTACGGAAGCCGCTGCCGACCTGCCTCGTTTCAAGGATTTGAAAGGTTCTGAAACCGGACGTGCGAGCAAGCAAGCTTCTCTTGCGTTCTTGGGACGTACGTTATTGGCTGCCAAGAAATATAGCGAAGCGGCAGCCGCTTATAAAGAGATCATAGACCTGGGCGACAATGCGATCGACCCGGATTATGCTTCCCTTTTCTTGCCGTCGAACGAGAATAGCAATGAAAACATTTTCTCTATGCAGTATCTGCAAGACCAAGCCGGAAATGCACTTCCTCAGCATGCTTTCCCCGTAAAAGACGGAGGCTGGTGTCTGATTAACGTCGCTGCAGGCCTGTTTGAAGCTTATCAGTTCAAAGATGGTACGCCGTTCAGCTATGACAGCCCGCTGTATAACCCGGATAACTTGGGCGAAAACAGAGATCCGCGCCTGGATTATACCATTTATTATAATGGTTCTACTTTTAAAGGTTCTGTCTATGACTGCCATCCGGATTCTCAAAGCCCGGACAAAGTGATGGGAGGACAGACCACGCAGACCGGTTTTATGATGCGTAAGTATTTTGATGAGACTTTCTCCGGTGACCTGAACAGTTATGGAGGAAACGTTCCTGTTATCCGTTATGCGGAAGTTCTGTTGAGCTATCTGGAAGCCAAACTGGAAGCCGGTGAGGGGATCACGCAAGCCTTGCTGGATGAAACCATCAATAAGGTAAGAGGTCGGGCATCTGTACAGATGCCGGCAATCACGGAAGTGAATGCCGCGAAGTTGCGTCCTATTTTACGGAACGAGCGTCGCGTCGAACTGGCGATGGAAGGTATCCGCTATTGGGACTTGCTGCGTTGGGGTATTGCACATGAAGCATTAAATGGCGATATTTACGGTGCTCCTTTCCCCGGTTCGAAACGCGTAAGTGTCAAACCGGCCGGCGAACCTGACAAATACGGCAGATGGTGGGTGAACAGCCGTGCTTTCCGGCAGGATCAGGATTATAAATGGCCGATCCCGCAATCGGAACAGGATATAAATCCGAATTTGCGATAGGGTGTAGTCATGTGAAGCGACATAAATAAATTATTATCATGAAATCAACAATCGTATTAGGAATAGGGGCCACCTTGCTGGCCTCCTGTTCCGGAAACAAACAAAAGGCGGAAGAGAAAGTAGCGCAGCAGCAGAAACCGAACGTTATTTTCCTGATAGCCGATGATATCGGTTATGGCGACCTGAGTTGCAACGGATCGAAAACGATCCATACGCCGAATGTGGAAAAACTGGCGGCGCGGGGCGTCCGTTTTACGGATGCACATGCGGTAGCTGCGACCAGTACGCCTTCGCGCTATTCCCTGTTTACCGGACATTATGCCTGGAGACGAAACGATACGGGGATTGCCGCCGGAGATGCCGGTATGGTGATCCGTCCCGAACAGCCGACCGTTGCCGATATGTTCCGCGAATGCGGCTATACGACCGGTGCGATCGGGAAGTGGCATTTGGGATTGGGCGACAAGACCGGTACGCAGGACTGGAACGGCTTTATCACTCCGGGGCCGACGGATATCGGTTTCGATTACTCCTATCTGATGGCGGCTACCGCCGATCGTGTCCCCTGTGTTTTTGTCGAGAACCAGCGGATCGTGAACCTCGATCCGAATGATCCGATTGCCGTCAGCTATAAGGAACCGTTTCCCGGCGAACCGTTGGGGAAAGACCATCCGGAACTGCTGACAAAGCTCAAACCGAGCCCGAACCACGGGCATGACATGGCGATCGTAAACGGTATCTCCCGTATCGGGTATATGAAAGGAGGCAAACAGGCTTTGTGGGAAGACGAGAACATAGCGGACAGTATTACTTGTAAGGCTGTCCGGTTTATCGAGAACCACAAGGACGAACCGTTCTTCCTGTATGTCGGAACCAATGATGCGCATGTTCCCCGTTGGCCGCATCCCCGCTTTGTAGGGAAGAGCGGTATGGGTCCCCGTGGCGACGCTTTGCTGCAATTCGACTGGACGGTCGGACAGGTTATGGATGCATTGGACAGAGCAGGCCTGACGGAAAACACCCTGATCGTTCTGAGTAGCGACAATGGACCTGTGGTCGATGACGGCTATGCAGACCGTGCCGTTGAACTTTTGGGCGACCATAAGCCCTGGGGACCGTTCCGTGGCGGCAAATATAGTATTTTCGAAGCCGGAACCCGCATCCCGATGATCGTGAGCTGGCCGGCGCAGGTGAAACCGGGTGTTTCCGATGCATTGGTTTCGCAGGTCGACTTGTATGCTTCTATGGCAAGCCTGATGGGCAAGACTCTTGAAGCGGGCGCCGGTCCTGACAGCCAGGATTATCTGGATGCTTTCTTGGGTAAAGACCTGAAAGGACGCGACTATGTGGTCGAAGTGGCCGGTTCTCTTTCTGTTTCCGACGGCGTATGGAAGTATATTGCTCCGAGCAATGGCGCCGCCTATCAGAAACTGACCAATATCGAGTTGGGCAACAGCAAGGAAGAACAGCTTTACAACTTGAAACAGGATATCGGCGAAAAGAAGAATTTGGCAGCCGAACATCCCGAAATCGTTGCAAAGTTGAAAGCTATTTTAGAAAAGGAAAAGGCTAAATAGTCTTTTTGCATAAAGTGTGAAAACGCCTGTAGGTAATCTAAAAAATATTCCTGCAGGCGTTTTTTAGTTAAAAAGGACGAGTTCATTTTATTCTGCTCCCGGTTTGCGTTATCTTTGCAAATCATTAGGCAGAAAATAAAAGGATAATGCTGGGATTGATAAGTAAAGGAATTGTGATTGGCGTACTGGTTTCCGCCCCGATGGGTCCGATCGGTATGCTGTGCATACAACGAACGCTGAACAAAGGACGCTGGCACGGGTTTGTCACCGGATTGGGGGCTGCTCTGTCGGACGTGATCTACGCTGCACTGACCTGCCTGGGGATGGGAGTCGTGGTGAATTTCGTGGAGGCGAACCAGGCTCCCTTGCAATTGATCGGCAGTATCGTACTGGGCATTTTCGGCTATTATATTTTCCAGTCCAATCCTGTCCGGAATCTCAAAAAACAACGAGAGAAAAAGTTATCCTTCACCCAGGATTTTATTACGGCTTTTCTTCTTACCTTTAGCAACGTATTAATCGTATTACTATATATTGGTTTGTTTGCCCGCTTTGGCTTTGTCCTGCCGGAACATTCTGTTTGGATGTTGTTGGGAGGCATCGTCTTTATTGGGGTGGGAGCGGTTCTCTGGTGGTTCGGAATCACTTATATAGTGGCTAAATTAAAGAAATGGTTTAACGTGCGAGGTATATGGCTGTTGAATAGGATAGTCGGGTCGGTCATTATTGTCTTGGCGGTCATCGGAGTTTTATCCGTATTGCTGACTTCCTATTTACATCTGCCATTGCTCCAAATCTATAATTGAAATGAAGAAACTGAAAGTCCCTTATTTGGAAACGCTGGACGTACTGGACCTGTCGTCCGTAGGCTTTTTGATGGAAAAAGCCCAGCGAGAGTCGATCGACGTGATTAACTGGGAGGAGTATCCCTATAAGCCGATCGTGGCTTTCGATATCGCAAGATCGAAAGTGAATCTGTATATTCGCTACTTTGTAAAAGGCAATTCCCTGAAAGCTCTTTATGAAGCGGATGGTTCGCCTGTCTACCAGGATAGTTGCGTAGAGTTTTTTATGAAGCGGCTGGATGATCCCAATTACTACAATTTCGAGTTTAACTGTATCGGTACGTGTGATGCTTCCTATCGGGAATCGCGTGATTCGAAGAAATCGCTGACAGCCGAAGAATATGCTTCCATACGTCGTTTCTCAAGTCTGCCTCATACCGCTTTTACAGAGAAGCTGGGTATCTATAGCTGGGAGCTGGTGGTTGCCATTCCTTTCCGGTTGATGGGCCTCGATCCTGACAACCTGCCGGAAAAGATAATGGGCAACTTCTATAAATGTGCAGACGATACGGAATTTCCGCATTTTGTCAGCTGGAACCCGATCGATCTTCCTACTCCGAACTTCCATTGTCCGGAGTTCTTTGGGGAAATCTATTTGTAAATTAAGAATTAAAAATTAAGAATTAAGAAATGAATGCATAAGACACCATTTCTTAATTCTTAATTTTTAATTTTTAATTTTTCAACTCTTTGATTTTGACTTCCGAAATACTTGCATTGCCGGAGGTTATTACGATACGGATATCACTGGCGGTCGTGCCTTTGAACCGGTAATTCTTCAGTTCGTTCGTAGCCTCTACTGTCCCTTCATATACGGTCAGGAACTGGCCTCCGCCGCCGGAAAGCTGGATTTCAAATTTTGCATCTTTGCTTTTTTCTTTCCAAGCGATCGCGATGCTGTTCGGCGAGGCGTTGTTTTCGAGTGCGAATGTGATGTATTCGCCTTTGTTGGCTTTCCAGGCTGTGGACAGGTTCCCATCCAATACCAGCGGGGCAGACGCTTGGGATGAGCTGGCAATAACTGATTTCTGCTGCCGGGAAGCTGCCGACGCGCTTGCCTGCTCTTTACCATATTCCACCACCGTGAAACGGTCGTTCAGACGGATATCTTCGGACGAGGCGCCGACCATGACCTTGAAATCTCCCGGTTCTACCACCCAATGGTTATCACTGTTCAGCAATTGCAAGTCGCGCGGTTCGATCGTGAAGGCAAGCTCTTTCGTTTCTCCCGGATTCAGATGGATACGGTCGAAGCCGACGAGGTTCTTTTCGTAGGTCGTAACGGAGCTTAGGATATCGCGTACATATAACTGTACCACTTCGTCTCCGGCGCGTTTGCCTGTATTCGTTACCTTGCAACGGACGGTGACCGGTTGAACCTGCGTCACGACAGCAGGCTGAATCGAAATGTCGGAATATTCGAAAGTCGTATAACTCAATCCGTAGCCGAACGGATACAACGGGCCGTTCACACGGGACATGTTGCCGTCCAACCCTTTATTGCGTCCGCCGTCGACCTGTGCATTGGGCTTGGTGGGGAAGTTGAAGGGAATCTGTCCGACTGTCTTGGGGAAGGTGACGGTCAGTTTTCCACCCGGATTATAGTCGCCGAACAAAGCGTCTGCAATGGCCGTACCGCCTTGCGACCCCGGATACCAGGCTTCGAGGATGGCCGGAACATATTTGTCCGCCCAATTGATAGACAACGGACGGCCGTTGATCAGCACCAGTACGACCGGTTTGCCTGTGGCAACGACCGCTTGCAGCAAGTCGAGCTGGCGGCCCGGCAGTTCGAGGCTGGAACGTGATTTGTTTTCCCCGCAGGTGCGGTTGCTGCCGCCCAGCACGACAACGGCCACATCGCTCTTCTTCGCGTTTTCCACCGCTTTGTCGATCTCGTTTTGTTCTTCTGCTGTCAGCGGGTAATGGATCAGTTCCGATTCCGGCCAATTGGCATCTACCAGGTCGCAACCTTTGGTAAAGAGCACTTCCGTATCCGGTTTCACCTTGTTCCGAATACCTTCCAACACGGTGGTCACCTCTACGGCAAGCGGACCGTAGTGCGTCAAAGCGTATGCCTCTTCATCGGCATTCGGACCGCATACGGCGATTTTGGAAACGTTGTTTACGTCTAAAGGAAGAACAGCATCTTGGTTCTTCAACAGAACGAGCGATTCTTTCGAAGCCTGCAAGGCGACCTGCTGGTTTTCGATGCTGTTCACCTCTTTATCCGCTTCTTTCAGATCGATCTGGTACGGATGGTCGAACAATCCGACGAGGAATTTGACGCGCAGGATGTCGCGCACGCGGTCGTCGATCGTGGACATCGGCAGCGCTCCTTCCGCGATCAGTTCGCGAAGCGGCAGGACGTATGAATCCGGAGAACGGAACGTACAACGGATGTTCAATCCCGCCAGTACGCTTTGCAACACGGATTCTTTCATATCGGCGGCAGTCCCGTGCTTGGAGAAAAGATACTCGACGGCGTCGCTGTCCGATACCACATACCCGCGGAAACCGAACTCGCCGCGCAAGCGTGTCGTCAGCCAGTAATAGCTGCTCTGTACGGGGAATCCGTCATAATCGTTATAGGCACTCATGACTCCGAGGATGCCTGCTTCCTTGATGACACGTTTCCAGGGATATACATGGATCATCTCGACTTCGCGCGGTGACATTTGCGGGTCTACGCGTGCCATCCCTTCACGTCCGCCTTTGTTGTTGCTGTAAGCGATATAGTGTTTGGAAGTGGCGGCTACCTGATGATCGGTCTGCATCCCTTTTGCCATTTCCACGCCCAATTCGGCTACGAGGTACGGGCTTTCGCCATACACTTCTTCATAACGTCCCCAACGCTGGTCGCGGCCGACATCGAGTATCGGGGCGTAGACGTTGGTATATCCCAACAACCGTCCTTCGCGTCCGGTGATATAACCGACCTTGTGGACCAGGTCACGGTTCCAGGTGTGTCCCAATCCCAACTGTGTCGGGAAGTTGGTGGCGATGTAGCTTTCCACCCCGCGTATGCCCTCGTTCGTGAAGTCGGTCGGGATACCCAGGCGTGTCTCTTCGATAAAGAACCGTTGCACTTCATTCAAAGCCCAGGCATGGCGCGAAGCCGGCCAGACATACGGGTTGTCGGAAGGGGGAAGTCCCCATTGCTGGAAACCGTTCAGATGTTCGTCGATCGCTCCCATGCCGTCTTTCCAGAGCTGGTTTTTCCATTCCGGCGTCGGCAGGTCGTCTTTCAGTACCCGCTTGTAGCCGTAGAGCGTGACCATCTGACACGTTTTTTCCTCGACGGTCATTTGCGAGAGAAGGTCTTCGACACGTGCGTCGATCGGGGCCGCAGGATCTTCATATACATCCTTTTTCCCATTCTTGTTGAAGTCTATCCAACCGTTCCGGTAGATGGACTTGTTCGTCAATTTGTAGGTATCCGGTATCCGGATTTCCTGTGGCGTTTTGTTGTTTTGCGCCTGCGTGCAGAATGTCCCGGCCAGGACAAGGCACGACGTAAGGACGGCCAGTTTGTTTTTCTTCATGGATTATAATTTGATGTCGTTTAGTTCAACTAATTTGTTAACAATGGCGTAGACGGTCAGACCGCTGGCACTGTGTATCTGTAGCTTGCGGGCGATGTTGCGTCGGTGCGTGACAACGGTGTGTGTGGAAAGGAACAGGCGGTCGGCTATTTCGCGGTTCGTCATGCCTTTGACCACGCAGACCACGATTTCCTTTTCGCGTGTGCTGAGCGTCTGTTGCTCTTCGTTTTCAACTTCTTCAACCGGTGGCGTATGGAGGCGTTCCAGCTTGTGACGAATCTCGTCAGGGCTGTCGTAGATGCTGATCTGGTCGTCGTAAGGCCGCAGCAGGGCATGATCGGCGACGGCATAGAGCAAAGCTATGCACTTCATCTCCGTACAGCCGGTTTCCTCCCTGAGAAGCTGCAGGGTGTAGCAACCGGGGAGCGACGGGTTGACAATCAGCATATCGGGTCTGTGCGAGCGAAGCGTCTCCTGCAAAAGCTCCGCGGTGGCTATTTCGATGATCTGGATGCGGAATCCGGGAAGCCGCTTCAATACCGCTTCGAGCCCGCTTCGGATGATGGCGGACGGTTCGGCGATCGCTATGTTTAATAAGGTATTCATAGGCGCATCACTGTATTGTCTTTTCGAGAGCCAGAATCGCCGGTACGAAAAGATAGTCTTCTACATGATTATGGGACGCCAAGTCCTGTTCGGTCGCGAAGATGTCGAACAAGACGCTGTTCAGCAGGTTGCTTCCGGGTCCCGGATAATATTTGATCAGGATGTTTTTTAGCTCGATGATCTTCATCTCGATCTGGTCGTGATGTTTCCGGAAGATCGTTATGTTGTATTTCGGATCTTTCACCCCTTTCAGCAATCCCCGTACGTATGGGAATACCGTCTTTTCCTCATACGACATGTGTTTGTTCACTTCCGCGGCATAGTCGTCGAAAAATTTGGTAATGACGAACGCCACGTCTTTCGGGCAGTCGGCAATCGCCTCTGTCAGCTTGCGGCGGATATGGGGCAGCCGGAAGTCCAGGAAATAGGCGTGTGCGTTATGCAGATAAGTGATCAAAGCCTCGATCGACAGGCATTTGTCAATGTTCGTCACCGGCGCGGATACCTCTTCCGTCAGAAAGTTCACGACGGTCAGGAACGTGCAGGGATCGACACCGTTTTGGCGGCACACCTCTCCGATGTTCTTTTCACCGAATCCGAGTGCAATCCCGAAGCGGCTCATGACGAGCACCATCGGATAATTATCGCAGATCAGATCGCTCATTTTATCGGTCTCCCGATATTTACCATTCTTGTACATAGGCTTTTCTCCCTTGTCTTGGTGTTTGAATAGCCAAAGATACATAAAAAATAGATTCCCGCAGGCTGCGCTGACGGAATTACAGGGTAACCGCACTAAAATATTCTATTGTGCAAATGATTCGCAACTGGCAAGAAGTAAAACTAAATCAGCCGGAGTGCTTGAATAGGTAACACCCCGACTGACTCTACCGATAAAAAACGGTCGATTACAACTTGTTAATTTCTTTCACCGACAAGCCGGTACATTGAGCAATCGTCTCGACATTGATCCCTTGTCTTTTGAAATTGGCAGCGATAAGACGTTGCTCTTCCGCTTTACCCTTTTCCATTCCATGCTTCATACCTTGTTCGATTCCGTCCTTCATGCCTTCCGCCTTGCCTTTTTCCAATCCTTTTTCCATCCCGTCTTCGAAGCTGGTGTC
>NZ_CABUOD010000027.1 GCF_902493135.1 uncultured Parabacteroides sp.
AACATATTGATTATAAAATATTTAAGTGTGTATTTTTAAGATGGTTAAGAATATTACCAATAAACAGCATTCTTCTTTTCGGCTTGTGCCTCAAATTCCACGATATAGCAACCCATAAGCCAATTACGGGAAGTAAGGGCGAGGTTTACAGCGTGTGCGGCTTGTGCCTGCAACGTGTTCTGCCCTCAGATTATATTACAGGCAGATAGATGTAAGCGAGATTCTGTAAAACAGCAAATAAAGTCAGTTTTGAATAATAGAAGATGTAAAAAGCATGTTTGAAAATTTATATCCTATCTTTGCCCTCCTGATACCGTTTGCGTGGCGGGCGGTTCTTAATTTGGAATATAAACTTAATAAGATGCTAATATCATGATGAAGAGTCAGAATTCGGCAATCGGCCAAACGCATGTCGTTTGGTTGGATGTGGTGCGTTTTGTCGCCATGTTTACCGTGGTTTGCTGCCATAGTGCGGATCCGTTTAACTTTTATCCGGGCGAATCGCCTGCCAATATCGATCAGATCAAGTTCTGGGGAGCTGCCTACGGGTCGTTGCTACGTCCCTGCGTCCCCCTGTTCGTGATGATTACGGGAGCCTTGTTGCTGCCGGTGAAGGGCGATACTTCCGTCTTCTATAAAAAAAGAATCAGCCGTGTCTTTTGGCCGTTCCTGATCTGGTCGGTGCTTTATAATCTGTTCCCCTGGATAACCGGACTGCTTGGCCTGGCACCGGAGGTGATCTTGGACTTTTTCCCCTATTCGGGCGAAGAGGTGGCCCGACAGTCGTTGGGTGTTTCCTTGAGATATATTGCGGAGATCCCGTTGAATTTCTCAATTGTGGATGTGCACATGTGGTATATTTATCTGTTGATCGGACTGTACTTGTACCTGCCTGTTTTCTCTGCCTGGGTGGAGAAAGCCTCGGAAAAGGCCAAACTATGGTTCCTCGTGGCCTGGGGCGTGTCGACGTTGTTACCTTATTATTATCAGTTCGTTTCGCCTTATATCTGGGGTGGTTGTTCCTGGAACTCTTTCAATATGTTGTATTATTTCGCCGGATTCAATGGCTACTTGCTTTTAGGCCATTACCTGCGCAATCATGATTGGGAGTTGAGCAAGATATTGTCGGTCGGAATTCCGATGTTCGTGCTCGGCTATGCCGTGACTTTTTATGGTTTCCGCTATGTAACCGCTTTGCCGGAGTACAGCGAAGAATTGCTGGAACTTTTCTTTACCTATTGTTCTCTTAATGTCGTGATGATGACGATCCCCGTTTTCTTGCTGGCCAAGAAGGTGAACGTACGGTCCGAAAAGATCAAGAGTTTGCTGGCGAACCTGACGACTTGCGGGTTCGGGATCTATATGGTGCATTATTTCTTTACCGGTCCGGGTGTCGTCCTGATGCGTGCCCTGCATGTCCCGGTCGCCTTGCAGATACCTGCCGCCGCAGTCGTTGCATTTGGCATTTCCTGGTTGATCGTCGCTGCGATTTACCGGTCGATGGGGAGAAAGGCCCGGTATGTTGTCGGCTAAAAGGCCGTCCGGTGTGTTCAATGACAGTGGATCCGTGAGAAGTTAAATTCTCCGGATTTGTTTTTTAATGTTCCGTATTATTGTTTTTGTCAGGAATAAATCGATACCTTTGTTACTGGAATTCTATTTTGATTTTCAAGAGGTATTTGATTTGTATTCTTTGTCTAAGATAAAATTTGTAGCATGGATCTATTGCATCATTGTCGGATATTCATTTTGTTGACCTGCTTATTCTTATTGGCTTCGTTAACTTCAGTCTTTGCTTCTTCGGTAACAGAGCAATCGGATTATGTCCTGATCATAAATTCCTATACGGAATCCACTCCCTGGAGCCGGGTGTTTACGACTCCCATCTATGAACGGATGATTACGGATGATGACAGTATCAATGCCTATACCGAGCATATGGACGTGATGTTGATGGAAACGGAAGAGGATGTAAAAGACTTTATTGACGAATTGGCGGAGAAATATACCGCCAAACCCCCTTTGCTGATTGTCCTTTTAGGGAATAGCTCCTATGTCTTGCTCCGGGATGAGCTGGTACGGCGTTGGGGAGTCGATGTGCCGCTTCTGCTCTGTGCGGAAAAGGAGTATATCGGGCCGCGTGAATATTATTTGTCCAAGCAGGCTTGTCCGATAGACGAAAGATTGCAACTCGCGGACCGTGTCAAGACACGCAAGAATCTGACAGTCGTATATGTCCCCGAATTTATCGGTGAGACGATTTCCCTGATGAAACAATGCATCCCGGATATGACCCGTCTGTTGTTCCTCTCCGATAAGCGTTATATCAGTGCCCAGAACCAAAGCACATTAGAAACGGTGATGCTGGAATCCTTCCCGGATATAGAATTGGAGATACTGACAGCCGGAGATTTGCAAACGGAAGATTTGATCAATATCTTGCAAAGTTCGGATGCCCATACCGGGATCCTTTATTATTCCTGGATACTGAGGAACGAGCGCGGAAAGTACATCCTGCTGAGTTCCTATACCGATCTTCCCATTTTTACGTTGAACGACATGGACATCGTTAAGAACGGCATGGTCGGCGGATGCTATTATCCGGCCTCCAAAATATCCTCCCTGCTGTACACCACCATTGACGAATTGCTGAGGGGAAAAATCTATAATTCCATCATCATGCCCGAAGGTCCGCGTCCGGTATTGAATTATCAGATGTTGGAAAAGTCGGGCATCTCCCTCTCGGCTTGTCCGCCCGATTCGCTTTTTTATATGAAGCCCCCTTCGTTCTGGGAGCAGTATGGCGATTATGTCTTGGCCGGCGGCACTTCGTTGCTTTTCTTGCTGCTGTTCCTCTCTTTCAGGATTTCGACCCTGAACAAGAAACGGTTGTACCAGGAAAAGGAACTGAAGTTGATGAGCAGTTATAGCCGTCTGATTAATAACATGCCGATCTGCTATATGAAGCAGCAGGTGATTTTTGATGAAGACAACAAGCCGGTCGATTATATCATAAAGAATGTCAATCCGGAATTCGAAAAGCGGTTGGATACGAATAGGAGTTACCAGGGAAAGAAAGGTTCCGAAGTGCATGACCGGCAGTTCTTGCAATACTTGAATATGTGCAGCCTGGTATTGGGGCAGAATAAGAAAGTGAGCACGCAATATTATTTCGGCCCGTCGGACCGTTATTTCAGCGTGATGATTATTTCTGCCAGCGAGAAGGATTGTGTGGATATATTTATGGTCGATACGAGCGAACTGTTCAAAGCGCAGCAATTGTTGCGGACTGTCAACAAGAAGTTGTCCATGTCGTTGGATGTCGCAAACGTGACCCCCTGGAAATGGGATTTGGAGAAAAGGACGATCCTGTGCGATGTGAGCCGGGAAATCGATACGGGGACTTCCGAATTGTTTGATGAAAACCAATTGTCAGTGCCGGAAGCCGACTATTTCTCCAAAATATTCAAGAGCGACCGGAAAAAGGTGAAAGAGGCCTATCAGGCATTGATCGACGGGAAGGTCGATAAGATAAGGGAGGAATATCGTATTTATAATCCGGAGAAAGGATTGCACGGCTTCGAATGGGTTGAAGCCCGTGCTGCCGTGGATAAAAGAGACGAGGAGGGGCGTCCAGTTTCGTTGATCGGCTCTTCCCTGCTCATAACCGATCGCAAAACCATCGAACGCGAGCTTATCGAGGCGAAAAACAAAGCGGAAGAATCTAACCGCCTGAAATCGGCATTCCTGGCTAATATGAGCCACGAGATCCGTACGCCCCTGAACGCGATTGTCGGTTTCTCCAATGTCCTGGCGACTACGGACGAGTTAGATGAGAAAGAAGAATATATCAGCATTATCGAGAATAACAATGCTCTCCTCCTTCAATTGATAAGCGATATCCTGGACCTTTCGAAGATCGAGGCGGGGACGTTGGAGTTCGTCTATTCGGATGTAGACATCAATAATTTATTGTCTGAATTCGAACGGATGATGCAACCCAGGGCGATGAAGGATGTGAAGGTCCAGTTCGAGCAACGGGTCGCCGAATGTTACGTCTCTCTTCCCAAGAACCGGCTTATGCAGGTCTTGACGAACCTGACCACCAATGCGATCAAGTTTACGACAGAAGGCAGTATCCGTTTCGGTTACACCAGGGAACATGAGAAATGGCTGCATTTTTATGTGACGGATACGGGTTGCGGGATAGCCAAAGAGTTGCAGAAAAAGATCTTCGAACGTTTTGTCAAGCTGAACGCTTTCGCTCAGGGAACCGGCTTGGGACTCTCTATCTGCCAGATGATCATCGACCATTTGGGCGGGGAGATCGGGGTCGAATCGGTAGAAGGGAAAGGCACAACGTTCTGGTTCACCTTCCCATGCTCTCCGGCCCAGAAACCGGAAAAGCACTTGCATCAGTTCGAGAAGAAGAAGGTGGAGAAAGATAAACTGATCGTTCTGATAGCCGAGGATAATGTCGGAAACTTTAAATTGTTCGAGTCGATCCTGAAACATGAATATACGTTGCTGCATGCCTGGAACGGGAAAGAGGCGGTAGAACTGTTCAAAAAGTATAGTCCCCATATCATACTGATGGATATCAATATGCCGGAAATGAATGGGTACGAAGCGACTGCCGAGATTCGTAAACTCTCGACCGAAGTGCCGATCATTGCTGTGACAGCCTATGCTTTCGCCTCGGACGAGCAACAGATCATGAACAGCGGTTTCGACGCTTACACATCCAAACCGCTGAATGCGCCGGCCTTGAAACAGCAGATGGGAGATTTGTTAGGCAAGCGGTTGTTTTTTGTTTAATTCCTCTGGATTGCCGGAACTGACAAAAAATGCACTACTTTTGCACCGAAGAGTTATAATGATAGAAAGATGAGATTAGGCAGTAAATCTACAATTTACGGATTACTTATATATTTAATAGTTTTTGTTCTTTCCTCTTTCCGTGTACAGGCAAATACGGTGAAAACGGAGAACCGGAAGATGATCTTGCTCATCAGTTCTTATTCTCCGCTCAAGGAAGAAGGGAACCATGTGATTGCTTCTCTTATCACTCATTTGGACGAGAAGGTCGATACGAGGGTATCTGTAGAATATATGGATTCTGAATCGTCGCCTGCATTTGAAGACTGGGAGGAATGGATGCTGCAACTGTTCGAGGCGTATAAGCAGCAACCCGAAGTCGTCGTTCTGTTGGGGAACGAAGCCTGGTCTGCCTACCGGTCCGCTTGCCCGGAAAGCTGGCGTGCTACGCCTGTTGTCTTGGGGTACATGAAGGGTGTGTTTATCGATTATGAGTATTTGGCAAGCCTGAATGGGACCGGTGTGGAGAAGATGATACCGATGAAAGAGTCTTTCGGTGATTTCAACGTGACGGGCTATGCTTATCGGGATTACCTGATCGAGAACTTCAAGCTGATCAAGCAGCTGAACCCTGACATCCGGCATATAGCCTTCTGCTATGACAACCGGTATAAGATAGCCTTTTTCGAAGCGTATATAAAGAACCTTTGCGACCAGGTCGATTCGCTTGATCTGTACTATCTGGACGGCGGCAAACTGACTACCCAGCAATTGCTCGATTCCATTTCCCTGATGGACGACAGCCATGCTCTGCTGACAGGCGGATGGTATACCGATGCCGCCCAATATCCCCATGCCCATTCGATGCTCCATAATGCCTTGTCCCATCATACTTCCATACCTGTATTCCAGTCGTTGGACCAGGGGAAGACGAACATGAATTTCATCGGCGGCTATTTTATTTCCGGTGTGGAAATGGGAAAGGACCTGGCGTCTCTTGTGCATAGCGTCCTGACAAAAGGGATAAGCAAAAGCCCGGAGTTCCAATATACGCCTTCGCAGCCCCGCTATTATATCAATTATCCGACTTTTGTGAAGGCCGGATTCGAGCTCTCGTCCCTGCCGGAAGGAGCCGTGCTTTATAACAGGACTCCCTCTTTGTGGGAACAACATTCACTGGAAATCATACTTCTTTTTTGCCTGATCGTCCTGATGATCGTTATTTTCTTCGGAATCCTGATGTACAGGAGACGCAAAGAAGAAAACTACAAGACCGCCAATCTGAAAATGATGGAACTTTTGAGCTGCATGCCGGATATGGCGACGATCTTTGATGCGGATTTGAATATCCTGGATATTGTAAATCCCCAAGATCATGCTTTGTTCGGGAGAGATGTGACTGACATGATCGGCCGGAACCTGTGGGAGATCCGCCAGGAGTATGCGAGGTATGGAGAGATGATGGACGATATCATCGGGAATGTGAAGAAGACGATCCGGACCGGCGAGGTAACGGTCTTTAATTATAAATATGGAGAGGGAGACAACGCCACTTATACGAAGGCACGCGTCGTGCCGTTCGGAAAGCAATATGTGATCTGTTTTACCCACGATGTCACTCCCTATGTGGTTGCCGATAAAGAGATACTGCGCCTGAAGACGTTCTTGCAGTCTATTATCGATAACTTGCCGGTAGGGTTGTTTATCAAAGATGTGGGGAATGACTTCCGGTATTTGTTCTATAACAATAAGGTCTCCGAGTTTTACGGGGAGAATTTCAACTTTCTGCTCGGAAAGAACGACTTTGAGGTGAATGACCCGAAGGCGGCGCAATACCGCGAGGAAGATCTCGACGTGCTGGAAAGCGACGGGCCGATTTCGTACAACCGGATATTTCATGATAAGGAAAGCGGATTGCCTGTCCGTTGGGGTATCACGACCAAAACGCGCCTTGTAGATCAGGATGGGAACCGATATGTCGTGTCGACCATCGTCGATACGACGGATATCCACGAGAATGAACGGGAGTTGAAAGAAAGCAAGATGAAACTGGACTTTACCTTGAAGGCCGCCCAGATCATTTCATGGGAATATAACGTCGAAGCCCGGAGTTTCTATTCGCCCGACTCCACGATATTTGAAGAAGCGGTGATCCCGTTGGATGATTATCTATCTTTTGTCCATCCCGACGACCGGATACTGTTGAGCCGGGGCCTGGAAGAGCTTGCTGCAGGAAAGATACCGGTCATGGATGTCCAGATCCGTACGACCGCACCCGCCTTGGGAAACCGTTGGTTCGAAATGCATGCCGTGGCGTACGGGCAAGATGAGGACGGAAGGATCGGCAAACTGATCGGCTTGCGTTGCGATATTACGGATCTGAAAATGACAAACGAACTGATCCGTCTGCGTAACAAAGCCGAAGAATCAAACCGGCTGAAGAGCGCCTTCCTGGCCAATATGAGCCACGAGATACGGACTCCGTTGAATGCCATCGTCGGCTTTTCGAACCTGATTGCGACGACGGATGAGAAAGACGAGATCGAGGAGTATGTGAAAATAGTCGAAACAAACAACGAACTCCTTCTGCAGTTGATAAACGATATCCTCGACCTTTCGAAGATCGAGGCCGGGCAGTTGGATTTCAACTATTCGGATGTCGACCTGTCGGACCTTTTCTTCAATCTGTATCAGGTGTATAAATCCAGGGTGAAAGAAGGGGTGGACCTCATTTGCCGGCAGCCTTCTCCGGGATATGTGATCCGTTCGGAGAAAAACCGGTTGACGCAGGTCGTTTCCAATTTCCTTAGCAACGCTTGCAAATATACCTCCGAAGGTTCTATCGTGATGGGCTATGAGAAACGGGAAGATATCCTCCGTTTCTACGTTACGGATACGGGAAAAGGCATTGCCGTGGAAAACGTGCCGCGTGTATTCGAACGTTTTGCTAAATTTGACAGCTTTGTGCAGGGTACGGGTTTGGGGCTTTCCATTTGCGAGTCCATAGTCCAGTCTTTTGGTGGCGAGATCGGGGTGGAGTCCGAATTAGGCAAAGGGTCGACTTTCTGGTTTACGATTCCCTTCCGGCCGGCAAGCCTGTAAAGTGAGAATAAAAACAAATAACATCATAATGGAAAAAGTAAAGAAATCGTTGGTAAAGAAAGAGTATCTGGTCCCTTTTGTATTAGTCACATCCCTGTTTTTCTTATGGGGTTTCGCACATGCCATCCTGGATGTCCTGAACAAACATTTCCAGGAGGCGCTTGTCATGACGAAAGCCCATTCCGCCCTGATCCAGGCAACGATGTACACCGGTTATTTCACGATGGCGATCCCCGCCGGGCTTTTCATCAATAAATACGGATACCGCCAAGGCGTGGTGTTCGGCCTGATCCTCTACGGGATCGGTTCGCTGCTTTTCATTCCGAGCGAGCAGTTGATGTCGTTCAACTTCTTCCTCTTCTCCCTGTTCGTGATCGGCTGCGGCCTGACGTTCCTCGAGACGGCAGCCAATCCCTACGTGACGGAGCTTGGAGATCGCGAGACGGCAGCCAGCCGTTTGAACCTGGCACAATCCTTCAACGGGTTAGGTTGCATCTGTGCGCCTGTGATCGGTGGAATGCTGTTGTTTTCCGGAAACGGGGAGGCTAACATCGCTTTGCCCTATACCGTGATGGGGGTTGTCGTCCTGTCTGTCGCCCTTGTTTTCTTTCGCATCCGCCTGCCGGAGATCGACCATGACGATTGCGAAGAGACGACTGCCGAGGCAAAAGCCGGATTGAAAGGCCTGTGGAAACATCGTTGTTTCACTTGGGGCGTGATGGCTTTGTTCTGCTATGAAATAGCGGAAATATCGATAAACAGTTTCTTTATCAACTATGTGACCGACGACGGTTGGATGGATGCCCACGATGCCGCTATCGTCCTTTCCTTCGGAGGACTGGGCTTGTTTATGGTCGGGCGTATCATCGGCAGCTGGATCATGAGTTATGTCCGGGCGGAGAAAGTCTTGTTTATCTGTGCGATCTTTACCGTCTTGGGCGCTCTGTTCGTCACCCTGAACGTAGGCGTCCTGTCGAAAAGCGCCTTATTTGCCTGCTATATCTTCGAGGCCATCATGTTCCCGACCATCTTCGCCATCTCGCTGAGAGGTTTGGGCGATTACACCAAGCGTGCCTCCTCCTTCCTGATGATGTCCCCGATAGGCGGAGCGGTCGGACCGTTATTGATGGGCTATGTGGCCGATATCTCGACGATGTCGTTCGCTTTTATCGTGCCGCTGTTCGGATATGCGGTCGTCCTGATCTATTCGTATGGGGTGATGGCGAAGAAGATACGCTGAGTAAATTCATAATTCATAATTCATAATTCATAATTCGCAACTCTTTCCTATCTTTGTAAGGCTCGTTCACTAACGGACGGGCAACAGCTTTATGAATACAGCGGTCAGAAAGATGCCGATCGGCATACAGAGTTTTGAAGACATACGGAGAGGTGGGTATATATATGTAGATAAAACAGCACTTATCTATGAACTTGTCACGCGGGGAAAACCCTATTTCCTGAGTCGTCCCCGCCGTTTCGGCAAAAGCCTGCTTATCTCCACCCTTGAAGCCTATTTCCTCGGTAAGAAAGAGCTTTTCAAAGGGCTTGCTATCGAGAAGCTCGAACAGGATTGGATTACCTATCCGGTGCTGCATCTCGATCTGAACGCGGAGAAGTACAATTCGCCGGAAGCATTGATCGCAATATTAAGTAGTCATCTTACCCGTTGGGAAGATGTTTATGGAAAAGGTGAGGATGAAACGACACTTTCTACCCGTTTTGCCGGCATCATCCGCCGCGCCAACGAGCAGACGGGGCGTCAGGTCGTCGTCCTGATAGACGAATATGACAAGCCGCTCTTGCAGGTTTTCAGCAACGAAGCGCTGCTCGCCAATTACCGTGCCACCCTGAAAGCATTCTACGGCGTGTTGAAAAGTGCCGACCCGTATCTGAAATTCGTATTCCTCACCGGTGTCACCAAGTTCGCGCACGTCAGCGTTTTCAGCGACCTCAATCAGTTAAAAGATATCAGCATGTTCCCGGCTTATTCAGGTATATGCGGAATCACATTAGAAGAACTCAAACAGAACTTCCAGCCGGAGATCGAGGCGGTAGCCCGGGAAAACGGATATACCTGTGAGGAAACGCCCGGCAAATTGGCACATAAGTACGACGGCTATCATTTCAGGGAAAATACTCCAGGAATGTTCAATCCTTTCAGTCTGCTGAATGCGTTGGACAGTCTTAAACTCGACAATTTCTGGTTCCAGACCGGCACACCGACCTTTCTTGTCGAACTGCTGAAACAGAGCGAATTCGATATGCGGCAATTGATCGACGGCATAGAGACGGAAGCATCCGCCTTTACCGAGTATCGCATGGAAGCCAATAATCCCATCCCGCTCATCTATCAAAGCGGCTATCTCACCATAAAAGACTATAACCGTGAGTTCGGACTCTATAAATTGCAATTCCCGAACGAAGAGGTGCGCTACGGTTTCCTCAGTTTCATCGCCCCGTTCTATTCTTCCATCTCGGATAGCGACAAAGGTTTCTATATCGGTAAGTTTGTCCGGGAACTTCGGGCTGGCGATGTGGATGCTTTTCTTACCCGTCTGCGTGCCTTTTTTGCCGATTTCCCCTATGAGTTGAATGCGCGGACCGAACGTCATTACCAAGTGGTCTTTTATATAGTTTTCAAGCTGATGGGGCAGTTTTGCGATGCCGAAGTGCGCAGTGCCAGGGGTCGTGCCGACGCGGTGGTCAAGACGAAGGACCATATTTATGTTTTCGAGTTCAAGCTCGATGGCTCCGCTGGAGAAGCGTTGGCGCAGATCGACAGCAGAGGTTACCTTATTCCCTACACCGCTGATGGACGGCAATTGGTGAGAGTTGGTGTCTCTTTCGATGCCGGAGAACGGAATATAGGGGAATGGAAGATTGGATGATTCATCCAATCGGTTCGTTTGTTTGTTGTATATTCGTTTCATTTTAAATAAAGTGATTATGACAACAAACAAATCAAAGAAGCGTCCTTCAGGAATATATTTGTTCCGGCATATAGATGTCCTGATCCTGCGCAGGCGCAAGGCAGGCAGGGATGCTACAGCCGATCTGTACCGGGCGGCCGGCAACTGGTTCCGCAAGTACAGGCATGGATATGATATCAGCCTGTCCCGATTGACGCCGTCCCTTGTAGACGGTTTTATCGCCTTTTTGCAGGCGGGAAGGAAGCTCAAAGTGAACTCGGTGAACAGCTATGTCAGTGCACTGCGGGCGATGTATAACATCATAATCCGCGAACAAGGCTATGTCCCGCGCATCCATCCTTTTGCGCACATCGTCATCCACCCGGAGAAAACGATCAAGCGGGCTGTAAACCTGGAAGTATTCGAACAGATTCCCGTGCTGGATCTGAAGGAAGAACCGGAATTGCAGTTCGCTGCGGATCTTTGTGCCTTTTCGTTTATCGCTTGCGGCATACCGTTTGTCGATCTGGCACATCTGACGCGCGATAATATCAAAGATGGTGCGCTTGTCTACAACCGGACGAAGACCGGTTCGCCCATCAAGATCGGCATTACATCGGGGATGCGGTGCCTGCTGGATAAATATGCATCTCTGTCGAGCCCCTACCTATTCCCGATCTTCCCTCCGGAAGGCCCTGCTTCTTACGAACATTATAAGAAGCTTTTACGTAAGTACAACGCTGCATTGAAACGCATCGGCGAGCGTTTGCAATTGCCCGCACTTTTTACCTCGTATGTGGTCCGTCATTCCTGGGCTACCATCGCTTACCGGAAGTACACGCCGATCGCTCTGATCAGCCAGGCGTTGGGCCACGCATCCGAACAAACGACACGGCATTATCTCGCTCAATTGGATCCTTCCGAATTGAGCAAAGCCAATAGTCTGGTCACAGGTACGGTTGATGATCTTGTCAAGCTGCGGGCTTAACCTTAATTCTGATATAAGGGAGGGTGTTAGGATTAGATAAAGAATAATAAACAAAGGTTATCTAAAACTTTGACGAAGGCAAAGGTATAAATCTTTTTGCTATAAAAAACATTTCTCTGCTTAATTTTAAGCGGGTAAGGGATTTTATTTGATGAGTTCTCCTATTCGATGTTTTTCAGCATAAAAACGAGCATAAAAAGGCAGGATACCCGAATACGGATATCCGACAGGCCGAGTACAAATAAATGACGATCTATTGATTTCTTCCCGGTTGCCGGAAATAACAGATTCTCTTATGGAGCGGGGATATGGAAGGCGTTATTTCCGGTGCAAAAACCAAATTTACACACTCCTTGCCTCCTTTTCAGAGGGAAAACAGTTACTCCCGGTGCTAATAACAGCTAAAATAACATGCCAATAAATCATAATCTATTTTACCCTTATATCAGAATTAAGGGTAAAAATTAATTGTATTGGTATTTCCCGCCTCACCACCGGGTAACTTAAATTTAAAATATTATGGCAACTGAAAAGACAATCTTGTCCGTAGAATTGTACGATAACGTACTGACAGAAGCCCCCGGCGATTACACCGGAAAAGTCAATATCACCGGTACATACCGCAATGAGAATATTGCGGAAGACATCGTAAAAGAACGTACGGAGTTCCGTCCGGAAACAATCATCAATATCCTGAATCTGGCCGACCAGAAAAAGATCGATGCCGTTCTCAACGGCAAAAGCGTGATCGACGGTGTCGGGCAGTACCTCTTGAACTTTAGCGGCCCGTTAGAAGGCGAGAAACCCGTTTTCGATCCTGAAAAGAATAAATTCGGCACTACCTTCACCCCAGGGAATGCCCTGTTGAAAGGCTTGAAAAACCTAACGGCAAGATTCCACATGGCCACAGTAGGCCCGGTCATCAACTCTATTATCGACTCGACAACCGGCAAGGAAAGTCAGGAACTGACCGCCGGCGGTCCGGCCATTATCAACGGCTCTACTCTTCTGTTGAAAGGCGACGATCCTTCCGTAGGCGTCTATTTCACCCCCGACGGAGGAGGCGAACCCCAAAAAGTCTCGGTTATTGTGACCAACACGAAGTCGCAGATCATCATCTCGGTCCCCCAACTCTCCAACGGCTCATACTATCTTAGTGTCACGACGCAAGCCGGCAGTGGTTACAAATTAGTAAAAGAACCCCGCACATACCGTTTCCCCATCCTGCTGACTGTCGGAGGCGGCGGAGAAGAAGAACGCCCCGGAGAACTCTAACCCGTCCGCTCGATACAGGTGTCGATCCCTCGTTCCCTACGTATGGGGGACGAGGCTTCGGCACAGGTGTCAAACGGGCGATCACTATAGGTATCAACTTAGGCATCACTATGGGTGTCAAAGCCTAAGTTGACACCATACGTCCTAACAAATGTTAATGATTTATTTCAATATTAATAACTCACTTTAAAATCAAAAGCTTATGAAGCGAAAATTACACTTTTTGCTCGCCGTCAGTATAGGGTTGACGGCAAGTGTCGGTTGGCTACATGCGGAAAACGAAACTCATCATGTTTTCCATGTTGGCACAATAGCAAATAAGACAGGAGATGTCGCAGGATTACGGGATTCGATCGCAAAGGCCGCTGATGGCGATACGATCAAACTGGCTTCGGTAATTTATTTGTTAGATGAACAATTGGTAATCGACAAAGGAATAGTATTAGAGGGAATCATTGGATCTTCTGATGCTACAATAATTAAGGCTAATCGTGATGCGGAATGGCCAAAAAAAACTGATGGAAGTATTGATAACAGCAAAACAAACCTAATTTCCATTGTGGGTGGTGCAGCCGAAAAATCGGTGACATTAAAAAATCTTGCCGTGTATAACTCTATGGCATCAGGAATAAATGCCCAGTCTGCAATGAAAACCTGTTTGGAAGGTGTTATAATTGACGGGAGCATGAATGCTGGTCTATTGGTTCATTCTGCTGTTGAAGTCAAATCTTTAAAAACACTTGGTAATGGTTGGGGAAGTGTCAATGTCGATAAAGGTACATCTGACTATACCCCTAATTTTAAATTTACTGATGGAAATTTCCTCGCTTATGAGCCATATAAGATTTGGACGGAGCTGACAACAACGGAGAATGTTGTTACTCTGCCGGAAAAATCTAATTGGGCTACCTATACGATTAAAGAGTCGGATAAAGAGAAGACTAAGAAGTATTGGACAACTTCCGACTTGTCGATGGAATATGTTGAAAATTTCCCTCGCAATAAGAATCTTACTAATGGCTATACATTTGTTTATGCGGCAGGTGCTCCTATCACTGTTGCAGCAAGTGCCAATTCCGGATTTGTTACAATTCTTAATAATACAACAGGAACTCAGCTCGAATTACCCGAAAAGTGTAATCCTGTTATATTCGGCGGTTCAAAAGAAGCATTGGATAAGAACACAAGTATCACGATGGAGAGTGGTAAAGTTTTTGCCTTGATAGGTGGTGGCTATAAGGCTAAAGTGAATGATGTAGCTTTAACAGTGAATGGCGGTACAATCAGACAGTATTTAGTTGGTGGTGGATTTGGACCGAATGACAGTAAGGAAAATGCTAAATCTGCTGATGCTACAGCCGTAACGATGAACGTAAATGGGGCAAGTGTCGGTTATCTGATTTCTGGAGGCATGGAATTTGCTAAAACGGAATCAACGAATGTTACGGTAAATGGTGCAACTTTGACTTATGCTTTAGGTGGTGGTTTTGCACCGGTTGGCTTCGGCCAAACTGAAAACACGGATTCAAAAGACTATCTTAATAGTATAGGAACCTCCACTTTTTCTATGACAGGTGGAACGGTAACAGGGGCTTCTTGTGCTGGTGGTGGTTATAGTTATTCCGCTATGGGTACAGCAAATGCAACCTATAATAAGGTAACCTTCAATGGTGGTTTGTATGGTGCAGGCTGGAGAGGTTATACAAAATCTTCAACTGTAACTGCTAACGGCTGTACATTCAATAGCAGAACAGGCGATTATAGAACGATTGCTGCCATGGTTCGCGGAAAAGCTGAAAATATTTCGATGACATTCGATGATAAATGTATATTCGATGCCAAATATGAATGTTATCTTGGTACAGACCGGGATAGTGAACAAAAGAATCCTATTCCTACATCAGACAATATAACGATTACGTTTAAGGGAACTAATACTCCAATTGTAAATGTAAGTAACGGCATGCAAAATGTTACGGTGACAGGTGCAAAAGTTAATCTCGTTCCATTCCTTTGGAAGGCCAGTACTCCTAATGATTTAGTTAAAGATTTTACTATCCCTGCCAACAAAACCTGGACCTTCAACGACGGCCTTTCAATGGCAAGCGGTGTGACGCTGACGAAGACAGGGACATTGAAATATGGCAAGTCTTTCGATGCTAATGTCTCTACTTTTGCAGAAATGCAAACGGCTGTAGATATGATCAAAGAGGGTGTTGATAATGAAATAACGACTTCTGTGATCACATTAGAAAAAGATCTGACATTCGATTCAAATACAAAATTAATGGGAGGTGCAGGTGATTATCAGGGCCTTTTCTTTTTGAAATCAGCTAAGATGAAGAACCTGGCTTTGACGATTGCCGGTAACGGCAAAACCATTTCAGGAAAGAAATATAACAATACTAATTCTTCTAATGATGGAGGCAAGAAATATTTGTTCTATATAGAAGGGAATGATGTAACAAGCACACTGACCATTAAAGATCTTACCATGAAAGAAATGGATGTTGTCGGTATTAATGCATACAATTTCCCCGGACTTCTTTTTAATAACGTAGCAATGAATGGCAATCTTGAAGGTGCTGTTCACTTGAATTCTTCTGCGTTGTCTGCTACTGATTTCACGACAAGCGGCAATAAGAAGTTTGCAGTTAAACTATCCAGTGAGACAACAAATTATCCGCATATCGAGTTGGGTGACGGTTGTATGTTGAATGATAAAGCAGGGGAGGATGAAGACTTTGTTCCACAGATTGCATTTTACGATCGTGTTTCGAATAGTTTAAAAGGTACATATTGTACTTCTGTGGAAGTTGCAAAGATGGTTGTTGGTTCGTATGGTGAAAAGTTAACTCGTTCTTGGGCTAAGGCTAAATATTTGCATACGGATAACAATACTCCTCTTGTCCGTGTTTGGACCTCCAACCTGGCAACCGAATACATCAGCAATTCAGAAACTATCCAATTGGATAGCATCTCTTCCGGTCTGGATTCTTTGTTGATCGATACCGATTTTGCAACTGTTGCCGGTGTGATGAATACAGGTGTGAAATATGCTACATTCAATAAAAACTTTACTGCTTCCGCGTTGAGGAATGGTTTGATCATCAACTGTGAAGACGCTTATCTGGTAACAGGTAAAGACGATGCAGCCGCATTTTCAGAAGTGGCAAAGAACAAGCCGGTTAAGCGACTGACGCTTGCTGACAACAAATTGGCAGTCGTTTCTGCTTTCTCTGCTCCGGTTATTGAAGACAAACAGTCTTGGAACGATGCGAAGTATGCAGAGCAGAATGTTACGATTACGGAAAAAGGTATTCTGAATATCAACGTAGCAATGGCTCTCGATACCGTCTTTATGGAAGAAGGCGCTCAGCTGAAGGTGCTTCCGAATACAGCCGTTACTGCTAAAGCTGTCCAGTTGACCTATAAGGTTACGGATCAGTGGAAAGCATTCGGGTTCCCGTTCAATAAAATGGGGAATAGCAAGACTATGACCGTTAAGGATGCAAAAGGCACTGACGTTAAAACTGCAACAGGAAACTTTGGAACTACAGGTGAAACCGGCCTTTGGGGTGCTTCTGTAAAAGCGAGTGCGGTTGAGTTCGAAATGAAAGCTGCCAATGCCACTCCCGATTCCGCTTGCCTGATCGCATGCGACAACGCAGACAGCCTGATCTACGTGACAAGCCCGGCTGATGTGGTTGTCTCTTTAGGAACAAAAGAAGCCCCGGTATCGGTTGGTGATTTGAAGAGTGGCAACCCGACTTTGAAAATGTGTGCCAACCCGAACCTGTACAAAATGCAGCTAACTGGTTATGCCTACATTTTTGATGCAGCCAAGAATGTCTTTACACAGCAGTTCAACCCGGCAATCGCCCCGTTCCAGAGCTATATCCTGGCTGATGAAACTACTACCAGCACATTGCGCTCCCTCCGTGTAGGCGAAACACCGACAGGCAACGAAACCATCACTCCGGCGGAAGGCTATTATGTCGAATCCGGTCATGGAACGATTACGATCCGCACGGCTGAACCTGTACAGGTGGTTGTCGCCGATATGTTGGGCCGTATCTATTATAATGCCCGCGTAACCTCCGACGGCTATCAGATCAACCTCCCGGCAGGCATCTACGCTGTAAACAAACAGAAAGTAATAGTTAAGTAACAATTAAAACGAAGACGAATATGAAAAAGATAAAATCCGCGTTATCCCTCGCCCTTCTCGTTGCGGCCCCGGCGATATACGCTCAAAATATAGACACCAAAGCCCCCGCAGAACCGGGCTTCATGGTGACGTTGAATGTAACGGACAAAGGCTCTGCCGCCGATACGGTATGGATAAGAGATTACAAAAATACGAAGGATTCCGTTGAACTGAAAGGCAATCAGGTCAAGTATGGCTCATACCTTCGTATAGGTCTGAAAGCCCGACCGGGACAGACTATCGACTCATTGAAGGTAGGTGGAAAGAAAGCGATTTGGACAGGCACTGCTGATGAAAAAACCATACTTGGAACTCTCACCTTCATGGCAGGAAATCCGAACCTCTATTCTCTTCCTCTTGGTCAGATAAAGAGTGAAACGAATGTAACGGTTGTCTGGAAAGAAAAGGCAAGCTGGAACTTGACTTTCGAGAACACGACACAGACGGTCAATACTTCTGGGGCTGCGGCTGTTACCGTAAAGGATAACGGTACTGGCAATGCTGATATTATAAAAGGCTATTATAAGACGAATGCCTGTGAGGAAAACGATAAACTGTCAAACGGTGCTTCCGATATCAAGGCAGCCGGTACTTACTATGTCAAACTCCAAGCTGATGAGACCGCCGATAAGAAAGGCTTGGATATGGTCATACCGTTGGTTGTCAACAATAAGCTGGCGTTGACTGTTGCAACTCAGCCGTCTGTCGCCTCCGGTTTGATTATAAAAGAAGGCCAGTTGTTATATAATGTCCCTCTCACCGCCGGAACTTGTAAATACGGTGAACGTGTGATCAAAGGTACATGGGCATGGGAGAATCCGAATCTTGTCTTGTCAAAAGGCACTAATACCTGTAAAGCAATCTTTACTCCGGATTCATCTGCAATCTATAATAATGCCACCTCCGGGGATATAACGGTCTCCGCCTTGTATGTGGCTGCTGTCACCGTTGAACAATCTGCCGGCGGTACGGTCACGATTGATGACGCTACCCCTGATAATAAATATGTAGGAACGACCAGCGCTTATGCAGATGTAAAGGTTACGGCCACTCCTGCAACGGGGTATAAGTTCGTATCATGGGCTTCACCTGCTGAACAAGCTAAAGCTGCTTCGACAGAAAAGTATGAAGAAGCTAAAACGAGGGAAATAAAAGCCGCTCCTGACGGCACTGTCGTCAAGGCTGTCTTTGCAAAAGCAACCCGTAAGATTACCTTTACGGCATCTCCTGATGGTGGAACGGTCAAAGTGTTGAATGGCGATAAGGAAATTGCGACAGACGCTAATATTTCGTATGGCACAAACCTGACGATCGTAGCCGAACCGGCATCCGGAAAGCAGGTGAAATCTGTTTCTTATGCCTATAAAAAGAGTGATAGCGATACAGGTACAACAACCTCTGCCAACAATTTTGTCGTAGGAGGAGAAGAAGGTGGTTCTTATGCCGTAACTGTAGAATTTGAGGACATCCCGAACCAGAAAGTGATGGTAAATGTCACAGCTCCGGTCAATGGCTCTATTACCATGCTGGATAAAGACAATAAAGCCGTGAATCCTAACTCTTCTGTTGATAAAGGGTCTGCCCTGACAATTGTCGCTGTTCCGAACAGAGGTTATAAGTTGGCTTCGTTGAGAGCGGGCGATACCGAAGTGACTGGCGATTATATTACTGTCAATACCGCCATCACGATTGCGGCAAGCTTCGTGAAAGAAGAATATCTGGTGCAAAACCTGGCTCCCGAACAGGTAGAGTTTAGCAATGTCTCGTTTGGCAAGTCGGAGTTCAACACGTCGATCAAGAATGTGAAAGCCTCTATAAAAGAAGCCTATAAGGGTACTCATAAATTAGTTTCCCTCCTGCTGAACAACCAGGCAATCGCCAATGGCGATAACGATTTGCTGGTGGAAGGTGATATGAACTTCTCTGCTTTGGTAAAGACTTTGGAACCGGTCAATATCCAAAATGAAAAGGAGACGAAAGTTATCTATAATGGCAATGCCCAAGTGTATACGGTGAAAACAGCTGCTAATCTTGCGGATTTCAAGGTTACATTTAAAAAAGATGGTAACGAAGTGGTTGCTCCATCGACAGTCGGTAAGTATCAGGTGATCATTACGCGTGAAGCCGATGAGCTATATGCCGCTTACTCGAACGAAAAAGACTATACACTTGAAATCCTTCCGGGAGTACCGGGTGTATTGGATATCCCGTTCTCGGATAGATTGGCAGATGCGGATGTAGCTGCTAAGACAACTGTGGCAGGTGAGTGGCTGGATCAAGCTGCTTTTCAAAGCAAATATCCGAATCGTGAACCCGCTACAAAGGCTGGCAATAGTTCTGTCATTTACTTTGTACCGTCAGACGATAATTTGGGATATGTGAAGACAACTACTGTTCCTGCTTCTGAAGCCTCTAATGCAAAAACAGTTACAATCACCTATGCCACTAATGCCAACGATCATGGTACTGTCTCTGTTGAAAACGACTTCGTACCGGTTGGTAATAAGACTTATAGCGGTTTGAATTTGACGCTTAATGCGAAAGTTGAAGCCGGTTATAAGATTGATTGGAGCAAAATCACGGTAACAGGTGGTACGTTAAACAACGATCATACGTTTACAGTTTCCTATAATGTGACGGTTAATGTTGCTGCCGATGCTTTCACACTCATGTCAACTCCTTCATATAAAACGAACCAGTCAGTGAATGCTACCTATACAGGCCGGTCTTTGGCTTGCACATCCTCTGCTTTAGGCTTGGCTCCTGATGTGGCTTGGAAGGTCCAGTATGTAAAGCAAGATGCTTCAAATCATGATGCGTACACGACCCCTGACCCTGTTGATGCCGGAACTTATAAGATTAAAGTAAGTTGTGACAATGGCACGACATATAGTGCACTTGCAGAAACGGAAATCGGTACGTTGACAATCAAGCCGCAACAATTAGTGGTGACGAATATTAAAGTTCCGAATGCTTCACCTGTAGCTAAGAATGCCATGTTGTCTACTTCTATTTTGGACACGAATGGAAAGGTTACGGATGCACAGGGTAATCCGGTCCCCGGACAATTTACCTGGGAGGATGACAAGAAGGTGACATCTGCCGGCGACCAAAATGTGATATTTACACCGAGTGATCAGAATAACTATTCGGTAGAAGGCCTTCAACTTCACTCTTATGTCTCATTGAAGGGAGTCGCAAGCTATCTGATGACGGTCAAGGCAGAGAATGGAAATGCAAGTAATCTGGTCTTTACGGATGCTACAGGCAATGTGATAAATCCGGCTACCGATAATAAAGTGCCTGCCGGTATGAAGCTGTTTATTACAACTACCAGCGGCACGATTGAGGCTGTTACTGTCAGTGGAGCAAATGCCTCTTCCGGTAGCGAAGCCGGTAGTGGCGAACCTACAAAATGGTATTGTATTGCCGGTAGTGAAGCGTTTACCGTAACTGTAACCTTCAAGTCCGGTACAGAAGGTGGTGGCGACACCCCGTCAGAAGGCGTAGCCGTTACGGGGATCTCCCTGAACAAGTCGACGCTTACTTTGGCTCCTAAGAAATCCGAAAAATTGGTTGCTACCGTAACGCCTACAGGTGCGACCAAGAAGGATGTGAAATGGACCAGTACCGATCCGACGATTGCCAGTGTCGATGCAGACGGAACCGTGAAAGCATTGAAGGCGGGCAAGGCGACGATTATCGCGACCACAGTCGACGGAGGCTTTACCGCAATGTGTGAAGTAACCGTTGATGCCGCCACCGGCATTGAAAAGATCCTGTCCGAAAGCCGCGTCTACGGACAAAGAGGACAGATCGTGATCGAACCGGCTGCACCGGTCGAGGCTACAATTGTGAATATGGCAGGTGTCATGATCTACAAGAGCTTGGTTAACGGAATGGAACAGGTTCCGGCTTACAGCGGCATTTATATTGTCCGCCTGTCTGCTTCCGGCAAGGCGACGACAACGAAAGTTATTGTAAGATAGTATAACTATTATGCGCACCTCGTAATGAGGAAATCATTTGATCCGAAAACGAAGGGGGGAACCGTGAGGCTCTCCCCTTTGTTGTGATCAAGTGCTAATTGCGGGAAATGTCCTTATCCTTGTTATTTATTCCTTTCGATAATCTCCCAGACATCCTTCTCCGTTCCCCCGAAAGGCCCGGAAGCCTCCAGCTTGATTGTACACATGGCGGCGGCAAAACATCCCGCTTCTTTGTAGGAAGCTCCTTTGTTCCGCATATACAGATAGCCGGCCATATAGGTATCGCCGCATCCTGTAGCGTCTACGATCTCTGTGGGAGGGTAGGCGGGTATCTCATGAAATTCGCCGTCGGCATAAATGACGGATCCCATGCTTCCCAATGTCAGCAAAACCTCCTTGACACCCCAGTTGGCTAATTTCAGGGCTGCTTCGCGCGGGTCTTTGCATCCGGTGAGGACTTCCGTCTCGTGTTCGTTGGCTTTCAGGATATGGATGTATTTCAGTGCCTCTTCCTTTTCCGGCCAGTCTACGGCGAACACTTTCTCACCGCGGACTTCACGCAGGTATCCCTGGGCATCGACCGACAGCATCCCTTTGGTCGATAGATATTTGATTACGTCTAAGGAAAAATCGTCCGCCAACAGACTTCCCAAATGGTAGATGCGGGCATCGACATCCTGCAACCCTTCGACTGTGAACGGATCGGCTTTTGCCAATACCCGCTGCGTCCGGTTGTCCTGGTTCTCGCCGTATGTGTTCTCGAAGTAGACGGAATGGGCGCTGGGCAGCACTTTGACATCGATCCCTTTTCTCCGTATTTCTTCCACCGCATCCATCTCGCTGGCAGCAAGAGCTGTTACCAACAGGAAGTCGGAAGTGTCTAAATTGCTCATCCCATGCGCAAAATAGAAAGATGTCCCTCCCGGCATGTGCAGTGTCCTTTTCGGCGTTACAATCTTATCCAACGTAATGTGGCCGATACAACAAAGATTATGTGTATTCATATTACTTATTTAATCAGAGTGCAAAAGTAGGAAAAAACAATTATACATAGATACTTGACTCATAATTAAAAATACTCTATAACTCAATCTCTTTGGAAAAAGGTGTTGTTCTATTTAGGAAACCTTTCTCCGTATTAATCAGATTTGTCCATTTATTATAATCGAATTTCATATCCTTTTTAAGGATAGCACTCAACTCCTGATTAGCGAAAAACCTGAAATCCGAATGTACATCTTTCAGGTACTCTATCAAAGTTTGAACACCTTTGATGGAACCGCACCGTCCCAAGGCGGCTGCAATCGATAATTCCAGAAGTCCCCCGTATATCCGCCATCTGGTCTGATTGTAATCAGATGTCTTGTAACCGATGATATTCGTATCAGCAGCCAAATTCTCAAGCCCTGTGATGAAGAGAGGATCAGGCATACGTTCAATATAGAAACAGAGGTTCAAAATGCGATTATAATATGGGATTAATAACAAATCGATTCTGTTTTTATTATAAGCGTCGTTTGCCTTGACTTTTTCTCCCCCGGAGTGTGTTTTACATAGAATTTGGTTTATAATCCGATTGGAATCTGAATTTCCACACATACCGAGCAGTGCGATATCCTGGTTGATTCTCCAATACAGGTTGTCTGATTGATATTTCTCGAAATACTGTTGCGGATGTCCAGCCTGAGCCTCGTTGGTATACAGTTGCTCTAATTCGGAAATAATTAATCCGGCTCCTTCCGCATCTTTGAACCAGGCTAAAGCTTTAGCTATCAAAATTGATTTGTTTTTCTTATATGCTTTTCTCAGAAGAGGAAGGATATCCTGTTTTGCTTTCCGGCAGCATTTAAATAGATATTCGTTATCTCCTTCAATTAGTTTGTTTACGATGTCCTGTGCTGAGAGTTTTTCCTGCGGGTGGTTAGGCAATAAAAGTCCGTTTTGCAGCCATTCCTTTTGTAGTTGGGAAACAGAAAAATCTCTTGGACGTTTCTGTTGATTGATAATAGAAGCTGCAATAATCCCTGTCGCATATCCAAGTAAATAAACATCGGCGGACATACGCGTGAATTGCAGTGCGTTATGTGTCTGGCTGATGCCTCTTCCTGAAAGCAAAAGGCCGTCAATTGTTTGGGGAACGATTGAGCGATAAGGAATATTTACTGTGATTTGGTTGGAATGAGGCAATAAGAATGCACAACGTGAATACTCGGAATGACCAAAATGATGGGGATCGAAATCACTGTGTGCATTAATAATCGTATCTTTGAACCATGTCTTCTCCAACGCGTCGATCAGGTTTAACTTGTATTCGCCTTCCGGTCTTCTGGACTCGCGGACTGTTAGCATAGGATAAAAGTCGTAGAAGAATGATTCGTAATGAGACAGATATAAACCTCTCTGCAACTCTGTTATTTTTGTGTTGTCGATAATATCGTAGTCTTTGTTGATCGTTTGCATAGGTGCATTTTTACTTTTGAAAGGGAGATCCCATTGGCTGTAGTTCTGGGTCGTATACATTCTTGCATTCCCGGTTTCAAAGTTTTCTCCCGCGAAATAGGCGATATCTCCATCTCCGGTTGCATCTACCGTAAGTCTTGCCTGTATCCATTTCAATTCTCCGTCGACGCAGATAGCGACTTTTTCCAACTTCTTCCCGTTGGTCTGGGCTCCACAGATAATAGCTCCGTTAATCATACTATAGTCATAGCGGTTTAAAGTACAGATATTATGGAAACACCTGCAAATGCAGTTGACAGCTATATTATAGTCTTTGGCTGTTTGCCGTATCTCTTTTTCTAATGCCAAAATATAAGAATGTTTGTTTTGCCCTAAATAATAACCGGTCACACCTCCCATAGTCTTGCTCCCCCCTAAGTCATTAAAATATTCGATGATAAGAGGTTTTGCCCCTTTTTCTGCAGCAGATAGGGCTGCTGCTATTCCGGCAGTTCCCCCTCCGGCAATTAATAGGGGATTATTGACCACAGGCAGTTGCATATCTTTTATTGAGTAAGCAGTCAGAGGGAGTATATGCCCGTATTCGTTTACAGTTTGGTTTGTAGAAGTGTTGAATGGTTTGTTTTTCCCTTTTGCATAGTAAACAGTGTCCATGGTTCTCCGAGTATCTTGCTTTTTGTACTTGCCGATGCTGTCCTGAGCACTTTGAACCAGTTCGAGTATGGAGTTATAGCTATGTTCTATCGGGTGGCTTTCGATACAAATATAGTCTTTGAGGGTGATATCCGGAAGTTTGTAATTGTCCAGATAATAGGAGCATTCCTGTGCGTAATAACGCAACTTAGCATTTGTCAGACCCTTTGCTAACAAAGGGAAATCCTTGCTGATCTGTGTTGCAATAAGCCTTGCTTTCTGTTCGATTGCATTGAGGCAGTCTGTCTCAACAGGGAAATTGAATGATAAGAAATACTGATCTTGTGATTTCTTACCGTGATGGATTTCGAGTCTGTTATCTGAAAGGCCATAAGAAGAGCTAAGGGTTAAGTATTTGCCATTTAAATATTCCGCGTCCTGTACTTCCATCACAAATCCGGCTTTATTAGGTTTATATGGTTGTCCGAATAAGCGTCGTGTGAATGAGTTGTTGTCCGATGCATCGATGAACCCTGTAGTAGGGACGGAATAAATTCCTTGTTTGCAGGCGACGATTATTCCTGAAACCTGTCTTTTCCGATTGGAAATGATACCGCAAACATCGGTCATTAGCAGTAGGTCGACATTATTGGTGAGAAGGGAGCGGAGTAACCCCTTTTTCAAGCTCCCTGCAAACAGAAGTGTCTCGTCTCCGATAGAACTGTTGTATGGCTCACCGAGTTGAGTATTAAAGATCTCATTCTTTTCTCCTTCGGGGAAGAACAGTTGGACCAGATTATCCGGCCATTTTTTGTATCCTGCCGTATTTAACCATAATTTTCTCTTGGCTGCAATATCATAGCCAGGTGAAGTTCTTTTATCGATGACCAATACTTTCATTCCTTGTCTAGCCGCTTCGATTGCCGCAAAACAACCGGAAAGTCCGGCTCCGTTTATGATCAGGTCATAGCCGTTCTGTTTCGTCGTATGTTGGAATGACTGTGATATTTCTTCCATAGCTTGTGCGTACGAAAAATGATTATTGATAAGCACTCCTCCTAATGCCGCTATGTTGATGTGGATGAAGTCTCTTCTTTTCATATAGTCTTAAAATTGATTGTTTATGCTTAAAGTCTGCCATGAAATACAAATGTCTGTATTTCATGGCAGTTCTCAATTAATAATTGGGGTTTTGTTTCAGATTTTTATTAATATCCAATTCTTTTTGAGGAATTGGGAACAGATAGTCTCTATCAGGGTTGAATGTTCTGTTATCGAAAGATCGTAATGCTTCGGCATACGCATCATATTGAGGCATGCCGTTTTTATCGAATGTCGGAATGTAGTGGGGTAGGTAATCCCTTACAGGTCTTCCATACAATTTCCCGTTCATGACGGATTCTGCAATTCTCCACCTTCTGATATCAAAGAAGCGCAAACCTTCCATCGCAAATTCAACCTTTCTTTCCTGTCGAATCAGCTTCCGGATATTCTCCTGTGTATCCGGTTTGATAGCTGGCATTTGTGCCCTCTCGCGGACTAACTTTAAGGCTTCATACCCGAGATTATCCATTCTTCCTAATTCATTGACCGCTTCCGCATACATTAATAAAACTTCTGCATAACGAATAAGGATGATATTCAGCTCGCTTTTCAGCCGGAAAGTTTGTTCTTCATCCGTGTATTTTCTCCAACAATATCCTGAGAATGTAGCATAGGGATTTGTTACATCCTGATTGTTTCTGCGAACTGCAGGAGTCACATTGTAGTCCCAGCATTCCAAGCTGTCGGGATGCGTTTCGAACTGGTAGCCTTGGAATGTACTGCCTGGTACGACAATGGTTGCTTCCAACCGTAAATCCCGGTTTTTGAATGGGGTGGCTGCATTGTAAAGACTTGATTCGTTAATAGGCAAGCCGTCTGTACAGTAATAAGAATCAACAAGTGATTGGGCCGGTACCTTATTGGAATACCCGGAAGCCATGCGTGAGAATAGATTACCGGGAACACCATGAGTCTGTTGGTTTACGCGCGAGTACTGTACGAAGAAAATAACTTCTTTGCTTTGCTTATTCTGCTTATTGAAAAGATTATTGTAGTCGGGTTCCAGCGAATAGACACCTGATTCTATTACGCGTTTACTGGCATCGGCGGCAATATCCCATTTCTCGGAAAATAGGGCTTCCCTGGCTTTTACGGAAAGGGCACATCCCTGAGTGACTCTGCCGATGTCATCGCCTGTATATTGTACAGGTAATAATTTGGCCGCATCCTCCAGTTCGTTTAATATGAATTCGGTAACTTGACTTCTGTCGGCCTGAGCCGGTTTATCGGTGATTGATTGAGGCTCGGTCAACAGAGGTATATTGCCAAAGAAATTAACCAATAAATGATAGTGGTAGGCTCTGAAAAAACGGGCTTCGCCTTCTATTCTCGTGTATATGTCTGGGTTCGTGATGGACTGTGCTTTATGCATATTTGCTAAAAGCATATTACATTGGTTGATAACGGTATAACAGTTGAACCATATTTTATTAAAAGTTTCATTTGTCGGAACATGAAGCCCTTCGCCTAATAATTGTAGGTCACTGCCCTGATCACGGTCCCAACCGATATCGGAGGCACAATCCAAAACAAGGTTTAAAGAAGAGGCCGCTTGTTGAAAATACATGCTTTTAAAGTAAATGCCGTTGATAGCCATCGTCAGTTCGCTTTCCGTACTATAGAAGGTCGCATCCGAAGGTTTATCCAATGGATATTTCTCTAAATAGTCTGAACATGAAAGACATCCTAAAGTGAATACGCCGATTATGAGTTTTATATATTTATTCATGGTGATTAGTTTTTAGAATTTTACATTAAGTCCGAATGAATAGACTTTCATCATGGGATAGAAATCGCCTCTGCCAATAGGGGCTTCCGGATCGAATCCATCATAAAAGCCTGTGATGGTAAACAGATTCTGTGCACTGAAGAATATGCGGCAGTAATCCAGGAATATCTTTTTAACGAACCGGTTAGGTACCGTATATCCTACTTGGAGATTTTTTAAACGAAGGTAAGATGCATTCCTGATCCAATACGAAGATACTTGTTCATTGTTCGGGTAGTTGAATGTAAGTCGTGGATAAGATGCATTCCGGTTTTCTTCTGTCCAGTGATCCTTATGCCATTCTTGGGCTGTACCTCCCATATAGAATGCCAATACCCCTTGTTGGTCGATGTATCCGTCCGCTTTGCCTACTCCTTGTAACAGAAAAGATAGGTCTACATTTTTATACTTTCCGTAAAAGTCAATACCAAATGTGTAATGTGGCATATAGTCTCCCATTATCACTCGGTCATCTGCATTAATGACCCCGTCTGCCTTATCCATAATACCGTCACCGTCTGAATCGATTGTCAGTTGGTCTTTATATTTGATATCACCTGGAGCTAATATTGTCCCGAATTGGGAAGCATGGTTTTTTATCTCGTCCGCATTTTGGAATAATCCCTCCGCCTCTAATCCATAGAGTGAAGTAATAGGATAACCTTCTTTGTGGATTGTCCGGTCGTAGATGTAAGGCCCTGTTTCTGCCAGATCTGTTATTTCGTTATGGACATCCGACAGATTAACTCCGATCCCATATTCGAAATCGCCGATTCTATCGTTATATCTAAATGTAATGTCCCATCCTTTATTCCTTACTTTTCCGGCATTTTGATAAGCCGGATTTAGCCCGGAAGTTCCAGGTATCGGTAATTTAAGAAGAATATCGGATGTGTTTTTAACATAATATTCCGCTGTGACCGATAGTTTGGAAAAAAGGGTCGCGTCGAACCCGATATTCGTCATTGCAGTGGATTCCCATGTGATATTGGGATTGGCTGCGTCAGTGACCGCTCCGCCCGGTGCTGAAACTGCACCGTTGAAAACATAATCCATCCCCAATGATACGGACGATACAAAAGGATAATTCCCGATATCCTGATTCCCTAATTTTCCCCACGAAGCTCTTATTTTCAGGTTATTGATCCATTCGATATCTTTCATGAAGGATTCTTCGGATATTCTCCAGCCAGCGGAAAAAGAAGGGAATATGCCATACTTTAATCCGGGAGCAAAACGGGAAGAGCCATCGTAGCGGATATTGGCTTCGAGAAGATATTTTTGGTTGTAGTTGTAATTTATACGTCCGAATACGGAGCGTAGCGCCCAGTCGCTGGCAGAACCTGTTGCAGCCTGGTTTGCAGGTGAACCTGCATTTAGCACTTCGTAGTTCTCCAATAAATATTGATCCCTGAATCCGTTCAGCCAGTCTCCCCGGAAGTCTATTTGTTCGAATCCCGCCAGTAATGATAGATTATGGGCATTGAACGATTTGTCATAAGTTGCCAGAGCTTTCAGATTATTGGTGACATTCTTGCTGTACTTTTCAGTCATATTTGCCCTGTATGGGGTCGGATTGTATAAATCTCCACTCGGATAGTATAAGTTAACCGTCTTCCCGAACTTCTTGTAGTGGACGAAATTCCACTTCGGAGCATATTGAAAACTCAGGTTAAGACCGTCTATAGGCTGGTAATTGACTTTGAAGTTGATGTTGGCGGAATAGTTCTTTTCATGCGTCATCCCTCCATCGTTTTCTTGTGCCCAGGTATTTGTTCCATCCCATCCGATTCCCCAGGAGCCATCTTCATTTTTGCCTTGCAGGTTATTGGGATAACGGTTGAGAAAATACCAGGGCATGCCGGCCGCAGGTGTCGCATTGTCATCCGTCATAAAGTAAATATCGAAATTGGCAGAAAGCCTTTTGTGCAAGTTTATATCAGAATTCAATCGTAAGTTTACGCGTTCGTAATTCGTGTTGATTGTTATACCATCCTGATTTAGGTAAGAAAGCGATCCTAAAATACTTACTTTTTCACCACCTCCATTTATACTGACATGGTGGTTATGCTGCAAGGCTTTCTCTTTCAGCATGACTTTCCTCCAATCAGTTTCAGGATAGAGGTCAGACGGTGTATTTTTACGGTATTTATCGATATATTCTTGTGTAAAAGGTTCTACTTTCCCTACATTCCGGTTTGCTTCGTTTATCATCACCATGTGATCATATCCTGAAACGTTTTGCGGCATGGATGTTGGAGACTGCCAACCGATGTAGTTGTCATAGTTGACTTTAAATAAACTCTTTTCTGCGCGGTTTGTCGTTATCAGGATAACGCCGTTTGCTGCTCTCGATCCGTAGATTGCAGCCGATGCTGCATCCTTCAGAACAGATATGCTTTCGATGTCACTCGGATCTACCGAATTGATATCCGATTCGATACCGTCGACCAGAATCAGGGGATTGGCTGAACTTAACGTGCCGATACCACGTATACGGATGGTCCCGTTATCTTTGCCCGGCTGTCCTGATGTTTGTTGGACGGTAACACCCGACGACATTCCTTGCAAAGCCATCGAAGTTTGCCCTACGGGTTTTTTCGCCAGATCCGATCCAGTGATGTTTTCAACGGAACCCGTCAGGTTGATTTTCTTCTGGACACCATATCCGACAACGATAACCTCTTCCAGATTTTGTGTGTCTTCTGCCAGCTTTATCTTTAAGACGGATTGATTGTCCGTATGGATTTCTTGAGATAAATAGCCAATGTAAGATATGACAAGAGTGGCCCCTTCCGGTATTTCAAGAGAAAAATTTCCGTCTACATCCGTGATGATACCGTTGGTTGTACCTTTTTGTACTACATTAGCACCGATGATCGGTTCATTTCTGTTGTCAGTGATGGTTCCGCTCACTTTTTTCTGCTTATCCTTTTGTAATTGGATAAGTTTGATTGCAATTGTATTTCCTGTCCGGGTATATTCCATTCCTTTACCGGGAAGGATGCGATCCAGTAACCTTTCAACCGGTTCGTCCTGGATGCTGATGGTAATATCTTTTTTGTGATCGAGATTCTTTTCAATGTAAGAAAACCTGACATCGGATTGTTTTTCGATGCTTGTTAATAACTCTTTGAGTGAAACGTTCTTAACAGATATGCTTATTTGAGAATTTTGAGCATGAATTTCTGTCGGACAAACTAAAAAAATAGAGATAAGTAGCAGCTGTATAAATCTGAAAATAGTATTTTTACACACTAAACTGCATTGAAAATTTAGATAGTACATAGATTTAAATAATTATTTGTTGATACTTAAAGCCTTACGTGGTGGTTCGGCTTTTGTGTTTGAAGTATTGACTTTGCCGGAGATCTGTATAGGTTCTCCGGCTTTTTTTAGGAAGAGTTCATAATGCTTGTTTTTTAGAGTGATTATTTCGTGAATTTAAGAGATATTTCGTTCCCCGATTTCTGATATTCGAATGTATAATGTTGTTGAAGGTTTTTCAAAACCTGGATGATGTCGTTCTCGTGGTAACTGCCCGTGAAGAGCTCTTCCGGATATTCTCCGTTTGCGGTTATATTGATACCATAGAATATTTCCAATTGCCCGATTATCTCTTTGAAAGGTTGATTTCTGAAAATCAGATCTCCCCTCTTCCAGGCCGTTTCGACTCTTAGGTCCGTGGCCATTACTTTGATTTCTCCCGTTTCATAACTGTAGCGGGCTTTTTGGTTAGGGGAAAGATGTACTTGTTTCCCCGGACTTTTATAAGGGGTAACTTCTATGCTCCCTTCGACTAAGGAGGCTTCGAACCATGAATCGTCCGGATAAGCATATAAGTTGAAAGTCGTTCCTAATACCTTTATTTGGATTTCTGCAGTTTTAACAATAAAAGGGGCATCTGCGTCATGTTTTACTTCAAAATAAGCCTCTCCGGTTAGCTGGACGGTTCTTTCATTCAGAGAGAAAGAAGCCGGATAGGATAATGTGGATTCTGCATTGAGATAAACGTTTGTCCCATCGGGCAGGGTGACAGATGCACGTTCTCCCTTTTCGGCTGATATCGTGTACATTTGTGCAATCGCAGTTTGTATGTTTATCTTATCTATATAAAGATAACCGGTTAATGAGATCAGTAATAAAAAGATTGCGGCAACAGCGATCCTACCCAAATATCCCAATAAGCTTATCCTTTTTTGTGGTTGGATGATCTCCTTCATGTTCTTTGAGATAGTATCGAACGCCTCGATATTTCTTTCTTCGGAAACAGGGTAGGTATCCCACAGTTGGGATAGATTTTGTTCCAAAGAGCGATCATTCATATTTTGGATAAGTGCTTTCAACTGTACGACTTCCTCACTTGTGAGTTGTCCGTATAAATATTTTTTGAATAATGTCTTGACCTCCTCCTGAACCATAGTAATAGATTGTTTATAGGTAATACGCTGGAAAGGCGAAAATCTACTTAATGATTTCGTGTGTTGTAAAACATATCTTTGTTAAGGTATTTATGAATGTAAGAAGAACATGAAAAACAGGGTGTAGAAAGTAGACATTTCTTTTCTGAGAATGCCCAATGCCTGATGAAGGTAATTATAAACAGACTGTTCGGATATTTGTAATTTGTCAGCAACTTCTGTGGCAGACAATCCTTGTTCCTTTGCCAGTTCAAATATCTGAACCTGCCTGGGTGACAGCTTTTCTTTTGCTTTAGCCAAAGATTGATTGAATGCCTCAAAGTCGAAGCTATCTTGTTCGTTGACGGATAATTGTTCATCGGAGCAATGAATCAGGTAATCTTCAAAAATAGGATTGTTGAATTGTTTTTTCAGTTGGTCCTTCAATTGGTTTTGTGCCATTTTAAACAGCCAGGCCTTAAAAGATAAATCCGGGTCTATTTTTTGCCGGTTGATCCATACTTTTATAAAGGCTTCCTGTACTAGTTCCTTGGTTTGTTCATGCGAACGGGTGAGTCCGAAGATAAAGCCATATAGCAAGTCAAAATATTGTTCATATAAAGAATTGAATGCTTTGTAAGATCCCTCTTTTAACTGTTTTAAAATTTCTGGATGTTGACTCATGCTGGTGAAATATGAATATATAAACGAGGGACAAATGTACATAAAACAAATAGAAATGCTTAAAATAGACTGTTAAAGCTCTTTCTCCTCTATTTTGAATAATAAATAGTGTACGTTCTTACACTTTTTCTTTATATTTGCCACTGTTATACGTATTTGATTTATGTAATACCTGAAAAAGCAGTCATCTTATGAGAAAACATCTTTCCTTTTTTATCTTGGTCTTGTTCCTGTTGCCGGGATTCTTTTCGTTGGCACAGGCATCGTCTTCTTCCGACATACGCTATCTGTTCGCCTATTTTACAGATAAGAATGAGAATCGCAACGGTATGCACTTGGCTTGGAGTGCGGATGGATATTCCTGGACACCGATAGGGCCGGAACATAGTTTCCTGAAGTGCGATTACGGGACCTGGTATGCCGATAAACGTATGCGCGATCCTTTTGTCATGAAAGGGCCGGATGGGCTTTGGCATTGTATCTGGACGCTGAACTGGGACGGGAATGCAATCGGATATGCTCACTCCAAGGACCTCGTGCACTGGTCGCGCCAGTCCTATCCGAAAGTGATGGAAGGGTATGAAGTCCGGAACTGCTGGGCTCCTGAAATGATTTACGACGACGAGAACCGGCAATATGTGATCTTCTGGGCCAGTACGATCAAAGAGAACGGCGTGTGGAAGACCGAGCCGGGAGAAAAATATGACCATCGTATGTATTACACTACGACAAAAGATTTCAAGACCTTTTCCCCTGCAAAGATATTCTTCGATCCGGGACATAACGTGATCGACGTGACCATACAGAAAAAGGATGGCAAATACTATATGCTTTATAAAGACGAACGCATCTGGCCGAAAGCCAAAAAGGAACTGTCGGTTGCCGTAAGCGACCATGCGACAGGTCCGTATCTGCCGACCGGAGACATGCCTTTTGCGACCGACTGGGTGGAAGGGCCGGCCGTTTGCCCGCTGTCCGACGGGAGCTATGTCGTTTATATGGACGCCTATACCCGCCATCGCTATGAAGCGAAGCGGACACGTGATTTCCGAACCTGGGAAGATGTGACGGATCGTATTTCGATACCGAAAGATGCCAAACACGGCTCTATCATCACTGTTACCAAAGCGTTTGTCGATAATATCCTTTCGGAAGTGGATGCGGCCCGGCAGCGCGAGAACCTGCGCAATGAACGGCTCGCCTTGCCCGACTCCTTAAAAGAGGCGGTTCCTGTCGAGGCGGAAATTACCGTTGAGGGTGACCGGGCGAAAAAGATCAGTGATCATCTGTTCGGTGTCTTTTTTGAAGATCTGAATTATGCTGCCGACGGCGGCTTGTATGCCGAACTGGTCCAGAACCGTGATTTCGAGTATGATCCGGAGGATAAGACCGGTAACGACCCGGCTTGGAACAACCGTTATGCCTGGAAATTGAAGTCATATAAGGCAGATGCCCCGGCAGAAAGCATCGGATTGGAGATCGACACGGTAGAACCGGTCCATCCCAACAATCCGCATTATGCGGTGCTCCGTGCCAAAGGTGCTGAGTTGGACCTGGTCAATGGCGGTTTCGACGGTATCCATATCCGGAAGGGGGAGAAATATGATCTTTCTTTTTTCTCCCGTGTCCGGGGGAACGGTCAGGGCGCTTTGCAAATCCAGTTGAGGAACCGTTTCGGTAAGCCGCTTGCGCAAGCCGCGGTTCAACTCAATTCCGGAGAATGGACGAAGCAGCACCTCACGTTGCAGGCGGTGGAAGATGCGGACAGTGCCTGCCTGTCCATACAGACGATGGCTCCTGGCGTTTATGCTTTAGACCTGATCTCCCTTTTCCCGCAGAAAACATTTAAGAACCGTCCGAACGGTTTGCGTGCTGATCTGGCACAAACGATAGCCGACCTGCACCCGCGCTTTATGCGCTTTCCGGGAGGTTGCTTGGCGCATGGTGATGGCGTGCATAATATTTATAACTGGAAAGAAACGATCGGTCCGCTGGAAAGCCGCAAACCCCAACGCAATTTGTGGGGGTATCACCAGACGAAAGGGCTTGGGTATTACGAGTTTTTCCAGTTCTGTGAAGATATCCAGGCGGAACCTGTTCCTGTCATTGCCGCAGGCGTATGTTGCCAGAACTCCCGTGGAGGCGGGCAGCAGGGAGTCGCGATGTGCGATATGGACGCTTTTATCCAAGACATTCTGGATTTGGTGGAATATGCGAATGGAGATGCCTCTTCGAAGTGGGGGCGGATGCGTGCCGAAGCCGGCCATCCGGAACCTTTCCATCTGAAATATATCGGGATCGGAAACGAAGACCAGATAACGGATGCTTTTGAAGAACGTTTCACGATGATCTATGAGGCCCTCAAAGCCAAACATCCGGAAATAACCGTGATCGGTACGGCCGGGCCTTTCAACGAAGGGACCGACTATGAGGAAGGCTGGGAGATTGTTGACAGATTGCAGGTCCCGATGGTGGACGAGCACTATTACCAGACACCCGGCTGGTTCCTGAATAACCAGCATTTCTATGATTCCTACGACCGTCAGGGCGCGAAAGTTTATTTAGGAGAGTATGCCGCCCACCTTCCCGGCCGGCCGAATAACCTCGAAGTGTCGCTGGCCGAAGCGGCGTATATGACCTCTCTGGAACGCAACGGCGATATTGTCGGTATGGCCTCCTACGCCCCGCTCCTGGCAAAAGAAGGGCATACGCAATGGAACCCCGATCTCATCTACTTCAACAACCGGGAGGTGAAGCCGACCGTCAACTATTATGTCCAGCAAATGTATGGCCTCAATGCCGGCGACGAGTATCTGCCGGCCACGGTCAGACTATCCGATCCGTCGGGCGATATTGCCAAACGTCTCCCCGTATCTGTCGTAAAAGATAGTAAAACGGGCGACCTGATCGTGAAATTAGTCAATATCCTACCGGCTGCAACCCGCACAAACATCCGGCTGGACGGAGTTGCTGTTGCCGATACACACGCAGTCAAGACTGTTTTATCCGGCGCGTTGGAAGATACGGATTTGAAACCGCAGACCTTGGACTGCCAGGTCGGACAGGTATTTACCTGCGAATTGCCGGCATATTCGTTTACGGTGATCAGGATAAAGATAAAATCCGTATATTAGTCGCTGTTAATAAAACAGCAATATTATGGAAACTGCATTTTTCGTTTTGCTACTTCTTGTCGTATGGATCAGCCTGCATAACCATATAGGTAAGGCAATTGCCAATATCGAGTCTCTCAAAAAAGAGATAGCCAGTCTAAGGAAGCAATTGGAAGGGCGGGAAATTGTAGCGGAGGAAGAGTGCCATATCCCGATTTTGTCTGTCGAAATAAGAGTGGATGAAGAGACTTCGAAGCCTGATGTAAAACAGCCGGAACCGGAACCTCGGAAAGAACCTGTTGTTCCGGTGGCGTCCCCGCTTGTTCCGGTGGCGTCCCCGCCTCTTAAAACGTGGACTCGTCCTAAGCCGGCGCCTCCCAAAAAGAAACGTAAACCGGTTAATTACGAAAAGTTTATCGGAGAGAACCTGTTCGGCAAGATCGGTATCCTGATATTGGTGATCGGCATGGGGTTGTTTGTGAAGTATGCGATCGATAAGAATTGGATCAACGAAGTTTTGCGGACCGTGCTGGGCTTTGTGGTCGGTGGCGGTCTGCTGCTGATCTCGCAGAAGTTGAAGAAAACCTACCGCGCGTTCAGTTCCTTGTTGGCAGGCGGCGCTTTTGCTATCTTCTATGTCACGGTGGCGATGGCCTATCATTACTACGGGCTGTTCAGCCAGGCGACTGCCTTTGTCATTTTAGTGGTGCTTACGATCCTGATGTCCGTCCTTTCCGTCTTTTACAACCGGCGCGAATTGGCCATTATTGCGTTGGTCGGCGGTTTTATATCACCTTTCCTTGTCAGCAACGGCATGGGGAGTTACCTGGTGCTGTTCGTTTATGTGACGATCCTGAATCTTGGGATGTTCGTCCTTTCCCTTTATAAGAAATGGGGAGAGCTGCCGATCGTCAGTTTCGTGGCGAGCTATCTGATCCTGTTTGGTTATTCGAGCGCGGGAGATCTGGACGTGGCGGGGTTTACGCAATTGGTGCACCTGTTGCTTTTCGCGACCCTGTTCTTCCTTATCTTTCTTCTGCCCGTCGTGACGGTGATACGTTCCGACAGCCGTAAAATCAACCAATTGCTGATGGCAGTCGTGGTACTGAATAACTTCCTTTACCTCTTTTTCTGTTTGTGGTTCCTGCGTGAGATGCAGCTTGAACAGAATATAAATGGGGCGTTCACCTTGTTTATCGCTCTGATAAATGCGGCGGTGGCCTTTGTTGTAAACCGGAGGAAAGTGGAAAGCAGCTTGCTCTGCCCGGCATTGACCGGACTGGCGCTCACCTTTGTTTCCATCACCATACCGATCCAGTTGGACGGGACCTTTATCACCCTGCTTTGGGCGTGTGAGATGGTGGTCGTCCTGTGGCTCTTCATCAAATGGAGAATCCGAATATATGAATACTTTGTGGCAATCCTGTTTCTCCTGACGAATGTTTCCTATTGGATGGATATCGAAGCCTTGTTGGGCTCAGGCGTAAGGCAGGCTTTGTTCGTCAACGGCACATTCGCTACCGGAATATCTGTCGGCATAGCTTTTTTGCTGGTTGCTTGGTTCCTGTTCCGGAATAAAGATCTGTTTGCGACTACTTCCGTATGGAAATATTCGCCCTGCAATGCGATAACTCTTTTAGACGGAAGTGCTGTCCTTTATACGGCCTTTATGATCGAGTTCGCGCGGAATGTCGACGACTGGTATCTGTCGCAAGGTCTAATGATGGCGTTTACGGCGGTTACTTTGTTTCTATTGCTTCTCGTTATGCGGAGACGTTTTCCGATGGAACGTTATTTCCGGTGGTATGCGTTTTCCTTGTTGATCCCGGTTTGCTGGTATATGTGCGTTTTCCTGTCCGGCCGCTATTTTCAGTGGACGGCTTTGCAGGCACTCGGATGGCTGACGGTGGCTATTATTGCGGCGCATATTTATTGGCTGGCAAAAGAATATTATGCCGTGTTCAATTTCCGTAGCAAGTCGGCGAACAGGATGACGGTCTATGTCAGCATTCTTTCCACCGTCCTGTTGGTCCTTGCCGTGCGAAGCCTGCTTTGCCAGCTTTCGCTTTCCGATGAGACGAATGCCGGCTTCTCCATTTCCTTGGCGATTGCGGGGTTTGTCGAAATGGCGATTGGCATGCGGTTGCACCTGAAGTCTTTGCGTATGATCAGCCTGACGACTTTCGGCATTGTCTTGCTAAAGTTGGTCGTGATCGATTTGTGGTTGCTGCCGACCCTCGGAAAGATTATTATCTTTATCATTCTGGGTGTTATCCTACTTGTTCTTTCATTTCTTTACCAGAAGCTGAAAAAGGTTTTGTTTGAAGAAGACCGGGAAGAGTTGGCAAATAATTAATACAATAACCCCGGATGGGTTCAGATTCTATTTCGGGTAAAATTCCGGATCGTTTTGATTTGACTTTTTGCCGGCTTTTTACCGGAATTGGTAACGATTGAAAAAACGTCGTAGGCAGAAAATGAAAAAACGATGTCTCTTTGTAATCAGATAGGAGAAAGACCGGATATTGTGGAAAACCTGAACTCCCGGAGAATCGCCTGTAGTAAAAAAGTCGGGATATTCCCCGTATATCTCAAACCGATTCCGGGGATTTTCCGCCACGACGACCGTCTTCGTTCTCTTTACGACCGTCTTCGTCGCCATCAAGACGGTCGTCATGTTATATACACCGCGCATCTCGGAGCAATTATGACCGTCTTCGTGGTAAAAAACTGCGCACCTTAGCCGACAAAACCCTTTTTACCCGCAAACAAGCCGGATTTCAGCCCTATTATTAAAGATTGTATATTGTTGTCAAGGAACCGGTATTTTACAATAAGCCCTCTGTCTTTATGAAATCCATACTGTTCCTGTCTTATACATTAGAGGATTTTCTTGAAATTTAAATTTCTTGTTTAACCAATAATTTATATTATATTTGCATTGTGCAAATAGCACAATTGCGTTGCTTAACTGATTCATAATTCAAAGATAAGGGTTTGGAGATCGAGAACGCCGTGATTTAATTCACACAGAAGAAAGATGCAGGTTGAAAGGAAAATATTATCCGACCATTTTGAAGAAATATATGTCTCTTGGTTTTCCCGGATGAAATATTTCGCGCTGGAATATGTCGTGTCAGAAGAAGACGCAGAAAATATCGTCCAGGACGTATTTACCGAACTGTGGGAAAAGAAAGAGATCTTGGCTTATGATGTGAATCTGGTCGCCCTGCTTTTTACCTCGATCAAGAACCGTTGTATCGACCTGTTGCGCCACCGTATTGTTGTGAAGGAAGCTGTCAACCTGATACAGGAAGAGTATCAGGTTACTTTGCGGATGAAACTTGCCTCTCTGGAATTATTCGATCAGTCCCTGCTCTCTGCGCAGGATATCGAACGGATCATTACCGAAGTGATCGACTCTCTGCCTGAAAAATGTCGGGAAATTTTTATAAAAAGTAAAATAGAAGGTAAAAAGCAGAAAGACATAGCAGCCGAACTGAATATCTCACTTAAAACCGTTGAAAATCAAATGGCTATCGCCTATAAGAAAATTAAAAGCGAACTGAAAGACTATCTTCCTTTATTACTGTTTTTACTCGTGAATTAAAAAAATCCGTTTATCCTTTTGGGGGTTTTGGTTTCCTGATCCGTTTATTAAGAACAAAAGCGGAAAATATGAACGAACAGATACATAAATACTTTTATGAGGAACTTCCTACGGAAGAGCGCCTATCCTTCTTGCGCGATGTCGAGGCGAGCGAAGAACTCAAAAAAGAATTTGCAGAATATCAAAATCTATATGCCTTGTTGAACTTAGGACATCAGGTACAGGATAAAGCTATCGGCAAACAAAAATACGACCGCTTTATTTTGCAGAAGCAACACACTGTGATGTGGAGGCGTTGGACACGCCGGATCGGGTATGCCGCTGCTATTCTGGCATTAGTCGTTTCAACAAGTGTATTGACATATTGGTACGCACAACCTGAACAAACGGAGTTTTTATCGGAGAATGTGATGAACACTTTGTACACTCCTGCCGGACAGCGGGCACAACTGGTTTTGCAGGACGGAACGGAAGTCTGGTTGAACGCGAAGTCGAAGTTGATCTATCCGGCCCGTTTTACCGGTGACATCAGGAAAGTCTCAATAGAAGGAGAGGCTTTCTTCAAGGTGGCGAAAGATCCTGCCCACCCCTTTATCGTTTCCACGCATGATGTCGATATGAGAGTGCTGGGCACGCAGTTTAATGTCTGCAATTACCCGGCGACCGGCTATGTGCAAACCAGCTTGCTGGAAGGTTCCGTCCGCGTTTTTTTCCGGGATAAGGAGAATGAAGGAATCGTTTTGCTTCCCGACCAGCAAGTGACGGTTTCGAATGGAGAAATGAAAGTTGAACCCATCCGTTTGAAAGACCATTTCTTATGGAGGGATGGCATTTATGCTTTTGAGAATGAGCCTCTGGTTGATATCTTGAAAAAGCTGGAACTTTATTATGATGTAAAAATAGTGGTGGAAGATACGTCTTTGTTCAAAGGTACGTATACAGGAAAGTTCCGGCAGCGGGACAGTTTGGACGATATATTCCGCATATTGCGGCAAATCAGGAAATTCAAAGTGGAGAAAGATACCAAGCGAAATATAGTGACCTTGAAATAATATCATTTTAAACATAAAAACGGATAAGCCTATGGGGATGGAACAGTAAAAAAAGAAAACAAAAGCGGCAGAAGCTACCAACAACTGCCGCCGGAGTTAAAGCAAACACAAGTCGTAAATTTTAGTATTCACTTTAAAATAATGGAACAAAGATATGAAAAGAAAAACTTTGTTGTGGCCTTTTATTACACATAATATTAGCATTAAATATTTTTTTAGGATTATGAAAATATCATTTTTCCTTTTGTTTGTATGTGTTTTCCAACTGATGGCAGTCGGTGCAGGAGCGCAAGATGCAAAAGTTAAAATAACGGAAAGCAGTATGACTATTCGTCAATTGATAAGCGAGATCGAAGCGCAGACCGATTATTTGGTCGTGTTTCGTAATCAGGATATTGATATAGATAAGATAGTTTCACTGAAGAAGGGATCGCTGAAAGTCGCCGATTGTTTGGATAATGTGTTTGGAGATACGAATGTGGGCTGGCGGTTTGAGAATAATTATATAACGTTGGTCCATAAAATATCCGAAAAACAACAGGCACGCAAGTTGCTGAAAGGAAAAGTGTGTGATGAAAATGGTGAACCGATCATCGGAGCGAATGTTGTGGAGAAAGGTACGACAAACGGAACGATAACGGATCAAGAAGGACGTTTCTCTTTGGAAGTCCAGCCTAATGCTTCTGTTGTCATTTCTTATATTGGATTTGAACCACAGACGCATGTCGTGACAGGTAATGTACTGAACATTGTAATGTCGGAAGACAGTCAGGCGCTGAACGAAGTGGTGGTTGTCGGTTATGGCACTCGTAAGGCCGGTGAGATAACGGGGGCCGTTTCTACAGTGAAGGCGGATGAAATCCAGAAACTGGCGATCACGAATGCCGGTGATGCTCTTAAGAATGTAGCCGGTGTGACCACATTACAGTCGAATACGCCGGGTGCGGAACCGACCATCCTGATCCGTGGTATCGGTACGATCAATGACAGCCGTCCTCTTTGGATTGTCGATGGCGTGCCTGACGGAAAGGTCAATCCGAATAATATCGAAACAATCACAATATTGAAAGATGCTGCTTCACAGGCTATTTATGGAACAAGGGCGGCTAATGGCGTCATCCTTGTTACGACAAAAAGCGGTAAGAAAAACCAGAAGGCACATATTTCTGTCAATTTGCGTTCCGGTTTTGTGCAGAGTACCAGTCATTATAAAATGTTGAACACTCAAGAATATGGTGAAATGCTTTGGCTACAGGCCAAGAATGAAGGTATTGCCAATTATTCTCATCCTCTGTACGGTTCGGGAGCGACTCCGGACATTCCTGACTATATTTTCCCGAACAGAGGGGTGAATGTGGATGAAAGCCTGTATGACGACAAGATGATCAACCAGGATGGAACAGACACTTATTTGATCACGAAAGCGAACAAACAAGGGACGAATTGGGCGAAGGAAATCGAACGTACGGCACAGTATCATGACGTGTCGGTCGATATAAGCGGAGGTAGTGAAAACACGATGTATGCTTTTCAGTCCGGTTATTTGAAACAGGAAGGTGTCTTGAAATGGACTGGAATGGACCGCTATAATTTGCAGTCCAATATCGTTTCGGACGTGACGAAGTGGTTGCAGATCGGTGAAAATCTGGGTGTGACTTATTCGGAAACCTATGGCAATATGGCTAATAATTCACAGAGTTCCGTTGTTTCTCAGGCATATCGTATGCAGCCGATTATTCCGGTATATGACATCGGAGGTAATTTTGCAGGAACAAGAGTCGGCGGTGATACCGGCAATGCGAGGAACCCGGTAGGATTGTTGTATAATGATCGTTATGACAGGCGGAAGACAATGGCTGCCAATGGAAACGCGTTTGTCAAGATTTCTCCGATTTCAGGATTGAATCTCAAATCTCTTTTCGGTTTTGTTTATTCATTTACAGATTATAAGAATATTGATTATGTAGATTTAGGATGGGCGGAAAGAACTTCTGTAGACCAACTGACTCGTGAAGAATCTTATACGAAACAGTGGAACTGGACGAATACGGCAGATTATTCGAAGCAGATCGGTGCTCATGATTTCACGGTTCTGGTCGGAACGGAAGCGATTGCCAACATTTATACATTCGTGACTGCCGGTCGTTCCGACTATATGTTCAAGGATCCGCTCTATATCGAACTGAACACGGGGTCTTCCGGTAGAACGAACTATGGTAATATTTCCGAATGGAGTTTGTTCTCTGTATTCGGCCGGGTGAATTATTCGTATGATGACAAATATCTTTTCGAAGGTGTGATCAGGCGTGACGGCTCTTCCCGTTTTGGTGGAAACAACAAATATGGTACATTCCCGGCATTTTCTTTGGGTTGGCGCGTTTCGAATGAAGAGTTCATGAAGCCGACACGCTACTGGCTGACCTCCTTGAAACTCCGTGGCGGCTATGGCGTGACGGGTAATGACCGGATCGGTAACTATAATAGTTTCTCTCAGTTCGGTATGAATAACTGGGGTTCTTATTATGATATAGCCGGAGCCAATAATACGGAAGGACAGTTTGGTTTCTATCAGTCCACATTTGGAAATATGAATGTGAAATGGGAAACGACGCATACGTCCAACTTCGGTTTTGACGCGACTTTGTTCGATCATCTGTCTGTCGGGTTGGATATCTGGAAACGTAACACGAAAGATATGCTTTTCCCGAAAGCGATACCGATGGTAATGGGTGATATTTCGGCTCCTTATGTGAATGTAGGAAAAATGAAGAATAAAGGTATCGACTTTGAAATCGGTTACAACGGAACGGCTTTAGGTAATGAATTGCGGTATAGTCTGAATGCCAGCATTTCTCATTATAAAAACGAGATTGTGGATCTGTCGGGAGAAGAAGATGAAACATTGAACGGAGGCAGTTTTGAAAACCAATTTTATACACGTGCTGAAAAAGGCACTTCGTTTCCGGAATTCTACGGTTATGTTGTAGATGGTATTTTCCAGACGGCGGAAGAGGCGGCTGCTTGGCCTACGGCTTTCGGTAGCAACGGCTCTTATAATAAGCCCGGACATTACAAATATCGGGATATCAGTGGACCGGACGGAACTCCTGACGGGGTGATCAATGAATATGACAGAACCTATATCGGTTCTCCTCATCCTAAATTTGTCGGTGGTTTGAACTTCACGATCGAGTATAAGGGATTTGATTTGAGCGGGCAGTTCTATGGAAGCTATGGAAACAAGGCTGTGAATTTCCTGAAACGCTTTACGGACTATTCTTTGTTCAGCGGCGGACGCGGTTATGATCGTCTGTATAATTCATGGGGCAGTCCTTATCTGTCGGATAACTCGAAGGCAAAACTTCCGATAGCAGAGTCGAATGATACGGAGAGCCAGGTTCCCTCTACTGCGTTTATCGAAGACGCTTCTTTTTTACGCTTGCGTAATTTGATGTTGGGATATGATTTCGCTCGTTTGTTGAAACAGCCTGGAATTACTAATTTACGCGTGTTTGCTCAAGTTTCTAACGTATTTACGTTGACGAAGTATTCTGGATTGGATCCGGAAATCAATATGAAGGGTACTGGAATAGATGCTGCGAAGAATTTAGGTATCGATTCCGGTTCATGGCCGACTCCGAGACAGGTGCTGTTCGGTGTAAGTTTAGGTTTTTAGTCGATTAACTTGTTAAAAGAATTGGATATAAATTATGAAAAATATAGTTGCATCAATAAAAATAGCGTTGTTAACGGGATGCATGGCTTTGTCATCTTCCTGCAGTGATTTTTTGGATAAACAACCTCCGGCTTCAACTGCCGGGGTTGCTTTGGAAAGCGAACAGGGAGTTGAGGCTATATTGGTCGGCGCTTATGCGGACTTGGACGGGATCGATCGTTTTGGAGGCGCGTTAGGTGCAGACTGGGTTTTTGGTAGTTGTGCTTCGGACGAGGCCTATAAAGGTTCCGAACCGGGCGACAATATGGCGATGAATGCAGTTGAACAATACTCAACGATGCCGGATAACGAATGTGTGACGGAAAGATGGCGTTCTTGCTATGATGGAGTTTCTCGTGCCAATCAGGTATTGCAGTTTCTGCATGGTGCGCAAAGTGGCAGTTATCCGTTGAAGCAGGAGCGTGCCAGACAAGTGGAAGGTGAAGCGAAATTCTTGAGAGCGTGGTATCATTTCCAGGCAAATAAAGTATTCAAGAACATTCCATATATTAAAGCGCAGTATGAAGTCGATTTTGATCCGGTAAATACGCCGAACAAAGATGCTGGCTGGGATGAGATCGAAACGGACTTGCAGTTTGCTATCGATAACCTGCCGGAATCGTTTCCGAATGAACCGGGTCGTGCGACCAGATATGCTGCGATGGCGACCAAGGCGCATGCCCATTTGTTCCAAGGCGAGTATGCGGAGGCGAAAGCTTTGCTGGATCAGATTATCAACAGTGGCCGATTTAGATTGGTTGATAATTTCTTCGATAACTTTGATGAACGGACCGAAAATAATGAAGAATCTATCTTTGAGTTCCAGGCTTCTTCAAGTGGTTCGAGTGCCATTACGCTGGGGATGCAGGGACCATGTATGCATCAAAAAGGTCCGGCTTCCGGAGGATGGGGATTTTTCCAACCTTCACAGTCGTTGGTGGATGCTTTTCAGGTTACATCCGAAGGCTTACCTTATTTGGATGTAGTGAATAGACCGACTTTGAAAAGCGATATGGGGATATCCAGTGCGGAGGATTATACACCGAGTGACCAAGCAGTCGATTTGCGTTTGGATTGGACGGTTTCTCGTCGGGGCGTTGATTTTCTCGGATGGGGTATCCATCCGGGAGCGGATTGGATCCGCTCCCAAACGTTTGCAGGTCCTTATATGACAAAAAAGTATATGCATTTCGAAGCGACAAAGGATCAACAATTATGGAATGGTTTTAATAATAACCGAAATTACAGAATATATCGTTATTCTCATGTGATTTTGTGGAGAGCTGAGTGTGCTGTGGTCGACGGAGATTTGGAAAAGGCTCGCGAGTTAGTGAATATGATACGCAATCGTGTAAAGACGAGTACGCCGGTAATGGGACGTTGCCTGTCTACTAATTTTGCGGAAGATACCGAGTTGGTAGTGGACTGGGAACAGCCTGCGGCTAATTATAAGACGGAACCCTATCCGGCGGGCCATGTCGCTTTTTCTTCTCAGGAACAGGCTTGGAAAGCGGTCAGAACTGAGATCCAGCTGGAATTTGCCACGGAAGGACATCGGTTCTTTGATTTGAGACGTTGGAATATTGATAATGAAGTATTGAATGACTTTATTGCACGTGATTCGAAATTCCGCGATTTCATGCAGGGAGTGTCCTATTCGATAAATAGAAGGTATTGGCCGTTGCCACAGACACAGATTGATATTCAGCAAGGTGTCTTGTTGCAGGATCCGGACTATATGTAATACTGTTGTGGTTATATGATCTTTTGGGCGGCGATTTCTTCATTGCCGCCCAATGACAATCAATTTATTGATATATAAATTTATGGATACGAATTATAAACGTTTGGAATCTCTTGATGTTTTACGCGGTTTCGACTTGTTTTGCCTTGTGGGCTTGTGCGGAATTTTGCATTCGTTGAGACCGGTTATTGCAACTTCATGGTATGATTCTTTCTTGTGGAATTTTTCGCATGTGGCGTGGGAAGGTTTTTCTCCTTGGGATTTGGTCATGCCGCTATTCATGTTCATGGCAGGTGTTTCGATGCCGTTTTCGTTGTCGCGTTATAAAGATGTTCCGGATAAGTGGGCGGTTTATCGACGTATACTCAAGCGTGTACTTTTGCTTTGGATTTTCGGGATGATGTGCCAGGGAAATCTGTTAGGATTGGATCCGAATAGGATTTATCTGTATTCGAACACGTTGCAGTCGATAGCAACAGGCTATTTGATTTCTGCTTTGTTGTTTCTCCATGTACGGCCGTCCGTGCAGGTTATGACGGCGTTTGCCCTGTTGATCGCTTATTGGTTGGGGATGCAGTTCGTATCCGTTGACGGGTATGGAGGTGGTGATTATACCAAAGAGGCAAACTTGGCGGAATGGATAGACCGGATGGTTTTGGGACGTTTCCGTGACGGAGCTGTCGTGGATAACGGGCAAGTCGTGTTTTCTGACGTTTACCGGTACACCTGGATATGGAGTAGCCTTAATTTTGTCGTGACGGTATTGACAGGAGTGTTTGCCGGACAAATATTGAAGAGCAAGATGGACCAAAAGCGTAAATGGCAGTGGCTGCTGGGAATCGGTGCAGCTATGGTAGCTTCGGGTTGGCTATGGGGATTGCAATTGCCGGTTATCAAAAAGATATGGACGAGTTCGATGGTTTTGGTCAGTAGCGGTTATTGCTTCCTTTTGATGGGATTGTTCTATTATTGGATCGACTATAAAGGACATAAGAAATATTTATCATGGCTGAAGGTGTACGGCATGAACTCGATTGTGGCTTATATGTTGGCCAACGTGGTTGATTTCAGTTGTATCGGTCGTTCTCTTTTCCGTGGTTTGGAACAATATATGGGAGATGGATATGCTTGTTTGATCAAGTTGTCGACGGTTCTGGTCATTTATGGGATATTGTGGTTGCTTTATAAGCATAAAATATTTTTGAAAGTATAAGAACTGTTTTGATTATGTGGATGCATTTCAAATGGAATCTGTTTATTGGGGTGTTTTTGTCTCTTTCTTGTCTGGTGCAGGCCCAGGAGGAGGTGACGAATGCTTTTGACGACTTGAAAAGACAAGGCGCGGTGGTAGAGGAGGAAAATAGCGAGATGCGTCAGAAGGCATCTTCTGAGGCGGTGGAAGCATTGATGCGGGAGAATCCGGTTTCCGGTTATTTCTGTTTTACGGAAGACCGAATGCATGACATTCGCATGACGGATGCTATTCCTCAACGTTGGATGGATCGTCCGGCTGTCTTGCGGACAAAATTGAGCGGAGATTGTCGTCCCGGTGAGTTCTATACTTGGCAGGTCGGGATATTTGCTCCTTATAAAACGCTCTCTGATGTTTCGGTCTCTTTTTCCGACTGGAAAAATGAAAGGGGGGACAAGATTCCCGCTTCGGCATTCCGTTGTTTTAATTCGGGAGGGACGGACACGTATGGGAAATCGTTTAAAAAGCAAGTAAATGTAAATAAAGGGGATGTACAAGCATTATGGATGGGAGGTGATATCCCGACAGATGCGTCAGGCGTGTATAAAGGGTTTGTGCTTATACAGCCTGCTCATGCCCAGCCTGTCAAGATCGCTTGTGAATTGCAAGTGAAAGGCCGGACGATAGACGACAAAGGTGATGCCCAGGGTTGGAGAAAGTCGCGTTTGCGTTGGTTGGATTCCTCCATCGGAAATTTGCCCGAACCTACTTCTCCCTATATTCCGGTTAAAATGGAAAAGCATACCATTTCCTGGTTGGGAGGGACAATGGCTTTGTCGGATGCCGGGTTGCCCCGATCTATTTCTACGCATTATGATTCCGATAATCAGTTATCTGCTTCCATTAATAATGCCTTGTTGGCTGAGGAAATGACATTTGTCATAGAAACGCAGCAAGGTAAAGAAAATTGGAAAACCGGATCGATACGGATTACGGAACGGAACCGGGCTTCCGCCAGTTGGACGGTCAACAGCAGAAGCCGTAATTTTCAACTGATTTGTACTGGTAATTTCGGTTTTGACGGTTTGGCGAATTATAAGATAGAAGTAAAGGCGTTGAATGATGTGAAGGTAAAAGACATGCGTTTGGAAGTGCCTTATACGTCTTATGCCGCCAAGTATATGATGGGATTGGGCCATAAAGGTGGTTTTAGACCGGATTCTTTGATTCGTTGGCAATGGAATACGGATAATCATCAGGATAAGATATGGATGGGAAATGTGAATGCCGGTTTGAACTTTTGCTTTAAGGACGAAAATTATGTCCGGCCGTTGGTCAATATTTATTATGCTTTAGGCAAATTGAATTTGCCGGAGTCGTGGGGGAATTCAAATAAAGGTGGTATTGATATTATTCCGGAAGAAAACGGATGTGTCTTGTTGAATGCGTACAGTGGCGAACGCCTGATGCGGAAGGGGGAAACTTTGCATTATAATTTCAATATGTTGGTGACTCCTGTTAAACCGCTTAATTTGAAAGAACTGGCAGAAAAACATTTTTATCATTCCAATAGCGATGTCAGTGCCGGATATATTCCGGCAGCTTTGCAGGCTGGAGCCGATATGGTAAATGTCCATCATAAAAAAGATATATATCCGTTTATCAATTATCCTTATTATGACGATGCCATACCTGATTTGAAACAGTTTATTGCGAAAGCTCACCAGAAAGAACTGGATGTCCGGCTGTATTATACCACTCGTGAACTGACGGTGAAGATTCCTGAATTGTGGGCATTGCGTAGCTTGGGCACGGAGGTGATTCATGACGGTCCGGGACCGGAAACCCGGACTTTGATTCATCGAAACGGCCCGCATGAATGGCTGAACAAGAATCTTAAAACTCATTTTATTCCGGCTTGGTATAATGCATTTAAGGAAGGCAAATATGCAGGCGATATGGATATTTCGGTTATAACGACTCCGGATTCCCGATGGAATAATTATTATCTGGAGGGATTGGACTGGATGATCAAGAATTTGGGATTGGATGGCATTTACATAGATGATAGTGCGTTGGACCATCAGACGATGCAGCGTGCACGTCGTGTCATGGATGCGGATGGAAAACGTCGATTGATCGACATGCATTCGTGGAACCACATGAACCAGTGGGCCGGTTATGCCAATTCTTTGCATCTTTATCTGGAGTTGTTGCCTTATGTGGATCGTACTTGGATAGGCGAAGGATTCGGATTCTATAATACTCCCGATTTCTGGTTGGTGGAGATGTCCGGTATTCCTTTCGGATTGATGAGTGAGACATTGGATGCCCGTAATGTGTTTCGTGGGATGGTGTATGGGATGCTCCCTCGTTTGCCGTGGAGCGGGAATCCGGTTCCTTTATGGAAACTTTGGGATGAATTCGGAATGAAGGATGCTCGTTTGAGAGGATATTGGGATGAACGATGTCCGGTAAAAACAGGAAATGAAAGTATAATTGCCACAGCCTATGTGAAAGATGACAGGGCATTGGTCGTATTGGCGAATTGGACGGATTTGCCTCAAACAGCCCATCTTTCGTTTGATGAGGAGTTGCTTGGATTCAAACCTTCTTCTTGTCTGCTGCCGGAGATCCGGGAGGTACAATGGAAAGGTAGTTTGTCTTTTCAGAAACCTTGCGAGATTATGGGGCGGGGAGGTTTGATCCTCTTGTTGGAAAAGTAGTTGTAAGTTTTTAATTCAAAATAAGATATAGAAATGAGTTCGCATTCGAGGAGAAAGTTTCTGGATAATATATGGAAAGGTTGTATAGGAATGGGCATGACCGGCGTTTTGCCTTCTTGTGCGGAAGGTGAAGCAAAGGTCGATTTACCGGTATTCGATGACGTGGACATATGTGTGCTCGGAGGCAGTTGTACTGGTGTATTTGCAGCTGTGAGGGCGGCACGTTTAGGGGCAACGGTTGCTGTTGTTGAAAAGCAAAATGCCTTTGGAGGGGTGGCGACTAATTCGTTGGTGAATGTTTGGCATTCGTTGTATGATGTCGGAAAGACACAGCGGATCATTGCCGGCTTGACTCAGGAGGTTATCGATCGTTTGAGCGAACGCGATGCGGTGGAGCGGAATCCGAATCCGAGTTCGGCATATAGACTCAATTCGCAGGAACTCAAAATAGAATTGGATGAATTAGTGCTGGAATCGGGTATTCATCCTCATCTTCATACATTGTTTTCCGAACCGTGTTTGAACGACGATGGAAATCTGACGGGTGTGATAGTCGATGGAAAATCGGGAAGAGGGATAATAAAGGCGGAATATTTTATAGATGCGACCGGTGATGGAGATTTGTGCTATCGTTTGGGGTTGAAAACCTATACATTCGAATTGCTACAGCCTCCGACGGTTTGTGCACATTTGGAAGGATTGGATCTTGGGCTATATGAAAGTGTGTTGAAGGAACATGGTGCTGAATTCAATATACCTTCCGGAACGGCTTGGGGAGTATATCTGCCGAACACTCATGTTTTCATGTTTGCCGGAACACGGGTATATGGAGCGGACTGTTCGGCGGCCGGAAATTTGACAAAGGCGGAAATGGAAGGCCGGCGGCAAATCCGTGCTATTATGGATATGATGAGGAAATATGGAAAGGGCGGGAATATCCCTCGTTTGGTGACTTTGCCCTCTTACATCGGCATACGGGAAACGAGGCATGTCGAATGTCTTTATCAAACAAGTGATGAAGATGCTTTGTATGGGCGTCGTTTTGAAGATGCCATAGCCAATGGCAGTTATGTCTTTGATCTCCATCATCAAGATAAGCCGGGGTTGACCTTCAGACATTTGGATGGCACGGAGATTTATAGCAGGCCGGGTTTCCCGGATCAAGTAGGAAGGTGGAGGGAAAAAACAGAAGTGAATCCTACCTTCTATCAAGTTCCTCTTCGTTCTTTAATACCTAAGAAATATGATAATGTGATGCTTGCCGGTAGAATGATAGATGCTTCTATTGTGGCTTATTCGGGCATCAGAGTGATGGTTAATATGAATCAGGTAGGAGAAGCGGCAGGAGTCGCTTCATATTTGGCGTGGAAACAGGGTAAAAAGATCAAAGATGTTTCAGCCGTAAATGTTCGGGATGTGCTCCAAGAAGGAGGTTCGATTATTATTTGAAAAAATCGGGTAACTGTACTGAATGTCTGCTTCTTTTGTGTGTTAGTTATGACAGTAGGATGAAAATCCTGCTGTCATAACACTTCTATCGTTTTCTCCAGCGCCATCCCATGCGATCCCTTTATCAGCACATGATACCCTTTCAGAGGTTTTTTGCGCAAGGCTTCGATCAGTTCTTCTGTTGTGGCATACGTGGTGAAGTTTTTTCCGGCGGCTTTTTGGAAATGTTCGCCACACAGGAATACTTTGTCGTAGTTGCCTTCCTTGATCCGGGCTATGACTTCGGCATGGAGTTCGTCGCTTGCAGGGCCTAATTCGCGCATATCGCCTAAGATGAGGGCTTTGGGCGAGACAGGCATTGTGGCGAAATTGTCTAAGGCGACTTTCATGCTGCTCGGATTTGCGTTGTAGGCGTCGATGATCAGTTCGTTGTTTTCAGTCTTTTTCAGTTGTGAACGGTTGTTGGTCGGTTCGTAAGCGGCAATGGCACGGCTGATGCGTTCGGCCGGAATCTTAAAGAAACGGCCTACGGCAACGGCAGCCAACGCATTGTCCAGATTGTAACTGCCGATCAGACGGGTTTCCACCGTGTGGATTTTACCCTGCTGTTTCCATTCGAAAGTCAGGTAAGGATTGCTGCTGACCACGCATCCCCAGGCAAAAGCCGTCTCATCGGAACCGTATGTGACCGGCTCGATCCCTTTGGCGATATCTGTCAGATATTTATTGTCCTGGTTGATGAATATCTTGCCTTTCGTACGGCGCAAATAGTCGTATAATTCACCTTTTGTTTTGATCACGCCCTCGAAAGAACCGAAACCTTCCAGATGGGCACGTCCGACATTGGTGATAATCCCGTAGTTCGGCTGTGCGATGTCGACCAGCTCTTTGATATCCCCCGGATGGCTGGCTCCCATTTCGATCACGGCCATTTCGTGGTCGTGCGTCAGGCGGAGCAAGGTGAGAGGCACCCCGATATGGTTGTTCAGGTTGCCTTCGGTGTAAAGAAGGTTGTATTTGGTAGACAGGACGGCAGCCAACAGCTCTTTGGTCGTTGTCTTTCCGTTTGTCCCGGTGATACCGATAATCGGGCAGCCGATCACTTTACGGTGGCGGTGTGCCAATTGCTGCAAGGTCGTCAGTACGTTGTCCACAAGGATCGTACGATCTCCGGTAAAATAATCCGGATTGTCGATTACGGCATATACGCAACCGGAAGCCAGCGCCTTTTCCGCATATTGGTTTCCGTCGAATTTATCCCCTTTCAAGGCAAAGAAAATCGAACCGCGAGGACAGTTACGGCTGTCGGTTGTCACTTTCGGATTGTGTATGAACAATTCATATAGCTCAGGAATAGTCATCGTCTTTTCTCCTTTATAATTTCTATGAGAGTTATTTCGCGCAAATGTAGTGATTTAATGTATTTACCTTTATCTTTGTCGGAAAGAAAAAATAAGAATGTTACATAAAACGCTCAATATTAGAGGAACGCTTACCTCGCTCGATACTCCGCTGGTGATGGGGATTCTGAATGTCACTCCCGACTCTTTTTATGCCGACAGCCGGAAACAGACGGAAGCTGCCATTGAAGAGCGCATACAGGCGATTTTGTCCGAGGGAGGGCAGATCATCGACCTCGGAGGCTATTCTTCCCGTCCCGATGCCGCAGAGGTCTCGCCGGAAGAGGAGATGAGACGTCTGGCTTTTGCCTTGAAGATACTGAATACGCACTATCCGGATGCGGTCCTGTCTGTCGATACTTTCCGGGCGGATGTGGCCCGTCGTTGCGTCGAAGAATACGGTGTGGCGATAATCAATGATATTTCGGGGGGCGAGTTGGATGCTGAGATGTTCGGGACGGTTGCCCGTTTGCATGTACCTTATATAATGATGCATATGCGCGGAACTCCCCAGACGATGCAGCAACATACCGGTTATGCGGATCTGATGGAGGAGATTATGCTCTACTTTGCCAGAAAAGTCCGCCAGCTTCGTCTATTGGGAGTGAACGATATTATACTGGACCCCGGTTTCGGTTTCAGCAAGACGGTGGACCAGAATTATACGTTAATGGGCCATCTGTGCGAGTTTAAAGAATTCGGTTTGCCTTTGCTTGTCGGTGTTTCCCGCAAGAGCATGATCTATAAATATCTGGGCGGAACACCTGCCGACAGCTTGAACGGGACGACCGTCCTGAACACGATCGCTTTGTTGAATGGGGCGGATATCCTTCGTGTCCATGACGTAAAAGCCGCAGTAGAAGCAGTCAAACTCGTCTCAAAAACTTTCAACTTTCAACTTTCAACTTTCAACTGTTAATATTATGTGGATGAATTTCGGAATAAAAGACCTGATCGATGTCTTACTGGTAGCTTTCTTCCTGTACCAGACATATAAGCTGATGAAGAATTCCGGTACGCTGGCCATCTTCAGTGGGGTTGTCTCGTTTATCATTGTCTGGATTCTGGTTTCCCAGGTATTGGAGATGCGCCTGATGGGAGCGATACTCGACAAGTTTATCAGTGTCGGCTTTCTCGTGCTGGTGATTTTGTTCCAGGATGAGATACGCCGTTTCCTGGTGGCGCTCGGTTCGCACAGGGGATGGAAGTTCCTGGGGAAAATATTTTCGAAAAAGAACCACGACAAGGAGAACGAAGGGAAGTTCATTGCTCCGGTTGTCCTGGCTTGCATGAATATGGCGAAGAAAAAGACGGGGGCGCTGATCTGCATCCAGCAGGATGTCGATCTGACCGTTTATGAGCATACCGGTGAAATGTTCAACGCTGATGTCAATGCCCGCCTGATCGAGAATATCTTCTTCAAGAACAGCCCTTTGCATGACGGCGCCATGATTATCGCCGACAACCGTATCAAGGCTGCCGGCTGCATCCTTCCGGTTGCCCAGAACGCCAATCTGCCGAAAGATATGGGGCTGCGCCATCGTTCCGGCTTAGGTATGTCGCTCGAAACGGATGCTCTGGTAATCATCGTTTCGGAAGAACGCGGGAAGATATCGGTCGCCCATAACGGTAAAATCGAAGTGAATGTTACGGCAGAAGAATTGCAACAAATCCTGTCAGGGGAGAAGGAAGTAACAAATTATTGTTAAATGTTCTGAAACTGATAGACCCGCTTGTAAATCTTTTACTGATTTTGCAAACTCTATATTGCATTTTGCCTACTTTTGTACCCGATTATCGTGATATCTAACTAACAATATAATAAAAACAGATCTTCCGCTATGGACTTAATGCAAGAGATTATTGCACGCGCTAAAGCAAACAAACAGCGTATCGTTCTTCCTGAAGGAACAGAAGAAAGAACATTGAAAGCTGCCGACCGTTTAGTGGCCGACGAAGTTGCAGACATTATCCTGATCGGCGACCCCGCTGAAATCAACAGCCTGGCTGCCCAGTACGGGTTGAACCACATTGGACAAGCTACTATTATCGATCCGAAGAATCACGAAAAGAAAGCCGCTTACGCAGACCTGCTTTTCCAGTTGCGCCAGAAAAAGGGTATGACTCCCGAAAAGGCTGCCGTTTTAGTAGAAGATCCTTTGTTTCTTGCTTGCCTGATGATCAAATCCGGCGATGCCGACGGTGAAATCGCAGGTGCACAGAACACGACCGGTAACGTGTTGCGTCCCGCTTTACAGATTATCAAGACGGCTCCGAGCATGAGCTGCGTTTCAGGTGCGTTCCTGATGTTTACAAAGACTCCGCAGTATGGTAAAGAAGGTATCCTGGTATTTGCCGACTGCGCCGTAATGCCGAATCCGACAGCACCCGAACTGGCAAGTATCGCGATCGCCACGGCTGCTACGGCTCGCGATATCGTAGGTATGGAACCGCGTGTCGCCATGTTGAGTTTCTCCACCAAAGGCAGTGCCTCTCACGAGATGGTCGACAAGGTTGTCGAAGCTACCCGTCTGGCAAAAGAAATGGCTCCGGACCTGAAGGTCGACGGAGAATTGCAGGCCGATGCCGCTTTGGTTGAAAAAGTCGCTTCATTGAAAGCTCCGGGCAGCGATGTGGCCGGACAGGCTAACGTTTTGGTATTCCCGACTCTGGAAGTAGGTAATATCGCTTATAAGCTGGTGCAGCGTTTAGGTGGTGCAGAAGCTGTAGGCCCTATCCTGCAGGGGATGGCTGCTCCGGTTAACGACCTGTCACGCGGTTGTTCCGTTGACGATGTCTATAAGATGGTAGCGATTGCCTGTAACCAGTCGATCGGTCTGAAAGCTGCAAAGAAATAATAACGAATAACATACACTACAAACATGAAAGTATTAGTATTAAACTGCGGTAGCAGTTCGATTAAATATAAATTGTTCGATATGACGTCCGGTGAAGTAATGGCACAGGGAGGTATCGAAAAGATCGGTCTGCCGGGTGCATTCCTGAAACTGACCGACAAAGACGGTAAGAAAGTCGTTTTGGAAAAAGAGATTCCCGGCCACAAGGAAGGGATTGAATTTATCCTGAGCATCCTGACCGACAAGACATACGGTTGCATCAAGGATTATAACGAAATCGACGCTGTCGGCCACCGCGTGGTACATGGTGGTGAAAAGTTCGCTTCCAGCGTGAAGATCGACCAGGATGTGATCAACAAGGTAATCGAATGTTCCGATCTGGCTCCGCTGCATAACCCGGCTAACCTGAAGGGTATCGATGCTATGGAAGCGTTGATTCCGGGTATTCCCCAGGTGGCTGTGTTCGACACGGCTTTCCACCAGACAATGCCGGCCAAGGCTTATATGTACGGTTTGCCGTATGAAATGTACACGAAATACGGTGTGCGCCGCTACGGTTTCCACGGAACAAGCCACCGCTATGTTTCCCGTCGCGCTTGCGAAATCCTGGGTGTCCCTTATGAAGAACAGAAGATCATTACGGCCCATGTAGGCAACGGTGGTTCCATCGCTGCCGTAGACCACGGCAAATGCGTGGATACTTCTATGGGGCTGACCCCGGTTGAAGGTCTGCTGATGGGTACCCGTTGCGGTGACGTAGACGCCGGTGCTCTGTCTTTCATTATGGATAAGGAAGGCTTGGACGGCCACGGCTTGTCGGATTTGATCAACAAGAAGAGCGGTGTTGCCGGTTTGGTAGGCGGTTCTTCCGACATGCGTGATCTGGAAAATGCGGTAGCTGCGGGAGACGAACGGGCTATTATGACATTGGACGTTTATAACTACCGTATCAAGAAATATATCGGTGCCTATGCTGCTGCCATGGGCGGTTGCGATATCCTGGTATGGACCGGTGGTGTCGGGGAAAACCAGTGGGCGACACGCCGTGTCGTTTGTGAAAACATGGAATACATGGGCATGAAGATCGACGTAGAAAAGAACGAGGGTATGCGGGGTGAAGAAATGGTCATCAGCACACCGGACAGCAAGGTCACGATCATCGTGGTTCCGACAGACGAAGAATACATGATCGCTGCCGATACGATGGATATATTAGGTAAATAATAATTATTCTAATCCTCACAGCTTACAAAACATTAGGATTAGTGTTTAGACTGCCCCGACATCGGTTGGGGCAGTCTTTTTTACTCTGTTTCGAACTGCTCCATATACAGTGTCTCCCCGTCCCAGACGATATAGGAGAAGTGTCGCATCCAGTCGCCTGCAATCAGGAGCCGTGCGGTCCGTGAGAGCATCAGGTCGAGCATGATATGGCGGTGTCCGAAGATGAAGAAGTGGATGTCCGGGTGCGTTTTGAGGTATTCTTTTGCAAAGAGGACCATATATTCGTGGTCTTCGCCCAGGTATTCGGCAGCCTCGCTTGTCTTATGTTTTTTCAGTCCGCTTTTGCGGCTGCTGAGCGACCAGCCGAGGGCGAAGCCGAACGTCCAGCGGGGATGGATGCCCGCATACAGCCATTGGCAGAATTTATTGCGGAAGAGGGCGCGGAGGAAGCGGAACGCCTTGCTTCGATAGTCCACCTCGTCGCCATGTCCGAGGAAGAACCGTTTGCCTAAAAGGTCTACGGTGAGCACATCCCGGTGGATGACCGCACCGATCTCCTTCGGAAGATAGTCGAACATCCAGATGTCGTGATTGCCGATGAAGATATGGATCTCCACCCCGTTGTCGGATAGTTCCGCCAGTTTACCGAGGAAACGGACGAAACCTTTCGGTACGACATATTTATACTCATACCAATAGTCGAACATATCCCCCAGGAAATAGATCGCCATTGCCTCGTCCTTGATGCTGTCCAGCCAGCGTACCAGTCTCTTCTCGACGGCAAGGGGATCTTTATGGAAACGGGCCCCCAGGTGGGCGTCCGACGCAAAATATATTTTCTTTCGAAGGGAATCCATGTTTCTATAAAAAACCTAATTCCAGTTTGGCTTCTTCGGACATCATGTCCTTGTCCCATTCCGGTTCGAAAACAAGGTTTACTTCCACGTTGTTCACACCGTCGACAGATTCGATCTTCATCCGGACATCTTCCAGTATGAAATCGGCAGCAGGGCAGTTGGGGGCGGTGAGGGTCATATCGATGCGGACGTTCTTCTCATCGTCCACCTCTATATTGTAGATCAGGCCAAGATCGTAGACGTTAACCGGGATTTCCGGGTCGTACACGGTTTTAAGCATGGCGACAATCGCTTCTTCTGTTTGGAGGAATTCGTTGTTCATCTTTCTTTAATTTGAATGCAAACATACTAAATAATTTTCAATTCCCGGTAGTCGTATATTCTTGTCTGGGCAATCACACCAAAATTCAGTAGATGGGGTGGGGCTACTTATTATTATGTTTTTTCCAAATCCTCTTCACTCTATCTAAGACCGAAGCCGGAGAGAATTTGTCAACACCCCCATGTCGCTACTTCCAACACCCGGATCTTACGCTCCATAGACCCGGGTGTTGGAGGCGGCTACATGGGGGTGTTGGACCAATCCCCTCCGGAATAGGCGGATCGGAAGTGCCCGGCTTATTCTTTCTGTCAACGAAGGCGAAGCCGCTTGTCTTCAACGGCTCGCCTCTTTGGATTAGGTTCTCCACGGGAATATGCGGCTCGCCTTCAGTTCCTCAAAGCCTTCCTTCATCCGAATAGCTGAAATAGTCGCCATCGGCCAGGACAATATGGTCCAACAATTGTATTTCAACCAAGCGGGCGGCGTCCCGGAGGCGTTGCGTCAGTTGGTCGTCCTGCCGGCTGGGACGGGTGTTGCCCGAAGGATGGTTATGGCAGACGATGATGCCTGCCGCAAGGGCGTTGATCGCCGCTTTCAGGATGATGCGGAGGTCGGCGGATGTCTCGCTTGTCCCGCCCTGGCTGATCTTGACCTTTTCGATTACCAGGGAAGAACGGTTCGTCAGTGCGATCCATAATTCTTCGTGGGGGAGGTCGCAGAGCAAAGGATGGAAAAGCCGGTAAGCGTCTTGGCTGGACCGGATGGCCGGACGTTGGACCGGATCGCTGTCGCCGCGCCGTTTCCCAAGTTCGAGGGCGGCATTGATGATGATCGCTTTGACTTGACCGATGCCTTTGAACTTTGACATCAGCTCTTTGACGGACAATTTGCCTAAGGCATTCAGATTGTTATTGACGGAATACAGAATACGTTGTGACAGTTGGACTGCGGTTTCCCGGCTGTTGCCGGAGCCGATCAGGATGGCAAGTAATTCGGCATCGCTAAGGGAAGCAATACCTTTCAATAACATTTTTTCGCGTGGGCGGTCTTCTTCTGCCCATTCTTTTATTTTCATAGCAAGAGAGTTTTGGGGGATTTTAGATTTATGATTTATGATTTATACGTTGACAACATAAATCATAAATCATAAATCATGAATTTTACCGGATACGTCCTACATAAGAACCGTCCTGTGTATTGATTTCGATGATTTCACCTTCTTCAATGAACAACGGAACGCGTACTTCGGCGCCTGATTCTACTGTTGCAGGTTTCAATGTGTTGGTTGCCGTATCGCCTTTGATACCCGGCTCCGTGTAAGTTACTTTCAACTGTACTTTTACAGGCATGTCTGCGAACAGGACCGTTTCTGTCGAAGCGTCTGAGACAACGTCTACGATCTGGCCTTCGATCATGAAGTCCACACCATTGATCAGGTCTTTGTCGATGATGATATCGTCGAAAGTTTCCTGGTTCATGAAGTGATAGTGTTCGCCTTCCTGATATGTGTACTGGTACGGGCGACGTTCTACGCGTACATCTTCCAACTTTTCACCGATGTTGAAACGACGTTCGATCTGACCGCCTTTTACAACGTCTTTCAGGGTTGTACGCATAATCGTGTTACCTTTTCCCGGTTTTACGTGAAGAAAATCGACGCAGAAATAGAGTTTACCGTCCAGACGGATACATGTTCCTTTCTTGATGTCCTGTGAATTAATCATACTAATGTGCTTTATATTATATTGTTAATTTATTTCGTGATGGATTTCGGGTGCAAAAGTAGTGTTTTCCTCTTAAAGTAACAATAAACTTCTGTATTTTTATTTGGAAATAGATTGCAAATCAGTTTGATATGATGAGGGTGCGCAAAGGCGGAATGCGTTCCCCGGTCAAGTCCGTGATGGCAGGCCGGCTAAAAAAGCGAGATAACAAAGCTGATAGCCGGGACGAGGATAGCCGTCATGATCCCCATCAGGCCGATGGCGAGTCCGCTCAAAGCCCCTTCCACCGCGCCGATCCGGATCGCGACGGAAGTGCCTACCCCGTGCGAAGAGGCGCCCAATGCCAACCCTTTGGCTATGCGGCTTTCAATGCCCAACACTTTCATCACGAACGGTCCGGCGATGCTGCCGAATATTCCGACCGCCACTACGATGACGGCTGTCAGGGAAGGAATGCCGCCGGACTTCTCGGCAATGCCTATCGCTATCGGTGTCGTGACTGACTTCGGTTCGAGCGTGGCGACCAACGCGGCATCTGCTCCCATCAGTTTGCCGATCGCTATAACGCTGACAATCCCGACAATCGCTCCGACAAAGACGGACGTCAGGATCGAAATCACATTCCCTTTCAGGTATTGGATCTGCTCATACAGTACATATCCCAATGCCACGACCGACGGCCCCAACAGGAAATGGATCAGGTGGCTGCCTTTCTGAAACGATTCGTATTCGATATCCATCGCTTTCAGGACAACGATAATGACAAATATGGAGGTGATAAGCGGGTGCAACAGGCTGATACGCGTCTTCGCATACAAAGCCAGAGCAGCCAGATAAGTACCGATCACCAAAGTCAGCGAAAAGACTTCCGATTGTACTAAGTCATTCATTCCCGTCCGTCTCCTTTCCTAACTTTTGCTGGATGAGCGCCACGCTGGCAATTACGAGCAGGGTGCTGACAACTGAGGCTGTTACGATCACCACCCAATGCCGGGAGATGATGCCGAGCGAATCCATCAGTCCCACACCTGCCGGCAGGAAAAACAACCCCATGTTTTCGGTCAGAAGCGTGGAGAGCTTCTTCACTTTGTCCGGCTTGACGGCCTTGAATACTAACGCCAGGAATAACAACACCATCCCAATCACGCTGCCCGGGATAAATCCGTCGATAAAATAACTGATAAACTCTCCTGTGAAATAGAAGAAGAGGATGTAAAATGCTTCTATTAGCATGTTCTTACTGTCTTTTAGATAACCGCTGCAAAGATAACACCTTTGCAAGAGATATGTTCTACAACATATAAGATTTAACTATCCCGCCAGCGCCGAAGCAATGAACATGTAGATCATCATGCCGATGATGTCGTTTGTAATCGTGATAAACGGCCCGGTGGCCAAAGCGGGATCGATCTTCAGTTTATCGAGCGTCATGGGGACCAGTGTCCCGAAGATACTGGCGAACATCACGACCGCAAACAGGCTTAAGGAAACCGAAGCGGTGATGCCTCTGTCGCCTAACATAAAGAAATTATAGATGAACACGACCAGGCTGATGATGCTGGCGTTAATCAGCGAAACGACAGACTCCTTCAATATCTGGGGCAGAATGTTCCCCTCTTTCAGACTGTTGTTGGCCAGACCTTGCACCACGATGGCGGAAGACTGGATACCGACATTTCCGCCTGTCCCGCCGATCAGCGGGATAAACAGCGCCATCTTGGGGTTGACGGCAAAATTCCCTTCGAAATTTCCTAAGATCAGGGAGTTGCCGATTCCGCCTATCATGCCGATCAGGAGCCAGGGAAGGCGGGCGGCCGTTTGGGTGAAGACGTTATCCGAAGTTTCCACATCCTGCGAGATACCGGATGCCAACTGGTAGTCACGTTCGTGCTGTTCGCGGACTTCATCCATGACGTCGTCGATGGTGATACGTCCGACGAGGCGCCCGATGCTGTCGATAACGGGCAGGGCGACCAGGTCATACTTCTCGATCGTCTCGGTCACCTCTTCGATACTGTCGCTGTCGCGGACGGAGATCGGGTCTTTCTTCATCACGTGCTTGATCTTCGAGACGGAAGGATTGGTGATCAGCTTCTGTAGAGGGAGGACGCCGCGCAGGCGTTCATCGTCGTCGACTACATAGACGTAATAGATTTCATCCATGTCTTCGGCTTGCTTGCGCATCTCGTCGATACATTTGGGCATACTCCAATTCTCGTTCACCACGATCATTTCGGTACCCATCAAACCACCGGCGGTGTCTTCGTCGTATTTCAACAGGTCGACGATATCGCCTGCCTGCTCTACGTCTTCGATGTGCGAAAGAATCTCTTCCTGGGTATCTTCGTCCAACTCACGCATCAGGTCTACGGCGTCGTCGGTCTCCATATTGTCCACGAAGCGTTTGGCAATCAGTTCGTTCGGGAGTTCCTTCAGTAACTTGTGACGGTCTTCTTCGTCCAGTTCCATCAAGACATCCGCAGCCTTTTCGCCATCCATCAGCAGATAGAGGTAGATCGCCTCTTGCAGGTTAAGTTCCTGATACAGTTCGGCTATGTCCGCCGGATAGAGTTCGTTCAGTATCTCCTTGATCTTGGCATCATCCTTCTCCGTGATGATGTCTTTTAGATGGTCTATATATTCTTTCGTCAGTTCAATCATGCTTTGGAGAATTTATGATTTATGATTTATGATTTATGAAACAATACAAGCTCCATAAGTCATAAATCATAAATCTGAAATCATAAATCTTTTAAATTCCGTTCCGTTATCAGCGTCAGTTCCACGAACTGCTCTACGGATAGCTGTTCCGGCCGCTTGTCGAAGATCGGAAGCAAATAGTCGGGACAATCCTTGCCTAACAGGGGTTTCATGGAGTTGCGCAATGTCTTGCGGCGTTGGTTGAACGAGGTTTTGACGACCGTCTTGAACAGCTTCTCGTCGCATCCCAACGATTTCCGGTCATTCCGCACCATCCGTATCACCGCGCTTTTGACCTTTGGAGGCGGATCGAATACTTTCTCGCTGACCGTAAACAGGTATTCCACTTCGTACCAGGCTTGCAGCAGGACGCTCAGGATGCCGTATGTCTTGCTGCCCGGACCGGCGGCAAGGCGTTCGGCCACCTCTTTCTGTATCATGCCCGAACAGCAGGGAATATGCTCCTTGTAATCGAGCACTTTGAAAAATATCTGGCTGGATATATTATAAGGATAATTGCCGATCACGCAAAACCGGTCCGGGAACAGCTTGCCGAGATCCAGGCGCAGGAAGTCTTCCGCCAGAATCTTGCCTTCCAAGGCGGGAAAGTTCTGCTCCAGGTAATCGACCGATTCCATATCCAGCTCCACTACTGTCAGATCGTGTCCTTTTTCCAGTAAGAATTGGGTGAGGACGCCCATACCAGGGCCAATTTCCAGTACAGGCAACTGCTTGTAATCGGACAGTGTATCTGCAATGCGTTCCGCTATTTGCAGATCTTTCAGGAAATGTTGTCCTAACGCTTTCTTTGGCTTAACTAATCTCATCCACTTCTTTGCTGTAATGTGTTCGTATTTAAATATAATGCTTATCTTTGCAGGCGTACAAAAATACAACAAATAATTTAAAGTCATCTACGCATAATGGATTTTAAAGCAATTCTACGCACGTTTCTCAAGATAATTCTCCCGCTTGCTTTCGGTTGTTTGCTTCTCTGGTATCTGTACAGTAAGATGGATATCGGCGAGATCTGGAATGTCATTCGCAAAGGCGTCCGCTACGAGATTATTCTTTTTTCGCTTTTGTTCGGCCTGGGAGCCAATATTATCCGGGGATTGCGTTGGGGATTGCTGATCCGTTCGCTGGGTGATAAGGTGAAGACGAGCAATGTGATTTATGCCGTGCTGGGGAATTACGCCGTGAACCTTGTGCTGCCGCGTGTCGGTGAGGTCTGGCGTTGCGGGATGATAACCAAATATGACAAGATCCCGTTTACCCGCCTGCTGGGAACGCTGCTGGTCGACCGTGTGAGCGATACCATCATGGTCGGGCTGATCACAATGTCCATCATTATCTTCAATTTTGGTTTCTTCCACAGCTTCTTTGCGAAAAACCCGGCGTTGCTGGAGGGTTTCCAGTCTATGTTCAACTCGATATGGATTTACGTGGCAGGCGTAATTTTTATTGCCGGAATTTGGTTTATATTCACATATATGAGTAACTTTACGCTGGTCAAGAAAGCAAAGTCGATGTTGCAGAACGTCTGGGACGGAATGAAGAGCATCTGGCTGATGAAGCGTAAAGGTCTTTTCGTGATTGAAACACTGTTGATCTGGACAGGATATTTCCTGTATTTCTACATCACATTCTATGCTTTCGACTTTACCCGTGACCTGGGCGTGACGGTCGGTCTGATCGCCTTTACGATGAGCAGTATCGCCGTGGCGGTACCCGTTCAGGGCGGTATCGGCCCGTGGCATTTTATGGTGATCGCCACCTTGATGTGTTTCGGGGTAAGGGAAAACGATGCAGCGGCTTTCGCCCTGGTGGTGCATACGGTGCAAACCGCCTGGCTCGGACTTACGGGATTGTTCGGTGTGGTGGCGCTGCCCTTTGTAAACAAAGGAATTGACAATGGACAATTGACGATGGACAATTGAATGTCCGGTTGCCCATTCGATATATAACATTAATTATCAACCTGATTGTCAGTTGCCGGTTGTCAATTGACAATTAAAACGCAGTTTTATTTATGTCAGCAGAAATCAAGAATCTTTCTCCGCAGCCAGTCTGGGGTTATTTCTATGACCTTACGCAAATCCCTCGTCCGACCGGACACATGGAGGCTGTAACCCGTTTTATGGTAGCTTTTGGTAAAGGATTGGGATTGGAAACCTTACAGGACGAAGTGGGAAACGTTTTGATTCGTAAACCGGCTTCTCCGGGAATGGAAGGACACAAAACCGTGACCATGCAGTCCCACCTCGATATGGTTCCGCAGAAGAACTCTTCGGTAAAACATGATTTCCTAACCGATCCGATCGATGCTTACATAGAGGGAGATTGGGTGAAGGCCCGCGAAACGACATTGGGCGCCGATAACGGCATGGGGGCCGCTTTTGCAATGGCTGTCCTGGCGGACAAGACGTTGAAGCATGGTCCGCTGGAAGCTCTTTTCACCATCAACGAAGAAGTGGGCATGGATGGGGCAGTCGGTTTGAAGCCGGGTTTCCTGAAAGGGGAAATCCTGTTGAACTGTGATTCGGAGGAAGAAGGCAAGCTGTTTGTCGGTTGTGCCGGCGGCGCTGACCTGAATGTCTCCATGCAATTTAAGGAAGATACTTATATCCCGGAGGGCGATGTTGCCGTGAAGATCAGCCTGACCGGCTTGAAAGGCGGTCATTCCGGTGTGGATATCCATCTGGGACGTGCGAATGCGAATAAGCTGATGTTCCGTTTCTTGAAAGAAGCCGTACGCGATTACGGGGCTCGCCTGTCGTCTGTCGACGGCGGTTCGTTGCGCAACGCGATCCCGCGCGAGGCTTTTGCCGTCCTGACGATTCCGGGCGACAATGTGGAAGCTCTCTGGGAACTTGTTTCCGATTATCAGGAAATGTACCGTTCCGAATATAAAGGCATTGAACACAATATTAATTTAACGGCCGAAATGACCGGTATGCCGGCAACTCTCATCCCGGAAGAGATCCAGGATGATCTGATCAATGCGATAGAGGGCTGTCAGAACGGTGTGATCAGTATGCTGATGGATTTTCCGGGCACGGTCGAGTCGTCTACCAACCTGGCAATCGTCAGGTCATCGGACGAAATGATCGAGATTCAGATTTTGGTTCGCAGTTCGTCCGAGAGCCGTAAGGAAGCGGTTTGTTCGAGCTTGGAAAGTATTTTCTCTCTGGCTGGGGCAAAAGTGGAATATTCGGATGGTTACGGCGGATGGCAGCCGAATATCGATTCGCCGATCCTGAAGATCATGCAGCAGGCTTATTTGGATCTGTACGGGAAGAAGCCGGAAGCAATGGTTATGCATGCCGGCTTGGAATGCGGTATCATCCAGGAATCCTATCCCGATATGGACATGATCTCTATCGGCCCCGACTTGGAGCATCCGCATTCTCCTGACGAGCGAGTAAGCATCCCGTCTGTTGCCCGTACGTGGGATTTTATTGTGACGACGCTTGCGAGAATCTGATTCGTATCTTACCTATTTATATAAAGGGAGACAGAGGTGTATCCAAGCACCTTTATCACGATCTTTTAGGCACGGAAATCCGTGCCTAAATTATATCTGTTAGTTAGCCGGATCTTGTTTTGCATACCTCCGTTTCATGTTTCAAACATAATCCAAGTTTGAAACTTTAGTTTCATGTAGTTTCTTCCTTTGAAACTTTAGTTTCATGCCGAAGAAACAAAAGTTTCCCCGGACGAAACTTTAGTTTCGGCTGTTGAGACTAAAGTGTCGAAGTCTTAAACAATGACGGCCTGTGTTTTTGGATAAATATCCGCCTCGAAAAGGGGGTAAAAAGGGCTGTTTTCGGCGTTTATTTGCAAAAAGGCGTTTTTTGGCACTTTTAAGGTTTTCGTAATAGGTTGATTAATAGTGATATATCATTTTCTATAATGTACGCGTAAAGGGGCTTTTTTAGGGGGTAAATTAAGCGCAAAATCGAATGTAAAATGTTGATTTTTAAAAAGATATGAGGTGGGTTTAAAATGACTAATGAAAACGTACGTTTTTTTTAGTCATTTTTCAGCTACAAAAATACGCATACTTTTTAAAACTGCAATTCTTTCTTCAAAGATTTTTCTTTTTCTATCACGGCTCTTTCATTTAAAAAATAGACGAATATTGAAAATAAGGCTTATTTTATC
>NZ_CABUOD010000028.1 GCF_902493135.1 uncultured Parabacteroides sp.
TGTAATCCGCGTAATCCGTGCCTTAAAGATCGTGATAAAGGAGTTTTGACACACCGCCAGGAAAGCTATGCTTCGGACTCCCTAACCCATAGCCTTAGCCACCCTAAAGCAATGGGTTACGGTTCGCCGAGCGCCCCGACGATCTCCCGTACCTGGGCAGGGGTGTAGGAACGCGAGCCGGGCAGCTTGCCAAGCTCGGCAAGGCGGGCGGCGAGGCCGGGGTAATGGTCGATCCACCCCACCAGCTTCCGGTAGGCGGCCTTGGGGGTCAGGCAGGGGTTGTAAAGTTGCGCCAGCTCCGTACGGCCGTAACTGCGGATGCGGAAATCAGTCTGTTTTTCCATGTCTTCCTTGTTTGATTTATTCCTACGAATATACGAAAAAACAATGAATTACAAGCTGTTTCAGGTGATAAAAAATATAACACGCACCTTTCGCACCCCGTTTTTGCCCTATAATGCGCACCTTTCCGACAGAACTCCCCGTAACTCCCCTTTACGCGCAAAGGCGCCTGCCGGGGGTGCTATCTTTGTTGTACCGGAAAGGGAAGAAAGGCAGGGCAGCTTCCCGGAACGGTAATCGGTTTCTTTATTATCCACTTTAAAATCAAACAAACATGATTCGTTACAAGAAGTATCAGAACCAGACCAAGTCCACCCCGCTCAGCGGCAAGTGGCTGGCAAGGGCGGTGGCGGACGAGACGCTCGACACGCGTGCCTTGGCCGAACACATGGCCAAGCACAACACGCCGTATTCGCAAGGCGCGATCCACGGGGTCCTCAAGGACATGACCTCCTGCATCAAGGAGTTGCTGCTCGACGGCAAGAACGTGAAGCTGGACGACCTGGCCATCTTCGGCGTGGGGATCCGCGGGAAACCTGCCGAAACGTCGAAAGACTGGTCGGTCACGACCCACGTGGTCGGGCTGCGCCTCAAATGCCGCGCCACGGGGACACTCGCCATCAACCAGCTGAAACTCGAAGCGCAGCTAAAGGAGCTTTCGCCCTACGACGTCGAGGGTGAAAATACCGGCGGTGGCGGCGAGGAGGAACGGCCGGGGGAACTGTAGGGAATTAAAAATTAATAATTAAAAATTAAAAAATTAAAGATTGTAAATTGTTATGGAAGAAAAGAACGAAAAAAAGTCTGTCTGGGGAGTCATCCTCAAAGTGATCATCGTCGTGGCTACGGCCATCGGTAGCGCCTTTGGCGTCACGGCTTGCATATAGGGACAGGGAGAGCCGCACATGAGACGCATCACGCTATTCATCATCCATTGCAGCGCCACGCGCTGCGGGCAGCCCTACTCGTTCGAGGATTGCCGCCGGGACCATATCAATGGCCGGCATTTCCGCGACATCGGCTACCACTACTACATCACACGCGACGGCCGGGTTCATCCCGGCCGGCCGCTCTCCCTGGAAGGGGCGCATTGCTTCGGCCACAACCGCCACAGCATCGGCATCTGCTACGAAGGGGGACTGGACGGCGACGGGCGCCCGGCAGACACCCGCACACCGGCCCAAAAGGCTTCCTTGGCAGAGCTGTTGCAAGGTTTGAGACAGCAATTCCCGGCAGCCCTCACCGTGGGACACCGCGATCTGAACCCTCAAAAGGCCTGCCCTTCATTCGACGCGGCGAAGGAATACAAAAAAGACGCACCCCGTGGGAGGCCCTGAAGCCTCCGCGGGAGTGCGTCTCGTTTACGCTGTTATTGTTGTTATGCGCGTTTTCTCACGTCATTTTCCGGCCGGAACTTCTTCACCGACTTTCAACGGGGTGATGTTGTTCTCGGCACCCGGATAGCCGATGTTCTGGTTGATAACGCCACCGGTGTTAGTCGTGATCGCATTATACGGTACAGGCCATAACACGTGATGGACGCTGATACGGTACTTTCCGTTTGCGACCTCGGTCCCATCACGGAAGAAGTTGTTGACCTTCATCAGCCAGTCGTACCAGAAATTATAACCGGTCGCTTTCACGTTTGCACCTGTTCCACCAGGACCGGAGAAGTTATCCAGCTTGTAGACACAACCGCCGAACACCTCACAAGGTTTACCTGTCTTAGCATACGTATAGGCGATACGGACCAACTCAACATGGCGGTTCTCTTCGTAGTACAATTCGCGGGCACGTTCAGCCAATACCGCACCGATATTGATTTCCGAAGCCGTCAACGGTTCGGCACCGGCACGTTTGCGGACCACGTTCAACATGTCGGCAGCTTCCTGCGCCTGACCTTTCCAATAGTAGCATTCGCCCATCAACAAGTAAACTTCCGCCGAGCGATAGATATACCACGGAGTTTCACCTCCGCTACGGTCCGTCTGTTTCGAAGGATCGGGAACGAACAATTTGTAATGAGGCCATGAGAACCAGCAACGTACGGAGTCGGATACACTCATATTGACCGGACGGACCAAGTGCTTGCCATACCATTCGGATTTGCCTTTCAGCCCCGGATCGTTATAGTACAAATCCGTCATGCGACGCCAGCTCCCCGGCGCGTTCGGGCTTCGGAGGTCATTCTTCTCCTTTTCGCCCCAAATGTCGAATTGCAGGAAATTGTTGGCACGGCAGGAACCGATACCACGACCGACATTGAAGTCATTGTCGATCTCCGTCCCCTTGTCGGCCGCCGCAGGTGAAATGGCCGTACCGGTCTTCCCGTCGGGAGTGACGATCGCCGCGCCTTTCGCCCAGTAAGGAGTAGCATTACGCATGGTTTGTATCCTGTCGCGGCCTTCCACGTCCGGATAGGAAACGACATACATCAGTCCTTCGGTGTTCGACATGTCCATCTTGGCCTCCACACTGTGCAAATCGTGCATCAAATTCGTGTTCGGCTTCGTCTGGTTAGTCGTGAAGCGAGCGGTCATCAACGGATGGTTTGCCACGATCTCCTTGCCGACTTCGATAGCCCGGTCAAATTCGCCCAAGCACATAGAGACTTTCATCAGCAAGACACCGCAAGCGGCTTTGGATGTTCTTCCGCGGTCTACTTTTTCGGGAACCCATTGATAAGCGAATTCCAGGTCTTTTTTCAGTTGTTCCAGAATACTCCAGCGGTCATACGAATAGAAGTCCAGTTTCGGCCCCGTATATTCCCTGTCCAGAAACGGCACATTCCCGAACTGATGGGTCAGCTTGTAATAACGATAGGCTCTCTGGAAATAGGCCGTACCCAAAACGGCATTGCGTTCCGCTTCATCCTTATACGTACCGGCGTCGATACGGGAAAGGACGACATTGGCATACTTGATTCCCTTGAAACCTTCGTCCCAATACCATCCCATTTTGTTCTTGGCATCGTTTCTTACTTGGGTCGGAAGCATATAGTTGTCAAAATCGACCAAAGCGCCACTTTCGTCGGTCTTTCCGTTCACGGCCACATCCGAAGTGAAATACTCGGTCATAATAGGCGCCTGGTCATTAAAAAACTCATGGCGCATGTTACGCTCACATGCCACGATGGCAGAATACATACCTTCGGCATCCACGTATGTATTTTCAGGTGTATAAAAAGAAAGGGGTTTCGGTTCCAGCCAACTTTCGCTGCAACCGGTCGTCAACAATGGAAGCAAAGCCAACGCCCCTATGATATATTTTTGTTTGTTATTCATATTTCTTTCGTCTTATTAAAGGGTGAAATTAACACTGATGTTATAGGATCTCATGCCATAAGCGCCGTCGTCACGATTCTTTTTCGTAGCTTCGACATCAAAGTAGTCCCAACCCGTTATCGTGAACGGATTGCGTGCAGAGAGTGAAACACGCATATTCTCCACTTTGAATTTCTTCAGGAAATCCTTGGGCACTCCATAAGACAACGTGATGTTGTCCATACGGATAAACGTTTTTTTCTTATAATAGTCGGCAAAACGGTAAGAACCGATACGTCCGTAGTCATTCAACGGATTTTCAGGAGTCCAGCGAGGTTGGTCATAAGTGGTGAAACGATCGAACATCCCTCCGCTATTGGATGCAAGATTGTAATAATCATAATGGCCGACATCGGAATACATCATGAAAGACAAACTGAAATCCTTGTAAATAAACTCATTTCTCCAAGACCAGAAGAAACGGGGAGTCATATATCCCTGGAACGTCCGGTCATCATCATCCAGCACACCATTGCCATCCTGGTCTATGAAACGGAAGTCACCAGGCTTGCAACCATACTTGGCTGCTTCTTCCTCTTGTCCCAGTTGCCATACGCCTCCGAATTCATAATCCCAGATCTGGTCGGGGTCATGGCCGATGAACCACTTGTTTTTAGGATCGTCTTTTTCTTTCTGGCCGATCACATTGCCGTTTTCGTCCAGGATGTCCTCCATGTCTCCATACAGGCTTTTCAGTTTTCGGCGGTTGAAAGAGAAACTTGCGGAAGAGGTCCATGTGAAGTCGTTCGTACGGATGATATCGCCATTCAACGACAACTCGAATCCCTTGTTAGCCAATTTACCCAAATTGGCCTTTACGTCCGAAAAGCCCAAGATGGAAGGCAAGGCACGGTTTACCAACAAATCGGTCGTCTCGGTCAGGTAGGTTTCCATAGTTCCCCTCAGACGGTCGTTAAACAAAGAAAAGTCCAGACCGATGTTATAAGAACCGGTACGCTCCCATTTCAAATTCGTGTTGGCCATGCGGTTCACGTAAATCTGGGAAGTCAAATAAATGTTCCCGTTCTGTCCGATATAAGGATGCAGACTGGAGTTCAAGCTGGCCAAAGCATCATATTGGCCGATGTCGCGGTTACCGTTCTGTCCCCAAGAGAGACGCAGTTTACCGTAGTTCAACCAAGAGCCGGCCGGCTCCATGAATTTCTCGGAGGTAAAGACCCATCCTAAAGCGACAGCGGGGAAAGTCGCACGCGGGTTCATCTGTCCGAAAGCGGAATAACCGTCACGGCGTACGGATGCCGTCAACATATATTTGTCTTTGTATGAATAGAACAAACGTCCCATCAGGGCATCTCCCGTCTTATAGGTGTCATCGCTGGAGACAACGGGCACGGTTCCTGCCGCGATATTATGAAAGCCTAAAACATCGCTCGGAGTAAATTGAGACGACTTGGCTACGGTCTTCCAATACTGTCCCTTTTCCGCATTCTGCAAGAAAGTTGCTTCGAAGCGATGGCCATCTCCGAATTCTTTTTTCCAACGGACGATATTATCAATCAGCCAATTGAATGTTTTTTCCGTACGTCGTTCGGACTTACCACCTTCGCCGGCCCATTCCGGATGCTGAGAAGATTCGTGGTTATAGTATTCGTACCACTTGTAATAGGGGTTGAAATTCATCTGATATTCAAATCCGAACGGAAGTTTGACAATGGCATAAATATTGGCATTCAATTTATGTTCCATATCTTTGCGATCCCGATACAGATTATCGAAAAACGGGTTTTTCGTATTATTGTCTCCAGAAGGATACATTCTGTACGGACTATCCAGATCATCGATATCATTCGTCGTGTAAGGAGAATTATTCATACGCTGTCCGACATCGGCAGACATGGCCCCCCTGTCTTTCGTTCCGAAAGAAGAATTCAAACCAATAGTCAGGAAATCAGTTACTTTAGATTCCAAATTCAACCGTGTACGGAATGTTTTGAAACGATCACCCGTTTTGACACCTTCGCGGTCGGCATACCCCATAGACCAGAAATAAGACAGGTTGTCCGTACGGTTGGAGATGCTGGCCGTGTAATCTTGTTGGAAACCGGTCTGGAAGACAAGATCGGTCCAGTCCGTCTCAATCCCGTTCAAATAGTTTTGAATTTCAATGTTTTTAAAGTTCAGACGCCCCAGCCAGGTTGTCAACATCTGCTCTTCCGACGGCAAAGCCGTAGCGGGAGTTGCCTGGTCGTAATTGAACCAAGTCAACGGGTCGACTCCTAAGTTACCCAACGTACGAGGATCGTTGTACATGCCTTTTTTAGCAACCAATTCATCTTTTGTCAGCAAACCTTCGGAATATTCCTGACGGAACTTGACAAAACCAGCCCCGTCTACAACCTTCGGTACCGAATTGGCTTGCACCCATCCCATATTGGCATTGAAATTGACAACAGGCTTACCGGACTTTCCTTTCTTAGTAGTGATGGCAATCACACCGTTGGCAGCTTTCGCACCATATACGGCCACGGAACTGGCATCCTTCAAAACATCGATGGATTGGACATCCATAGGATTGATATCCGACAAGTCACCGTTAAAGATCACACCATCCAACACATACAAAGGTGAAGATCCTGCACTTAACGTGTTTTTACCACGAATCTGAACAGTAGTCGAACCGTCGGCGTTTGCAGATGCACCGATCGAAACGCCAGGAGCATTCGCACGAAGCAAGTCCTGGACGGAACGAGGGGTTTCCTTTTCTAAATTCTCCGCTTTTACAGTCGAGATCGCCCCCGTCAAGTCTTTCTTCTTGGCCGTGCCGTAACCGATCACAACCACTTCTTCCAGCTCTTCCGTGTCTTCTTTCATCGTCACGTTGAGCGTTTTCTGATTTCCGACCGGAATCTCCTGGGAGATATAACCGATATAAGAGAACACAAGGATGGTCTTGCCTCCTTTTACAGAAACACTGTATTTCCCATCCACATCCGTGATGGAACCATTGGTCGTCCCCTTTTCCATCACATTCACACCAATCAGAGGTTCACCCGACTGGTCTTTTACGACACCGGTGATTATCACATTCTGAGCAAAAGACTGGGTAACAAACAGCCCTAACAGAATTGAGATCAAACCGAATCGTAGCAAAAAATTCAATTTACACTTTTGCATTTTGATTTAGGTAATATATTAGACATAAAAAATCACAACAAAACATGATCATCAAGGCATTAAATGCCAAAAGGAAACCAAACTGAAATTTTCGAGAATAAAAACAAAGACATCATGATATTACATTTAATTCATACCGTAGTCCTTGGGGAACTGTGGTATTTGTTAGATAAAAAAATTAACACTCACTCTATTTTTTTGTTTTTGTGGCCGCAAACATACGCACTTTTTCTAATAATTGCAAATTATAGATTTTTATTTGAACAAAAAAAAGATTTATCTGACCACAGTTCCCCAAGAACTATAGAAGGATAAATGGTCGATAGCATTTTATACATTATATAAACAGTCATCTCTTCCGCATAACGGCGGATGTGAAGACTGACGTATTGTCACACTTCCTGCCACCTGAACTTTTCCAAACCGATCCTTGTTACTTTGGCATACGATTTGTAGAATAGTTAATGCAACTCGAAAGAGAAAAGCAAATACAGGAAAATAATAACAATTAAAATAGTAGAAAATTATGGGAAAAATTATCGGTATCGACTTAGGAACAACCAATTCTTGTGTTGCCGTACTCGAAGGCAACGAACCGGTTGTAATTGCAAACAGTGAAGGTAAAAGAACAACACCTTCAATCGTTGCTTTTATTGAAGGCGGCGAACGAAAGGTCGGTGACCCTGCAAAACGTCAGGCTATCACAAACCCGGAAAAAACAATATTTTCTATCAAACGTTTCATGGGTGAAACCTATGATCAGGTTCAAAAAGAAATCAGTCGAGTGCCTTATAAGGTGGTGCGTGGTGACAACAATACACCGCGTGTCGACATTGAGGGACGCCTCTATACTCCCCAGGAAATTTCGGCTATGGTGCTTCAGAAGATGAAGAAAACGGCTGAAGACTACTTAGGACAGGAAGTGACGGAAGCCGTCATCACCGTTCCGGCATACTTTAGCGACGCACAGCGACAGGCTACTAAGGAAGCCGGTGAAATCGCAGGCTTGAACGTCCGCCGTATCGTAAACGAACCGACTGCCGCTTCTTTGGCTTACGGTCTGGACAAGACGAACAAAGACATGAAGATCGCCGTATTCGACTTGGGTGGCGGTACATTCGATATCTCTATACTGGAACTGGGTGACGGTGTGTTTGAAGTGAAATCGACAAACGGTGATACTCACTTGGGTGGCGATGACTTCGACCATGTGATCATCGACTGGTTGGCAGAAGAATTCCTGCGCGAAGAAGGCGTCGACCTGCGCAAGGACCCGATGGCTTTGCAACGTTTGAAAGAAGCTGCCGAAAAAGCCAAGATCGAATTGTCAAGCACGACAAGCACGGAAATCAACCTGCCGTATATCATGCCGGTAAACGGTGTTCCCAAGCACTTGGTCAAGACACTGACACGTGCTAAATTCGAACAGCTGGCAGACAGCCTGATCCAGGCTTGCGTCGAACCGTGCCGTCAGGCTTTGAAAGATGCCGGCCTGAGCACTTCCGACATCGACGAAGTCATCCTGGTAGGTGGTTCGACACGTATTCCGGCCGTACAGGCTATCGTTGAGAAATTCTTCGGCAAGGCTCCGTCCAAAGGCGTCAATCCGGACGAAGTGGTAGCTGTAGGTGCCGCTATCCAGGGGGGTGTATTGACAGGCGAAGTAAAAGACGTTCTGCTGCTCGATGTGACCCCGTTGTCATTAGGTATCGAAACCATGGGTGGCGTAATGACCAAACTGATCGAGGCCAATACGACTATTCCGACCAAGAAGTCCGAAACATTTACAACTGCCGTTGACAACCAGCCTTCTGTAGAAATCCACGTATTGCAGGGCGAACGTTCACTGGCTAAAGACAACAAATCGATCGGCCGCTTCCACCTCGACGGAATTCCTGCCGCACAGCGTGGCGTTCCTCAGATCGAAGTCACTTTCGATATCGATGCAAACGGTATCCTCAACGTATCAGCCAAAGATAAGGGCACAGGCAAAGTACAGAGTATCCGTATCGAAGCTTCCAGCGGTTTGAGCGACGACGAAGTAAAACGCATGAAAGAAGAAGCTCAGGCAAACGCCGAAGCCGATAAGAAGGAAAAAGAACGTATCGACAAACTGAACCAGGCCGACAGCATGATCTTCCAGACGGAAAAACAGTTGAAAGATCTGGGCGACAAACTTCCGGCCGACAAGAAGGCTCCTATCGAAACAGCCCTGAACAAGCTGAAAGAAGCCCACAAGGCCCAGGATATCGCCGGCATCGATGCCGCCACGGCCGAACTGAACACCGTATTCCAGGCTGCAAGCCAGGAAATGTACAACGCCCAGAACGCCCAGGGTGGCGCACAACCGGGTCCCGACTTCGGCCAACAAGCCGGAAGCAACGCCGGAAACAGCAACAAGCAGGATGGCGGTGTGACGGATGTTGATTTTGAGGAAGTGAAGTAAACATATTTTTCACATAATACAAAAAGCGATTGCCGGGCATAACCGACAATCGCTTTTTTGTGTTCAAATCCGAAATCCTATCAGGGAAATATCACTTGATCTCAAACGCATCCGCATCTTTCCATGCCGGGAACTTAGCCCTCAGGTCTTCCAGGTCTGCGCGGGTAAGCGTACAGGTACGGGTAACTTCCTCACGTTTGCCGGCATCCGCCAGCTTTTTGCCTTTCGGAGAGAAGATCATGGAATCGCCCCGGTACACAAAACCCTTGCCGTCGATTCCTACCCGGTTCACCCCGCAGACATACGCCATATTCTCCATAGCACGTGCCTGAAGCAGAGTTTTCCAAACTTTCTTACGTGCCTCAGGCCAGTTGGCGACATAGATCAGCAGGTCGTATCCGTTGTTCACGTTCCGGCTCCAAACCGGGAAGCGAAGATCATAGCAAACTTGCAAACAGATATTCCAATCCTTATACCGTACAATGGTCTGTTTATCCCCGGCAGTGAAATGCCGGTCTTCGCCTGCCATCCGGAATAAATGACGCTTGTCATACAAATAAGTTTCACCTTCAGGAGTTATGAAGAAAGCGCGGTTAAAATATTTCCCGTCTTCTTTTGCAATAAAACTCCCTGCCACGGCGAGTTTATACTTCTTCGCCCACCCTTTTACAGTGGGGATGGTCGGCCCGTCCATCGTGTCGGCCAGTTTTTCAACTTCCATAGAGAAACCCGTCGTAAACGTTTCCGGCAAAACGGCTATATCCGTCTTACCGCTGACCCGCCGAAGCAATTCACCATAATAACCCAGGTTTTCATCTCTGTCCTCCCAGATAATATGGGACTGGACCATACTGATACGCAAATTGTCTGCCATAATATTAAATTTGAACAAAGTTTTCCGGATGACAAGCTGTCACTCCTCTATAATGCTCACGGATCTCACGGATATCTTTATCCGCATCACCCGTAGGATAGAATATTCCTTTGAAACCGGCTTCTTTCTTTTTATAGTCGAAATAAGCCATCAGGATAGGCACGTCGGCTTTTTGCGCGATATAGTAAAACCCCTTCTTCCAGTCATTCACCCGTTTGCGCGTACCTTCGGGAGTCACGGCCAACTGAAATTCTTTCCGCCGGTTAAACTGGTCCACCATCTGGTCCGTCACCGAGGTCCGTTTATGACGGTCCACAGGCACGCCGCCCAACCAGTTAAACAACAGGTTGAACGGGAAAAAGAACCATTCCTTTTTAATCAGGAAACTGGCATTACGTCCGATCGAGGTATAAAACAACTTTCCTACGATAAAATCCCAGTTACTGGTATGCGGAGCTACGCATATCACACATTTAGGCACATCCTCGACCACCGGTCCCAGTTTCCAGCCGGCCAGGCGAAGAAGCGCCTTACTAATAGCTTTCTTCATTCTTTACTTCCTATTTGCTCAACTCTCCGATTTCAGTTGCTATTGCGTTTATTTCCGTTTGCAGGTCCGCCCGCAATTTACAATAGTATTCTTTCACCCGTTTTTTGTTTTCTTTTCCGTCAGGACGGTTGGCACGACGAACAAATTCGTCCTGCATATCGAGTATTCTCGCCATCACCACATCAGCCTTCTCAGGATCGACACCCGGGAGATACAGTTTACAAAACAATGCTTCCGAAAACAAATCACCAGCCACATAGCTGATGTCTTTCTTTAAAATTCTTCTTTTAGCCATAGTTGTTTACATTAAAATATCCACAAATCTACATAATTCATTCATTAAACAAGCCCTATAGTTGAAAAAAAGACAAAAATTCGTATCTTTGCCCCCTCAAAATATCTGATTATAAACAAAATCGTTTATGGATAATATAACAACAACGCCAGAATATCTTTTCGAGAGCAGTTGGGAAGTATGTAACAAAGTAGGCGGCATCTATACCGTCCTTTCAACGAAAGCGCATACGTTACAACAGTTATTTAAAGATAAATTAATCTTTATAGGGCCCGATGTGTGGGCTAACACAAACGCTCCCGACTTTATTGAAGATGATGTTCTGTTTGCTGACTGGAGAACTTATACGGAGACCACAGAAAACCTGAAAGTAAAAGTAGGTCGCTGGAATGTTCCGGGGACACCGCCTGTAATCTTGGTAGATTTTAAACCTTTCTTCAAAGAAAGAGATTCTTTTTTCTACTCGATGTGGGAAAGTTTCCGCGTAGACTCGATTCATGCATACGGCGACTACGACGAATCCTGTATCTTCGCTTACGCAGTAGGCAAAGTCATCGAAAGTTTTTATCATTTCTACAAACTGGAGAACAAAAAGGTTGCCGCCCTGTTCAACGAATGGATGTTGGGAATGGGTGCGCTTTACATCCGAAAGCAAATCCCGGCCATCGCAACGCTCTTCACGACACATGCCACTTCCATCGGACGTTCTATCGCCGGAAACAACAAAGCCCTGTATGCATATATGGACGGTTATAACGGCGACCAGATGGCAAAAGAGCTGAATATGGAAGCGAAACATTCGTTGGAAAAACAGACTGCCTTGCATGTAGACTGCTTTACGACGGTGAGCGACATCACAGCACGCGAGTGCGGACAGTTGCTGGACAAAGCACCGGACATCGTCACGCCGAACGGCTTCGAGCCCAACTTCGTCCCGGCCAAAAAGGAATACGACAAGAAACGTACGGCAGCCCGCCGCGACCTGCTCAACGTCGCTGAGAAACTGCTCGGATGCCCCATCTCGCCGGATGCATTTCTGGTTTCTACCAGCGGCCGTTACGAATACCGCAACAAGGGTATCGATGTCTTTATCGAAGCGATGAACCGGGTACGCACATCCGGCAGGCTCCAGCGCGAAGTCGTCGCCTTCATCATGGTACCGGCCTGGGTACGCGATGCACGCGCAGACCTGAAAGAAGTCATCGACAAGAATATCCGCACCGCCTCTCCCATGCAAATGCCGTTCGTCACGCATTGGCTGAACCTGATGGAGCAGGACAAAGTGCTGAACTATATCTCCCACTCCGGTTTCACCAATTCGGCAACCGACAAGCTGAAAATCATTTTCGTTCCCTGCTACCTGGACGGACGCGACGGCATCCTCGACAAACCCTACTACGATCTGCTGATCGGCATGGATGCAACCGTCTATCCTTCTTACTACGAACCCTGGGGATACACTCCGCTGGAGAGTATCGCATTCGGGATCCCGACCATTACCACCGATCTTGCCGGTTTCGGTCTATGGGCGAAGAAGCATGTGACAGGCAACAATATCGGCGAAGGCGTAGCCGTCGTGAACCGCGACGATTTTAATTATTTCGAAGTGGCAGATGCCATCACCTCCTCGATCCTGACGCTTGCCGGAAAGGACAAAAAGGAAGCGGCAGAAATCCGTAAACGCAGTTTCAACCTGGCGGCAAAAGCAGAATGGAGCAAATTCATTGTCTACTATGAAGAAGCTTTCAGGATCGCTTTAGAGCGTGCCGGCAAAAGAAATAATTAAAATACGCTCATAATTAAACAGATAATCTCTATCTTTGCAATGTTTTTAAGCAAAAAAGAGATTATACAATATTAATATAGTAATTGAAACATTTTAAACTTCACAATAATGAAAATCAAAGCGAATAACGCAAACAGCCCGATTTGGAAAGATGTTTATTCCCATTCTATGCTCCCCGAACAATTACAGCCCTTATATGAAATGGCTACAAACCTATGGTGGGTATGGAACCATGAAGGAGCCAAATTATTCGGTAAGATCGATTCTGAACTTTGGGCATCAACGGAAGGCAATCCCGTACTTCTACTTCAAAGTTTGTCCTACAAGCGTATTGAGGAAATCCTGGCTGATGACGTCCTGATGGCAGAAATCAAAGCTGTGTACTCGATATTCAAGGATTATGTAAATGTCAAACCGGATCAGACAAAACCGTCTGTTGCCTATTTCAGTATGGAGTATGGCTTGACAAACGTACTGAAAATCTATTCCGGCGGTCTGGGTGTACTGGCAGGCGACTATCTGAAAGAAGCCAGTGACAGCAACATCGACCTGACAGCTGTAGGATTCCTCTATCGCTACGGCTACTTTACTCAGTCTCTGTCTATGGACGGACAACAGATTGCCAATTACGAACCGCAAAACTTCAACGCACTGCCTCTTACACAGGTCATGCAGGCAAACGGCGAACCGATGGTATTGGAAGTCCCCTACCCCGGCCGTACCGTTTATGCGCACATCTGGAAAGTAAGCGTAGGACGCGTTCCTTTATATTTGATGGATACGGATATCCCTCAGAACAGCGAATGGGACCGTTCCATCACTCACCAACTGTATGGCGGTGACTGGGAAAACCGTATGAAGCAGGAATACCTGCTGGGTATCGGCGGTATCCTGATGCTTAACAAGTTGGGAATCAAAAAACAGATTTACCACTGCAACGAAGGACACGCCGCATTGATCAACGCACAGCGCTTGGTTGACTTCATCCAGAACGACGGCCTGTCATTCAACCAGGCTTTGGAAGTCGTACGCGCATCTGCTTTGTACACCGTCCACACACCGGTTCCGGCTGGTCACGACTACTTCGACGAAGGTCTGTTCGGTCGTTACATGGGCGAGTTCCCCGGCAAGTTAGGTATCAGCTGGCAGGAATTTATCGACATGGGACGTGAAAACCCAGGCTCCAACGAGAAATTCTCCATGAGCGTATTCGCATTGAACACTTGCCAGGAAGCAAACGGCGTAAGCTGGTTGCACGGAAAAGTATCCCAACGCATGTTCGCTCCGGTATGGAAAGGCTACTTCCCCGATGAACTGCACGTAGGATATGTCACCAACGGCGTGCACATGCCGACTTGGGCTTCAACCGAATGGAAACGTTTCTTTGCTGAAAACTTCAATAAGAAATTCTTCAAGGACCAGTCGAACAAGTTATATTGGGAAGCCATCCAAAACGTTGCGGACGAAGATATCTGGTCTATCCGCAAGACACTGAAGAACAAACTGATCACATATATCAAGAACCAGTACAAGACAAACTGGCTGAAGAACCAGGGAGATCCTGCAAAGGTTGTTTCCATCCTGGACAAGATCAACCCGAACGCCCTGCTGATCGGTTTCGGTCGCCGTTTCGCTACTTACAAACGTGCCCACTTGCTGTTCACTGACTTGGATCGTTTGGCTAAAATCGTAAACAACGAACAATACCCGATCCAGTTCGTATTCACCGGTAAAGCCCACCCGGCCGATGGTGGCGGACAAGGATTGATCAAACACATTGTCGAAATCTCCCGCCGTCCGGAATTCTTAGGTAAGATCATCTTCCTGGAAAACTACGATATGCGTCTGGCCCGCCACCTGATCGCAGGTGTCGATGTTTGGTTGAACACTCCGACCCGTCCTCTGGAAGCATCCGGCACATCCGGTGAAAAAGCGGAAATGAACGGTGTTCTGAACTTCTCCGTATTGGATGGATGGTGGTACGAAGGTTACAAACCGGGCGCCGGTTGGGCATTGACCGACAAACGCACGTACGAGAACCAGCAATACCAGGATCAGTTGGATGCCGCTACAATCTACCATACACTGGAAACAGAGATCATCCCGACTTATTATGCTAAAAACAGCAAGGGCTACTCTCCCGAATGGATCCAGTATATCAAGAACTCGATGTCCGAAATCGCTCCCGACTATACAATGAAACGTATGTTGGACGACTATATCGACCGCTTCTACAACAAACTGGCCACCCGTTCCGCCCACTTGCGCGAAAACGACTTTGCCGAAGCCAAAGCACTCGCTGCCTGGAAAGAAGAAGTGGCTGAACACTGGGACAGCTTCCAGGTAGAATCGTTTACAAGTTCAAAGGATCTGTCTATAGACGGTCTGGTTATCGGCAAAGATTATAAGTTCGATCTGGTTATCGACCGCCACGAACTGAAAGGAATGCTGGGTGCCGAACTGGTTGTTACAAAAGAAAATCCGGACAATCACCAGTTAGAATTAATCACGACAGAACAGTTCAAGTTAATAAAGGAAGAAGGTTCCAAACTGTTCTTCGAACTGAAAACGACTCCGAGTGAAGCCGGTCTTCACAAGATGGGCTTCCGCGTTTACCCCGTAAACAAGGAATTGCCTCACCGCATGGACTTCGCTTTCGTTCGCTGGATCCAGTTGTAATCGACACAAGCAAAACAAGTATAAAAGGTTGTTCTCTCAAAAAGGGGGACAACCTTTTGTTTTTACTACATGTCCGACTACTTCGGATTCCGCCTGCGTACTATAAGAACAGGCCAAAAGAAAAAGGGAAAAAAGATTTATTATTTATGGGGCAATATACAGCATTAGCAGCAAAAAGATAGGCACCTATTCGGCAACCGATGCCTACCTTTTCGGGGAGCGACAGGCATCTATTTTGAGTCATTCTTGTGCCGATAAGGTAGTAACGAGAGCTTACAAATCAAACTTATAACCTAACGATAAATAAAAAGCTCGGTTTTGGAACCCTCCTACGCCCTTATAAACGCTTGTCAATCCCAGTAAATATCTGAAATCAAAGAGCAACCCGTTTTGCGCTTCATATCCAGCCCCGAAGGCGAGGCTGAGATCGAAAGGCTGTTTCTTTCCCAACAGTGCCTGCGACTGCACCTCTTCACCATACCTTAATCTTCTTTTCAACATAAAGCCGACCTGCGGTCCCAACTGGAGGTTCAGCCCTGTCCGATGCGTAAATTTGGCCAAAAGAGGGATTTCCAGATAATGAAGGGCGACATCCATATCCGATGGAGCCTCTCCTATATTTTCATATTCATAAACATAATCCTTCAACTTGTATCCACTTTTCATATACAACAATTCAGCCTGCAAACCAAAATAATGGTTGAACTGATATTGGGTAAAGAAACCACCGTTCAGCCCCATACAGTATTTACCATCAAGTTCCACCCCCCCACCACCTGGAAAATGCACGGAAGAACCATTCAGCCCGACTTTCCCTCCAACAGCCCATTGGGCATATAGAGGAAAGAAAAGGAACAGGACAACTACTGAGGACAATAATTTTCTCACATTCATATTCTTTTCGTTTTAGTTGTTTATGTCCATAGAACGAAGCAATACATAAATAAATTGTTCTTATATGAAATTTAAGGGCATTAAGAATTTAATTCCCATGCCTAAAAGACTTGCAACAATCGCTAAAAAACACGACATTTGCAATGTATTGAAAATAACGTAGAAGCGTTTCGATATTATCTTGCTTTGAAATCTGGACAATTTCAACCAATCAAGATAATGGGAAAATGACTCCTGCGCTTGTGTTTGTTATATACCTATCCGGTAATGGGTAGATTATATACCTGCATTAAGCGTGGGATCATTGTTCTATTATTGATTGGTGGGCAGTCCAGAGCCTCAAAGCAGTGATAGACGATGGTCCTCACGCTTTTTTATTTAATAATGCCGAACGGAGGGGACAGGGAGGAAAATAATATTTTAGCATGAAAAAACTTATTGGGCTATTTTTATTATTGATTTTTTGTATCGGATGTGAAAAAGAAGGAGAAGAAGGAGAAGAACCGGATACTCCTATACCAGAACAACCTCACGATTATGCTGAATTTTGGGGATATCATGTAAAAGATACAACCGGACTTCAAACAGAAACCTTGAAAACCATACATTCCAATGATACAACATGGCTTTTTGCAATGAAAAATAAAAAACCATGGTTTGGTATGTTTAATGAAAACACAAATAAATCCCGCAAAACGAAAAGTGATCATCGCGAAAAACGAAAAGCATCTTTTGCGTCAAAAACGAAAAGCGCTTCAAAAATCCCGATTGTCATTCTTGTTTGAACTATTTGTCCCAATAAAAAAGCGTCATTCAAATGCCTTTTGAAAGCTATTTGAATGACGCTTTTTTCTACTAAAATAACAGCTAAAACCCATTGCCAACCCAGCAAAAATCCGTACCTTTACAAGGTAGTTAGGATGCCATCTTTATGGATTGGTCGTCTGCTTTCTTGAACAACATGATATCCGTGTAGGACGAATTGTAGTTCATGTGCGTGTTGAACTCGACCTTTTCACTGCCGGCAAACGGGTTGCCGATGGTGTTGTTCTTGTCCATCCAGGCGCATAGTTCGATGATGGACGATTTGTTTGACGTGAAATAGATATAGTTCGTTCCTACGAGTGTCTGCAACACATCTAAGTAATCGGAAAGCCCCCAGTTCATTGTGTAGGTGCCGACTTCGGTGGATAGATACGGAGGGTCTATCAGGAACACTACATTCGGGACATCTTTATATTTGTCGAACAGTTCCCTGTAATCGCATGAAACGACCTCCAGATCGTCCAGATAGTCGAGGCATGGGCTGTAATCACATTTGCGCACGGTGTTGTAAAACGTTTCCTTCCGCAGTCCGGACAAATCGGTGACATACTTCATGGAAAAGAGCAAGGAGGATGAAAGTGTGATATAATCCACATATCCGTATTTCTGTTCCTCTTGTTCGATCAGGTGCAGGATTGCGTCTTTTGTCTCTTTAGGAAGGGCTTTTTGCCGGGGTGTCGATGCGGCCAGCGGACGGATTTTCGCAAGCAGCGCGTTGGTTTGCGGGATGTTCTCCAGCCTGCGCCGGTAATTGTCGTAATCGTTATAAACGACGGTGGCATCCGGCTTGCGGCACTTGGTTATATGTGACAACAGGCCGGAACCACCGAACAAATCAACGAACAGGGTATCCTCCGGATAACGCTCCAATACTTTGATAAACTCTTTTGCGAACATTCGCTTTTGCCCCACGAACGGAAGCGGGGCAGATAAATATTGTTTCCTCATTTGCATTTTGTTTAAAAACGGGTTGCAAAAGTCTCGCTTTTCTTTCGGATAGCTATGAAAAAACAATGATCCACACTGCACCAGACTTACAGCGATTCTCAAACATTGAGTTCAAAACGGATTCCCTCTTTGCCGTCTAACAGGGCGCAGGTGCGTTCCAGGTTGTTCTTGTAGATATGGACGTTGGCCAAATTGAGGGTGATGGACTTCAGGGGCAGATTGATTTGCCGGGCCATCAGATACAGGTGGTAGAGGTCGGAAGGCAACCCCAGATTGGCATCGCTGCTGCGCTGGTAGGCCGACAGGACCAGTTCCCCGCCGTCTATCTGGAACTGCACGAGGCTCAGGCAGGGGGCTTGGTTGGTCTCCACGTCGGTGGAACCGAGGAATAGGACGTAGTTCTTACTGCTTCGTTTTTCGCGGTTGATCCGTTCAATAAGGGAGGGCAATTTCTCGAAATAGGTCGGGTAACTGTTTACGAGGGTCTGCCCGCAATAGTCCCACCACGTAATGCCCTCCTGCCGATATTTTTCAACATTCCGCTCCCCCTCCATAAAAAGACGAAGCTCCGCACGCAGTTTCTTCCGTGCGATTCCATGTCCTTCAAAAATATCCAGCAGGTCAGACGGGGTTAGTATGAGGGTTTCGTTCAGCAGATAACGGATGCTTCCTTTCTTGTTCTCTTGCTCTTTTCCGGACACGATGATCCGGCTTAATAGTTGATGGTATTTGTTCATGGTGTCTGTTTTTTGTTCACATAAAAGTAACATGCTACAGAAAACAAATGGGCGGGCTCCTTTTTTTCTTACTGTAAACATCCTGCATACGTTCAACGCTCAAGCGGCTCGCAGCGTTGTGATAGCCGCTTGAGCAAGGTATATACCTTGCGCTCGCTTATCCGGTATTTCTCGGCCAGACAGACGACGATGTAGGTCGTTTTGTGTCCTTCTTTCTTCATCCGGGTATATTCTTTATACAGACCCACATAGGATACATCTTCTATGTGAATGCCTGAGTTCAACATCCATTCAAAGGGTGTTTGATATAAATTTAAAACATCAAAGACAGTCATAATTTCCAATTTTGAAGTATATTTGTGTTGCCAATCACATAATAAAAAACGAGACATCGCGACTGAAGGCATATTGCCCCCGGTCGTGCGGTGTCTCGCATTTTATTGTTAGTATGTGATTGGCGTCTTTACTAACGAGCCGGGGGCTTTCTTTTCTTCCCCCGATATCATAATTACTGGTTGTTCAGTTTCTCAAAGTCCGGATCGCTGTACGGTGTGTCCAGGATTTTTGTGTAGGTGGACATGGTAAACTCGGAGAACATACCGTTGCGGTCGATAAATTCGACCCGGCTTTTGAGGTAAGCCAGTTCCTCGTCCGTAAACGAGATTTCGACCGTGTCGGTTATGGCCGCAGCGTCGGTGAATCCGATGTTGATTTCTTCGCCCCCCAAATACTTTATCACGATTCGTTTCTGGTCTGCTTCCGAAATGGAGATTTTGCCGTCAATCGAGATTTTCAGTTCCATGTTTTTACGGGTGTCGAACTTGGGAAGCACCGTGTTCAGGATCAGAACCCTGTCTTTTAATGTCAGTTTCATTTTGTTCTATTGTTTAATGGTTGTTTGATTCTTATTATGATGTCATTCGTCTGCGTTAGGATCATATTGGCGCATTTTGCGTGCTCCGACACATATCCCTTTGGCAAAGACGAACCACGTGTCGCTGTTGTCAATCCGCACGGCCCCGTCCATACCGATCAGCATCCGGTTCTTGACACTTTTGGCCACATATACATTCGCCTGTACGGTTCCGTCTACCTGGATATCGCCTTTTGTAAGCAAAGCGATATTCTTTGAGCCTCCGGACACAGTTATAACAGCACCATATTTTGTACTGTAAGGTTCTGAATTTGTATTTTCCAGCCTCAAAAGTGCTGCCGTACCTGTACTCGCCGGAAGTGTGTTAAGACCGATACCAGCCCATTTTCCGGTAGCCGAAAATCCTAAAAAGGCGCTTGCCCCATTGGAATAGAGGAAAAATTTGGAATTGGACAGCCCAGAATATTGGTTGTCGGAAAACAATCCTCCGCTTTCCATACGGAGTCCTCCGATATAGGCGTTCCCATTCTGGTAGACCTTGAATTTCGCGTTCGCCTTTGATTCCCCTGCCCAAATCCGGACGGAGTCACCAGAGGTGCCATAACCGGAAAAACCAGCCAGCCTTTCGCCATTGTCATTGGTGATGTAGATTTCCCCTTTGCTGTCGATGCTTCCGTCCTTGTAGACCTTGAACGTGGCATTGTCCGCATTGTTCCCGCCGGACCAAATCCGAATATTCCCGTTGCCGACCATACCGGCAGAACCTCCGAATGTGATAAATCCGGCTGCCGAGACCACTCCCCGGTCGATGGAGACTTTCACATTACCATCCGCGTCTGACAGTTGCCAGTCGGAAGAGACATACCGTCCGCTCTGCCTACCCTGCACGCAAACACGCATGGAACTGCCGTCGGAACCATAGGTTATCCACTGGTCGCCGGCATCATAAGGCGGGTAAGGTGTCGAGAGGAACACGCGCCGTTTCCCGTCTGCCGTGTCTTGTGCCCGGCTTGCCGCTTCAGCGGCATCAATAGCCGCCTGGTCGCGAATGATTGCCCAGGTGTTGGACGATGGTCCCACATAACTTTTCAATTCCTTTGTACTTGTGTTATACCACAAGTCCCCGACATGGTCGGGTTCCGTTCCGGACGGCCACGAGTTCCAGGGGTTGGACGACTGGTAGTATGTTTCTATCTTGCCATCGATTTGGTTCTGAAGGTCTCCCTTTACGGCGTTGAGCATGGCGATCGTGCCGTATATGGACAAATCCGGTTTGTCCATGATATTCTCATAGCCGGTTGAACCCGATGCGAATTTCATTACACCACCAAATTCACCGATACCCAAATTGAAATAGTTTCGGCCGTCGGTCGAAACAATCCTGTCCACCGTGATCCGGCCCGGCAATACTTCCGTAAAGCCATAAACGGTCACGAACGAACGTACCCCGTCAAACTGGCTACCTAACAAGCCGACCAGGAAGTAATAGAAACTTCCTTCTTCCAACTTGTGCGCCGTTTCGGACAGGAGGAAGTTCCCGCTCTGGTCGCTTTTGCTGCATTTGGCATAGAGATACATTTTCCCGAAGTCACCCAGCGGTGGGCTGGTGTAGGCCGGAAGGTCCCAGTATTTGTACTCGCTTGCCTTGTGTTCGCCTTTGATCTCGGAGATACCCAGCGTCATGTGTTGCAGGATAGCCTTTGGAGCGGTGAACACTTCCGTATTGTCGTTATAAACGAAGTCGAGTTCCACCGTCTGCGGGTTCGTCTTGCTATTGACGAAACGGAATTGCAGGCTTTCATCGCCGACCAGTAGCGACATGGTACGTACCCAAATCGGGTCGATTCCCTTCGAGTAGTTGTCAAAAGCCTTCTCCAGCATTTCCTGGGCTTCGATGGCATCCCGCCAGCGGCGTTTCGTATAATGTAAGGCATCCCGGTAACGTTCATCCTCTTTTACCTCGTTGCTGTCGATCTTCCCCAGTTCGGAAGAGACGAAGCCGGCCACGGGGGTATTCGACAGTTCGATTTCCGGGCTGTGCGGGCGGTTGATGTAGTCCTTGATGCCGGTGATCCGGATCAGGACGCTTTCCGGCTGGAACTGGTCGTCGCTGAAATAGATGTAACTGCCCGGTTGCAGTTTTCCGCCGATTTCCGTCCAACGCTTCTTCGCCCAGATGCCGTCCAGTTCGCCCGTGAAGGTGAATGCTTCCTCTTCATGCTCGCGCAGATAGCGGGCAGCTTCGCGGAACATCTCCCATGAGGCACCGGACTTGCCGGCATTGTCGCATACGTAGGCTTCCGGTAGCGAGATGTTGAAGACGGCATATTTGTCGCCAACGGACGGATGGCGGTTCTCGTTGGGGATCGTCCCCCCGTTCTTTTCTACCGGAACAAGTTTGAAACGGCGTTCGGCATGGATGTAGCCGGTCAGGGCGTCGTCCGTCTGCTCGATGTCGAACTCCTCGCCGGTCAGTACACCTGACTGGAAGATAACGGTCGCCTTTTCCCCAACGATCCGGCAATCGGAATAATTTAGGTTGTCGGGGATTGAATTGTCTTTGAAGTCGTACAGGTTGTTTCCGGCATCCACCGCAATGACCTCCGAGACTGTCCCGACACGCGACGGGTAGATATGGCTTGCGTCGTAGCTGTCCTCATTTTTGTTCGGCAGCTCGCGGTCGGCACGGGTGACAAACATCCCGTCCGCGTCCGTCTTGTAACGGCGTCCGTCATATTCCAATTCCTGCGCTTTGGGAAGCAGAAGCGTTTCGCTGTGGTAGGTGGCGGGATCGATGTTCCGCTCGCCACCTTGCACGTATAGGATGGAGACGGGCGATTTGTCCCCTTGCACCTTCCTGCCGATACCGGTTTTGAAACCGTTACCGCGTCCGTATGAGAGGGAAAGCGGGTCGTCCTTGAAGCGTTCCACCTTGCCGAAGTTGATGACCTTTCCGACAAATTCAAACTCGGTGTCCCACTCATCCGCCATGCGGTTCAATACCTCCAGACAAAACTCGTGGCTGAAGGCGAACGTTTTTTCCGGCGCGTCGATACAGGTGCCAATGGTCCATCCGCCACCCTGCTGGCGATTCAGGTTGTCGACCATGAGCTGGAGGAAAAACCGTGGTTTGCCGGTCAACTGGAATTTCAACTTTACCGGGATGGCCGAGAGGTGCTTGTACTTCGTCCGGTTCAGCAGTTCCCAGTCACCGCCCAGCGTCAGCGCGTATTCCAGGTTGCGCGTCCCGTGCTTGGTGAGGTCCTGCGGCCGCCAAAGGGTGTAGCGCAACCCTTGGAAACGGATGTGGCTGCCGACGGGTATCTCTACGTGCTCCGTAAGGGAGAAATAGAGGAAGACCCGGTCGCCCTGCCGGATGGCACGGTAACGGTAGCTGGTGTCGTTCACCGGAATGTCAAGCAATGTTTCGCCTTTTGGGTTGTATATGATCATTGTTCGAATGGTGTTAAAAAAGGATGTATGCTTTTTTGAAAAAGGGTGTATGCTTTTTTGAAAAAGGGTGCATGCTTTTCGGGAAAAGGGTGCACCCTTTTGGGAATACCTATTATTCGATCACATAACTGTATCTTACACGTAATGTGTCGTTATGCCCCTTTTCCACCGTCTCTTCAAGGTTGGTCCCTGAAAAGGTCCGTGTAAACATCGCATAGCGCATATCCGCATTGTTTATACGCATCTGGCGAAATTCATTCGAATCCACGAATATATACGCCTGGTTTGTCCGGTTGTTGATGTGACGGAACTTATCCAGCACTTTTCCCGATGTTTCATCGAGTATGACGCCTTCCACAAAATCCTGTGAATAATAATTCGTTTCGGCTCCGGAAACCGGATTGAGCACTTTCATGAAAGGCAGGTAATATTTACCCTCCCTGTAGGCTCCAATCTGAGGGTACGATGCCCCAGAGAACGGATAACACATGACCTTGTAAGGGATTTCCGCAATGATTTCATTGGAAATGGTTTCCGGGGTGGCTCCGGTTGGATCAACCTTGATACGTAAACGATGGATCGCATACCGGGCATTAACCGTATTCGGGAATCTGATACCGGCAGCCATAATGATGTCCAGGATGCTGTCCGATCCGAGCTCATCGGTAAGGTCAGGTCTCGGAACCAAGACAGGAGGCCACCTGTCCGTTGCGGTAATCGTGATGGGATCGACTACCGTTTCACCATCTTCACCCAATGTTTGGATCAAAGACATCTCCAGGTTTGTTGTCTTTTTATTTGCATTCGCCGTCGCAGCTGTCGCATAGTCAACCGTTCTCCAATTCGGGTATGCGACAAGCTGCAATATATGCCCGGTATTTCCGCTCATATATGAACCGGGAGAGGAAACTTGGTAAACATTATCCCCGATCACAATCCCGTGAAGAATCGCATTCATGGATGTCATCGGTGTCGTGGTGTCCGTATATGTCTCGATTTCCTTGGTTTTGAGATTCATCCGGTAAAGTTCTGTATTGTCGGATTTTTTCTTGTACACGACAGTCCCGTTCGTCGTGGCTTCGTACAGGAATTTTTCATCCATTGTCCTGTCTGGAAATTCAGGGTCCTTGGAACCGCAGTACCAAACGACGTTGGTTTGTCCTCCCATCGGTGCGACAAGGATAGATTTGAACGAACCCTTGAAAGTGTTTTTTACATACTCCATCGTGTAACGCATCTCATTGCCGATATTGTAGCTGACCTTTTGCGGGATGAGCGTCATCACCTTTTCGCTTTCGACGGTTTCCCCGTTTTCATTTTTGAATGCCACCCGCCCGTTTAACGCACCGAGAATATTCAAATGGGGAGGTTCATAGGTCTCTTTCTTGATGTCGATGTCCCCGTCCAGCAGATAAATGCCACAATTGGTTGCTGCGCTGTAGTCGCTTCTCGTGTTGAATTTTGTCACCGCCTGCGGGCCGCCGGTGTTAAGCACATAGCCCAGCATTTGCCACAAGATCGGCCTTGTGATCGTGTTCTTGTGTAATTCGCGGTGTTTCACTTTACCGTTTTCGTCTTCAAGGATGATCTCCACTTCGCCCCTGACTTTTACTTCTTTCTCTTTCATAAACAAAAAAATTAATGGTTCGTATTATGTTTCATTTCTTTCAAATTTCTTCTTCGTCCGGTGTCTCACCCGCATCCTTTCCGCGTTCGAGGAATACAGCCACGGAATCGGAAGAAGTCGTTTTTTCCATATACCCGCCGGATCCGGTTGTTTTCTTGGAAACGTCAATCTTGTCGGCTGGCAACATGGATACCGGCGTGACGATATGCGGATCGCCAACTTTGACATGTATCAAGTCCTGTGAATCCGTTTTTTCTACCGCCTCCGGTCGTAACATGACATCGAAGACGCATCTGTCTTCGTCACATACGTTCACGGCAGATTCCTCAAACCTTGTAAATGTCATGTCATGCCATCCACCTTCCTGTATGGTTGGGCCTTTTTCAACGGCGTATGGAAATACCATGCGGTCAAACGAAAATGTTGCCGAATCTTTAACCGGTACATGGATTTCTTCGGCATTCACAAACCGCATATCATGCCACCATTCTTCCCAGACGAACGGGCCATGTTCTTCTGCCGATGCGATCAGTGTCTTCGGACCTGAATAACATCTGTTCAACTTGAATACCCCGTAACTCATTTTATTATCGTATAAGTTATGTTTATTGCTTCAGATGCTTTTTTCTCGGCTGCAACCCGGAACCGGCCGTCCGTAACAGGCATATTTTCGTAGATATGGATATGGATGGCTTCATCGGCTGATTTTTTATCTTCGGGCCAGGCTTCAAGAAAACAACCCTCCCGGACATCACCGTCTTCCACCTCTTGCCACCATAGCCTCTCTTTTTCGTCTTCTATCCAAGAGCCGGGCAATAAGACCGCTGTTTTCTGCAACGGTTTGAAAGAAAAACGTTTGTCTGACGTACCCTTGTCATAAAAAACGGAAAGGTCCACTTTCTCCACTTCCAATTCCTGTTTTGCCGCACCGTCCCACCAATAATCGGGAACGCCTTTGTCCCGGATGTAGAGGTTATCCCCTTTTTGCAGCAACAGCGTGTTCTCCTCTTTGGAAAGCCATTCGTCCAGTTCGTCTACCGTATCGAAAATTTTCGCACGCGACTTCCCACGGGCGATCGCTTCCACGTCCGTTATCCTTTGCCGGATATCACCATGCGCACCGGGATCACCATCATGTGTCCCGATCCTTAGTGTCACCCCGGCCGTATCGATAAAATCGCAGTCATTTTCAAGGTCGCTTGTTTTTTTCGGGATGATTGGGTCTACATATTCGATCAGCGTGCCACTCTCCGGCATCCCGTCACGGGAAAACATCAACAGGCACTTTTTACCTGCCAGGACTCCGGAAGGATCCACAGCCAGATTCCCGAAACCTTCTCCCGGCAGACCTTGCGGGATGACAAAATTCAGCAAGTATTTGTCCCTGCCGTCCTCGGTTTGTCCGTTTGGCAGCAAGTCTACGGCCGCTTCGCCTCCGGCTTCTCCCGTCGTTACGGTTCCTGTTTCGATCAGGGGGATGAATCCCCTGGGGCCGGGAACCACCACCAGGTTCAGTTTATACATGGGGTTACCGTCTTCATCAAAACCGTCCGGGGAAAGGGTCGCCGAAGCTGAACTGCCAACCGTGACGTTCCCGATAGTGATTTGCGGGGTCTTGCCGGTGAAACCGATGGCACCGGACATATCGACCAGATATTCGAATGAGACCGCACCCCGGACATACAGCTTTGCATTATCCGGAACTTCCACATCGTTCGTATTGATGAGCACGAATTTCCCTTCCGGCACATTCATCAAATCCGCTTCCATCATCTCCACGGAAGGATAAGTGCGGTATATGCTGAACCCTTCGGGACGAAGGACGGTAGCCGTTTTGTTATAGGTTCCTGTCACATAGTCCCACACATATACATGATAGTCGCTTCCGATGTAGCCAGGATGATCCGATACGGATTTGGCTATGGCTGTAGCATCTTTGGCATTTTCAGTCGCTTCGTCGGCAACTTCCTTAACGGCAAGAGTATCCTTGCGTACCTGTTCGGTTGCCTCTTTCACCGCAAGGGTGTCTGACTTCACCTGGACTGTCTCATCCCGAACCGTTTTCGTCTCAGTCTTGACCTGTTCGGTAGCTTCCTTGACGGCCAGCGTATCCTGGCGTACTTGGTCAGTCGCTTCTTTCACCGCAAGGGTGTCTGCTTTCACCTGGGCGGTTTCATCACGAACGGTTTCAGTCTCGGTCTTGACCTGTTCGGTAGCTTCTTTGACGGCAAGGGTATCCTGGCGTACTTTGTCGGTCGCCTCTTTCACCGCAAGGGCGTCTGCCTTCACCCCAGCTGTTTCATCACGGACTGTTTCCGTTTCAGTCTTGACCTGTTCGGTGGCTTCCTTGACGGAAAGGGTGTCTTGGCGTACTTTGTCGGTCGCTTCTTTCACCGACAGAGTGTCTGCTTTCACCTGGGCAGTCTCATCGCGGACGGTTTCTGTTTCAGTCTTAACCTGTTCGGTAGCCTCCTTGACCGCCTGCGTATCTTGGCGCACTTTGTCGGTCGCCTCTTTGACGGCAAAGGCTTCAGCTGCCGCCCGGTTTGCCAAATCGGTCGCATCGTCGGCACGCTTGACGGCATCGCCGACAGAAGCTGTGGCGGCGAGACAGTTTTCGTAGGCATCTTCTATCTCCGAGAGGCTTACCCGCACACTGGTCTTCTTGCCGTCCACCATCTGGTAGCCGATCGTCCATAGCCCCCGGAACGTCACAGAAGCCGGTAGTTCACTGATCCGTATTTTTTTCTCTTGTCCAGTCATATCATTTCATATCGATTAAATATTCCCCGTCTTCGGTCACGATCCAGTCTCCCGCCTCTGTTGCCAAGAAGTAATCCGTTTCATACAGGCGGAACATCGTAAACACCAATGTCAGGTTGAACGTAACGACAACCGGCCCCGCCATTGTCAGGATTTTGAAACCGCTGCTGTTCTTATAATAGCAGAGATATTCCTTGCCGATCTCTTCCACATACAGTTTGCGCTCTTCCGGTTGAATCAGTGCGGAAAAGAAAGCATCGTAACACTTCCAGAAGGCTTCCATTGAAACGGCTTTGAAATGGCATTTGAACGTCACTTCCTTTTTCTGGAATACCAAGTGGTCCGCATCGTATATGCGCCCGTCCTCGGTCGAAACCGTCCGGTCCATGTTCCGTTTTGCCGTGGGGGATTTCAAGAACGAGGCACGTGTGTCGTCGGTCGCCACCCCGTAGGCCGAGAAGGGGACACCGTCCAGCAGGTACCGGCTTTCCGTGGGCCGGACACCCGGATCGGGCATCGTCTCCGGTACCGGGCGTACCGGCACGTCTTCCACCAACTTCAACTCGAAAGAAGTGGCCAGCGGATAGACGCGACCAGCCGACTGGCTGCTTAGTCTGAGGTTCCACCGTCTGCCCAAGGAAGGAATATAAAAGCTATGGTACCCCGGTTCACTGAGGTAAGCGACCAAGTCGGTTGCCCCGACATGGGTATCGGCCAGGAACGGGATCGCTATTTCTTTGTCCTCCAGCTTCGGCTCCGAAAGGTCCACCTCGATACCGTCCTCTTCGGGCCAGTCGTTGTATTCCGGTTCGCGCATGGCGGGGAAAGTGAGCAAACCGGCATACCCGCCACGGATGATCCAACAACCGAAACGGCTCCTTACGTGCAAGTCGTCTATGTATAAAGCGTTTTCCATTATGCCGTTTTTCGTAAAATGAGTCCCCTGTTCTCTACGTCCTGGAAGCTGCTGCGCATGATTGCGATGTCCCTTTCGATGTTTTCCAACCGGTCCGTGTTCTTGGCGATGCGCTCCATGAGCGTAAGGCTTTCCACCAGCAGCGTGTTGATATTCGTCACCCCATGGCATGTCTTGTCGGCATAGATCAGGAGGGCATATATATTGCCGCTTATCTCGTTTGCGCTGTCTTGACTAATAAGGGCACCACTTTTAGCAGTGGCCGTCCGGTCGGAAGCGATGTTTCCGATGGCTGTGCCTGTTATCTTCTCCATGTCCTCCAACTGCCGGGCAGCATTCTCGATGATCTGGTCGTATTGCGCTTTCAGGTCGGCGATGTTGCTTTCCGTCAGGCCGGCACCGCTCGCTTCGGCGAATGATTCGTACCATTTCCTTAAAGGTTCTTCCAGTGCCTTCATCTTGATGCCTTGTAGGACGGCATTGTTCAGCATCTGCTGGAAATCGTCGGCAAAGTCCTTGGCGGAACGTTTGCCCTCGGCGAAGCCACGGATGATGCTGTCGGTGATCGAATCGACGGTGGTTCCCGTGAAGGCCTCCTTCATCTCTTCGTTCAGGTCGTCCATCATGTCGGAGACTTCTTCGCCCTCTTCCTTCAGCTTTTGGAGCTGCTCGAAAAGCGTTCGGGCTGCATCGGTCAGTTTGTCCTCAGTATAGAGTGATTCGATCTCCTCGTAGGTCTTTCCGGAGAGTGAACTGTAATCGTTCCATGTCTTCGCCTTTCGGAACCAGGTGCCGTGCTTGTAGTGGGTTCCGGAGATATATTCTTCGCCCATCAGCTTTGCCCAGACCTTGTCGTATTCGGCGGCGATGTCGGTGGCTTGCCCGGACAGTTCCGTCTTCAGACGGTCGAAGTATTTCAGGGAGGTTTCACCGATCTGCTGTTGGATACGGAGTCGTTTGCGCAGGATGGCGTTGTACTCCAGTTCCTTCATCTCAGTTTCCAAGAGGCCCTGCCGGTATTCGGCAAGGATACGCTTGTTTTCCTCCGTCCGTTTTTTGAACGAACCTATAATGCCGGTCACGCCGGAAAGGATACCGGTAGCACCACCGATCAGGTCGCCCGAAAGGGCACGTCCGGTACCGGCAGCGATATCGCCTACGCCAGCCACCAGATCGGAAACGGTGGAAAGCGTGCTGCCCAATGTTCCTTCGAACATTTCTGCCGTCTCCGCTGCCAACGAAAGGCCGTCGGCGATCATGAAACATTCATCGGCGATGGCAGAAGCTTTGTCCGAATCAGACAATGTATCCCAGGCATCCAGCAAGCCCAAGACCCCTTCGCGGGCTTCTTTCGTCTGATTGGTAGTCTGTTCGATCTTTTGGCGTAGTCGTTCAAGGTCAGAGGTATCGAGTTTACCCAACATTTCCGCCCGCTTTTGGGCTTCGGCTTCCAATTCCTTCTGCTTGCGGGTAAGGCCGTTCATCACATCTTCCAGCAGTCCTTTGGATGATTCAAGCGCGACTTTTCCCACCCGTTCAGAGATACGCTCCAGTTCTTTGACGTTGCGTTCGATCTCGGCATTCAGCTTTTCACGGCTTTGGTCGTCGGTGGCCAGGGCGTGTGCCTCCTTCAGTTTGGCAATGACCTTTTCGTAATAACGGATGGAACCAAGCGGACCGTCATCCCCGTTGTTTTTTGCAGCCTTGCCATCCAATGTGTTGCTTTGACGCAACATCATGCGGCGCGAGGCATAGCGTTGTGCCTCCAGGCGATTCACTTCGGCCAAGGCTTCCGCTTCGGCGCGGAGGTCGGCCTTGTTGGAGTTGGCAAGGCCGTTCTGTGCCTTGATGATCTCGTATTTCTCGCGGGCGATGGCCTGTTCCTTGGCAAAGAGTTCGTCCGTCAGGCGGATCGCCTCCTTCAGGGCTTTGGCACGTTCCGCCTCCGGTGAGTTCATGTCGTATGCCTTGTCGCGCAGTTCGCCGATTTTCGCCTCCAAGCGGGAACGTTCCACCAAGAGGTCGCGTTCGGCTACATCGAGGGCGTTGCGACGTTTTTGTAGTTCGACCGATTCCTTGATCTTCTCGTTGGTATCGGCCATCCAGTCGGCAGCTTTCCGTCCGGCATCCTCGATACCGGTCAAGCCTTGCAACCAAGCGTTGGCAAAGTCGGCGGTTCCTTCTTTGAAATCGCCCTTCAATATCTTCCAAACCGCTTCGCCCGCTTTTCCAACGGAACGGAGGCGGTTCATCAATTGGCCGGAGAGGAAATCGCCCAGGTCGGATAGTGCCTTTTTCGGTTCGGTGAAAGCCTTGTATAGCCATTCGCCTACCTTATCGACCACGTCCAGCAGACTGCCCAGCACTTGGTTGAATGCTGCCGTGGCGTTCGCCAAGGCGTTTTCCCCCTCCTCGGTGCGGTGGAACCAACTGCTGACGGCGGCAAGCCCGGCGGCGATGGCGGCAAGCACCATGCCGAGCGGCGTGGCGATAAAGGCGAGTGCCGCCTTGGTCATTTTTCCGATAGCGGTGGCCGTCTGCCCGATTGGGCCTGGACACGATTCGATTTGGCTCTGAAACTGCTTCAAGCCGGAGGCGGCACCACCGGTTCCTTTCTCCAGCTCTGCCAGTTCCTCTTTCAACGATTCGATCTTCGCGCGAAGCTCCTCACCGGCTGCCCCTTCGCGTTCGGCAGCTGACATCTTGCGCCAGGCGGTTTCCATTTTGGCGAGTGAGGCGCGTAGCGATTCGATGCTTCCCTCGGCCATCCGTTCCTGCTCGATGGATTCCTGGAGCACTTTGATATTCTCCTGGATGCCATTACGGAGGTCGGTTTCCTGGATAGCGAGTTTCGCCTTGCCTTCGGCATACTGGGCGGTCGTGATCGCGCCACGGGCAAAACTTTCATCCAACGCTTTGCCGGCCGCATCCAGCTGTCGGAGGCTGTTAATGTCCTCCTGGATGCTGACGGCCAGCTGCTGGTTGCCCTTGTTCATAGAGGCAAATGCTTCGTTGCTGTCGGCGATCAGACGCTGGTAGGTCTGTGTGGACTCGTTACGCAAGCCCGCGATCCCTAACTTCACCTTCTCGACCTCCTCCGAAAGGTTGCCTTTGAACTCAAATGTCACATATATCGGTTCGTTATTCATGCCAGTCCCAAAAATGCCAGTTCCTCTTCTTCCGTTTGGATAATATCTTCTTTTTCATTCTCCTCCTTTTTCCGTGTCCGACCTATATCGCTGATCATCGTGAGGACGACGCACCAAGGTATCTTGCGCATCACTTCATCGTAGGTGAACGTGCCGGAGGAGACCAGCGCGTAGATGCGTCCGAAAGGGCTATGGGGAGGTTCGTATGCCTCCTTTAACTCCCTTCCTCCGTCGGTTGGCTCGGTGTCGGTGCCATCAGGTTCATGGTGGCGACCGAGTCGATAGTATTCATAAAACCCTCCGGCGATGCCATCAGGAGGATCACCTGCGCCAGTTCCGCCATCCCTTTCATGGTGGTATGGCAACGGATGTACCAGGCCAACGGGCGAACCAGCCACCGCGAGAGCAGGCTGTTCCCGACCATCCCTTCGGCGATGACACGCGACACCCGTTTACCGTTGCGGGCGATGCACTCCAGCGTCGTGCCCAGGTCACCCGCCTTCAGTTCCTTCAAATCGAGGTTCATCCGGCAGAAGATTGCAGCCATCCGGCAAAGGGTCTCGCCTGTCGGGAATGGGACGCCGTAACGGATGGTCCGTTTACCGAACTTCCGGAGCAGCCAGGGGGCCGGCAGGTTGATGGTCAGCTGCCGGTTCAACAGCGCGTCGGCGGCATAGGCTTCAATCGGCTCTGTTTTCATCTGCCGTTTCTTTTGCTTTGGGTTCACCCAGCCGGTAAATCTCATACGGGCCGTCGTTTTCACCGATCGGCGCTTGTGCGGTAGCCGTCACCTCGATCTGGGCAATGTCGGTATTCGTCAGGTTCCAGATGAAACGTGCCACGATCTTTGCCCGCGGGACATCGATCACCACGCCATAGCGAGAAATGACACGCACCGCCTTTTCAACCTGTACGGTGGATTTCGGGGCTTTGTATTTCTCGACGTTGTAGGTCACCCCGTTGATGGTCACATCTTCCGTCACGGTCGTTCCTCCAAAGACAGTGACCAGCACGTCGTTGTCCCACTCCATGAAGTTCAGTTTGATTTGCTTGAGTCCGGCTTCGGTCACAACGGTTTCTTCCGGGACTTCCGGTTCCTCTTCCGAATAGAAGTCCTGCGTCTGGTTGGCTTCGGTGTTGAACGAAGCGGTTCCTTTCAGCGTCTTGGCCAGCTGCTTCATCACTTCCGGCATCCCCCCGTTCTGGTTCACGTCGCCGAACATGGCGATCTTCAGGCCGATCGATCTTGTTTTCTTGTTTTCTGCCATTGCTTATATCGTTTGAAAATGATTATTATAATGAATGCTATTAAAATGCCGTTCAAACCGTGTTTAAGACAATTCCAAAACGGGACGACGGCAGGCTCTTTTACCGTTACCAATTCCGACTGCCCGCTGCGGGTTTGTTCCCGGCTTTCCTCTTCCCGGTATTCCAGCCGAGGCTGGTTTTCCGCTTCTGCCGTCACGCACAGGCTGTCACCTTTCAGGCTCGCCGTTACGCGCAAACCGCCTGAACTGCCGGTATAGACCGCTCCGGCGGGGAGCTTACGGAGGCTGTCCAGCGGGGCCGTCAGCCGGACCGGGGGCAACGGGGTTGTCGCGAGGGTGACGTTCACCTTTTTGTCCCACCGGAGACTGTCGGCCACCCGGATAGAAGTATCTTCTTTTATAGTCCTGCACGAGAGTACGGGCAGGACAACGGTCATACACAGGGCAAACCACGATCTTCGCAATACACCCCTCCAGGCGCGACATGCGTGCTTGAAAATCTCGAATCTCGTCATAAAGGTTTACTATTGTCTCGTTGTCCTTTTCGGCGATATGGCGGGACACATTGTCTTTCTCCAGCCGGTTCTTCCGGCGCAGCAGGGGAAGCCCGGCCAGCCAGTTCAAAAGGACGATCAGGCCGCCGCCCGTGCCGAGATAACCAAATAATGCGTCCCAGTCCATGTCTTTTCAGTTGAAAGTTGACAATTGACAGTTGACAGTTAGGATTTCTTCTCGCTGAATAGTCCGATTATCCACTGCACCAGCCCGATGTCGGCGATACCGTTTGCCGCCAGTCCGCTACCCAATCCATAGAGCAGGGCAATATACCACTCGATGCCGTCATAAATTCCCAAATGCTGCCACCAGCCGAACATACACAGCCCGACGGCGACCAGCCAGGAAACGACCTGCGTCCATATCCCTTTCAGGCTTGGGAAAAAGCCTTTCACGATTTCCACCACAAAAGGGATTGTCGCCACGAGCGCGGAGAGCGAAAGGAATACAGCGTTGTAGTCCGGAGTTTCTACCGCCACTTCCGGCGAACCTGCCACTACTGCCAACACCGGCAGGCATACGGCAAACGATGCCATCATCCCGAAAAGGGAAAGAATGAATTTCTGTTTCATGTTGTTTTTGTTGTTTTACTGGTTAATACCTATTTCTTTCAGCCATTTTTGTACATCGAAGCTGGGGCAGGCCTTCGCCGCCAGTTCGTTATGTCCGACGATCCTCACCGATGGGAAGCGGCGGTGGAAGTCCCTCACGTAGTTTGCAAGGGCTTTCCGCTGCTCCGCCGTCCGAGTGTCCTTGGGAGTCTTCCCGTCGGCAGCCACGCCGCCGACGTACACGATGTGCCGGGCCGTACTATTATGCCCTTTTGCCCCATTGGTAATCTCCCAGGGATCGACCACGTCGTCTTCGTTGTTCGCCACTAACCGTTCCACCCTGCCGTCCAGGTGGACCATGTCGGTATAGCCCACCTGCTTCCAGCCGCGGCCACCTTTCGAAAGGGGGGCGCAATGCCAACGGCGGATGTCTGCCGCCGATACTTCACGGCCGGGAGGGGTGGCGGTGCAGTGGAGGACTAAGTGTTTCAATTGTGCCATCGATTTACGCCTTGTTATAGATGACCGCTTGGTACTTGTTCCGGATCGGAAGTGCCGTAAAGCGTTTCTGAAAACCGATCACATCGCCACGCTCGCCCGGGTCCTTATACTTGGCGAACACCTCAATGTCACCGTCGGCACGCATTACCTCCTGGTCGGAGTAGAACAGGGAACACTGGACATCTGTCTCTGCTGCTGCCGTTCCAAATGCCACTTTCTTTCCGGTTTCTTGGTTGTAATAAGGTAACTGACTGAAGGTGTAGAGCGAGAAACCAAACAGTTTGTTACTTTCCAGCATTGCCTTGTAGAGTTTCATGTCCTCCAATTGCAGGTCAGCCAGGTGATACGGGTTCAATACGGCTACCAAGGTGGCCGGATCAATGTCCTGCGAGCGGAACCAGGCATCCATCTTCAGGATGTCTTCGAATGAGATCTTTCCTGATCCGGTAGTAGTTTTGACCGGCGTCAACTCTTTTGCTTCCTCCGGTGCCCAATTATTAGCGGCGTATGCGGCCGTTTTCGCCTGTAAGGTGTTACGGTGCTGGCGCACGACACTCTCCATTTTGGCATAGGCCGTCTCCATTTCTTCCACATTACGAACCACCGTGTTTTTCGTGTCGAACGTATGGAGTGGCAATTCCAAGGCCACGTCAGTACGTGATGCGGTCGGTACCGGGAATTCCGTATTGTCTATCAATACATCCGGAGCGACACCCGCTTCTGCCAGGTTGATTTTGTTGTACTCCACCATCGCCGTCATGTCCACCGAACGGGTCAGGAATGTACGGTCGGGATAAAATCCCTCCATCAGCATGGCAATCCAAATTTGCTTTTCTATAGGCATAAAATACTTGTTTAATGGTTATTTAATTCGTTTCTTCAATTCCTCGAACGCCTCCGGATCTTCCGCTTTCAGGCGTCTCAACCCTTCCGGGTCCTCTTTCGCCCAGCGGAGGTACGTCCAGTCCTTTCGCTCACTTGCTACAGCCGGTTTTCCGGTCGAATGGGTCACTTTGGCAGACAACGATTCCTTGGCGGGGATCGCCTCCAGCGTCGCTTTGGCCGTGTCGAAGTCAGCCAATGCCAACTTGACAAACGATTCCTTTTTGTCCGCCGTGATACGGCCCTCTTTTACAGCCAGCGCGACTAAATCTTCAGCCTGCTGTTTGCGCTGTTTGTCCAGTTCGCCTTCCGCTTTCTCAGCACGGGCTTGTAGTTCCATGATGGCGGCGGAAATCGATTTGCCATCCGCCTCGTTGCTTTTTAAGCCTAACGCGGTGTACGCCTCGGCTGTCAGGATGATTTTGTCCATCTCTTCTTTGTCTTTTTGGTTGATGTTCAACAATGCTTCGACGCTCAGTTTTACCCGGTCGTCGGGGATGATGTCGCCCCCGTTTGTGTACAGGCGGAGGGCATTCCTGTTGCTGGGGACGCTTACCAGGCTTACTTCGCACAGTTCCCAGTCGGTCACCGTCACGCGCTCCTCACCGTCAGGCGTGGTGCGCAGTTCCACGGCGTGGATGATGATTCCGGGGCTGCATCCTTTCAGGATTCCTTTCTTCGCCTGGCGTTTACATTTGGCCCCCAACTTGTCCTCTTCGTCATATTCAGCCTTGCCGATCAGTTTCGTACCCTCCACACGCAAACCGGCCATCTGACCGATCAGGTTGGACGACTCGTGGTTGAATAGCATCACCGGGTTGGCGTTGTAACGCTCGAAGCGTCCGGCTGAATTTAAAAGGACAAAACCGTGGCTGTTTACCACGCTCTCATCATTGAGTACATATTCGTCTTCGTTCATGGTGCGATACCTTTTTGGGTGCGAAATTACCGGGACGGGTACAGGTCGGAAAACAGAGTGGAAATTCTTTACACTTTTATTTCCGGTCACTTTAATTCACTTGAACTTTGCCCAAAACAACGATTGTTTATGGCAGAAAAAACAAACAAGGAAAAGACGGGCATCCGTGTGAAGGATCCGCAAAAGTATGAATACGCCTACCTGCTGTATATGCAGAAGGTACCCCAAAAGGAGATCGCCGAACGGGTGGGCGTGAGCCAGCAGACGCTGGTCAAGTGGAAGGACGACGGCGGGTGGGAATTTAAGCGCGTGGCCAAGACCATCAGCCGGGACGAGATCATCAACAAGGTGCTGGTAAAGGCCAACGAAATGCTCGACAGCGAGGAGGCCTTCAACGCGGATGCCTTCGCCAAGGCCATCAGCCAGCTGAAAAGCATCCAGTCGGGTGTCACGCCGGACAACATCGCTGACATCCTGACAAGGTTCGGCGACTGGGTTATCCGGGAATCGGCCAACGACAAGGCCATCACGACCGAGTTCGTGCAGCTGCTCACCAAGTACCAGGACAAATACCTTTTAATGCGGATCAACAATGGCTAAGAACAGACTGAGCAAAGAACGATGGAGGGCATGGGAAGAGCGCAGGAGGCTGATCCTGTCCGCCGATTTCTGCCTCTCCGGGACATCCGAACACAAGGAGGCACGTATTCGCGAGGCACGAAGGGACTATGCCTATTTCGTGGAGACCTATTTCCCGCACCTGTGTACCGACAAGGAGACCAAGGAGATCATCCGATGCGGCAAGTTCCAGATCGATGCCGCCAAGTATCTGAAGACGCACCGCCATACCCGTGCCGTATTCGAATGGGCACGCGGACATGCCAAGAGCACGCACGTCAGTCTGATGATCCCCATCTGGCTGATGATCCAGGAGGAGCGCACCATCAACGTCATGCTGCTCGTAAGCAAATCGGAGGACAGTGCCGACCGCCTGCTTTCCGACCTGCAATGCGAACTGGAGTTCAACACCCTGCTACGTTCCGATTTTAACATCCGGATAGACGAAGGCAACTGGAGTACCGGCGAGTTCAAGACGACCGACGGGTTGCTTTTCATGGCACTGGGTCGTGGGCAGTCGCCCCGTGGTATCAAGAACCGGGGGCAACGCCCGGACTACATCGTGATAGATGATATCGACGACGATGAGATGGTCCGCAACCAGGCACGTGTTTCCCAGGCGTTCGATTGGTGCCTGTCGGCCCTGCTGGGTGCAATGGATATGGGGCGCGGGCGGTTCGTGCTGGTGGGCAACCGGATTGGCAAAGACAGCATCCTGAGCCGTTTTGCCGAACGTCCGGACACGCACCACACCACCGTCAACGCCATCGATGCATCCGGTCAGCCTTCCTGGTCGGAAAAGTACACCCGGGAGGAGATTTTGAAACTGCGTACCTATATGGGCGAACGACGCTTCCAGAAGGAATACATGAACAATCCGGTCAACGAGGGGGCGGTGTTCCTGCGCAAGCATATCCGGTATGGGAAGATGCTGCCACTGAAAGAATACCGCAGCCTGGTTTGCTATACCGACCCTTCGTTCAAGGCCTCTTCGCAGAACGACTTCAAGGCAACCATGCTGGTGGGCAAGACAAAGGAAGGACAATACCACCTCTTGAAAGCCTACGCCGACCAGACCAGCGTCAGCAACATGGTCGCTTGGCATTACGACATCGATGGATACATCGCCGGACGTGTCCCGGTTCTATACTACATGGAATCGAACTTCATACAAGACCTGATGCTGGACGAGTTCAAAAAGGTAGGCGATGCAATCGGCCACCAGATCCCCATCCGGGGCGACTCGCGCAAGAAGCCGGACAAGTTTTCGCGTATCGAGGCGATGCAGCCACTGTTTGAGCGGGGTTTGGTCATCTTGAACGAAAAAGAGAAAGAGAGCCCCGGCATGATGCAGTTGGTGGAACAGCTCCTGATGTTTGAGAAGGGAAGCCGTGTACACGATGACGCCCCGGATGCCTTGGAAGGTGCCGTATTCCTGTTGAACCAGCGTAGCATGGCCTGTTCCGGAACCTATCGGGTAGGCCGTCGACCAAGCAGACGGTATTAGTTGACAGTTGACAATTAGTTTATAAATCAAAAATCATATCATGTTCCTGGAATTAGACGAAATGAAGACGGTGGTCGCCGAATATAAGCTGGAGGAGATTGCCGATTACGACGATACGATCACCGGGCAGTGCATACTGGCCGCCGTGACGAGGGTCAGCCGGTTGCTGTCCGGACGTTATGACGTGGAGAAGATCTTTTCGGCCACCGGCGCAGAGCGCGATGCGGAGCTGTTGGAAATATGCAAGAATATCGCCCTTTGGTTCCTGATCCGGCGGTGCAATGTGGATATCCTCTACAGCCGGGTGAAAGAGACTTACGACCGCGACATGGCCTATCTGAAAGAACTTATGAAGGGCGATATCCCTTCCGGGCTTCCCCTTCACGAAACCGGAGGCCGTCCGGTTGGTGCCGTCCGGTTCGGCAGCAATCCGAAGTTCAGCCATTCCTGGTAAACGCGCCACGCCGTTAAAACGCTGTTTAAACAGTCCTCTAATAAACAACAAAGATGAAAACGAACAAGTATATACCTACAAATAAAAGAGGCCCCCAAAAGCCCCGGAAGCCGTCCGTTCCACAACGGGAAGGACTGGTCAGAAAAGTCGTCCCCAAATCGATCAGCCGTGTAAGGAAAGACCTCGACAGCTGGCGTCGTGCCTTGCGCGAAGCGGACAGCGTCGACCGTCCTCGTCGGCGGCAGCTGATGGACCTGTATGCCGACGTGATGCTGGACGCGCTCCTGACCAGCCAGATCGAACAACGCATTGGCCGGACATTGTCGTCGGAATTTAGCCTGAAGAACGCTTCGGACAAGGTGGACGAGGCATCTACCCGGTTACTTTCGGAGGCCGTCTGGTTCCCGCTGCTGCTCCGCTATATGTTGGAATCGGTGTTTTACGGCCATTCGTTGGTCGAGTTCGACGTGACGGAGACGGACGGCATCTGCGTAACCCTGATCCCCCGGCAGAATGTGGTACCGGAACAGGGGTTGTTCCTTTTCGACAGTTCGGCTGATAAAGGCGAATATTACCGGGAACTGCGTGAGTTCGGCACCTACATCGTGGAGTTCGGCGCACCCGGCAATTACGGGCTGCTCAACAAAGCGGTGCCGCACGCGCTTTTCAAGAAGTTCGCCCATTCGTGCTGGTCGGAACTGTGCGAGATTTACGGTATCCCGCCCCGCTATATCAAGACCAACACGCAGGACCCGGCGATGCTTGACCGGGCTGAAGATATGTTACGCGACATGGGGGCTGCGGCCTATTTCATTATCGACACCACCGAGGAGTTCGAGTTTGCCAAAGGCGCGGACACCAACGGTGATGTCTATAACAACCTGATCGCGCTCTGCAACTCCGAGATGTCCATGCTGATCAGCGGGGCACAGATCGGGCAGGACACCAAGAACGGCAACCGCTCGAAGGAGGAGGTCGCCATCGGCCAGTTGAAGAAATATGTCGGTTCCGACAAACGGCAGGTGGAGGACTGGATGAACAGTCTCGTGCTGCCCGCCCTCTACCGTCTCGGTTTCCTTCCGGAGGGGCTGCGATTCTCGTTCAACTCGGAGGAAGACACCGGCCAGCTCTGGGAGCGCACCGCGCAGGCGATGCAGTATTACGAGATCGACCCCGCATGGATTCGTGACAAGTTCGGCATTGAGGTGACCGGAAAGCGTAGCACCGGGCAGGACGGTTTTTTCGGGTAAGCCCCGCCGACATCGCGGGGCTGTACCTGGACGGGGAAGCGAAGCTGGCTGAAAGTGGAGAAGATTTCCGGCCGGTGGACGAAGCGGTTTATCGCAAAGCCGTCCGCAGCATCTTCCGCCGGTCCGGTTTTACTGTCGATATGATGGAGACCCGCGAGGTACGGGCGTTGGTGGATGAATATGCCCGGGTCCTGAACACTGCCACCCGACCCGCACTGGAGAACGGTATCATCCCGGAGGCGATGGCGCGGAAACTGGAGGAGGACGTGTTTGTTTTCTCCGGCTTTAAGACCTATCAAGGGCTGAAGGAGGCATCCCGTCTGCTTCGCGACGACGACGGGACGGTGAAACCTTTCCACCGTTTCTACAACGACATAACGGCGATCAAGGAGGAGTATAACCGCCATTGGTTGAAGTCGGAATATGTCTTTGCACAGGCATCCTCGGAAATGGCCGCCAAATGGAAGGCGTTCGAGGCGGACGGCGACCGCTACAACCTGCAATACCGCACCGCCCACGATGGCAAGGTACGCCCGGAACACCGCGTGTTACATGGTACGACGCTACCGGCGTCCGACCCGTTCTGGGACGAGTTCTTCCCGCCCAATGGCTGGCGCTGCCGTTGCACGGTGGTACAGGTGCGCAAAGGAAAATACCCCGAGTCGGACAGCGCGACCGCCATCCAGCAGGGACGCGAGGCGACCTACCAGGCAGGGAAGAACGGGGTAAACCGTGCCGAGATGTTCCGCTTCAATCCCGGCAAGCAGCAGGTCGTGTTTCCCAAGCACCACCCGTATTATAACGTCAGCCAACGGGAACGGGAGGCGGTACAAGCTGCCCTGCGTCCGGAGGAGAAGGAATACACGGTGGTACCCACCCAAAACGGGACGCTCCGCATCCACTCCGGTCATGGCAAGGGGGAACGGCAGGAGAATATCCGGGTGGCTTCCCACTTCGCCAACAAGTATGGCTACGAGATCGACCTGCTCGACAATCCCGACGGGGTGAAATCGGCAGACAGCTACAACCGGACGTTGGGATGGGAAGAGGAGTACAAGGTGAACCAAAAGGAGCACCCGACTAAAAATTCAATCGACCGATTGATTCGGGATGCTAAAAAGCAGGCGGACCATATTGTGTTATGGGTTGAATCGGATATTTCTTTTGAGGATTTAAGCGCGGCAATACGTTCGCGGGTAAGACGATCTGAAAACATACAAACGATTACGCTTGTGATGGGTGGCAAGGATATTCGTTGGACTCGAACAGAAATTATATCGGAAGACTTTAAAATACGACTGGCAGACCTGAAATAATCAAATCTGCCAGAAGGGGGCTCACGGCCTTGCGGCTTAGAACCATTGCAAATATACAAACATTTTCAATATGGACAACAACGATTTCATGCAAAACGTCCTGAAGGACATCAAAGTCGAGCTGGACGGCGAGTTTGACCGCAATTTCGAGCGGAAAGCCTTTTTCGACCAACCGTGGGCACCGCTCAGCCCGAACTACAACCCGTCGGAGGGGTCGATGCTGATGCGCACCGGTGCCTTGCGCAAGAGCCTCCGTAGCCGGATAGACGGCACGAAGTTGGTCTATGAGAGCAGCCTGAAATATGCAGGATTGCAAAACTACGGTGGGACGGTGAAGCAGGATTTTGTTCCCTCCGACAAGATGCGCCGGTGGGCTTGGGCAAAAGCCCGCGAACGGAAGGAACAGGGCGACAAACCCGGTGAAGAGAAATTCCGCCGCATGGCTTTGGCCAAACGGATCAAGCGGACGATCGTAGTACCCCCGCGTCCTTTTGTCGGGGAACATTCCCGCGTATGGGAGATCGCCGGGAAGGTTGTCCGGGAAGAGGCCGAACGAACCCTACAGGAAGCGACACGTAACTTTAATAGATAAATGTAGATATGAAAGAGATTTTGGAAGCCGTCATGGAACGGCTACAGGAAGAGGTGGGCGACCTCCGTTATATCGCCGAAGACTGGGGGCAGTTGGATTATTACCATGACACGCCGCCGGCGAAGTTCCCTTGTGCGCTGGTCAGCATGAACCGGCTGCAATTCGAGTCGGAAACGCTACAGACGCGCCGGGTGCGGATGAGCATCCTGATCCGCGTGGCGGACGCGCCGGCGGTGTCGGCCACGATGGCCGCGCCGGAACGGGACAAACAGCGGGCGTTCGCCATCTTCGACCTGATGGAACGGATCGGTAACTGCCTGTATGGGTTCGGGGGCGATGCGTTCAACGAGTTGGAACAACAAGAGATCACGCGCTACAACCGCGAGGATGCGGTGAGGGAATATGCAATGACCTTCACGACGGAGTACCTGATCGAGACGGACGGGTCAGAATAACGAAAGCTGCCGCCGGTTGTCCTCCCGATGGCGTTCACGCTCCACGTTCACCCCGATATAATTGAGAAATGTGCGGTAGCACATGGGATAGACCGGGCAGACGTACCGCCGCCAAACTTCTTTGTAGCAGCGGTCGCGCCTGCCCGGTTCGTAATGCGTGCGGACGATGTCGCAAACAAGCTCGATTCTCCTTAACGTATTCCGGTGGTATCCCATGTAAACAGATAAACTAAACAACCTTTCCACACAAAGATAAAAGGCCCGGAAGGTTATTACAACCATTTCCGGGCCTTTCTTTCATAGTGTTATCATCTTTCTTTCCGAACGTCTTTCACGTGTCGTTTTTGATAACACTTTCTATGTCCTTGACCGCCTTCAGTATGGCTGCCGAACTTTGGCGGAGTTTCCGGTTCTCTTCCTCCAGCGCAGCTATTTTCTTCTTTTGCGATCCACTTGTTTCCAAAAGCCTGAGATAAGCATGTCCCGTTTGCAACAGGGCCTTCGAGGATTGCCGGTAGCCTGTCTTTTTTTTTATCCCCTGTAGCATCCGGTTGTCTTCTTCGGTCAGGTTGCGGATCAGGACGGATTTTGTTTTGTCCATGATTATTGCTCCTTTCCTAATTCCATTTGTTGCAATCGTTTCAAGTGGTGGACTACCGCCTCGAAAAATTCAAGGCTTCTTTTGCTTTGCCGTTTCGCGTCCCGGCTTCTTAAACGAGGCATTCTTTCCTTGATACACTCAATCGTTCCTTCTGCATCTTTGATACATTGGGCAACACTTGGCATTAAACTCAAATCTTTCATGGCCATCATTGTTTGTTATTCCGTGAGGCTTCTAACACTGGCAAATTCGTTTCGGTAGGAACATAAATAACCGTTTTGTCGTTCAGGTTATTTTGTTGTCGGACCCACAAATATTGAATGTAGGCCGGCGTGATGCTCCCGTTTTCAATTTTAATGGCCTCCGCTGCTCCTTTGGCTCGTTCCACTTCTGCTTGCGCGTTCAGTTTCTCGGCTTCCAAATTTGCCTTTGCTTCCTCGATCTTGATACGCCGGTTTTGTTCTGCTTTGGCAAACTCTGCTTTTCCTGACATTTCCTGCTGCCAAACATTGTACCGGGGATATCCATATAAACCACCAAATACGACGATCACAATGGCCCATACAACTACAGTTCCACAAAATGCTCCTGAAAATCTTTTATTCATAATTATCTACGGTTGACCTATACACCATAAGGTTCTAAATATTTATAACCTTGTCTGTTTCAATATATATTAAACCCTTCCGACTGTTCGCAAAAATCCGCCAGCATTTCTACTTTGTGCAAGAACTCTTCGGCGGGTGGCTCGACTTTATTCCCCATCATGCTTTTAATCATGATTTGTTCTCTTTCCGTCTTTTTATCCCATTCTTCCCGTAATGCCCTTTTTACAGAGACATATCCTTTGAACATCCTTGCCATGATAACGGCCTCCTCTTTTGTGACCTCGAATCCGTCATTGCTTACCGGACTCCCATCTTTTCGGGAACCGTCATAAATGTATCTCCCCGGTTCGAATTTAAAATCTCCATAGCCGAACAGGTAGCAAGCTCCTGTTTCATTCAGTATGACGGGCCATGTAAATATCATTCCGCTTTTACTATCGACCCCTTCTTTCTTAGGTATTAAGTCATATCCCATAATTCATTGTTTTAAAATTGTTTTTCCGGTACATAAGCCGTCACATACGTTGTTACCTCACACGACACGATCACCCGGCCGGAACCTTTGCACTGCGGGCAAGTATCGCCTTCCTTTATCCCTTTCCCCTCGCACACTTTACAGGCCACGATGTGTGGCGGGATTATCTTTTCACGTTTGGGTACCGTTATCTCTGCGCCGATTGGTCGCTGTGCATTCAAGCGACGCTTTTCCTGCTTTCTTCTGAATCGTTCTAAAATGTTGTTCATAAATCCTCCTATTTTTAATTCATATTTGTTCGTCTATGATTCATAATCCGCTTCCCATTCCACCGTGATGTTGGCTCTCACCTTGCCGGTGCCGTCGCAGAGGTCGCAGGGGATAAAGATGCGGTTACCGTGGCCGTTCGTATCCGGAAAACCGCCTTGGCCACTGCAACGGGGGCAGGTGAAGCCGGAAGCGTAGCGGATTTCTGTCCGTGTGCCGTAGCGGTCGGGGCTGATTTCCAAAATGTGTTTCATTTCGCTCATATTATTTTCCTTTCTTCTTTAGAATAATGTCGGTTCTTTTGATTCCTTGATATACTCCAGCACCAGATAGTCCAGCGGTTGCGTCGCCCAGTTGATGCCGGGGCGGTGTTTGTAGAGGTTCCGGATCAACCGGCGGCACTCTTCCGGCATGAGGCCGGTGTCGAGCTTCGCCATCGGGAGGTTGATGCGGTCGAGCGTGAGAGTGACGGCGTGCATGATCTTTGCGTTGCCTTTCCAGATGCCTTTCAGATAGATTTGCTTCACTGCGCCGATGGCGTTCTTCACCGGATGGTGGAGGCGGATCGTCGTGAAACAGGTACAGTTCAGTTTATTGTTGAAGTTCTCTTCAAATTCCAGTCGTTCGTCCATGATCTTATAATATTTTCCTGTTTGTTGTTTGCATTTGAAGCAGTAAACCATCCATTTGCCGGAGGTCCTCACCACCCGGCAGGCGGTGTAACGAAAGCCGCAGGGGCAGACGTATATCCAACGGCCGGGGGTGAGGGTGGCGGTTTTGACTTTCACGCTTCTGTCATGCCTAAAGGGATATTGGTCCAAGCCCCGTTTTCATCTTTGACTTCGGCACGGATGAACTGTTTGCTGATGGCGGGCTGGTAGGCCTCTTCGATGATCTGTACGCCCTCCATGAAGCGGTCCGATCCGGTTTCTTCGGCAATCTTGCGAAGCTGGACTACACGGCTTGCCTTCAGGGTTCCTTTCGCGTCACGGGCCAATAGGCGGAGCACCATTTTCACAAGCGATTGCGTCTTGGCGTCGCTTGCCAATCCTTCGATATATTCCTTCACGATGGTGATGCCGTCTTCCACTGTGTCGCGGTAGCCGTCGGTGACATACACGCCGACCGTGATACGTTTGTCCCCGGCTGAGTTGGTGAAGGTGTCCGAACGCTGGCCGTCCTTTTTCAGTTTCAATACTTCCGACTTCATGTCGATGACGCGGCGGAAGTCGTTCAATACATTTTGCTTGTCTGTCTTGATGTGATGGCTGACAGCTTGCAGTCTCATAATCGCTTCCTCGATGGTTTCGTCCACCAGTTCTTTATAAGCCTCGCGGTCGCGTTTGGCTTGTTCCTTGGCTTTCTTTTCGGCCTGTGCCGCTTTGAAGGCTTCGTACTCTTGTTTTTCTTCCGGTGTCATTTCGACGGTTTGTTTCATTGTTTCCATGTTGTTGTTTGTTTTTGAGTGTTACACATCTGTTTATTCTGTCTTTGTTTGTATTTCGCATATTCCTGTCGAAGGTAGGTGAGCGACTGTTCCAGCCGGTCGATTTCCTCGTCCCATTCGCGTAAGAGGCGGCGTTGCGCCTCCATGTCCTTTACCGGGCGGGTGAGCAGCATGTCGGTGAGGAAGTCGCGTTCTCCCTTCAGGTAGTCCTGCCGGCGGAGGAGGCGTTTGCCCTGTTCCTCGATTTCGTCCAGTTTGTCTTGTAGAGGGATGTATCGTGCCATTGTCATTTCTCCCCTTCCTTTTGTTTCCGGCGGATGGCACGCATCTTCACCAGCAACCGTTCCAGTTCTTCGTAATCCAACATGGCAAACCGTTTTCCGGCGATCCGTTTGTCAAGGCAGAAGGCATCAACCTTCTGCCAGTCGGCCGTGTTGACTCCAAACAGTTGCATCTGTTTCAATACATCCGAACGCTTCTTTCTTAGAAGACGCTCGGTTTCGGTTTCTTCCATACGTGTCAGCTCCTCCATTGATCGGATGGCTTCGTTGTATTCGTGGAGCGACATTTCACGCAGGCTATCAGTGCGTCCACCCGTGAACTGGAGAACGATTTCTTCCTTGATTGCTCCCGGCATCTTCTTCAACAGGCCGTAAAAGGCTGCGTAATTGTCTGGTCTCGCGTAACCCTGCTTGGGTTTCATTTGTATGATTTTCATGTCCAATCAAATTGTATTATTCATGATTCCAGGATTTTGTTCCGTTTTCACTCCAATACTCCTCGGCCAGTTTTGGGTAAGCGACGTACTCGCCCGTCTCACCGATAAACCGTCCTTTGCTGAAGGCTTTCCCGCCCTCGACCCATATCTTCAGCGAGGCATCGTACATCACGCTCTCGGCGGCGTCGCCTTTCGGGTTCTTGCCCCTGGCGTGGCTGATGAAGATGAACAGCTTGCCGGGGAAGGCCTCTTTCAGCGTGATGTATTCGCGGTAACTCATGCGGGTGTATTGAAAGCTGTCTACCACGATGATGTTATAACTCTTATGCCGGCGCAGGCGGGCTTTCAACGCCTCCATGTCCTCCTGTATGAAGGCCAACCGGCGGCTCACTTCCGACATGCCGTGCATCCGTAGGCTGTTCTGCACCGTCAGGCAGGCACCCTCTTCCAGACTGTTATAAACCACCCGGTCGTATTTACAGAGTTCCTTGCAGAGCTGCATGACAAACGATGTCTTGCCGTTGCCGCTGTTGCCCCAGATGAACCACACGCCGACACGCTCCGGCGTGCCGAACGCCTCTTTCCATTTCCCCTCGAAGGGGAAGGTGTCGTATTTCTTATCCAATATGTCCCTTACGCTTAATGCTCTTTTCATGTCCTTTGAACGGTATTTGAATGCTGTTAAAATGCTGTTATTCGCCCATCCGTTTGGCGCGGTGGATGGCTTTCTTTACCCGGCGGAGGTCGAAGTCGCACGGCTCGGCGTCGCGTATCACCTCTTCGATCTTCTTTTTATCCTGTATGCCGTTGGCCACGCAGATGGAATACACGTCATTCGCGGTCGTTTCCTCCAGTTCGAAGTACTTGCGGCCCATGCGGCTGAAGAACTCCTTATATCCGGGCTTTTGGTGGCGCAGGCCGAGGCTGATACGCTTCTTGATATAGTCGGTACTCATGAATACGATCCCGCTTTTGTCCTCCAGCTTGTTGTACATGCTGATGAAGTAGTGGAAGACCGGTTCGGTCAGTTTGTCGGCTTCGTCGAATATCAAGAGGGGCGCGTCCATCTGTATCACGTCGTCCAGGATCAGGCTCCAGATTTCGCGGATGTTGTGGCCGTCCGTCTTGATACCCACCTTTCGTGCTATCTCACGCACGAAGTCGCCTTTCTTCATGTCTTCGGAGCAAAGGATGTAGAACACTTCCCGGTTCTCCCGGGTATAAAGGTTTGCCGTTGTTGTCTTTCCGCACCCGGCTTCTCCAACGATCCAGGTCACGTTGCGCCAATGCTGGGCATCGTCCAGCGCGTAGCGGATTTCTTGATAGGCCGATGTTTCCACGATCTGCCAGCCGGTTTCCTTCGTCCGGTTTCCCACCTGTGCGGCGATGTCGCGGAACATCTTGTCGCTGATGTTGTCGTACTTGCCGTTCAGGATGTTGCTGACCGTCCCGACACTTGTGTTCTTCAGGCTTCCGACCGCCTTGTTCTGGCTCGGATATTTGGCGACGTAGGCGCGAAGTGCTTCGCGGATTGCGTCTTTCTCGTTGTTGCTTAATGCTTCCATGTTAATTGTATTTTATTCGTTGTTATTTTCAGTGTTATAGTTTGCCGGCTACCTTGCGGGTATCCATTGTCTTGTTTTCCGTCAACTGGTCCCAGGTCATCAGGCTGGCTTTCTTGGTGGCACGGCCGATGCGGTATTCTTCCGGCTTTCGGCTGTACGTCCTCGTGCGGCGGTCGATTTCCTGTTGTACCTCTTTCGTTACGCCCTTCACCTTCGGAGTACTCAACCCGTTCTGTTCCGGAGCCACGCCATAAGCATATTCAATCTCCTTGGCAATCACCTGACGGTCGATGCGGTCGCGAATGTTAGCTTCCTGTTCTTGACGGATGAATGCGGCTTCGCCTTCTGTCTGGTCTTGAATGGCACGATGGATGACCATATAGGGTTCGGCAATCCGTTCAAACCGGCGTTCCTTGGCTTTATCCTCCCAATAAAGCCGGATGCTGCGCAGGTCGTTTGGATCATATTTCACGTGGAATGTACGGTAGGTATTCTTCATGCGCCATTTATGGTCGGGGACGCCGGGACGCTCATACACCTCGTATGCCAACTTCTTCCCGCCGATAGTGATTTCTATGCCGGAATCGGTGAAGGTGGCCGGTCGCTTTGTCCATATCCAGAAGATGTCCACCATGTCATAAACCGTCACAACGTCCGTCTCCTCGTTCACGCTCTTTTCGTACATTTCGATGCGGGGGATGCCGGTTGCCGGATGCTTGGCCTCGTTCCATGCCTTACGTGCCTCGATATAGTGGGCCTCCAGTTCCTCCAGCGTGAAAAGTTTGTCCTTGTTCGCCTCGACAAGCTCCAAATTCGGGCGGCAGCTGTCCTTCTTGGCGGTAATGTTCATTCCGGTAAACCGCCAGTCCTTGCTCAGTTCCTGTTCCTGGAAACGTTTGAATACACTTTCTATCGTTTTCGATTGGCCGCTGTAGGGTGCAGTCGGGCGGTGTATGTGGCAGATCAGATCGAAAAAGCCTTGTTCTTTCGAACCTTTCTCTTTTTCCAGCCGTTTGTGGCCCCCTTGATTATCGTGTACAATCTCGTAAGGTTTGTGCCCGCTTGTTTGGACGGCCATACGGTAGGCGTTATATTGTGCCTCGAAGTTCTCATGGTCACTGATATGGTAGCCCAGCAACACTTCGCTATATGCGTCCATCACTTCATACACCATCGTGGTGCGCATATTTCCATCTTCGTCCCGATAATACAAGTTCAGTTTCGTTCCGTCACCATACCAAAGTGTGTCGCGACGCATGGGCAGTTCCGTCCGATGCTTGCGTCCGTAACGTTGATGGGCGGCAAGTTCGCCATGTACGGCATCATACCACAAGGGTTCAATCTCCGGACGGGCAAACCACATCGTCAGGCTGCGCTTGCTCTTCAACGGCTTCCAGTCCTTATCCGGAGCCACACGGTTATACTCTTCGAATATCCGTATGTCGGTATAGACCGGGACCCGGCTGCGCTTCAAAGCAATTAGGAAACGGCCTGCCTCTTCGGTGATCTTTACCGTGCTGGCGTTTCCCACCTTTCCGGAGATCAGGGAAACGTAGCTTTCTTTCTTGTAGCGATTGATTTTCTCCCGCAGGCGCGACAGGTTTTCCGGTAAGGTATGCCCGTAGATTTTGCGCAGGTTCTCGCTGGTGGCGGCGACGTTTTCCCACACGGTGCTCAGACTGTTGCCGTACATCTTGCGTTTGGTGGTCTTGTCCTCCAGGTCGAGCACCAGCGCGTTCAGGACGGAGGCGTTCTGCGTGTATTCGGCTATTAATTTATCGCTGAGCTTTGTTTGAACACCATTCATATTGTATTTGAATGTCTCGAAAAACTCCCTTGCCTTTTCGTCTGTTTTCACTCTGTCTCTCATACGCTGTAATTTGAATGCTTCTTCCGGATTGCCATATTTTGCCACATAACGGACCTTGTATTTTTCACGGAGTGAGGAATAAACTATCAACGCATAGGAGCCTTCACCACCTCCACGATGGTGACGAAGTATTCTTCCTCTTTGCATAGCTTTATCAAGCGTACCCCGTTTTATTACAGGGTCATCCCCAGAGGTAAGCTCCTCGTATGTCACACATAGTTCGTTATCGAAATATTCCATCTCTCAGTTGTTTTACCGGTTAATAATCTTCCAGTTTGTCTATCGGTACTCTTTTTATCAGCCGTGCAGAATTACCGAAGTTCAATACGGCTAAAAACATTATCCATACCGGATTACAATCAGCCATCCCGACCAATAGGGTAAAGCTCAGTAAGAAGTAACCCACATACCACTTTTCTTTCCCGGCGAGGCTGTTCCACCAGGCAATCTCACCGCTAAACGGTTTCAACCAATCCGCTTTCATGGTTCACGTCGTTTATTGGTTCGTCACCCACTTCAACACCACCTCGCATCAAAGCCATTTTTCGGATCGCCTTTGCCAGCTTTGTATCCTTCCGGTAAGCCAGCGAATGTGACACCATTTCGTAAGTGCAGTTCATAAGGCGGGCTATCCGCTTTACTTCACCATGATCTACTACTATTCGTTTCTTCATTGCTATATCTATTTTAATTCATTGTCATTAAAAGTCTTCCGCTATTCTCCCGAACCACGGAAGTTTTGCTACATTTGTAGCATATCAAACACTAAAATTATTATTCATGAAAACAAGTAAAAAAACTCCAAGAAGATGGAGATTAAACTATGTTGTTACATATTTGGATTCCGACAAAGCAGAAGGATTCAGACGCTTTGTCCATGATACTCTAATCTCTGTTGCAACACTTCGCAGAATTGACTACGCGATAAAGATCGAATCCCCAGTTTATGACGAAATGCGCGATAATTTGCATGGAGAACTGCAAGATGTTGTTGCAGACATGTTTTATTTTCGTTCTTCACCAAACTCATTATCTTCAATAAAGGAATTTCGTTCAATAATTGACAATATCTTTCGAGGTTATGAGGTCTTTCTATGTGGTCATTTTTTCGATGTTCAGAGACTATTGCAGAAATATTCAAAAGTGTATCCTTTTCCTGAAAAGTTTTATCGTCCATTATCATATCCGTATGTGGAAGTCCATAATGGGAAAGAAAAGACTCTTTGTGTGACTGCAGCAAGTCTTGAAAACTTATTAATCGAGGATATGGATCCGTCTTTAAATTAAAAAAGACGGAATCCTCACTCATAGAATTTGTTGTATATCCGGTATTCAATTCGGATTGATTTTTCATTGTACTTATTTATCTTAGTTCAACAATAATCAGTTCTTCATCAAACGTTCTGGCCAACTCCGCTTTGAAATAAGCCATCGTACACTCGCCGTCGAATACGGCAACAAACGTCACGTTATCCACTTGGTAGATGAAGGTATCTTCTTCACCCTTAAACCGGTCTAAAAAGTCCTTGACCTTCGACCATTCGCGAAAATTCACGATAACTCTAATTGCTTTCATATTCTTAAATCTTTTATCGTTATTTCTTGTGGGCGATCCCGGATTCGAACCGGGGACAATGGCTTCTGTGGGTAAGTTTCGCCTGTTCTACCTGCCTGAACTAATCGCCCGCCCGTCTTTCCAGGCTGCCAGTTAACCTGCAATCTATTAGCCTTGTGTCTCTATCATTGAAAGGACAAACTTTCTATCTTCATCCCAAAGCGGAAGCCCTAATTCGATAGTCCGTTTGACCACATCAGCTTCACCTACTAACTTCACCGCTTGGCTACGAAAATCGGTGTCGTCATACGCATGTGCCTTTCCAATCAGGAAGTCGGCAAGGTCGGCATTCCGCTGCCTCATAGCTTTTCTCATTGTTTGATTTTCAGTCTCCATAGTACCTATACGGTTACCAATTTCTTTTAATGATTGACGGATTTCCAGTTTTCCACTTGCTTGCATACTCCTAAACTCCTTACAAAACACATCTTTATCCATTTCAGTAGCCATGTAAAGGTTGTTGATGATATAAAAGTCTTCTGCTTTTATTAGCCATCCTGTACGATCTTCAAATTCTTTCTGTGTCATATTTCTCTATGTATTTTTAGTTTAACTCTATATCTATCACATCCAAGATGTTGTCCGTCCGCATACTATTGACTATAAGTTTCGCCTCCTTGATGCCATTACTCTTCATCCATTGTCTCGCTCTGTTGATGGCGGCTTGCTTGTTGCTGCCATCCGGAATCGCCGCACCTAAATCGTTGTAGCAATCATCTTCCAATTCGAACCAGTACCTTCTCATCTCCTTATCTTTTTTAAGTTTTACTTCTAAAATTCGTTTATATGACTGCCTTTTCATATCTTTGGGGCGTGTTCATATTTTGAATATGCTGCAAATATAAGGACAAAATTTTAACCTCGAAATAAAAATGGGAGATTTTTTAACCATAAAGGACAAAATAGTGACTTTTTTGCGATTGCAAAATATAAAGAAGAATGATTTTTTTGAGGCTACAGGCATACAGGCCAGTAACTTTAAAGGGAAAAATATGCAGTCTCAGCCAGGCGGAGATATGCTGGTTAAAATTTTATCCGTATATCCGGAGATTTCGGCTGAATGGCTAATGAGGGGAGAAGGTGAAATGCTGAAAGAAAATGGGCGCTCTCAAAAGACTAATATTATGCCAGTACCACATATTCCTCAAACTGAAGTTTCTGAAAGAAAAACTAATTCAGACACCGAAGTTCTCAACAAATTGTTTGATTCATTATCTGAAAAAGAAAAGGAACTACGCAAACAAGCGGAAGAAATAGGAGGTCTCAGAGAACGTATAAAACAACTTGAATATGAGCTTAAAAAACATGCTTCGGCTGTATCCACTTCAGAAATTGCGAGTGTAGGATGAGATGTTTTAGAGGTTTCATTTTTTTATAAATAACTGATAGATAAAGTAATAAACAAAATATTAGATAGGGGAATATTGTGATAAAAACATATTTTCCCCTACGGAATACATACAAAATCTACTTTATTTTCAATTTTAAAACCAATATGCCAATATCAATATACATAAAAAACACACGTTTTTGTCCATCCTTATGTCCATCCTTTAAACACATTTCGTTTTTGCAAACACCTAAATGTCCATCCTTGTGTCCATCCTCGTGTCCATCCAACACAAAAAAACGGTATTTTTTGCCGTTCAAACCAGCAAAGAATACCGCCTTCCCATAAAATGCTGTTCAAATACAGCTTAAACGTTAATAAAACAACTACTTACAACTTCTTATCAGGTGCGACTGGATAATCATCGCCCGTTTGGTGATCTTGCAGCCTCCATCGGTCAAACCAGCGTGCTGAAGGCTGCTTTTGGTAATGCCAACCTCAGCCTCACTCAGTACGTCAAATATGGCCGATATGCTACCGAAATAGTAGTTTTTCTTTTCGAAGATCAAATGTACATGGATAACCTTTGTCATAACTCATTTAGTATTTTCTTTGTCGCAAATGTACTAAATAATAATTATATGGAATAATATGGCTATATATTGAGCCACTCACACACAACAAAAGGGCAAAATAAAAGAGGCCGTTTTAAGCCTCTTTATTCTTCTGGCAGCCAAGTCATCAACCAGGCCGGAGAAACGCACCTGTGCGCCCCGTTTACGCCCATACAGCCCCAATATTAAACTATATCAACCATCCGATTAAAGCCTATTTCCGGTAAACCGTTCAAATCCCTTTAAAAATTAAACACCAGTTCAAGCCGATTCAACTGAATTACGCTTCTTGTTTTTCATTTTGTCTTGCGTGTCCTTGTGTTTAATTTATTGTTTTACAGTGAATCACGTATAATATTGGGGTTGTCTGTTTTTATACATTTCGTTTATCCCCCCTTACAAAAGAGCAACTTGACGAATGGTTAGGTACAGCATCATATTCGTTAAATAATCAAGCAAGCATACCTTTTAAACCATTTAAAATATCAGATGGATTTATATTTTCATAGAATATCCAAATAAAGAAACGATTAACCATGTAGATTTTTTCACATGTGAACCATTTCTATTACAAAAGAATAATGCTATTCTTTTAAAAAGTTATGATAACATAGCTTGGGGTAATGACAAATGGTTTAGAGTATCAGAAATAGATAACAATATATTAATTTATCATTCATCTAATAATGGATATATCTATTCTAAAGAAGGAGAAGAACTTGTTAATACAGTTGTAATTAAATATAAACAAACCGATGAAGAAAATGATTTCCTATCTGGATTTAAACAAGGGAAAGCATGGCTTGGTATATATAAAGGCAATAAACTCATTCAAGAATATGTAGGGGATGATGTTTATGATCGGAATAAGAAAATATACAAAGGATATGGAGAATATGAAAATTACTATGTAAAAGAATTTCTTTTTAGGAATTTATTAAAAACAAATTGGGGATATATTTTTGCTCCAGGGGCAGCTTATTCAACTGATTATATCACTTTTGATTTATTCATATGCAAAGATGGAAAAATGAAGAGGATAGATGCACCTTCTCATGATTTTTCTCTACATAATTGGTATGATGATTCGTTTCTCATATACGAATATTCCATAGTTTATACAATATATTCAGAAAATGGAGAGCTAATTTTACAACAAAAAAAGACACCAGATCATTATGTTGATCCTTTTAGGACAGGTAATACAAAACCAATACCAGTTTCTTTTACAGAATACATTTGGAATGACTATTGGGGGTGGGGAAATGGAACAGCGTCATTAAGAATCAGACGATATAGTTTGGTTAGCTATGCTACCTTTCCCATTTGGCAACAAACAATTGCGACTATACCAGACAACTCAAAAGTTACATGGAACTTATTAGATAGCCAATCCGATATTTGGATTTATCAAGTGGATATTCTCAATTATGATGGTAGCAAACAACAAATCAATTTTTCTATAAATATAAATACTGGTGATATCAAACAACAATAAGTTTTATCACATAACAAATCAAATCTCCTAATCAAACCGTATATACTCAAAATTAGGAGATTTGTTTTGCTTATACCTTCTATTTCTTTGCCCTATACTTCTCTATCTCCGGCAAATGCTGCTTAATCTCATTGATGCGGGTGGCATCGCTGGGGTGCGTGCTCATAAATTCGGGGGTAGAGCCGGATTTGCCGGCGGACATTTTTTGCCAGAAGTTGACGGCGACTTCGGGGTTATAGCCGGCCATTGCCATAAAGACCAGTCCCATATAGTCAGCCTCGGATTCGTGCTTACGGGAGAAAGGCAACATAACACCATACTGAGCGCCCAAGCCGTAAACAGAGTTACCGATCTGTTGGACGGCAGCCGATTTGTTGCTTAACGCCTGCCCCAATATCTGCGCACCGTATTGCGCCATCAATTGCTGGCTCATACGCTCGTTGCTATGTTTGGCTACGGCATGCGCCACTTCATGGCCGATCACGACAGCCAGTTCATCGTCCGACGAAACCAGTTGCATCAATCCTTCATAGACAACAATTTTGCCACCCGGCATACAGAACGCATTGACCTGCGGATCGTTCACCAAGTTAAACTCCCAGGCGAAATTCTTGATTTCACTCTCCAACCCGTTGTTTTTCAGATATTGCTCGGTAGCGGCAGCGATCTTCTTTCCAACACGTGTCACCATAGCGGCACCATCTTTCGATGACGACTTCTTAGCCGATTTCATATAATCGGAATATTGGGTCAGGCTGGACGATAACACTTCCTGATCCGAAACAAGCAATACCTGCTTCCTCCCAGTCAACGGAACACTTCCGCAACTGCTCAGCAACAATAACATGGCAACGAATAAACTTGTAATCTTCTTCATTTTCTATCCTTTATTTATATACCCTGCAAAATTATAATTTCTCTTCATAAATACGACTACCGATTTTATCAAAATGTCACTGCCACCCCATCAAAATCGAATTAGTACCCCATATATTTGAATGGGTCTTGTTCACTTTTGCTGCCTTATACACAAATCATCATTCTTTTGAGTAATTCTATGCTTCCTCGTCCATAACACATTCTTTTAATCATCTTTAATTTGTTGACA
>NZ_CABUOD010000029.1 GCF_902493135.1 uncultured Parabacteroides sp.
ACTTATAATATAGACTTTTATTTTTTAAGCTGTGCTCTTTTATTAATTAAATACACAAAAAGTAACCATACAGCAAAAGTGAACAAGACCCTTGGAAATTACCCGCAAGGGTAATATTTTTTAACATTCCATCTGATAGCAAAAACCCTTATTGGGTTATCAAAATGTTAATATGGAAAAAGATGGTCGGAGAAAGATTCTCTTGGTGCGGTTACCTTGAAGATAAAAGAAGAGGATATTGCCGGATAAAATAAAAAATGTATTTTTGCCACAAAACAAAAATATAGTCCATGAAAGACATCACCTTTGTTGATTTGGAAGTAACGCTGAACACCTGCCGGGTAGTGGATATCGGAGCTATCCGGTCCGACAGAACTCCTTTTCATGAAAATTCCTTTGAAAATCTGTTGCTTTTTTTGCATCGGGTACCTTATATAGGCGGACATAATATATTAAAACATGATCTTTTATATTTGAAACCTCAGTTTGAGAAAGCAGGCTGCTGGCAACCGAAAATAATTGATACGCTCTATTTATCCTCGTTGCTGTTCCCGGAAAACCAGCATCATCAACTATTGAAGGATGATAAGTTGCAGGCCGGCAAACCTAATAACCCGGTAAACGATTCGCTGAAATCGTTGGTGCTGTTCGAGGAAGAACAAAACGCTTTTGAGCACCTGGACAGTATGCGGAAAATGATCTATTACGGATTATTGCATGATACGGATGAGTTCGGCGGCTTTTTTGATTACATAGATTATGCGCCGGATATTCCGGATGATTTTCCGGGTAGCATCCTTGCGTGTTTCGATAAAGAAATATGTATATCTTCTCCCCTTGCTGAACTGATAGCCTCTTATCCGGTGGAATTAGCTTATTGCCTGTCTTTGATAGGTTGTTGGGATAGCCATTCCGCCATTCCGCTCTGGGTATTGCATAATTACCCGAAGGTAGGATGGGTGATGGATCGTTTGCGGGATACACCTTGTGAAAATAATAAATGTGCTTATTGCAAAGGAGCATTCAATAGTAAGGAAGGACTGAAATATTTTTTCAAGTATGATTCGTTCCGTACTTATGAAGGAGAAGATCTGCAGCAAAAAGCGGTGGAGGCTGCGATTAAAGAAGAATCTCTTTTGGCCGTTTTTCCGACAGGCGGAGGAAAATCCATCACCTTCCAGCTTCCGGCTTTGATGAGCGGTAAACGGATAAAAGGACTTACTGTCGTTATCTCTCCCTTGCAATCCCTGATGAAGGACCAGGTGGATAACCTGTGGAAGAATGAAATCATGGATGTTGTTACCATCAACGGGATGTTGGATCCGGTGGAACGTGCCCACGCCATCCAAAGAGTGGAAGAAGGATCGGTTTCCTTGTTGTATATATCGCCGGAGTCGCTTCGTTCGAAAACAATAGAGCGGTTGTTGGTCGGGCGCAAAGTGGTTCGTTTCGTTATTGACGAGGCGCACTGTTTCTCGGCTTGGGGACAGGATTTCCGCGTGGATTATCTGTATATAGGTGATTTTATACGTCTGTTACAGGAACAAAAAGGAGGGAAGCAAGCGATACCGGTGTCCTGTTTTACTGCCACTGCCAAGCAGAATGTAATAGAAGATATCAAAGACTATTTTTTCGAAAAGCTGAATATACGTTTTAAAACATTCTGTTCGGGGAGTACCCGTAAAAATCTAAAATACAAGGTTTTCAAGGTAAAAGATGAAGATGAGAAGTATGAACTGCTGCGGAGTATCGTTGAAGAACATGATTGTCCGGCTATCGTTTACGTATCCCGTACTCGTACGGCAGCCAAAGTAGCCATGCGCTTGCAGCTGGACGGTTTTTCGGCCGGCACTTTTCACGGGAAGATGGAGACCCGGATGAAAACATCCAGTCAGAATGATTTCATTGCCAATAAAATCCGGATAATGGTCGCTACTTCTGCTTTTGGGATGGGGGTCGACAAGAAAAATGTCGGTCTGGTGGTCCATTACGAGATCTCGGATTCGTTAGAGAATTATGTGCAGGAGGCTGGTAGAGCCGGACGTGACGAAGCAATCGAGGCGGATTGTTACGTTCTTTTCAACGAAGAGGATCTGGACAAGCACTTCTATCTGCTCAATCAGACCAAACTGCGTATTAAAGAGATACAGCAGGTTTGGAAAGCAATTAAAGAACTTACCGCTTCCAGGATTTCGTTGTCTGCTCTCGAACTTGCCCGCAAAGCCGGTTGGGATGAAAATATCCTGGACGTGGAAACGCGTGTTACCACTGCGATAGCCGCGCTTGAAGAAGCCGGTTATATCCGGCGGGGGCAAAACAATCCGTGTGTTTTTGCCGATAGCATCCTTGCGAAAACGGCTCAGGAGGCTATCGATAGGATAACGGCCTCTCCGCGTTTTAACGGCGCCCAGGAGGAAGAAGCCATACGCATCATCAAAAAATTGATTTCGACGAGAAGCCGCAAGCATGCCAATGGCGAGATCCCGGAATCCCGTATCGATTATATCTCGGACCATTTGGGAATATCCCGGCAAGAAGTGATGCTGATCATTCGCTTGTTGCGGGAAGAAAATATTCTGGCAGATGCTTGTGACCTGACAGCCTATATAAAAAAAGGTGAAAACAGCAATCGTTCGCTCGAAACAGTGCGTCTTTACAACCGTCTTGATGAATATCTCTTGTCTGTTTTTACCACTGAAGAACAATCTTTCAATCTGAAAGAGCTGCGGGAAGAAGCCGAGATCGAGACGAAAGAAAATATTTCGCCGGATAAGCTAAGCAGGCTCCTCAATTTTTGGTCTGAAAAGAACTGGATCAAACGGATATACCTGGATAATGCGCGGAACCATGTCACGATTGCCCGTACCGGATCGGTCCTCGATCTGGAAGAACTGACGGAAGGGAGGCATCTCTTGTCCGATTTCATCATTCGTTATTTGTTTGAGAAAACAAGACAGTCCGGCGAACAGGAACAGTCCGAAAATGTTTTGGTCGAGTTTTCCGTGCTTGAGTTGAAAGAGGCGTATGAGAAGGATGTCCGGAAACAATTGTTCGGCCATGTCATCCGGATGGAAGATATCGAAGATACCCTTCTGTATCTTTCGCGGATAGGAGCCTTGCAGATCGAAGGTGGCTTCTTGGTTTTATACAACCGGCTGCAGATAGACCGGTTGGTGCTGAATAATAAGATGCAATATAAACAGGATGATTATCATAAACTCGAACTGTTTTATGCCAATAAGATCCAGCAGATCAATATCGTCGGCGAATATGTACGGAAAATGCTTTCCGGTAATGGCGATGCATTGGAGTTTGTTGACGACTATTTCCAGCTGAATTATTCGTCATTCCTTCAAAAATATTTCCCCGGTAAACGGAGGAATGAGATTAACCGGAAAATGACGAATACCAAACTCCAGCGGTTATTGGGGGAATTGTCCGAAACACAGTTGGAGATTGTCAAGGATGACCGTCCCGGCTCTATAGTCGTCATGGCGGGACCCGGAAGCGGAAAGACACGTGTACTTGTTCATAAACTGGCTTACTTGTTGTTGGAGGAAGATGTCAAGCACGAACAGCTCTTGATGCTGACCTTCTCTCGTGCCGCTGCGAGTGAATTCAGACAAAGGTTACAGGAGTTGATAGGGGCTGCCGCCGGTTATGTCGAGATCAAGACTTTCCATTCTTATTGTTTCGACCTGTTGGGGCTGCAAGGTTCTTTGGATAAATCGTCTTCCGTAATTGCCGATGCCGTGGAGAAAATAGACAATGGGGAAGTAGAGATAAACCGCATTACAAAAACGGTTCTGGTGATCGATGAGGCGCAGGATATGACGGAAGACGAGTTTTCGCTGGTGGAGGCGCTTATTCGGAAAAACGAGGATCTGAAGGTGATCGCGGTAGGTGACGACGACCAGAATATTTACAGTTTCCGTCGTTCGGATTCCCGATATATGAGAAAGCTGGTCGATGAATACGGTGCCCGTACGCATGATTTGCTGGTCAATTTCCGGAGTAAGAAGCGTTTGGTCGAGTTTGCGAATCGTTTTTTGGAAACTATACCGGGAAGGATGAAGCAGTCACGGATCATTTCCCACGATCAGGATGAAGGTGAGATCCGTATCGTCCAGTACCAATCGCCGAATATGGTTATGCCATTGGTACAGGAAATTTGTGAAACTCCTTTGACCGGAACGACCTGCGTACTGACTCAGACAAACGAGGAAGCGATACAGGTCGCCTGTTTGCTGAAAGAAAAGCGTATGCCTGTCCATTTGATTCAGTCGAATGACGGTTTCCGTCTGTGCGATATGGATGAAATGCGTTTCTTCAACCGGATTTTAGGATTGCAAGAGAGGGTTCATCTGATAGATGAAGCACGTTGGATTGAGGCGAAACAAACTATTAAAAATGAATATTGTGAGGCGGCCTCTTGGGAGATTTGTCGGGGGATCATTCAGAATTTCGAACAGCTTTATCCCCGTAAGTATCGTTCGGATTGGGAAACGTATCTGTTTGAATCGAAGCTGGAAGATTTCTATGCCGTTCGGGGAGAAACTATCATTGTCTCTACGATTCATAAGGCAAAAGGGAAAGAGTTTGACAACGTCTTCCTGCTTTTAAACGATAATAGGAATTTATTGGAGGATAACCAGCCTGTCACGGATGAAAAGAAACGCGAGATTTATGTGGCTCTCACACGTGCCAAAAACCGGTTATCGATCCATTTGAATAGCTATTATCCTGAGATTTTCGGCAATGAGGAAGAGATTGTCCGGTTCGATAAGGATTATTATCCGACGCCGGAACGTTTGCCGTTCTTACTTACGCATCGCGATGTATGGTTGGACTTTTTCAAAGATGCAAGGAGACAGGAGTCGATTGGATATCTGAAAAGCGGCATGCCGTTGCGGTTGATGGAGGGCGGTTGTTACGATTCATCGGATAGGGAAATTGTCCGTTTCTCAAACAGTTTCAAAAACGAGATCGGGAAGTGGCAGGACAAAGGATATGAACCGAAGGAAGCACGCGTTAATTTCGTGGTGCATTGGAAGAAACTGGGAGAAGAAGAGATAAAAGTGCTTTTACCGGAAATAGTGTTGGTGAAGGCCCGCTTGTCCTGTTTGAAATAAAGGTCGGTTTCTTCGGAACAAAACTGCTCCGATAATGATTATAAAGGAAAAGCCCTTTGCTTTCTTACGATCCGTATGAGGGAAAAGGGCTTTTCCTTTTTATTTGATAGGTCTGTCGAAAGAATATTGTTTTATAAAATAATTTAACTAAATGGCAGATAAAATGATTATTTCTATTAATGTGTCAAATAAATTTCGTTTGTATGAACATTATGTAATATAATGTAAGTATCTTTGCAGTCGAAATAAACAAGATAGAACCAAATGGAAGTACTTAAACACGAGTGTGGAGTCGCCATGGTCCGGTTACTAAAGCCTTTGGAATATTATCATCAGAAGTATGGAACCTGGATGTATGGGCTCAATAAGCTCTATTTGTTGATGGAAAAGCAGCATAACCGCGGTCAGGAAGGAGCCGGTTTAGCATGCGTCAAGTTGGAAGCCAGCCCCGGCGAAGAATATATGTTTCGGGAAAGAGCATTAGGCACAGGAGCCATCACCGAGATATTCGCAGCCGTTCATGAGCATTACAAGGATTTGCCGCCCGGCAAACTGAACGATCCGCTTTTTGCTAAAACAAACCTTCCCTTTGCAGGAGAGCTTTATATGGGGCACCTGCGTTACAGTACAACCGGTAAGTCCGGTATTTCCTATGTCCATCCTTTTTTACGCCGTAACAACTGGAGAGCCAAGAACCTTGCTCTTTGCGGTAATTTCAATCTTACTAACGTACAGGATATTTTTGAAGAGATAACAGCCATCGGCCAGCATCCGCGTGCCTATGCCGACACTTTCATCATGCTGGAACAGGTGGGGCACCGTCTGGACCGTGAGGTCGAACGCCTGTACCGGAAGTACGAAGCCGAAGGGCTGAAAGGAATGGAGATCACCCATGCGATCGAAGCGAATGTCGATCTGTCGAATGTCCTGAAACGTTGTGCCCCGCAGTGGGACGGCGGTTTCGTGATCTGCGGACTGACCGGGAGTGGCGAGTCTTTCAGCGTGCGCGATCCATGGGGCATCCGTCCGGCGTTCTATTATGCCGATGACGAGATCGTGATCCTGGCAAGCGAACGCCCGGTGATCCAGACGGCCATGAACGTGCCTGCCGAAGAGGTACATGAACTGAAAAGGGGAGAGGCACTGATCATCAACAAGCAAGGTAATTGGCATACGTCGCAGATCGTAGAGCCGAAGGAAAATAAGGCCTGCTCGTTCGAGCGCATTTACTTCTCACGTGGAAGCGACCGGGATATTTACCGCGAACGGAAACGGTTGGGGGAAAATCTGGTGCCTGCCATCCTGAAAGCTGTGGACAATGACTTGAACCATACGGTCTTTTCCTTTATCCCGAATACGGCGGAGGTCGCCTACTTCGGATTGCAGGAGGGCATGAACGAATATTTGAACAAGAAGAAAAAGGAATGGATCGCCGATCGTAGCCACCTGCTTCAGGAGGAAGAGCTGGAACAAATCTTGTCCATGCGTGTCAGGTGCGAAAAAGTGGCGATCAAGGATATAAAATTGCGTACCTTTATTGCCGAGGGAAACAGCCGTAACGACTTGGCTGCCCATGTGTACGACATCACGTACGGAAGCATCGTGCCTTTCGAGGATAACCTGGTCGTGATCGACGACAGTATCGTGCGTGGTACGACACTCCGGCAGAGCATTATCGGCATCCTGGACCGCCTGAACCCGAAGAAGATCGTGGTGGTCAGCTCGTCTCCCCAGGTGCGTTATCCGGATTATTACGGCATCGATATGTCCCGCATGAGCGAGTTTATCGCCTTCAAGGCTGCCGTGGCGCTTTTAGTGGACAGGGGGATGGAATCCGTCCTGCTCGATGCTTATAAGAAAGCTAAGCGGCAGCAGGCCGTGCCGTGCGATACGATCGTGAACTATGTGAAGGAGATTTATGCGCCTTTCACCGACGAGGAAATCTCGGCCAAGATGGTTGAACTGCTTACCCCCGCCGGAACACGTGCGAAGGTGGAGATCGTCTACCAAACACTCGAAGGACTGCATGCCGCTTGTCCCGATCATCCGGGCGACTGGTACTTTTCCGGCGATTATCCGACACCGGGCGGCGCACGAATGGTGAACGAAGCACTTATCCACTTTGTGGAAATTGAATATGGAAAATTGAAAATTAAATAAGAATGACAAGAAAAACTGCAACATTGGTCTTAGACGACGGGAGCATGTTTCACGGCTTCTCTTTTGGTTTCGACAAGGCGGTGGCCGGCGAGGTGGTGTTCAATACCGCCATGACCGGTTATCCCGAAAGCCTTACCGATCCTTCGTATGCCGGGCAGCTGATGGTTCTGACTTATCCGCTGGTCGGAAACTACGGGGTGCCTCCTTTCTCTATCGAAGAGAATGGCTTGCCAACCTACATGGAGAGTGAGAAAATTCATGCAGAGGCGATTATAGTGAGTGATTATAGCGAAGAATATAGCCACTGGAATGCTGTCGAAAGCCTTGGCGACTGGCTGAAGCGTGAGATGATCCCCGGAATCACCGGTATCGATACCCGTGCGTTGACGAAGAAGATACGGGAGCACGGGGTGATGATGGGACGCATCGTTATCGGCGGTGCCGGTGAAACTGACAATGGACAATTGACAATTGACAATGAAGAAGGGATGCCGGATTATGGCAGCATCAATTATGTAGACCGTGTTTCTTGTAAAGACATCATTGTTTATCAGCCTGACGGTACGAGCCGGACCTACCCCTTGTCTGAAGTCGATAATTGCCAATTATCAATTGCCAATAGTCAATTGAAGCGTGTCGTGCTTCTCGATTGCGGGGTGAAAGCTAATATCATCCGTAACCTCTTGAAACGGAATGTGGCGGTGATCCGTGTTCCCTGGAACTATGATTTCAATCATCTGGAATATGACGGGCTTTTCCTTTCGAACGGTCCCGGCGATCCCGATACTTGCGATGCTGCTGTACGGAACATTCGCAAGGCTCTTGCAGGAGACAAACCTATCTGTGGCATTTGCATGGGAAACCAGTTGCTTGCAAAGGCCGGAGGCGCTTCGATCTATAAGCTGAAATACGGTCACCGCAGCCATAACCAGCCGGTGCGCATGGTGGGGACGGAGAAGTGCTTTATCACTTCCCAGAATCACGGCTATGCGGTGGATAATGATACGTTGGGGGCTGACTGGGAACCGCTCTTTGTCAATATGAACGACGGGACGAACGAAGGAATCCGGCATAAGACGAAGCCTTTCTTCTCTTCTCAGTTCCATCCTGAAGCATGTAGCGGACCGACTGATACGGAGTTTATCTTCGATAAGTTTGTAGAGCTGCTCTAAGCCCTTCTGCCCGGTGCTTTTCTCCGGGTGTAAGGAGAGCTGGCCTTCGGGCATACCCGGAGACACCCTGCCTAAAATATGTTAACGAATAAAAGAATCCGAAAAATGAAAGAAGATATAAAGAAAGTCCTGATACTCGGAAGCGGCGCCCTCAAGATCGGCGAAGCGGGCGAATTCGACTATTCAGGTAGCCAGGCACTGAAAGCCATCAAGGAGGAGGGAATCCGGACAGTGCTTATCAATCCGAACATCGCTACGGTACAGACTTCGGAAGGAGTGGCGGATACCGTTTATTTCCTCCCTGTCACCCCCTTTTTCGTCGAAAAGGTAATTGCCAAGGAACGTCCGGATGGCATCCTGCTTGCTTTCGGCGGCCAGACGGCGTTGAACTGCGGTGTGGCGCTTTACCAGAGCGGCGTGCTGGAAAAATATAACGTCCGTGTGCTTGGTACTCCGGTACAGGCGATTATGGATACGGAGGATCGTGAACTCTTCGTCCGCAAACTTGATGAGATCGGTGTGAAGACGATCAGGAGCGAAGCGGTGGAGAATGCCGAAGATGCCCGCCGGGCTGCTGCCGGGCTGGGCTATCCGGTGATTGTCCGTGCTGCTTATGCATTGGGCGGTCTTGGTTCCGGCTTCTGCGACAATGAAGAGGAACTGAACGTGTTGGTTGAGAAAGCCTTTTCTTTCTCTCCCCAGGTGTTGGTGGAAAAGAGTTTGAAGGGGTGGAAAGAGGTGGAATATGAAGTGGTGCGCGACCGTTTCGACAATTGTATCACGGTCTGTAACATGGAGAACTTCGACCCGTTAGGCATCCATACCGGCGAGAGCATCGTCATCGCCCCATCGCAGACGCTGACCAACAGCGAATATCATAAACTGCGCGAACTGGCTATCCGGATCATCCGCCATATCGGTATCGTGGGCGAATGTAACGTGCAGTATGCTTTCGATCCTGAAAGCGAAGACTACCGTGTGATCGAGGTGAACGCCCGTCTCTCCCGTTCTTCCGCGCTGGCCTCCAAGGCAACCGGCTATCCGCTGGCTTTCGTCGCTGCCAAGCTGGGGCTGGGCTACGGTCTTTTCGACTTGAAAAATTCGGTGACGAAGACGACAAGCGCTTTCTTCGAACCGGCTCTCGACTATGTGGTGTGCAAGATTCCGCGTTGGGACTTAGGCAAGTTTCACGGTGTGGCGCGTGAACTGGGTTCGAGCATGAAATCCGTCGGCGAAGTGATGGCGATCGGCCGTACTTTCGAAGAGGCGATCCAGAAAGGCCTGCGTATGATCGGGCAGGGCATGCACGGCTTCGTGGAAAACAAGGAGCTGGTGATCCCTGACATCGACAAGGCGCTCCATGAACCGACCGATACCCGTATCTTCGTTATCTCCAAAGCGTTCCGTGCCGGATATACCGTCGATCAGATACACGATTTGACGAAGATCGACCGTTGGTTCCTGCAAAAACTCTACGGGATCATGCAGACTTCGCAGGAGTTACACAATCAATTAAATCCGCTTTTATCCGCCCAATCCGCGTCATCCGCGTTCCTTGCTCTTCTAAAGCGTGCGAAGGTACAGGGGTTCTCTGATTTTCAGATTGCCCGTGCCCTCGGCTTCGAGGATGATATAGAAAAAGGCATGATGCAGGTCCGCCAGTTCCGTAAGGAGCACGGTATCGTCCCGGTCGTGAAGCAGATCGATACGTTGGCTGCCGAATATCCGGCGCAGACGAATTACCTGTATCTGACCTATAGCGGTACGGAAAATGATGTGCAGTATTTAGGCGACCACCGCTCCATCGTTGTGCTGGGTTCCGGTGCTTACCGGATCGGTAGCTCGGTTGAGTTCGACTGGTGCGGTGTGCAGGCGTTGGAAACGATCCGCAAGGAGGGCTGGCGTTCGGTGATGATCAACTACAATCCCGAAACGGTTTCGACCGACTATGATATGTGCGATCGCCTCTACTTCGACGAACTGACGTTCGAGCGGGTTATGGATATCCTCGAACTGGAAAATCCGCACGGCGTGATTGTCTCGACAGGCGGCCAGATCCCGAACAACTTGGCGATGCGTCTGGACGAGCAGCATGTCAATATATTAGGTACGTCCGCCAAGAGCATCGACAATGCCGAGGACCGCGAGAAGTTCTCCGCCATGCTGGACCGCATCGGGGTGGATCAGCCGCGCTGGAAAGAGCTTTCGTCGATGGACGATATCAATGCGTTTGTGGCCGAGGTCGGTTTCCCGGTCTTAGTCCGTCCGAGCTATGTGCTGAGCGGCGCCGCCATGAACGTCTGCTCCAACCAAGAGGAACTCGAACGCTTCCTGCAACTGGCGGCCAACGTGTCGAAGAAACATCCGGTCGTTGTCAGCCAGTTCATCGAGCATGCCAAGGAGGTGGAAATGGATGCGGTTGCCGATAAGGGCGAGATCGTCATGTATGCCATCTCCGAACATATCGAGTTTGCCGGTGTGCATTCTGGCGATGCGACCATCCAGTTCCCGGCACAGAAACTCTATGTCGAAACGGTACGTCGCATCAAGCGTATCAGTAAGCAGATCGCGAAAGAGTTGAATATCTCCGGCCCGTTCAACATCCAATATCTGGCGAAAGGCAACGAAATCAAGGTGATCGAATGTAACCTTCGCGCGAGTCGTTCCTTCCCGTTCGTCAGCAAAGTATTGAAGATAAACTTTATCGAACTGGCTACCCGTATCATGTTGGGCTTGCCTGTCGAAAAACCGAATAAGAATGAGTTCGACCTGGATTATGTAGGTATCAAAGCCTCCCAGTTCTCCTTCAACCGTTTGCAGAAAGCCGATCCCGTCCTGGGAGTCGATATGGCTTCGACGGGTGAGGTCGGCTGTATCGGTGACGATGTTTCCGAGGCGGTCCTGAAGAGCATGCTCTCTGTCGGTCTCCGCATCCCGGAAAAGAATATTCTGCTCTCGACGGGTACGCCAAAACAGAAAGTGGCCATGCTGGACGCCGCCAAAATGCTGGCTTCGAAAGGCTACAACCTCTTTGCCACAGGCGGGACGCATCGTTTTCTTGAAGAGAACGGCATCCCCAGCACGCAGGTTTACTGGCCGAGCGAGGAAGGCAAGGAACCGCAAGCACTCACCATGCTCCATGAAAGGAAAATCGACATGGTTGTGAATATTCCGCGCGACCTTTCCGCCGGTGAGTTGGATAATGGCTACAAGATCCGCCGTGCCGCCATTGACCTGAACATTCCGCTCATCACGAATGCCCGTCTGGCAAGCGCCTTTATCGAAGCGTTCTGTACCCTGGGCATGGATGATATTCAGATACGGAGTTGGCAAGAGTATAAGTGATCCGTTACTTTTGGATCAAGCCAAAAGTAACCAAAATAATTATTACATTTGTGGTAATTAAAATAAACCAATATGAAGATAGGATTATTTATCCCCTGCTATATCAATGCGGTATATCCGGAAGTTGGTGTTGCTTCCTATAAATTATTGAAAAGTCTCGGCTTGGATGTGGATTATCCGTTAGACCAGACTTGTTGCGGCCAGCCGATGGCAAATGCCGGGTTCGAGCATGAATCGGCGGGATTGGCGTTGCGGATGGAAGAACTGTTCCGTCCGTACGATTATGTGGTTGGTCCTTCCGCCAGTTGCGTCGCTTTCGTGAAAGAGAATCATCCCGGCATTCTGGAAAAGGCCGGGCATGCGTGTATGAACAGCAAGAAGATTTATGATATCTGCGAGTTCCTGCACGATATAGTGAAGGTCAAGGAACTGAAAGCCGAATTTCCCCACAAGGTGAGCATCCACAATAGCTGTCACGGCGTGCGCGAATTGCACCTCTCTTCGCCGAGCGAACGGAATATCCCGTATTACTCCAAGTTGCGCGATCTCCTTTCCTTGGTGAAAGGCATCGAGATATTCGAACCGAAACGTATCGACGAGTGTTGCGGTTTCGGTGGCATGTTTGCGGTTGAGGAACCCGAAGTGTCCGTTTGCATGGGACAAGATAAGGTGAAGGATCACATGAGTACGGGAGCCGAGTACATCACCGGTGCCGACAGTTCCTGCCTGATGCATATGGAAGGCGTGATCAGGCGTGATAACCTTCCGATCAAAACGATTCATATTGTTGAAATATTAGCTTCCGGATTATGAGCACGAAACATTCAAAAGCAGCTGCCCGCTTCATCGAGAACCGTAAGCAGGAAGCCTGGCACGACGAAACCCTCTGGATGGTGCGTGCCAAACGGGATAAAATGAGTCATTCGCTTCCCGAATGGGAACGTTTGCGCGAACTGGCCAGTGATATCAAACTCTATTCGAACAGTCATCTGGATACCCTTTTGGAGGAGTTCGAGAAGAACGCCACAGCCAACGGGGCGATCGTCCATTGGGCGAAAGATGCGGCGGAACATAATGCGATCGTCGATGAAATCCTGCAACAGCACAAGGCGCATACGCTGATAAAGAGCAAATCCATGTTGACCGAGGAGTGCGGCATGAACGATTACCTGTTTGGAAAAGGCTACGATATAATCGAGAGCGACCTCGGTGAACGTATCCTCCAATGGATGAAACTTCATCCCAGCCATATCGTGATGCCCGCTATCCACATCAAACGCCAGGAGGTAGGCGAGATGATGGAGCACGTGTTAGGTACGGAAAAAGGGAACTCCGACCCGACCTATCTGACGCATGCCGTCCGTAAGAATATGCGTGAGAAGTTCCTGACAGCCGATGTCGCCATGACGGGAGCTAACTTTGCAGTCGCTTCGACCGGCGAGATAGTGGTCTGCACCAACGAAGGAAATGCCGATATGGGAACCTCTTTCCCGAAAGTCCACATCGCGACGTTCGGCATGGAGAAGATCGTGCCGGACCGGGAGTCGCTTGGTGTCTTTACCCGCCTGTTGGCACGCTCCGGCACGGGGCAACCGATTACTTCCTATACTTCTCACTATTGTAAACCGAAAGAAGGGGGTGAGTTCCATATCATCATAGTCGATAACGGGCGGAGCGATATCCTGGCACGTCCCGATCATATCCGTACGCTGAACTGCATCCGTTGCGGCGAATGTATGAATACCTGTCCGGTCTATCGCCGTAGCGGCGGTTATTCCTATACCTATTTTATACCCGGCCCGATCGGGATCAACTTAGGGATGCTGAAAGATCCGGTGAAGTATTCGGACAATGTTTCCGCCTGCTCGCTATGCCTCTCTTGCTCCAATGTCTGTCCGGTCAAGATCGACCTCGGCGAACAGATCTACCGCTGGCGCCAGGACTTGGATAAGATCGGAAAAGCGAGTACGGAAAAAAAGATCATGTCCGGCGGCATGAAGTTCCTGATGGAACGTCCGAATCTGTTCAATACGGCTTTGAAGTTTGCTCCGATAGTCAATAAGATGCCTCGTTTTATGATCTACAACTCTCTGAATGCATGGGGCAAGGGCCGTGAACTGCCAGCCTTTGCCAAGCAGTCGTTCAACGAAATGTGGAAAAGTAACAAGATAAAATAATATAGGGGCGAGGTAGGCTTGCCCTTAAAATAATACGACAATGAGTAGCAAAAACGATATATTATCCGCTATACGCCGTCATACCGGCAAGCGTTATGAGATGCCGGAACTGGCACTGGATGCCATCACCTATGAAGATAAAGTCGCCCGGTTTGCCGAATCCCTGAATGCTGCCGGAGGAAAAGCAGTCCTGATGCAACCCGGTGACGATATCAACGATATTATCCGCCGGCATTTTCCCGATGCGACCCGTATCGCCTCCAATCTCCCCGGCATTGCCTGTGCCACTTTTAACCCGGACGACCTCGACGATCCCCGCGAGTTGGACAATACCGACCTTGCCGTCGTGGAAGGCCATTTCGGTGTAGCCGAGAACGGCGCTGTCTGGATTACCCGTCAGGTGAAACATAAGGCATTGTATTTCATCTCCAACAGCTTGGTCATGCTGATAGACCGAAGTTCGATCGTGAACAACATGCACGAGGCCTATAAACGGACGGAAAACATGACATACGATTTCGGCGCTTTCATCTCAGGTCCGTCCAAAACAGCCGATATCGAACAGGCGCTTGTATTGGGTGCGCATGGCCCGGTCGGGGTACTGGTGGTGTTGAAATAGGGATCTGTTCCCTATAAATAGCAAAAAAGAACAGGGCAACGCAAATCTCGCCGATTGAACGGATTTGCGTTGCCCTATATGTCCTGTTGTTACTAATCTACATTTCGTTTATTAAACAACGAAGCGATCCATAACACCAGAATGGCTCCGACCGTAGCCGTAATCAAACTGCCGATAATACCGGAAGCCGCAATTCCGAGTAATCCGAATACCCAGCCACCCAATACGCCTCCGACTATCCCCAAAATCAGATTGATTATTACTCCGAAGCCACCGCCCCGCATGATTTTACCGGCAAGGAAGCCGGCTACTATACCTATGATAATATACCATAAAAACCCCATAGCTTTTAAATTTTATGTTATTATTATATATATAACCGTTCATGGAGGCATGAAGTTTATTACAATAATGAATTCCTGTTTCAAAACGTCGGCGTTTTTTTGAAGGTGATACTTCGATAGAGAACTTTGCCTCCCTGAATGACGACTGGAATGTGGAGGAACGTTGCCTTTCGGCACTTACTTGCTGGGATTTGGATCATCTGCCGCTTTTCCGGCCGGTGTATTCGTTGAGTGGAGAGGAAAAGAAAAAGGTATTCCTTTCCGGTATTGCCTTATAATCGGAAATAATGCACCGAATGTATTTATTTTAGACGAACCGACGAACAATCCGGACATCCAAAGTGTTGAAATAATAACAGCGGCTATAAAGAGTTATAGAGGAACGGTGTTGTCGATCTCGCACGATCATTATTTGTGAAAGAAATAAAAATAAACCGCTCCGTTAAACTTTTTGATTCCGATCCTGTTATTAAGATATAGTGTTTTTCATGGTATTAGAATTAAGTTAGATTAGGTTATCCGTCCAGTTCGCGAGAATAGGACGGTTTTCTTTTTTATATACCCTGTTAGTCTTTAGGGCTTGTATTTCGATTCGGTCAGGATGGCCTGGCTATCGTTGTTTTGCATCAGGGCTTCCGGAGTCGAATTCGTTTCCCGCATATATTTGTCGATAATCTGCCAGCCGAGCCAACTGCCGAGATTTCCCGGAGCATCGCTTGACAGGAATGTGCTGGGGACATTATCGAAATATTTACCTGTCGTCATCTGGTCGGGCGTATAAAGATGCTTGCGCTCTATGATAGCCTTCCACAGGTTGGATTCATTCTCCTTGCACCAGTTATAGGAAGTTTCCGTGTAGCCCATGAGTGCTTCGGGAGCCAGTTCGGGAAATGCCTGGTGAATCAGATATTTTATTTTACCTTCATAGATCATCCGGTCGAGCAGTACGTTTTCTTTTCCTTCAAACGGATACTCGGACATCAGCCAACCGGCAAGGTAATCGGGGACGATATGTTCAGGTGTCATCAACCGGCGCTGGAAATCATAGAAGAAATCCTGGTACAAGGGATATCCCTCGCCTAAATATTTATCTATCGAGATAGACAACAGGCTGTCGCCGACCAGTACATTCTGGTTGAAGCCGGAAACGTGCATATAGACGGCCGGGATCTGCATCGATGGAAAGCAGGTCTTCAGCCATGCGAAACCGTTGCCGAGCGCTTGCTCGATCCGGGATACATCTTCATATTGACGGACAGCATCGGCGTATAGCCCCTTCAAAGTCGGTTCGGAATAATAGTTGACCAATTTGTCGAAGAAACCGGGCATTGCCGGAGACTTCATGTTCAGGATGCCTTTTCCCAATACGTCGAGCATTTGCGGGTATTCGCGGGCAAGCACGGCTTGCAGGGCAGAGTCGTTCGTTTCGACCAGCTTCAAAAGCTCCTTGTCGAAACGGTTGATCTTGACCGGAGCGGCCGAAGTGACAGCTGCCGGGATATGGGAATTCTGTCCGTTACAACTGAAGAGGTAAAATGACAGAGAGAATATCAGCAATAATTTCGCTTTCATAGAAATTTCATTATAAATTATACGGGCCATCATGCCGGTTCATTTTTGTAAAAACGAATGTCGCCCGGTTATATTGTGCAATCCATTCTTATTATTATCTTTGCACCCCTTTTTATCAAGCAATATGCAATTCACGAACAAACAAATTCTGCAAATAACATTCCCCGTTTTGATGAGTCTCCTGATGGAGCACATGATCGGGTTGACCGATACCGCCTACTTGGGGCGGGTGGGGGAAATCGAGTTGGGAGCGTCGGCATTGGCGGGAGTCTATTACCTTGTGATTTATATGCTCGGCTTCGGTTTCAGTATCGGTGCGCAGGTATTGATAGCCCGACGAAACGGTGCACAGGAGTATAAACGGATCGGGCCGGTCTTCCTACAAGGAACGTTTTTCCTGTTGCTGCTTGCCGCGTTGCTGTTCACGGCTTCGCATCTGTATTCGCCTCTCTTCCTTCGCAAACTGATCGGTTCCGATGGTGTCTACCAAGCTACGATGAAGTATGTGGACTGGCGTGTCTATGGCTTTTTCTTCTCCTTTGTGGCCGTTATGTTCAGGGCTTTTTATGTCGGTATCACAAAGACAAGGATCCTGACCATAAACTCGGTCGTGATGGTGTTGACCAATGTAATGCTGAACTATGTCCTGATATTCGGAAAGTTCGGATTACCGGCATTGGGAATTGCCGGAGCCGCGATCGCTTCATCGGTCTCGGAGGCTGTTTCGGTACTGTTCTTCATTCTTTATACATGGAAGAAAGTCGATTATGAGAAATACGGGTTGTTTAAGTATTCGGGTTTGGATTTCCGGATGTTGAAGCAAATATTGGGTGTCTCTATCTGGATTATGATTCAGCACGGGATTGCTTTTTTAGGCTGGTTCGTGTTCTTTGTCGTGATGGAGCATCAAGGAGAGCGGCCATTGGCGATTACGAATGTGGTGCGAAGCATTTCTTCGTTTCTGTTTATGTTTGTCAATGCTTTTGCTTCGACTTCCAGTTCGCTGGTCAGCAATCTGATCGGTGCGGGAAAGTCGGAACAGGTGATGGGATTGTGCGGACGTATGATACGGATTTGCTATTACTTCGTTTTGCCGCTCGGTATCCTGATCGCCCTGTTTCCGGAACTGGTATTGCGCATCTACACGGATAATCCGGATCTGATTGCCGGTTCCGTGTCGTCACTCTGGGTGATGCTTTCCTCTTATCTGATTGCGGTTCCGGCCTTTATCTTCTTTTTCAGCGTGTCGGGAACGGGAAATACGCAAACGGCATTGCTGATTGATATGGCAAGTATCTTTGTCTATGTTCTCTATGCACTTTGGGTCGGTATCCGGATGCATGCGGATGTGGCGGCCTGCTGGACAACGGAGCACGTCTACGATTTGATGATCCTGTCCGCTTTCTTCTATCTCTGGAAAGGGAACTGGCGGAATAAAAAGTTGTGACCGCTGATCCGGTGATTACCGTTTTATCAATACGGTAAGCCGTAGGGAAAGATCGAAAAAGACCATCTTCGCATTCACATTTTGCGTCACGTGCCGTTCCGCTTTTGCCAGTTCATCCATGATGTCGATCACGTTCCGTTCATTGATGAAAGGGGCGAACTTCACGGCAAATCCGGCTTCGTCCATATTCATATAATTGAGTTCCGGCGACTGGAACCGATACATGAAGTTCTCGCGTATCAGATGCTGGCAATAAGCAAAGAAGTTCTTCTGCCGTTCACGCCCGATACTTGCCAACACGTCTGCCATGTCTTTCATGCCTCTGACATTACGCGCCCAGGAGTTGCGCATCATGCCTTTGAACTGTTCCAGGTAGAACTTGTTCTCTTCTCCCAGGCTGATAGCCTCGACCGCTTTCAGATAACTCCCGTTCGCCAGATGGGCGACATGCTTGGCATCTTCGGGAGTCAGGTTGAACCGGGAAATCATGGAGGCGGCGATATCTTCCGGATGAATCCCGCGCACGTTGATACGTTGCGCACGGGACAGGATCGTTCCTAAAACCAGATCGGGAAGTTCCGAGACCATCAGGATCACCGTGTTCCGGGGAGGTTCTTCGATTATCTTCAGGAGTTTGTTGGCACAGGTCGGGTGGAGTTTTTCCGGTAGCCAGACCAACAGGATGCGGTAAGTCGCTTCGTATATCTTGAGGCTCAGTTTCCGGATAATCTCGTCGCTCTCTTTCGAGTAGATCAGAGCTTGCGAGTTGCCGGCATCGATATAATCCAGCCAGCCGTCTATGTCGAAATAGGGGCGGTCTTTCAGGAAGCCTCTCCATTCGGTGAGGTAATCGTCGCAGACGTCCTTTTTCTTCTCCTTCTTGGAAACGATCGGGAACACGAAGTGAAGGTCCGGGTGGGCCAACTCGTCATACTTCAGGCATGACGGGCAATGCCCGCATGAGTCCGTCTCCGTCCGGTTCGTGCAGTTCAGATAACGTGCGTAAGCCAGTGCAAGAGGAAAAGCGCCTGCGCCGCCCTGTTCCGTGAATAGCTGGGCGTGCGGGACGACACCTGTCTGTGCCGAATGTATAAGTCGTCTTTTTATTTCTTCCTGACCGATAATATCCTTGAAGTACATGTTGCTCCTTATTGAGTTGATAGAGCAAAGGTACGAATAATCGGGGAAATAAGAAACCTCATCTTAATGCGCGATCTGTATTTTCTCTTTTATGCATTTACCGATAAAAAGCACAAGCAAAAAAGGATATAACGCCAAATCCATTGCGATAAACAGTATGTATTTCATCTTCGTAAAATTTATTCTTCCGTCGATAAGACTAAGATACTTGTAAAAACCCCTATCCAATAACAAACTTTTTTTCATTTTTGTTGTGCGGTTGACAAAATGTAATGTTTTTACTTGTATATATTCTTATTGTGGTGGCTTTTGGATAAATTTAAATTATCTTATCTTGGTATTTGATTTCAAAATGATAGTTATTATCTTTGCGCCGTAAAAAAGGAAATCACATAAATACGGATTGTATTATGAATGTATGCAAGGAAGACGCTTCTATTCTGATTATATATACGGGAGGCACTATCGGTATGATAGAAAATCCTGAGACAGGTTCTTTGGAGGCCTTTAACTTCGAACATTTGGAGGAGCATGTCCCCGAACTGAAAAATCTCGGATATAAAATATCGTCTATCCAGTTCGACCCGCCGATGGATTCATCGGAGATGGGACCGGATTCATGGATGAAGATCGTGCATGTCATTGCGGAGCACTATCATGATTACGACGGTTTTGTCGTTCTGCATGGGACCGATACGATGGCATTTACCGCTTCCGCTTTGAGCTTTATGCTGGAAAACCTGAGCAAGCCGGTGATCCTGACCGGTTCACAGCTTCCGATCGGCATGCTTCGTACGGATGGAAAGGAAAACCTGATTACGGCGATAGAGATTGCCGCTGCCCGTGAAAACGACATGCCGCTGGTTCCTGAAGTCTGTATTTTCTTTGAGAACGACCTGTTGCGCGGCAACCGTACCAGCAAGACGAATGCGGATAATTTCAATGCGTTCCGTTCCTATAATTATCCCCCGCTGGCACATGCCGGCATTTCGATTAAGTATGATATCCCCCAGATTTACCATCCGGTATCCAGGAAACCGCTGAAACCGCATTACCTGTTGGACCGGAATATTGCTATCCTGAAAATATTTCCCGGAATTTCCCCTCTGGTCGTGGAAAGCATATTGAATATCCCCGGCTTGAAAGGCGTCGTGATGGAAACATTCGGTAGCGGGAATGCGCCCGGATATGACTGGTTGTTGGAAATGTTGAAGGATGCGGTCGAACGAGGGATCGTCATTGTCAATGTTACCCAATGCCTTGCCGGAAGTGTGGAAATGCACCGCTATGAAACCGGCCGCAAATTGTTGCAAGCCGGCGTGGTGAGCGGTTACGACAGCACGACCGAATGTGCGGTTGCCAAGTTGATGTTCCTGTTCGGGCACGGTATGACGCCGGATGAGGTAAAGGAACATCTGAATTGTTCGCTGATCGGGGAGATTACGATTGCTTGAAATATAGTTTCTTCGGCATGGAAACATAGTTTCATGGGCAGGAAAATATAGTTTCATGCCCATGAAATGAAATTTTCGTGTTTAATACACCTCTTTTGCCACCTTGTAAACGCTATCCGATGCCATCATCGTATAGAAGTGCAGGCTCGGAACGCCGTGTGCGATCAGGTCTTTGCATTGCTGGATGCACCATTCGACACCCACGGCTTTAGCTTCATCGTCCGTCTTGCATTTGCGAAGTTCCGTTGCAAACGGTTCGGGGATGTCCGAACGGAATATCTTGGGCAGCACGGTAAGCTGGTTCTTGAATACGATCGGTTTGATACCCGGAATGATGGGGACCGTAATGCCTTCCGCCCGGCAACGGTCTACGAATGCATAATATTTCTCGTTGTCGAAAAACATCTGTGTCACTAAGTAGTCCGCCCCGTTTTTTACCTTCTCTTTCAGATAGAAAATATCCGATTCCATATTGGGCGCCTCTTCATGCTTTTCCGGATAGCAAGCCATTCCGTAGGAGAACGGGGTTTCATTGGCTTCGAAAGTGGAACCGTCTATGGCGATGCCTTTGTTGAAGTCATTCACCTGCTGCTGGAGGTCGGTCGCATGTTCGTGGTATATGTCCGTTTTTTGTCCGGCTTCCAGCGTTTTTACATCCCCGCGGAGCAACAACAGGTCGTAAACACCTAAAAAGTTCAGGTCGATCAGTGCATATTCCGTTTCATCCTTTGTAAATCCTTTACATATAATATGAGGAACAGCCGTCACGCCATATTTATTCTGGATGGCCGAAGCGATGGCGACCGATCCGGGACGTTTGCGGATGTTTACCTTCTGGAAGCTGCCGTCCGGCAAGGTCTTATAGATATATTCGCTATGATGAGACGTTATATTAATGTATTTGGGATCGAACTCGACCAGTTTGTCTATCACGTTATATACTTTCTGTATGCTGTTCCCTTTCAAGGGAGGAAGTATTTCAAATGAGAAAGCGGTGTTCTTGCTGCTGTTGATCAGATCGATTACTTTCATGCTATTGTTTTTATTTCGGGTGACAAATGTACATAAAAAAACAGTAAAGTTTGTCACTTTGCTTTGTTTATTCGAATATTGCCTTGAATTCCATGTTGTTCTTCTTTATTATGGAGAAAAGAAATTTACCGGTTTTACCGGATGGCAAGGAGGTTGAAAAATACAATATCCCCCCCCCTTGAAATGTGATTTGTTGTAAGTTGTTGATATTTAATCTTGTGTGAAAATGACCGTTTATTAAAAAATATTACCCTTGCGGGTAATTCGGATTATATGGGGTAGAAAATCGAATTATATGGGGTAGTAGTTTCGATTTGGACCAATGGTTTTTGTGGCATGAAATACAATAAGGTGGAAATGTGGCAATATACTTGGCGCATGACACGCATACCGCGACAACCTGCGCGATTATTTTCCTGCAGGATTAAATAAGGCGGCGGCTGCTGTTTTTCATTTTTTATTAATACCTTTGCCTGTCAATAATCTAATTACGATAAGAGATGGAAAATATTAATTGGTCTGATCTGTCATTCGGTTATATGAAGACAGACTATAATGTAAGGTGTTACTATCGGGACGGTAAATGGGGCGAACTGGAAGTAAGTTCTTCCGAGATCATCAATATTCATATGGCTGCCACATGTTTGCATTACGGACAGGAGTCGTTTGAAGGATTGAAGGCGTTCAAAGGGAAGGACGGCAAGATCCGTGTGTTCCGTATGGATGAGAACGGCAAACGTATGCAATCTTCCAGCCGTGGTATCAAAATGGCCGAGCTGCCCGTTGAGAAGTTTGAAGAAGCTGTCCGCAAGGTCGTAAAACTGAACGAACGTTTTGTGCCGCCTTATGAAAGCGGGGCTGCTTTATATATCCGTCCGTTGATGATCGGTTTGGGCGCCCAGGTGGGTGTGAAGCCGGCTCCCGAATATATGTTCATGGTGTTTGTAACGCCGGTGGGACCGTACTTCAAGGGAGGTTTCAAACCCTCCAAAGTATGTATCATGCGCGATTACGACCGTGCCGCCCCTCAGGGAACCGGTACGATCAAGGTCGGTGGTAACTATGCCGCCAGCCTCGTTGCGGGCGAAAAGGCTCATGAGTTGGGCTATGCCGCTGTCTTATATCTGGATCCGAAAGAAAAGAAATATCTGGACGAATGCGGTCCGGCCAACTTCTTCGGAATCCGTGGTAACAGCTATATCACTCCGCAATCCCATTCTATCCTGCCTTCCATCACGAACAAGAGTTTGCAGCAGTTGGCAACCGACATGGGCCTGACGGTAGAACGCCGTCCTGTTCCGGTCGAAGAGATCGCGACATTCGACGAAGCTGCCGAATGCGGAACAGCCGCAGTTATCGCTCCGATTTCACAGATCGACGACTTGGATATCGATAAATCTTATGTGATAGCAAAAGACGGCAAGCCGGGTCCTGTTTGTGAAAAGCTATACAATAAACTGCGTGCTATCCAGTATGGCGATGAACCCGACACCTATGGATGGGTAACGGTAATCGAGTAATCCGGATCTTTGTGAAGTTGGCAATTGTAAAGGCGAATGTAAACATTTGATATGACAACTGCCAACTTTAAATTATCAACTATAAATAAAATTGCTATCTCGGTATTGCAAAACATAGAATATTTTCTAACTTTGCCACCGATATAGCAATAAATATAGGTGGAAGCATTCTTTAAAACACATAAATACCTGGTAGAACACTTGTATTCGCCGGTTCGCAGAGGACTGATGGATGAGATCGACTGGAATGACCGGTTGATCGGCATTAAGGGTTCTCGCGGAGTGGGAAAGACGACTTTTCTGCTGGATTATGCCCGTGAGCATTTTGGCGCGGACAATAAGGAGTGTCTTTACATAAATCTGAATCATTTTTATTTTACGGAACGTACATTGGTCGATTTTGCTTCTGAGTTCAGGGCAAAAGGGGGAAAAGTGCTGCTGATCGATCAAGTGTTCAAATATTCGGGATGGTCGAAAGAACTCCGCTATTGTTACGATAACTTCACTGACTTGAAGATCATCTTTTCGGGTTCTTCCGTCATGCGGTTGAAAGAGGAGAATCCCGACCTGTCGGGCAAGGTGGTTTCGTATAACCTGCGAGGTTTTTCATTTCGGGAATTTTTTAATCTGATGTCCGGAAACCGTTTCCCGGCTTATACATTTGAAGAAATATTGGCGGGCCATCAGGAGATCGCGAAAGGTATCTGCTCGGTGGGAAAACCGATGGCATACTTTCAGGACTATCTGCATCATGGTTTCTATCCCTTCTTTCTGGAGAAACGCAATTTCTCGGAGAATCTGTTGAAGACCATGAATATGATGTTGGAAGTAGACGTGTTATACATAAAACAAATCGAACAGAGCTATCTGCCGAAACTGCGCAAGCTGCTTTACCTGTTGGCGACAAGCGCCCCTTGTACGCCCAACGTGAGCCAGTTGAGCAAAGATATAGAGACTTCGCGGGCCACCGTGATGAACTATATCAAATATCTGGCCGATGCTCGTTTGATGAATATGCTTTATCCGGTGGGAGAGGCGTTCCCCAAGAAACCGTCTAAAGTATATATGTACAACTCCAATCTGATGTATCCTATCCGGCCGATGGAAGTGAATATGCAGTCTGTCCGCGAATCATTCTTTTACAACCAGCTCCTGAAGGACAATAAATTGAATGAGGGGGGGAAGAACGCACATTTCCTGGTCAATGGAATGTATAACTTCAGGATTGAAGAAAACATGAAAGTGAAGAACAATCCTGATCTGTATTATGCAATCGATAAGGTCGAAGTGGGAGAGGACAACATGATTCCGCTTTGGCTTTTCGGCTTTTTATATTGAAATCTTTTTAAATACTAATAGTAAGAGTCTATGACAAAACAGAAGAAATTTTTAACCTGTGATGGTAACCAGGCTGCTGCACATATCTCCTATATGTTCAGTGAAGTTGCTGCGATTTACCCCATCACTCCGTCATCTACAATGGCAGAATATGTAGATGAATGGGCTGCTGCCGGACGTAAGAATATTTTCGGCGAAACTGTAATGGTGCAGGAAATGCAATCTGAAGGCGGTGCTGCCGGTGCAGTTCACGGTTCATTGCAGGCTGGTGCACTGACTACGACTTACACGGCTTCTCAGGGTTTGTTGCTGATGATCCCGAACATGTACAAGATCGCAGGTGAATTGCTGCCTTGCGTATTCCATGTATCTGCCCGTACATTGGCTTCTCATGCACTGTGTATCTTCGGTGACCATCAGGACGTAATGTCTGCCCGTCAGACCGGTTTCGCCATGTTGGCTGAAGGTTCTGTACAGGAAGTGATGGATTTGGCCGGTGTTGCCCACTTGGCTACGATCAAATCCCGCGTTCCGTTCATGAACTTCTTCGACGGTTTCCGTACATCTCACGAAATCCAGAAGATCGAAGCATTGGAAAATGAAGACCTGGCTCCGCTGATCGACCAGAAGGCGCTGGCCGAATTCCGCGCACGCGCCTTGAACCCGAAAACTCCGGTTGCACGCGGTATGGCTGAAAACCCGGATCACTTCTTCCAGCACAGAGAATCAAGCAACTCTTACTATGATGCAGTTCCTGCTATCGTAGAAGAATATATGAACGAAATCTCCAAGATCACAGGCCGCAAATACGGTTTGTTCGATTATTACGGAGCAGAAGATGCAGAACGTGTCATCATTGCAATGGGTTCTGTAACGGAAGCTGCACGCGAAGCTATCGACCATTTGACGGCTAAGGGTGAAAAAGTTGGTTTGGTTTCCGTTCATTTGTATCGTCCGTTCTCGGCCAAACACTTCCTGGCTGCTGTTCCTAAGACTGCTAAGCGTATTGCCGTTTTGGACCGTACAAAAGAACCGGGTGCAGTAGGCGAACCTCTGTATCTGGATGTAAAAGACTGTTTCTATGGACAGGAAGATGCTCCGGTCATCGTAGGTGGCCGTTATGGTCTGGGATCCAAAGATACAACGCCTGCCCAGATTCTTTCCGTATATGAAAACCTGGCATTGCCGATGCCGAAGAACCAGTTCACGATCGGTATCGTGGATGACGTAACCTTCACATCCCTGCCTCAGAAAGAGGAAATCGCATTGGGTGGCGAAGGCATGTTCGAAGCTAAGTTCTACGGTTTGGGCGCAGACGGTACTGTCGGTGCCAACAAGAACTCTGTCAAGATCATCGGTGACAATACAAATAAATATTGCCAGGCTTATTTCTCTTACGACTCTAAGAAATCCGGCGGTTTCACTTGTTCTCACCTGCGCTTCGGTGATCATCCGATCCGTTCTACCTATTTGGTAAACACTCCGAACTTCGTAGCTTGCCACGTTCAGGCTTACCTGCGTATGTACGATGTGACTCGCGGTTTGCGTGAGAACGGTACATTCTTGCTGAACACAGTATGGAATGGCGAAGAATTGGCAAAACACCTGCCTAACCGTGTAAAACGTTATTTCGCTCAGAAAAATATTACGGTTTATTATATCAACGCTACACAGATCGCATTGGAAATCGGTTTGGGTAACCGTACCAATACCATCCTGCAGTCTGCATTCTTCCGTATCACAGGTGTAATTCCTGTTGATCTGGCTATCGAACAGATGAAGAAATTCATCGTGAAGTCTTATGGCAAGAAGGGTGAAGATGTTGTAAACAAGAACTATGCTGCCGTTGACCGTGGTGGCGAATACAACCAGTTGACTGTCGATCCTGCATGGGCTAACCTGCCGGATGATGAAGTGGTTGTAAACAACGATCCTGCATTCATCAACGAAGTGGTTCGTCCTATCAATGCACAGGATGGCGACCTGTTGAAGGTTTCTGCTTTCAAGGGGATCGAAGACGGTACATGGCATCAGGGTACTGCAAAATATGAAAAACGTGGTGTCGCTGCATTTGTTCCGGTTTGGAATGAGGCAAATTGTATCCAGTGTAACCAGTGTGCTTATGTTTGTCCTCATGCTTCTATCCGTCCGTTCGTTCTGAATGACGAAGAACAGAAGGGTGCAAACTTCCCGATGTTGGATGTGAAAGCTCCGGCTACTATGAAGGGCATGAAGTTCCGTATGCAGGTTGACGTCCTCGACTGTCTGGGCTGCGGTAACTGTGCCGATATCTGTCCGGGATTCAAGGGCAACAAGGCGTTGTCTATGGCTCCGCTGGAAGGCCAGTTGGCTGAAGCTGACAACTGGACATACTGTGTGGCTAACGTAAGCTCTAAGCAGAGTCTGGTAGACATCAAGTCTAACGTGAAGAATTCTCAGTTCGCTACTCCGTTGTTCGAGTTCTCCGGTGCTTGTTCCGGTTGTGGTGAAACTCCGTATGTAAAACTGATTTCCCAATTGTTCGGTGACCGTGAAATGGTTGCTAACGCTACGGGATGTTCTTCTATCTATTCAGGTTCTGTTCCTTCTACTCCTTACACGACGAACGAAAAGGGTGAAGGTCCTGCATGGGCTAACTCTCTGTTCGAAGACTTCTGTGAATTCGGTCTGGGTATGGAACTGGCTAATGAAAAGATGCGTGCACGTTTGACAGGTTTGATGAACCAGCTCGCTGCCGGCGAACATGCTCCTGCTGAAGCTAAGGAAGCTGCTGCTGCATGGGTTGCCAACCAAAACGATGCCGATAAGACAAAGGAATTGGCTCCTCAGATCCTTGCTTTCGTTGAAGAAGGTATCGCTGCCGGTTGTCCGGTTTGCGCTCAGATCAAGGAATTGTCCCACTTCCTGGTAAAACGTTCACAGTGGATTATCGGTGGTGACGGTGCTTCTTACGATATCGGTTACGGTGGTCTGGACCATGTGATCGCTTCCGGTAAGAACGTGAATATCTTGGTTCTGGACACTGAAGTTTATTCAAACACAGGTGGTCAGTCTTCTAAGGCTACTCCGGTCGGTGCAATCGCCAAGTTTGCTGCTGCCGGTAAGAGAGTCCGTAAGAAAGACCTGGGTATGATGGCTACGACTTACGGCTACGTTTATGTAGCCCAGATCGCTATGGGTGCCGACCAGGCCCAGACCTTGAAGGCTATCCGCGAAGCTGAAGCTTATGACGGTCCTTCTTTGATTATCGCTTATGCTCCTTGTATCAACCACGGTTTGAAGAAAGGTATGGGTAAATCTCAGGCTGAAGAAAAAGAAGCTGTTGCATGTGGTTACTGGCACTTGTGGCGCTACAATCCTGCTCTGGAAGCTGAAGGCAAGAACCCGTTCACGCTGGATTCCAAAGAACCGGATTGGAGCAAGTTCCAGGACTTCCTGAAAGGTGAAGTTCGTTTCGCATCTGTTGCAAAACAGTATCCGGCTGAAGCTGCCGAATTGTTTGCTGCCGCTGAAGAAAACGCCAAATGGCGTCTGCGTAGCTACAAACGTATGGCTGCTGAAAATTGGAGCGTAGAAGAATAATTTGATTTTGATCATCTAAGGGTGGAAATCCTTTTTCACCCGGATAAAACAGAAAGCGGAGTCTCGTGATGGGATTCCGCTTTTTTATTCTTCCTAAAAAGCTCGGTAAAAGGCTTTTGAAACATGAAATTCATGCTCTTCTGGTTTTCCGGCAGAACAAAATGGAATATGCTTGTGTTTAATTGATGTATATAGAGTAAAGATAAAAATATGAATGTAACATATGAAGAGGTCCGCAATTCCGAAGAGATCCGGACTTATATCAAACAAGCGGACGAGTCGTTGAAAGCAATCGGCTACACGGAGCATAGTTTTGCCCATTGCACGAAGGTGGCGAAAGTCGCAGGGGATTTATTGGAGAAGTTAGGATATGATGCGCATGAGGTGGAATTGGCTCGTATTGCCGGTTTCATGCACGATATAGGCAATGTGGTGAACCGCATCGACCACGCCCAAAGCGGGGCTATGATGGCTTTTCGTATTCTGGATAAGATGGGGATGCCGCCTGAAGATGTGGCAGCCGTCATTACTGCTATCGGAAACCATGACGAACAGACGGCTGCTGCCGTAAATGCCGTTGCTGCCGCTTTGATAATCGCTGATAAGACGGATGTACGCCGTAGCCGTGTCCGTAACCGTTCCACGATTAATTTCGATATCCATGATCGGGTTAATTATGCAGCCGAGAAGTCGGAAGTCATTCTGGAACCGGACTTGAAGACGATTACCCTCGATTTGAAAATCAACACCGAAATCTGTGCCGTGATGGACTATTTCGAGATTTTTACCGGCCGGATGCTACTTTGCAGGAAAGCTGCTGAGTTTCTCGGTCTGCAATTCAAACTGGATATAAATGATGTCTATTTATTGTAATTTAGAAACAACCTAAAATACCGGAATCGAATAGACCAGTCCCAACGAGATACGGTGCGTGTCGGGATCGATTGCTCCCATATCCAAGGCCGCTTTTTCGAGCTTCACTCCGCGATATGTGTAAAGAAGGAAGATGAAAAGATCGCTGTTCTTGATCGGGAAAAATTCGAGGCTGCTTTGTGCATTCCAGGAACGGCGGTACATGCCTTTGGCGAACGGCCCGTTCGCCTTGTAGACCCTTCCGGTTTCATAAGCGCCTTTCACGTAGACATTCCAGCGCGGGTGAATCCGGTAGTCGACATCGGCGATGACCGATAGATACTCGGTGTTGCAGGCGGTCCGGGCTGTCTCCGGCAGGCGGCTGATAACGCCGTGCTGGTCCAATCCTTGCCGGGTGTACATGATGTCCAGATAGGTCAGCAGAGGCCCTTTCTCGATCGTGTTGCCGCAGGTGAAGTAATAAGAATAACGTTTTTGGGTCTGTTGTCCCACGGAAGCGGCGTAGCGGAGTTGCAGGACACGGTCGAAATAGTAGCTGTTCCAGTTTACCGTGTACATGAAAGGTACTTTAGCTTCCCGTGTGTTCTCCGGCAATCCGGTCGCATAGATTTCATCATCTTGTCCGCTTCGGTTGTTCACGATCTGGAAACAAAGTTCATGGTCCGGATTGATCTGCCAGTTGCCTGAAATACCTGCCTGATAGCAGGTCAGCAGGTTGTTGAACTCGCTGAACTCACGGACTTTTATCGAATTGACAAAATATTCGTATCCTCCGAAATTGACAAACTGTTTACCGATCGTAAAACCGAACTTGTCATGTACTTTCAGGTTGACATAAGCCAGTTCGAGCGAGGACGAAAGGTTGTCCAGCGAATAAGGGTCCGAATATTTATTGAACGACTGCCGGTAATGATAGGAAAGGTTTTTCCATACATCCCCTTTTATTTCCAACCGGACACGATTCAGCTTGAAGTTCATGCCGTCGAAATCGGAACCGGTGAAATTCGCGTTCGCCGAAGTAAAAAGTTGGAAATTCATTTCTGCGCTTTCAATCACTTTTTTTCCTCCCGTAAGTCGTTCGACCAGAGTCGGCTCTTGTCCGGGGACGGTTTCTTTTTCGACTTCCTGTGCAAAGACGGATGGAACGGATATGAATAGTATTGTCGATAAGTAGAGATGTGCTTTCATGTTTGCAAATAAAATGTTTCAGCGTCCAAATATACAAATTTTATATGATCTTTGGAAATCCGTAATTATTCTTACCTTTGTTGAGGTTTTAAAAGGTAATGAGTTCAGGTTATGATTAAAGCAGTATTTTTTGATATCGATGGAACATTGGTCAGCTTTAAAACACATGTTGTCCCGAAATCCACCCTTCATGCGATCGAGTTGTTGAAGAAGAAAGGAATAAAAATATTTATAGCAACCGGTCGCCATCGCCGTTCGATTAACAATCTGGGCGATCTTGAGTTCGATGGTTATGTGACTTTGAATGGCGGCTATGTGTTTGCCGGAAAGAACGATGTGATTTATAAGCACAGCATTCCCGATAAGGATATCGAAGCCTTGGTGCGTTACCAGGAAAAGGAAGGCGAGTTCCCTTGTGCCTTCGTGCAGGAAGACGAGATTTTCATGAACTATACGGATAAAGCGGTAAACGATGTATTTCATCTGTTGGACTTTCCGGCTCCTCCCATCCGTCCGATCGAGGATATCTATGGAAAGACGGTCTACCAGTTGATCGCTTTTTTTACGGCAGAGCAGGAGAAACGTATTATGAAGGTCTTGTCCCATTGTGAGTCCACGCGGTGGAATCCTCTTTTCACGGATGTCGTGCCGCTTGGTAGCAGTAAACGGGTCGGGATTGACAAGATGCTCGAACATTTCCATATCGGTCTGGACGAATGTATGGCTTTTGGCGATGGTGGCAATGATATCCAGATGCTTGGCCATGTAGGGATCGGGGTCGCTATGGGAAATGCGGCCGAAGATGTGATGAGTGCAGCCGGTTATGTGACGACTTCTGTCGACGAGAACGGCGTATACAATGCGTTGAAACATTTCAACATTATTTGATTTTGAACTGTTACATATATAAATAGATAGGGCATGATAGACGAGTTATTGAAATTTAATCGTGAATTTGTAAAGAATAAAGGATACGAACGGTTTATCACCAATAAATATCCTGATAAGAAAATTGCGATTGTGTCTTGTATGGATACGCGCCTTACGGAGTTGCTGCCGGCAGCTTTGGGCATAAAGAACGGTGATGTCAAGATCATCAAGAATGCAGGGGCGATTATTTCCCATCCTTTCGGAAGTGTGATCCGGAGTCTGCTGGTTGCCATTTACGAATTAGGAGTGGAGGAAGTCATGATTATCGGTCATACCGATTGCGGTGCCAAGCATATGGACAGCGAACAGATGATCGAGGTGATGAAAAAGCGAGGCATTCCTTCGGAACATATCGATATGATGCGTTACTGCGGTATTGATTTCAAATCGTGGTTGCGCGGATTCGACACTCCGGAAGGTTCCGTTCGCGAAACAGTGGCCCAAGTACAAAAACATCCGCTGATTCCGAAAGACATAACGGTCCGGGGCTTTGTAATCGACTCGACTACAGGAGAATTGACTACTGTCGTTTAGATAAATCGAGGCAAAAAGTATTTAATCAAAACCTAAATGTGGTTAAATGACAAATATTATGTATGTTTTACAGCATAAATTCGAATAAAATACTTATCTTTGCACTGTAAACAAAAAGAAAAAGAAAGTTTAGGTTTAGTTATTATTAATCGTTCTCCAAGCGTGGAGAACTTAAATGAGTAAAATTATGATGATGAGAGAAAACGAAAAAAGTATGCGTACTTTAGCGATGTTGCGTTATCAGGCTGATCGTTATCAGTCAGTAGGAAATGGTTCAATGTGTCAGCGAGTAAATGCTGAGATCCGCAGATTGATGAGCCAAATGAGCGAAAGCTCTAAAAATTGAGTAGTAAACAGTAAATAATTTTGTAGATGTAGTCTCTTCACCGTAGTCTTTAGAAAGACGGGTGAGAGATAAATGTAGGAGGCATTCGACGCTTATGTGATAGCGGAGTTTGGCCTTTTTTTATTTATCTTTGTCCGGATAAGAAAAACTATAATCTGTAAAACACAATATCGAAATGAGAAAAACGGGATTATTCTTAGTCTCTATTGCACTAAGTGCTGCGTTGTGGGCCGAGTCGCCCGAAAAGAAAGGGCTGGATGTCATTAACAAGGCAAATGCCGAGGCCTATATCGGCTTTCTGGCAAGCGATGCTCTGGAAGGTCGTGAAGCCGGTTTCCGTGGTGGGCGTATTGCCGGTGAATATATTGTATCTAATTTGAAAACGATGGGGATCGAGCCTCTGTTCGAATCCTATTACCAACCTTTCGAGGCCTATAATAAGGAACGGCAGAAGAAAGGCCGTTTCCAGGTCCATCCGGATTCGGTCGCGAAGCTGAAACAAGGTGTCCACCAAAAGCTGTCGATGAACAACATCCTGGGAAAGATCGAGGGTAAGAACCCGAACGAATATGTGATTATCGGCGCCCATTACGATCATCTCGGCTTTGACCCGATGCTGGACAGCGACGGGATCTATAACGGGGCCGACGACAATGCTTCGGGGGTTTCGGCTGTCCTGCAGGTCGCTAAGGCGTTTTTAGCTACAGGTGTCCGACCGGAGCGGACCGTTATTTTCGCTTTCTGGGATGGCGAAGAGAAAGGTTTGTTAGGCTCCAAATATTTCGTGCAGACATTCCCGGAGATGGATAAGGTGAAAGGATATCTGAATTATGACATGATAGGCCGTAATAATGACGAGTCCAGACCGACGCATGTCGTTTATTTCTATACGGAAGCGCATCCTGTGTTTGGCGACTGGCTGAAAAACGATATCAAGAAATATGGCTTGGATTTAGCACCTGATTATCGTCCGTGGGATAAACCGGTAGGAGGGAGCGATAACGCTTCGTTCGCTCTCCTGGATATCCCGGTCATCTGGTATCATACGGACGGCCATCCTGACTATCATATGCCGGGCGACCATGTGGAAAAGATCAACTGGGATAAGATTGTCGACATAACAAAAGCCTCTTTTCTGAATATGTGGAATCTGGCGAATGAGAAAGACTATTGACGTGATCGACGATGCTTTCCGGTTGTGAAAAGAGTCGTTATTCGTTTAGAAAAAGGTGGTAGTCTTCTGTTATATGTCTGCTGATTGCTGTGAACCCTGTGAACTTGGGAGAGCCGGACTTAAAAAAACGGTTCCAAGTTCACAGGGTTTACGACAAATCGTTGTATATAAATTGTTTATAAGGTGTGAAGGCAGACTTTGAAAAACCTGATTAGGGAGGTGTAATCCACCAACAAAGAAGGCCCATTCTTCACAACAGAAGGATGGGCCTTCCGGAAATATTCAGTATGGAAATGGTCTTATAGTTCCCACCCCGGATTCTGTACCAGATTCGGATTCAAACCGATTTCATCTGTCGGAATAGAGAACAGATAGTTTTTAGGTTCGATGAAATTCGGAACCGGATTGGTTACGCGCTTGGTGTAAATATCAAGTGCTCCATTGACAAAACCTAATTGGGTTTCAAGAGTCTTATACTCTTCTTCCGTGTAGGCTGTCGGATCGTCGCTGTTTGTCGCTTTATCTGGGATAATACCTAATTTCGGTTCGTTCAGGCGCAGACCGCAAGCCCAACGCATCAAGTCTGAATAGCGATAACCTTCGGCCATCAGTTCTACACGGCGTTCACGACGGATTTCACGGATCAGGTTTGCATTCGAACCTTTGATAGTCGGATATTCTTTCACCAATTTCGGGTCCTGTTCAGGATTGGCTGTCAAATGATGAGTGAAACCAACACGGTCGCGCAAGGCATTGACCGTTTTGTTCAATTCCGGATCTAAGCCCAATTCGGCACCGGCTTCGGCACGAATCAGCAAGATTTCTGCGTAACGGAACAAAGGAGCATCGAGCGTGCCCTGATGGTGGACAGTCGAGTATTCCGCCGGATTGAAGAATTTAGCAACTGCATAACCGGTGGATGAATTGTAAAGTCCCGGCAGCAGAGAGCTGATACCTGCACGTTTGCCATTCAGCAGATAGCTATGTTCTCCCGCTTCCGGAGAGTCGACAGTCTGAAGCAGGCGCGGGTCGCGGTTGTTGAGTTCGGCTACCAGCGTCGTATGGGTCGTATGGCCTTCGCATCCGCAAAGTGTGATCGGTTTTCCTGTTTTTGCGCATAGGTAATCTTCGACAGCGTCACGGCTGAATCCGATAGGAGTTTCACCTACGCCTATCATGCGGGAAACGTTGTTTGCTCCGCCCAGTGCCGGGTCGTATTCACGTGAAAGAATGATTTCCGGGTTATTTTCATAATCAGCCTGGATGAATAACTCGTGGTATGCCTGGCTGGGGCTGGAACCTTGGAACAGAGAATAGCCGTATTCCGGTTTCATCAGTTCGCCGGCAGCGTCGTAAGCGGCTTGCAGGAATTCCGTGTCTCCCTCGATGTTGTGGTAACGGCGGTAAGTCCCTTCAAACAAGCACATGCGAGCTTTCAATGCCAAAGCGGCATCTTTGCTGACGCGACTGACGCCTGTTGTTGCTTTGGTCGGCAGCCAAGCGATGGCTTGGTTGATGTCTTTCAATACGTTGGCCATAACAACCGTACGCGAATCCCGTGCCTTATACAAGTCTTCATCACCGGGAATCAGAACATGGTCATACCAAGGTACATCACCGAAACGGCGCACTTTGTTGAAATAATCCATACATTTGAAAAATAGAACTTCACCGGCATAGTGTTGTTTGATGCTTTCGGCAACCGGAGCAAGCTCATAATATTCAAGGTATGCATTGCAGGCACGAATGATTTCCCATTTCCACTGGTCATCTTTTGTGGAAATTGAATGTTGGCTGAATGCTACGCTGTTAGGACTCCACGGCAGAATATTGTCTGATTGGAAATCTCCTTCCAGCATTCCGAAACTGTATCCGTTGAAGGCTCCATGTCCGCTGAGCAAGTCGGGATATAAGTTGTTGCAATAGGATTGCAGCGTTTCTTCGGTGGCGTTTGCGAAAGTTTCTTCCGTACTGACGAATTCGACAGGATCTTTATCCAGTACGTCACAACTTTGTGCTGCGAAGAACAGCAAGCCACACAGTGATATAATTGACTTTTTCATGTTCTTTGTTTTTTAAAATGTTACATTAATACCGAATGAATAGGAGCGGGTAAACGGATAAACACGTCCGCCGGCTTCTGTTGCCAAACTTCCGACTGTTGTGGTGCTGCCGTTCTTTGTCGTTGAAGTGTTACGGCTTCCGACAACGTCCGGATCCAGATATTTATACAATCCGGTTGCTTCCCAAAGATTTTGGCCGCTGACATATACTTTCAGTTGCTGGATACCGATTCGGCTGGTCAATGTTTTCGGGATTGTATAACTTAACGTCACATCTTTCAAACGGATGTAAGCGCCGTTCTGGAGATATTTGGTTTGCACTTTTTTGCTTCTGTTATTGAATAAAGGTACAGGATAATAAGCATTTGTGTTGGTTTCAGACCAAGAGTTGTCAACATGGTAGTCGTTCAGGCAGGATGACCATACGCCATCGTATCCCCAGAAGATCGGGCTGTCCAACCAAATGTCGCGTTTCATAGTTCCCTGGAAGAAGAGACGAAGGTCGAATCCTTTCCATGAGCCGCCTAAATTGAGGTTGAAGTTATAACGCGGAGTATTGTTACCGATGATTTTGCGGTCACCGGAGTCGCCGACGCGATTATTACCCTGATTGATCTTACCGTCACCATTCAGGTCGGCATATTTGATGTCACCCGGAATCCAGGTCGTAGAAATGAATGACTGGCGATCTGCCATTTCTGCGGCTTCGGCAGCATTTTGGATGAAACCTTCTGTCTCATATCCCCAGATTTCACCTATCTTCATGCCTTTGTAGTAAGTTTCGTTCAAACTCATTGTCGGGTTGTCATAGCGGGTGATCTCGGATGTGTTATCGGAGATACCGACACCAATGGAATAGTTCAATGGGCTGCCGGCTACATTCTCGATATTATCATTCCAGGTGATGGACAATTCCATACCTTTCGTACGCATGTCGGCAAGATTTTCCTTACCTCCGGTTGTTCCTAATACGGCCGGATATGTACGGCGTACTACCATGTCTTTCGTGTCGCGGATGTAATAGTCGAATGACCCTGTCAAGCGTCCGTTCAGCATAGTCCAGTCTAAACCGACATTGGTCGTGTAAACTTTTTCCCATGTGATGTTCGAACTTGCCAATGTCGGAGCTGTCAGAGCACCGGCCATTTGTCCGTTAATCAGGTAACTTAATGTTTTACTGTTCAGATAACTCAGGTATTGGAAGTTCCCGTCCGTCACTTGGTTGCCCAAGCCACCATAAGAAGCTCTCAACTTCAAATTGTCGAAGAGGTTACGCGCCGGTTCGAAGAACGGTTCTTCGGAGATACGCCAACCGGCCGATACGGAAGGGAAGAATCCCCAGCGGTCTCCGCTTGCATATTTGGACGAACCGTCATAACGACCGTTCACTTCAAGCAGGTAACGTTGCTTATAGTCGTAATTCAAACGGAAGAATGCACCTTGTACAGCCCAGATCGTTCCGGAGAAAGTCGGTAGACGGGATGTATTGGCAAGGTCGATGATAGGCTTGTCGTTGTTGAACAGGCTTTGTGTCATCACGGACAGGTTATTTGTCTTTTTGCTTTCCTGGTTGTAACCGACCATTAGGCCGAAATTGTGTACATCGTTGAATGACTTTTTGTAATCGGCATAGATGTTGAGTGCCTGATATGTTGTGTTATATCTTGCCTCTGTCATCTTGTTCGGACTTCCGGCAACCGAGCTTTGGCTTCCGTCAGGATTGGTTTGATAGAGAGTCTTAACGTTGTTTGTCTGATTTTCGTAATACTTGTTGCCTGTATAATCACCCTTGATGGATAAACCTGCAATCGGGGTAAGGTTAAATGCTGCAGTGTACCACATATCGTCCGAATTCATTTTGTCTCGTCCTGCAAGAGCCATACGGCCTACATAGTTGTAGTTGAATCCGCTACCTCCGATACCGGCCCAGTCGCCATTGGCTGTGTACATCGGAACCCAAGGCATTGAACGGTAGACTTCATAGTGGGCGGATTCACCCATGTAATCTTTGACGTCCGGAGTATTGGATGTATTGCGGTTGTATTTCGTACGGAAAGTCAGTTCCAACCATTTGGTAACTTGGGTAGAATAGTTGAACGTCATGTTGATACGTCTGTATTCGTCTGTTCCGTGACGTAAAAGGCCGTCCTGCCCTTTGTAGCCGATAGAACCGTAGTAAGTGCTCTTTTCAGAACCTCCGCTGATGCTTGCATTATGCTGTTGCATGAATGAAGGCTGGTACATCTCTTCAAACCAGTCTGTATTACCGGCATAAGCCCATTCACCGACTGCTGTGATTTGCCCGTCTGTTGCCGGGAAAGAAGAAGGGCCTGTGCCTGCTATGTAGGCATCGACTGCGTTGATCAATTCATCAGACCATGTCATCGCATTTGAGTTTTTACCGGCTACGTTCATGGTTCTCAGCCATTTGTCAGAAGAAATGCCGTCCGGCAGGCGGGAGGCTTTTGACCAGGAGAGGTTGTTGTTGTAATTAACCTGAACCTTTTGTGCCTTTTTCCCTTTTTTTGTCGTGATCAATACTACACCGAATGCTGCACGTGCACCGTAAATAGATGCGGATGCTGCATCTTTCAATACGGATACACTTTCGATATCCTGCGGGTTAAGCAATGATAAATCTTCTGTTTCCACACCGTCAACCAGCAATAAGGCTGAACCACCGTTCAAGGACGTCGTACCACGAATATTAAATGTGGTGCTTGCTGTCGGATCACCGCTGGCAAAGTCGATGTTCAAGTTGGGTACAACACCTTGTAAACCTTGCGCGATGTTACCGATCGGGCGGTCTTCCAAAACATCGCCGTCTGCGATCCCTACGGCACCGGTCAGGTTTACCTTCTTTTGTACACCATAACCAACGACTACGACTTCTTCCAATTTCTGGGTGTCTTCCGCTAATTTGATTTGAAGAGTGGATTGTCCGGTATATTTGATCTCCTGAGTAGTGTAACCAATGAAAGAGATCTGAATAATATCTCCATTTTTTACACCTTCCAATGTGAAATTACCATCCATGTCGGTGATGTTTCCATTGGTTGTTCCTTTCACTACGACTGATGCTCCGGCAACGGGGCCCAGATCATCTTCCACAGTGCCCGTAACTTTCCCGCTTTGCTGGGAAATGTTCATGCTTTGCTTGGCTGGCATTGTTTCTGCAAATATACTTGCAGGGAAACAAGTGGCACCTGCCAGCAAGATTAAGCTGATAGGTTTAAAATTTTTCAACATAATTTGTGTCTTATATTTAATTGAAAGAATGCTCTTTTAATTAAAAAAATGGCGCTTGTTATCGCTTTTCTACATCATGTATACAAAACGTTAGAGTTTTTTAGCTTTTGCGTATAGTGTTTATCTGTGTTTGTATTTAGTTCTAAAAGAACTCCGCTCATTTCATATCGGTGTCAAAGATATAAAATTTTTCAGTTACACTGTTATTTTTCTTAAAATAATACGTAGAAGTCTCTTTTTTAACATTCTGTCCTTTTGAGCTTATACGGATATTTCCCTGTTTATCAATATAATATCTCTATCGAAAATACGTGGCTTCATAAAAATAGATAAATAAAAAAACAGGGTCGAACTGCAGTTAATTTGTCAACAAAAGTAAATTAAAAAGACGTATGCATTTTAAGTAATTATCACATAATAGATCTGCAATCATCGCAATATGCTAATATTCAAAATCTTACTAATATAAGATTGAAGCGTATCAAGGCAAAAAATACCAGAGTTCTTTTAGAACTAATATCATTTTGAACACAAAACGCAAAGACGTGATGAACCTGCTTATTTCATTAAAGAAGTTATTATGAAGATCATAGTAATACTTTCAATTTAATAAAACACAAATTATGTTTAAAAGAATCAGACCTATCAGCTTAATCTTGTTGGCTGGAGCGTTTTCTTTCCCTAAAAGCGCTTGGGCCGAACCGACTATAGTCGGAGAAAGCACGAACATTTCCCAACAGAGTGGAAAATGTTCAGGTATTGTAGAAGATGATTTCGGACCTGTTGCCGGAGCGTCTGTGATTGTAAAAGGAACCACCAATGGCATTATGACCGACATGGATGGTAATTTTACATTGGAAGGTGTAAAAAAAGGGGATATCATCGTGATTTCTTTCATCGGTTACACGACTCAGGAAATCCCCTTTACCGGACAATCTTCTCTTCGTGTTAAATTAGCAGAAGATACTCAAAAATTGGATGAAGTTGTTGTCGTCGGTTTCGGTACTCAGAAAAAAGTTAATTTGACAGGTGCTGTCGGAACAGTCAATTCGGAAGCGTTGGAATCCCGTCCTGTACAGAACGCAACACAAGCCTTGCAAGGATTGGTACCGGGCTTGCAAATATCATCTTCCGGTGGTGCTCTTGATAAGACTGCGGATATCAATATTCGTGGTACGGCAACTATTGGCGAAGGCTCTTCCGGTGGACCGTTAATATTGATCGATGGAATGGAAGGAGATATCAATACGATCAATCCTCAGGACATTGAGAATATTTCAGTACTGAAGGATGCGGCAGCCTCTTCCATTTATGGTTCTCGAGCTCCGTTCGGTGTGATTTTGGTTACAACCAAGAGCGGTAAGTCTGGTAAACCGGTGATTAACTATAATAATAGTTTCCGTTGGAATGATCCGGTGAAAACTCCTAACCAGATGGATTCTTATACGTTTGCCACTTATTATAATGATGCGGCTATCAATGCAGGGCAGAACCCGCATTTCGATGCTGAGCATTTGCAGCGTATTAAAGACTATCAGACAGGAAAGATAACAAGTCCTATTCCTGCGAATGGAAAATATTGGGCGGACGGGTATAACGAAGGTAATGCCAACACAGACTGGTATGACGCCTTATATCGTAGTTGGGCTTTTTCACAGGAGCATAATTTCAGTATAAGCGGCGGTGCCGAAAAGATCAGTTATTACGCGTCTTTAAACTATTTGGATCAAAATGGTTTGATGAAATTTAACGAGGATACGTATGACCGTTATACCGCGACAGGTAAGATTAATATGACGATGACCGATTGGGCTAAGTTGAGCTACAGTACTCGTTTTACACGTACTGATTTTGCCCGTCCGGCAGATTTGACAGACGATTTGTATTATAATCTGGCTCGTCAAGGATGGCCTACGCTGCCATTGTATGATGAGAACGGATATTTGTATTCTTCTCCTTCTCCGGCATTGGGGTTACGGGATGGTGGACGTGACAAAACGCAAGCAGATAACTTATATCAGCAGGCGACTTTGATTTTGGAACCGATCAAGAACTGGATTACGCATGTAGATTTTAATTATCGTATCAGATCTGAAAACCGTCATTGGGATGCACAATATACATATAATCACGATGTGGATGGAAATCCTGTGATTTATGATACCGGATCGAATGTCCATGAGGATTATTTGAAGGAGAATTATATGAATATCAATGCTTATACCGAATATACCTATAACATGGATTCCGGTCATAATTTTAAAGGAATGGTCGGTTTCCAGAGTGAACGTATGTCACAGACAAAGTTCGGTCTGCAACGTGATGGTATCATTGTCCCTTCCTTGCCGGAAGTAGATATTACAAGCGGTTTAAATTATAACGGCGGGTTGGTGACACCTTCTGTCAACGGTTCTCGTTACCGTTGGACAACGGCCGGTTTCTTCGGACGTATCAACTATGATTATCAGGGACGCTATCTGGCTGAAGTAAACCTGCGTTATGACGGAACTTCCCGTTTCCGTGAAGATCAGCGATGGAATTGGTTCCCCTCTTTTTCCGTGGGTTGGAATATTGCACGCGAAAGCTTCTGGAATGATTGGGCTGAATATGTCGGAACACTGAAACTACGTGGCTCATACGGTGAACTGGGTAACCAGAATACAACAGAATGGTATCCTACTTACCGCGTCTTGAAAGTAACGGCAAGTGGTGGCGATTGGTTGCAGAATAATGCGAAGCCGAATATTGCGACTGTACCGGCCTTGATCAGTTCCACACTGGGATGGGAGCGTGTCCGTAACTGGAATATCGGTTTTGATTTTGGAGCTTTGAACAATCGTTTGACCGGTTCTTTCGATTATTATTCCCGTAAAACATTGAATATGGTTGGACCGGCTCCCGAACTTCCTGCTATTTTAGGATTGGATGTCCCGAAAACGAATAATACCGACTTGAAGACTTATGGTTTCGACTTGAATATTTCTTGGCAGGACCGGTTGAAAAATGGTTTAGGGTATGGTGTGAAGTTTATTTTATCCGATGCACAGACGGAAATTACACGTTATCCGAACCCGACAGGTACACTGGACAAATATAATGCCGGGCGTAAGATGGGTGAGATTTGGGGATATGAAACGATCGGTATTGCAAAAACTCAGGATGAAATGAACCAACATCTCGCGACATTACCTAACGGCGGACAGAATGCGATCGGTTCGGGTTCGAACTGGGGAGCCGGTGACATCATGTACAAGGATCTGAATGGAGATGGCAAGATTGATAACGGTGGCAATAAACTGGATGATCATGGTGATATGAAGGTGATCGGTAACGACATGCCTCGTTTTCAGTTCGGTTTGGATTTGAATGCCGATTGGAAAGGTTTCGACATTCGTGCTTTCTTCCAGGGTGTGATGAAGCGTGATTACTGGCAAGGTAGCGCTTACTTCTGGGGAGTCGGCGGTACGGGCATCTGGCACTCAACCGGATTCGTAGAACATGCGGACTATTTCAGGGCCGAAGCTTCCAATGATTTGGCGGTAAATACGGATTCTTATTATCCGCGTCCTGTTTTTGACGATTCTAAAAACACGCAAAAACAGACTCGTTATTTGCAAAATGCGGCTTATATCCGTCTGAAAAACGTTCAATTGGGATATACATTGCCTTCAACATTGACAAATAAAATTTATCTGAATAAGGTCCGTTTCTTCATCTCTGGTGAAAACCTGTGGACGGGTACTTCTTTGGCTAATATGTTTGATCCTGAAACGGTTAGTGGTGGAAAGGATAAGAATGGTAATGCTTATCCTTTGTCTAAAACAGTTTCTTTTGGTTTGAGTGTAACTTTATAAATTAGGAATAATGATGAAACAGATAAATATATTAAAACAGATTGCAGGTGTCGCTATATTGGGCTTGTTTTGCTCCTGCAACGACTATTTGGACCAGACTCCGATGTCCACTATTTCACCGGAGAACTATCTGAACGAAGAGTCACAGCTGGAGGCTTATGCAAATGGTTTGTATAAAGATGTTTTGCCTTCACATGGGAACTGGAGTTACGGTACGTTCGGAGACGACCAGCATACGGATAATCAGGCTTATGTGAATTATAACAACCGCTTTTTGCCGGGACAATGGAAGACTTTGCAGAGCCAGAAGACTGATGATGATCCCTACAAATTCAAGTTCATCTATAGTTGCAATTATTTCCTTGAAAATGTTTTGGGAAAGACTATTGTCGGTAATGCTGCAAATATAAACCAGTATATCGGGGAAATTTATTTCTTGCGTGCTTATGAGTACTTCAAGCGTTATCAGACTTATGGCGATTTCCCGATTGTGCGTAATACATTGCCGGACCAGATGGAACCCCTGATAGCCGCAAGCCAGCGTGCTCCGCGCAATGAGGTGGCTCGGTTTATAATATCCGATTTGGATTCCGCTATTATGCTGATGGGTAACAGTTCAGGAAAGAGAACTCGTATATCTAAAGAAGTTGCTTTGCTGGTCAAGTCTCGCGTTGCTTTGTTCGAAGGTACTTGGCTGAAATACTTTAAAAATACGGCTTTTGTCCCGAACGGACCCGAATGGCCTGGAAAAGCAAAATCCTATAATGCAAATTATCAGTATCCTTCGGGCGATATCGACAAAGAGATCGAGTATTTTCTGAATTTAGCAGTCGATGCAGCCAAACAGGTTGCCGACGGAATTACGTTGGTTGAAAATACGGGCAAGGTACAGCAGGATGCTTCGGAACCTGCCAATCCTTATATGGATATGTTTTCGGCAGAGGATATGTCAACTTATCCGGAAGTCATGTTATGGCGTCAATATAACCAAGGACTGGGGATTGTCCATTGCGTGGTCGTAGGTGCCCAGCGTGGTGATTATGGGGTTGGTGTGACTCGAGGCATGGTCGAAGGGTTCCTGATGGCTAATGGTCTGCCTATTTATGCACCCGGCAGCGGCTATCATGGCGATGAAACAATTGCCGATGTCCGTAAAGACCGTGATTCCCGTTTGACAATCTTCCTGAAAGAACCGGGACAGAAAAATATCTTATATGAAGCTGTAGAGGGTACTCATGCCGAGCCTATCGAGACTGTTCCGAATGTTTTGGCTGGTGACGCAGCGAAGGCATATTCTACCGGTTATGCGTTGCGTAAGGGGGGTAGCTTCGATCAGAAGCAATGTGGCAATGGTACTAATTATACCGGATCCATCACTTTCCGTGGAGTGGAAGCCATGTTGAATTATATGGAAGCTTATTATGAATTGCATGGAACATTGGATGCTGTCGCACAAGGGTATTGGAGAGTTATCCGTGAACGTGCATTAGTCGATCCGGATTTCAATAAAACTATTGCCGCAACAGATGTTTCGAAGGAAGCATTAAACGACTGGGGTGCATATTCTGCCGGACAATTGGTTAATCCGACATTATATAATATCCGCCGTGAACGTCGGTGTGAATTGATGGCCGAAGGACTACGCTATATGGATCTGCGTCGTTGGAGATCCATGGATCAGATGATCAGTACGCCTTATCATATCGAAGGAATGAAGATCTGGGGAAGTATGCAGAATTGGTATATCGACCCGACGACAAATCAGTCTTTGATCGTGTACGGTCTTGATAATCCAAAATCAAATATGTCTTCTCCGGATGTCAGCAAATATATTCGTCCATATGAAAAATTGGCTAATTCGCTGGCGAAGGATGGATATAAATGGGCGATGGCACATTATCTGACTCCGATCAACATTCAGCATTTCGATATAACGGGCGGCGGCACGGAATCTCCGTTGTATCAAAATCCGTATTGGCCGACAGTCCCCAATATGCCTGCTGAAAAGTAGCAATTAAGTTAACATAGAGTATTTTTGCAGCCTCTTGTTCCTGCCGAAGGGAATGAGAGGCTGCTTTTTTATTTTTTGTTTTTAACGCTTAAATACTGTTATATCTAAAACAGCTGTTCTTTTTATCCATCCACTTATCCGGTATTGTTTTTAATACGCCCTATGCGAGAAATAGTTTTAAAGATAGAAAAGAAGTCTCTTTTTTGAAAAGTTAAATACAAAACAACTTCTCTTTTTTTGTGTTACATATATCAAAAAAGACGTTGGTTTCAGCCAAGACATGTATCATAAATTAAACAAAAAACATCAGTTATGTTGAAAAGAATTAAGCCTGTCAGCATGGTTTTGCTTGCGAGCTCGTTATGTTTCTCCGGGAATATATACGCAGCTTCAAGTGCAGGTAATCCGAACACTGACATTTCCCAGCAAAATGCAAAAGTAACGGGAGTCGTCGAAGATGCTTTAGGACCGGTTGCCGGCGCGTCTGTTGTCATAAAAGGAACCACCAACGGGACAATGACCGATATGGATGGTAACTTCACGCTTGATGGGGTAAAAAAAGGAGACATTATCCAAATATCCTTTATCGGTTACGCCACACAGGAAATCCCTTATACAGGACAAGCCTCATTGTCCGTACATCTTGAAGAAGACACGCAGAAACTGGATGAAGTAGTCGTGACTGCTTTGGGCATGAAGCGTGACAAGAAAGCGTTGGGCTATGCCATGCAGGAATTGAAGGGAGACGAGTTGTTGTCTTCCCGCGAACCGAATCTGGCCAATTCGCTGTCCGGCAAAGTTTCCGGTTTGCAGATCGTCCGCTCCAGCAACGGGGTGGGAGGTTCTTCGAAGATCGTGCTCCGTGGTAACAGTTCGTTGACCGGCAGCAATCAGCCGCTGATTGTGGTGGACGGTACGCCGATGGATAACTTCACAGGCGGTGTGGACGATGTCTGGGGGAATTCCGGAGCCGATATGGGGAACGGGCTTTCCGATATCAACCCCGAAGACATCGAATCGATGACGGTCCTGAAAGGCGCCTCGGCTGCCGCTCTTTACGGTTCTCGTGCCGGTAACGGCGTGATTCTGATCACGACCAAATCTGGACGGAAAAACGAAGGTCTGGGGATTACGGTGAATGCCGGTATCACGGCCGAATCTATTTTCCTGAAACCGGATATGCAAAACAGCTTCGGACAAGGTTCGGTCGGCGTTTACGACAACCAGTCCCGCTTGAGCTGGGGGCCGAAAGCGGAAGGACAGACGGTGACGGACTGGCTCGGACGCCAGGTGCCTCTTCGGACATATGACAATATCGATGCCTTCTTCCATACCGGGACCTCTTTTAACGAAGGCGTCAGTTTCCAGCAGAATATCAACGGGACTTCCGTCTTTGCTTCTATCAATCGTTCGGATGATGCCGGCATCACACCGGAGTCGAAGCTGAATAAGACGAACATCACGTTGCGTGCCACCACGTTCCTCGATAAGGAGGAGAAATGGAAGGTGGATGCCAAGGTGAACTATATCAATATGAATGCCCACAATCGCCCGATCCAGGGTGTGAACCCGTCGAATGCGTTCAGTACGATCTACGGCCTGCCTCGCTCCCTGAATGTCAAGGAATTTAAGAACAGTGTGGACGAAGAAGGCAATATGATCTGGTGGGACGCGTCCAAGAACCCGCAGGAAAACCCGTACTGGGTGACCAAATACCGCCAGAATAACGATACCCGTAACCGTCTTTTGGGAAATGTATCGTTGAAGTATGCGCCGACCGATTGGTTCGATATCGAACTGCGGGGCGGCACCGACTATTATACGACAACCAAGAACGAGAAGGTCTATGCCGGTGGTAACACCTCGCCACGCGGCCTGTATAACGAAGGTTCCGAAACTTTCTACGAAAACAACTACAGTTTCCTGGCCACCGCACGCAAAGACAACCTGCTGGACCGCCTGGGTGGTTTCGTGACATTCGGTGGTAACCTGATGATGCAGCAAAGAAACAAGATGAACGCTTCGGCCGGCGAATTGCTGGTCCCGAACCTTTTCTCCCTGAACAACGGTATTAATAAACCGACCGTAACCTCCGAGCTGATCCGGCGGAAGATGAACTCCCTTTACGGATCGTTGCAGCTGAACTGGGACGGCTACCTGTTCCTGGATGTGACAGCCCGTAACGACTGGTCGTCCACGATGTCTAAAGCCAACCGCTCTTATTTCTATCCTTCGGTCAGCCTCTCCGGCGTGATCTCGGACATGCTGCCCAAGATCGGCGGAAGCATGCCGGAATGGTTCACCTTTGCGAAGGTGAGAGCTTCTTATGCGGAAGTCGGTAATGATCTCGATCCGTATCAGCTGTACAACAATTACACGGTGGGAAAGGACGAAAACGGCAACACGACGGCTGCTCCCGGACAGATCCTGTTTGACTCGAGTGTACGAAGCGAGTTGATCAAATCCTGGGAAGCCGGCTTCGACGTGCGTTTCCTGCAGAACCGCTTGGGGCTGGATTTCGCCTGGTATAAGACGAATGCGACCCGCCAGTTGCTGAACCTGCCGCTCGACCCGTTTGCCGGGTATAGTTCCCGCAAGGTGAACGCCGGTAATATCCAGAACGAAGGTCTGGAAATATCGCTGAACGGCGCCATCTTCCAGAGCCACGACCCGCAGGGATTCAACTGGAATGCGACAGCCCAGTTCTCCTTGAACCGCAATAAGATCATCGACCTGTATCCGGGCGTGACGCTTTATGACATCAAGACATTGGATGCGATCCAGATCGTGGCGGCGCAGGGCAGTTATTACGGTGATATATACGGACAGACCTTCCTGCGTGTGACGGACAAGGACAGTCCGCATTATGGCAAGGTGATTGTGGGAGACGACGGTCTGCCGCTGATCTCGACCGAAAAGAGCAAGGTGGGGAACCAAAGTCCGGACTGGATGCTGGGTTTGACGAACAGTTTTTCATATAAAGGGTTTAACCTGAGTTTTCTGGTCGACTTCCGTATCGGCGGCGACATCTATTCGGCAACAGCTTCCAGCTTGTTTGTCCGGGGGAATGCAGCCGGAACGGTTGTGAACGGCGAACGTCAGGATTTTGTCGTGCCTAACACGGTGGTCCGGAAAGACGGGGGATATGTGGAAAACAATGTCCCGGTCACCCACCAGAACTATTGGGAACGGATCGGGTCGACCGGCAATTACGGTTTGCCGGAAGTCTTCACGTATGACGCGACTAATATACGTCTGCGTAACATCACCTTAGGATATACGTTCAACAAAGCTATGCTGAAAAAGACGCCGTTCCAGCGTCTGAATCTGTCTGCTACCTGCAACAATGTATGGATGATCCATTACAACCTGCCGGGCATCGACCCCGAATCTGTTTCGGCAACCAACACGAATGCGACCGGTTTCGAAAACGGAGCCGCTCCGACAAGCCGTTCGTTCACGTTCAATGTGACGGTCGGCTTCTAAAAAGCTTACAGAACGTGTCCGGCTTTTGATAATTTGCAATCATTTTGTAAACGATATAAAGAGAAACAACATAATATGAATACAAAAAATAAAATATTAGCAGGCCTATTCTCTATGGCGGCATTGTTTTCTTCCTGTAACGATTTTCAGGAGATAAATGAAGATCCTAACCAGGTAGACGAAAGCAAGGTGAAGCCTGAATGGTTCCTGAACGCCTCGATCATCGGCGACCAGATGAATCCGGAGATCGCCGAACGTATGTTTATCCTGACCTGGAACCGGGCGTCCCGTTTCAACCGGGGAAGCGGTTTCACGATCGGTACGGATAATAATGATTATATCACGCGCTACCTGAGCAACGACTACGCCGTGAAATGGTTGAACCAGGCGACTAAAGCCGTTCAGCTGGGCGAAAAGAAAGTGGCCGATGGCGAAGCCGATCTCTATCCGTATTATAAGAATGTGATCCAGATGGCGCGTATCTGGCGGGCTTACCTGAACTCGGAGGTCTCTGACGGATTCGGGCCGATTCCGGCGTTGGATGCTTTTTCGGGCGTTCCGGGCGAGTACGACAGTGTAGAAGCGATCTATACCTTTATTCTCAAAGAACTGAAGGAAGCAGAGGCGGCGCTCGACCCGTCGATCGACATGTCGCCGATGTCGGCTGAAGACGCTTTCTATGCCGGAAATGTGAATATGTGGAAAAAATATGCCAATTCCCTGCGTATGCGTCTGGCTATGCGTATCGTGAATGCCAATCCGCAACTGGCCGAGAGTGAGTTTGAAGATGCAGCCTCGAAAGGGTATATTTCTTCACTCTCCGAACTTGCCGGTGTACAGGAAAAGGACGGATGGAGCGACCTGACCAGCGTCATGTCCCGTACTTGGAATGCACAAGCGATGTCCGTTACATTCAAGAATCTCGTGGTCGGCTTGGGAAACAACGAATTCCCGCTGCCTGATTCGTTGAAGACGCATCTGAAGGATCCGCATACATATATGGGCTTGTATCTCTATAAGCATTTCCCGTTGACGACGAACGATCCGTGCGCCGGATTCTATTTCGACGGTGTTCCGCAATATGTCGATCCGCGTGCACCGAAGCTGTTCAGCGTGGTCGGATGGAACGACGGCGTGGTCTATTCCGACTATATCGGGGCGGCCAGCGAAGTGAAGCCGGTCTCCCTCTTCGATCCGAACGATAACACGAAGCCGATGCTGACCATCGACCCTAAATATACCTGGGGCACATGGGTGGCCGGCGAATGGGATGTGAAAGGCGGTTTGGCTACCGAACTGACCGGAAAGAACTACAACTATCCGTCCATATCCAAGCAATACCGTATGAGCACTCAGAAACGTGTCTATTTCGGGCCGTGGGAAAGCTATTTTCTGCTTGCCGAAGCCGGCGTGCGTGGTTGGAATGTTCCGGGTTCTCCCAAATCGAACTATGAGGACGGAGTGACTGCCAGTTTCGAATATCACGGCTTGTTGAGTGAAGTAGGGGCGTATCTGTCTTCCACCGAGTATAACCGGATCGGGACATCCGTCAATTTCGACCATACGACGGAGGCAAAGCCTTATGCCGTAAATTATGTCGATCCTTATACGAAAGAGAACAAGACGATGACGTACACTTATCCCAAAAACTCCATCTACCGGGGCGGCGCCTATAACAACGACGCGATGACGAAGATCTTCACGCAGAAATATATTGCCCAGGTTCCCTGGTTGCCCGAAGAAGTTTGGAGCGATCATCGCCGTATCGGCTTGCCTTTCTTCGAGAACCAGGCTGTCGAAAAAGATTACAACCCGCTGAACCAGGTTCCGCTGACGGTTGCCACTTCGAAGGAATGCCGTCTGGAATTTTATCCGAAGCGTTACCGCTACCCGGCCAATATCCAGACGAACAACCTTGATGGTTATAACAAAGCTCTCGAACTGCTCGGCGGACCGGATGTGGTCGGTACTGCCTTGTGGTGGAATCTGAAGTAAAACGGCATATACATCCCATATCGGATAAATCAAAAAGGTTGGCAGGATAGTTCCGGATCGAACATCTGCCAACCTTTTTATTATGAATAGGATACTGACTGCTTATTGCATGCCTTCAGTAGTCACCTCCTTGTTGATCTTCTTCACCAATCCCTGAAGTACGGCACCCGGACCGAGTTCGATGAAATGATCGGCGCCGTCGGCGATCATGTTCTGAACGCTCTGTGTCCAACGAACCGGCGCCGTCAACTGGGCGATCAGGTTAGCCTTGATTGTTTCAGGACAAGTTTCACCTTTTGTACTTACATTCTGGTAAACTGGGCAAACCGGTTTGTGGATCGGAGTCGCTTCGATAGCGGCAGCCAGTTCGGCACGGGCCGGTTCCATCAGGGGGGAGTGGAAAGCACCGCCCACTTTCAGTTTCAGTGCACGCTTTGCTCCGGCAGCCAGCATCTTTTCGCAAGCAGCGTCGATACCCGGTACCGAACCGGAGATGACAAGCTGTCCCGGACAGTTGTAGTTTGCACATACGACTACTTCGCCTTCGATGCTCCGGCAGATCTCTTCTACTTTTTCGTCCGGCAATGCCAGAACGGCAGCCATTGTCGAGGGAGTGGCTTCGCAGGCTTTCTGCATCGCCATAGCACGTTTGGATACCAGGACAAGTCCGTCTTCGAAAGACAATGCTCCGGCTGCAACAAGCGCGGAGAATTCTCCCAAAGAGTGTCCGGCCGTCATATCCGGTTTGAACTGGTCACCTAATGTTTTTGCAAGAATGACTGAGTGTAAGAAAATGGCAGGCTGTGTTACTTTTGTCTGACGCAGATCTTCGTCTGTTCCGGCGAACATCAGATCCGTGATGCGGAAACCGAGGATTTCGTTGGCCTTCTCGAACATCTCTTTTGCAAGAGGATTGTTTTCATAAAGGTCTTTTCCCATTCCGACAAACTGTGCACCCTGACCGGGAAATACATACGCTTTCATTTTTTCTAATCTTTTTCTAATTTCAGTTTTTTAAGATGGCGCAAAGGTAATAAATTTAGAATAATTGGGGTACTATTCATTACAAATTGTATCTTTGCCCCATCGATAACAGGAATATTAACGACTAATTTATACAATATCATGGATCAATTATTATTTCTTGGAAACTTAGGTACAGGCGAAATTGTCATTATCGCCATTGTTGTGTTGTTGCTTTTCGGCGGTAAAAAAATACCTGAACTGATGAAAGGTATCGGTAAAGGTGTGAAGAACTTCAAAGACGGTGTAAAAGGATTAGAAGACGACATTAAGCTGGACGATACGGATAAGAAGTAAAAGATGGCAGAATTAGAACAAGAAGAAATGTCGTTCTGGGATCACCTGGAAGCACTTCGTTGGACTCTATTCCGTTCTTTTTTAGCGCTCTTTGTTTTTGCTATAGTCAGTTTTGCCTTTATGCGGGGGGAAAATGGTATATTCCACCGTGTGATAGAGGCTCCTTGTTCATCTGATTTTATCTTTTACAGATGGCTTTGCGGGTTGAACCAGTGGTTGATGAATATCAGTCCGTGGTTTGATGTATTGCCGGACTTCTGTAATGATAATTTTCATGTGCAGATTTTTAATATCAAACTGGCTTCTCAGTTCTTTACTCACATGACCACCTCGTTCTGGCTGGCTCTTGTGCTTACATTCCCTTATCTGATGTGGGAAATCTGGAAATTTATCAGTCCGGCTTTGTATGAGAATGAGAAGAAAAATGTCAGATGGGTATTTCTCTTAGGAACGATCATGTTCTTTATCGGATGTGCTGTCGGATATTTTATGGTATTTCCAATGACACTGCGTTTTTTAGCAACGTATGAATTGAGCTCTAATATCATAGAACAGGTATCTCTGGATTCGTATATGGATAATTTCCTGATGCTGATCTTTGTGATGGGAATTGTCTTTGAAATGCCGTTGGTTTCGTGGCTGCTGTCGCAGATCGGTTTGCTGAAGCGCTCGTTCTTCCATAAGTATAGACGGCATGCAATTGTCGGACTGCTTGTTGCGGCTGCATTCATTACTCCGAGCAGCGATCCGTTCACATTAAGTATCGTGTTCTTCCCGTTGTACGGACTGTTCGAGCTGAGCGCCCTCTTTGTGAAGAAGGCTCCGCCCGAAGATGATCTTGACGATGAGGATGAAGATAGTACGGAAATCGCACCGGCCTAAAACTACGGGCATCGTAAAATAGTTATAGAAGAGACGTACAGTTTTTATTGTGCGTCTCTTTTTTTGTATCTTTGGCAAGACTAAAACATTATGTAAACATGAGGCACATATCCTTATTGGCGGTCTCCTTGCTGGCTTTAGCAGCCTGCACGCCGGAAAAACAACAGGAGGCGGATGATTATACACAATATGTAAATCCTTTTATCGGAACAGACTTTACCGGTAATACCTATCCGGGGGCGCAAGTCCCTTTCGGAATGGTTCAGTTGAGCCCGGACAACGGGCTTCCCGGTTGGGACCGTATTTCCGGTTATTTCTATCCCGACACGACTATCGCCGGCTTCAGCCATACCCATTTGTCTGGGACAGGTGCGGGCGATTTGTACGATATCTCTTTCATGCCGGTGACACGCCCGTATAAGGAAGCGCCTGCTCCCTTGGGCATCTATTCGACTTTCTCGCATAACGACGAGGCGGCTTCGGCTGGCTATTACCGTGTATTGTTGCAGGACTACAATATTAATGTCGAGTTGACCGCGACCGAACGTTGCGGCATTCAGCGTTATACGTTCCCCAAAGCGGAGGCATCCGTATTTTTGAACCTCAAAAAGGCGATGAACTGGGATTTCACGTTGGATTCGCGTATAGAGGTGGTCGATTCGATGACGATCCGGGGATATCGCTTCTCGCAGGGCTGGTCTCCTTTGCAGCATGTTTATTTTGAGACTCGTTTCTCGAAACCTTTCGCGGCTTATCATCTGGACACGACTTCCATTTCGACGAAAGATCGCGGCTGGATCGGTACGGCCTATATCGCCCGTTTCGATTTCAATACGGAGAAAGATGAGGAGATCCTGGTGACGACCGGCATATCCGGTGTCAGTATGGAAGGAGCAGGCAAGAACCTGCGTGCGGAGGTTCCGAAAGACGATTTCGATTATTATCAGGCGCAGGCTGCCAAGTCATGGAACAAGCAGCTTTCCAAGATAGAGGTGAAGAGTCCGGATACCGATGACCTGGTGAAGTTCTACACTGCTTTGTACCATTCCATGATCGCCCCGACTATCTACAGTGATGTGGACGGTTCCTATTACGGTCCGGATCAGCAGATCCATAAGGCGGACGGATGGACGAACTATTCCACTTTCTCGCTGTGGGACACCTATCGCGCTTCCCATCCGCTGTTTACCTATACCGAACCGGAACGCGCAAACGATATGATCAAAGGCTTCCTGAAATTCTATGAACAGAAGGGGGCTTTGCCATTATGGAATTTGTATGGTTGGGAAACCGATATGATGATCGGCTATCATGCCGTTCCCGTAATTGTGGATGCTTATCTGAAAGGCATCGGTAATTTCGATCCGGAAAAAGCGCTTGAGGCCTGCATCGCGACGGCCAACCGTGACGATTACCGGGGAATCGGCGATTACAAGAAGTTAGGATACGTTCCGGCCGACAGTGACCCGAAGAAATGGGAGAACTGGTCGCTGTCCAAGACATTGGAGTATGCCTACGATGATTATTGTATTGCCACGATGGCGGAGAAGATGGGCAAGAAAGAGATTGCCGATGAGTTCTACAAGCGTGCTCAGAACTACCGGAATGTTTACAATCCGGCTACTTCTTTCATGCAGCCGCGTGACGAGAAAGGGAACTTCGCCGCAAACTTCAGTCCCGACGATTATACCGAAGATATCTGTGAAAGCAATGGCTGGCAATATTTCTGGTCTGTCCCCCAGGATCTGGACGGCTTGATCGGCCTGGTCGGAAGCAAGGAACGTTTCGCTGAGAAACTGGACAGTATGTTCACCTATGTTCCGAAATCGAATGAAGACCTGCCGATCTTCAGTACCGGTATGATCGGGCAATACGCGCATGGCAACGAACCGAGCCATCATGTGATTTATTTGTATAATAAAGTAGGGCAGCCCTGGAAGACGCAGAAGTATGTGGCTGAGGTCCTGCACGACCTGTACCAGAATGCTCCGGACGGTATTTGTGGGAATGAAGACTGCGGACAGATGTCGGCCTGGTTCGTATTCAGTTCGATGGGCTTCTATCCGGTCGATCCGATCAGTGGCAAGTATGAGATCGGAACTCCGATATTCCCGGAAGTGAAGATGCATCTGGCAAACGGCAAGACTTTCACGGTCCTGGCTCCGGCGGTAAGCCGTGAAAATATCTATATCCAGTCTGTGAAGTTGAACGGCCAACCGTATGACAAGAGCTATATTACCCATGAGCAGATTATGAATGGTGAGACATTGGAGTTTGAAATGGGCAACCGGCCGGGGCCGGTATGGTATAATAATAGGTAATTGCCATGACGAAGAATCCATGATATTCATAAATCTCTGTCACTCTATCACACTTTTACGTGTGTGCCTTGTTAATTAAGGCGTGAGATGTGTGATAGATGGCGTTTTCATCTATCACACATCTATCACTATCTATCACAAAACCGAATAAGCTATTTGTGACAGATAAGTACCTTATTAGTAGTGAAGTAGTAGGATCTCCGGCTGAACACCCGGATGTATGGGACCTGAACATCCGGGTCTATGGAGTGGCTACACCCGGATGTAGAAGGCCGCAAGATGTGGATGCATGCAAACACTTTTGCTTTTGTTTATTAGTTTGTTTGCTGTCCTGTTGTAACCGGATGAGGAAACTGGACTATTTTTACATCCTTGTCATTGTCGAATGAATCCGCTTTTTTGAAATCCGGTGATTGCAGGTATGGCTGCGGGACGTTTTCCATCAAAACAACTTCGCATGCATCTATTACCGTCCTTATAATATTCGTTTCCAAAGATGTCTTATCGGCTATAGCCTGAATTAATTCTGCCTTGTTCATGTTGTAAATATTGAGTCGTTTATTTTCGTAAATGCAAAGGAAAAGAAGTTGTCGGCGATGTGCAAATGTTTCCGTAGGCAACATGTCTCATTTTGTCATACCTTTGCGACAAATAGTCTCTGTAAAAAGGATTCATGCGCTGTTTGACAAGTTCGGAGACGGATGAAAACGATAAGATAAACGCGAGGAGGTACACGGCTCTTTCATTTAACTGAAAAATAGAGATATAGTTCCCTTACCCGGTTCGGATAGAA
>NZ_CABUOD010000030.1 GCF_902493135.1 uncultured Parabacteroides sp.
TTCAATTCAATATACTTTAGTATTATTAATATTAAATCCGGCCGCCTGTTCGCCTGTCGCAGGGTAATTGCCGTTTTCACGGCACGCGGCCAAACATTTTAGAATTATTTGATTATAAAATATCTTCCTTTATTTTACAATTGCCTTAACAGCAGCTTCGCCTTCGACAGCTACTACTACCACACCTTGAGGAGTAGCGATTGCAGCGTTGTCGGAAGTCAGAACCGTATTGGCTACTACCTGGCCTAAGATGTTGCTGATGACCACCTTCTTGCCGGCAGCGTTAGCGATGGTTACCTGGCCTTCGCCTGCGATAACCGTTACTTCAGATACTGCTACGCCTTCGTTGGCGGTAGGAGCTTCTGTTGCAGCCATATTGAACTGAGCAGCTTCATTGATGCTCGGAACCATTACCAATACATCATTACGAACGGCAATGAATTTGTTCGATTTCTGGTTTTCCAGAGAGATGGAACCGTTTTCGTTAGCAGTGAATGCCCAGTTGGCAATGTTTCTATGATTCTTCTTGATGACTACAGTGTCTTTATCAGCAATAGCATGTCCGTTGAACAATGTGATTGTATCGGCTTCAACAACACCTTCCAGGAATCCAACGCGAGGAAGCGTCTCACTTGTGTAACCGTCAATCTTTACAGAATCTTCGAAAGATACCAGATAGTTCATTTCACCCTTAGCCTTGCAGTCGTCAGAGATATTCTGGCCTGTAGCAATGTAGTACAACGGTTTGTTTACATCAGCCATCGTTGCTGTGTCGACATACATCTTCAGGTTATCGATCGTGTAATCAGCTTTCAGTTCCTGGCCTACGCGTTTCAGGGCGGCAAAGTTGTCTGATGTGATTGTCAGAGCCATTGCGTTGTCTGTTGACAGCGTGATAGTCTGGTGAGCCGGTTTCTGGATTGTCTTGTCGTAATCAGGAGTACCGTCTTCGATCATAAATACAGTGTTGGATGCTGCGTTGTCGTATTCAGTCTGACTAACAGCGCCGTCGGTAATGTTTACAGATACTTTCTGGTCATACAAACCGCTCTGCGTACGAACACCGGCTTTTATACCGGAAGCCATAGTGAAAGAAGTGCTATATGCGCCATTAACAGTAATAGCACCTGTAAGATCTGTAGTCGGCGTATAAATCTTTTCCATAACCAAAGAATATTTGTCTTTGCCTACAGCCTGGAAGTAAACAAAAGCAGTATCCGTTTCTGAAGTAGTCAGCACTGCTGTTGCATTTGTTGCATTCGCATTTTCCCATGCTACAGAAGTCATCTTATAAGAATTCAATGCCTTGTCATAAGCCAGATAAGATTTCTTGTCGGCACTCAACAACATATAAGAAGTACGTTTCAGAGAGTCATTTTCAGTATCACCAAACTTCATTTCTTTATTCGGTTTCAGGCGGAACATTACTTTCTTGTCAGCATCAACAGTTGCAACGATAGCAGAGTCTTTTGTCGTCAGATAGACTGGATCATTGCTCAAAGCCTGAACCTGAATAGCAAATGTCAGGTTATCAACCTGAGAAGCAGTGAATTTCTTATAACCGACATAGTTGCCAGTAGCTTCCGGACATTTAACCAAAGTAACAGTCTTAGAACCGATCATATATACTCCATTGGCAGCATCAACATCATAAGCTGTCCCATTAGCACCAGTCAGTTCATTTCCACTTTCGCGGTTAACCAACTTGTAAGAAGTGCCGCCATTAGAAACCAGATTCCACTGGGTTGAAGGAACATAAGCAGAGGCAGAAGCCGATTTAGCGTCACCGGCAACCCAATAGTTACTTGTAGCCTTGTTGTCTTCATCCATTTCTTTTACGAAATAAGCAACCTTTGTATCAAGGTTCTTAACTGCGGTAGAAGAACCGAAAGTGATGGACATGTTCTTGTAGGCTTCCAATCCTTCAACTGTAGCTTTATCACCCAATGTCAATGCTTTTGCATCTTTCAATACGTTGATGAATGCCAGGTATCCGTCTGCGGCAGTATTTACAGCTAAAGCAGTATTTGCAGGACTAATATTTGCAGCATAAGTACCTTTCTTTTCAACATCGCCCCAATATTGATCAGTAGCCGGAGCAGTCGGTACAGCAACTGGATAGATATCTACATTTCCTTTTGAATAGTTGTAAGAAACCGAGAACATATAAGAAGCCAAGTCGCGTCCCTTAGCCGGAACCAAACTCATACCATCCGCAGAAATACCGATTGTATCTTCTGTAAATGCGAATTGAGTTGTACCTGCGATATAAGCTGTGTCGACAACTGTAAAATATTTGACTTTTTGTTTTGCCCCGTTTGTTACAGTCTTACCGGTTGCCAAAAAGACAATCTTGTTTGTTGCATCAGTGCCATCAAAAGCGATATCACCAGTAGTCGTTGTGGCAATAGTTAAATTTGCAATCGCTGTATTATCGCTATTATCTCTTGCATAAGTAATGCTATTAGTTGCTTTAACAGACAACGCCTGCAAAGTCTTTCCAGAGAAAATATTATCGTCTGAATTCGGAGTGAATGTCAAATCGAAACCTTTTGTGTTTTTCTTTGCATTCAGGTCTTTAGCAGTCAGATCAACAGGATCGTTGTCGTCAACAAGTTTCAGTTCTAATACTGTAGCACCTGTTTCAGCAGTGACAACTGCGCCACTTCCGTTTAATTGTGCAACAGCAACGACTGCACTTGTTACCGCACCACCCCAAAGATTTGTAACCGTAACCAAACCATACTCTTTACCATCTTTATAAGCAGTAAACTTTCCGGCTGTTCCCCAAGCTGCAGCTTGACTATTTACCCACTGATTCAAAACGCCATTCGCTTTGATACGGGCAGCTGCTACATTTCCTGTTTTACTTGTTTCTGTCGTTTTACTAGGAATAGCCAAAGACAAAACGGCTTTAGTTTCCTTATTCACCAGTTTGTAAACGGGAGTTGCAGTAGCCGTATTTTCTTTTGTAATCGTCCAGAAGAAACGATCATCCAAAGAACTGGCAGTTGCAGCTAAAACCAAACTGTCTGTATGGATAGCATCAACACCTAATACGGTATTACCGCTTCCAGTCTCCAAACGATAATACTTGTCCTTGTCAGGTGTAGCATCGGCTGTTGCCATCACCGTCGAAGACAAACCACCGGCTACCAGAGCGGCAGCCAAAAGAGTAGAAAATCTCTTGTTCATAATCATTAAAAATTAATTGTTAATAAAATAGTGTATAAAAGTCCAACAACTAATTTTACGAAGGGGAGAAACAACTCCCCGCGAATGATTATGAACGGGCACAAAAAAACGCGGGTCTGTTGTCTATTATCAATCTTTAGGTATCGGCAAACACCCGCTTAGTAATAATAGAACAAAAGCCCGCGCCTTATACGATATAACAATCTTCCCATAAAAATGGTAGATAAACTTATACGTAACCAGCGCAAGCATTTTCTGTCCATTATTCCACTAAGCTTAAAATTTTGCCGATTTTAAAGATTGGAATAATCTTCGTAAAATGCTTACAATATGTAATTGACCCCGCGCCCTGTGAGCCGCTGCCCACTACGGAATCGTTGCAAAGGTAAATAGGTTTTCCGAATCAACAAGAAAAAACATTCATAATTTTCCAAAACATATGGGTTACAGGACAAAAGAATACCATTTATACAACATACCCCTTAGGTTTTAGGGATAAAAAGGATGACAGTTTTTTTTATGCTTTCCTTTGCCATGTCTTTCGAAGGGAACATCAAGGGAAGGTTGGCGACACAAACGACATTGTTTCCTGCCGCGAAACAAAAGTCTCTACGGTCGAAACTTTTGTTTCACGGCTTGAAACTTTAGTTTCGACCGATGAAACTAAAGTTTCCCTTAAGTGAAACTAAAGTTTCAAAGCAAGCAACCATATGAAACTTTAGTTTCAAACTTTTCCCAGGCTGAAACTAAAATTCTTCGAGCAGGAGACTTCATCATCGATACGGCTTTAAATAAAAGAGCCGTGATGTATAATAAAAAAAGAGGGAATGATTTTTTTCACTCCCTCTCTCTTATATATTAAGGTAAAGTACGTCTTACTTACCGCAAGTGCAACGCGGTTTGATCTGTTTGAAGAAATCGTTGCCCTTGTTGTCTACCAGAATGAATGCAGGGAAGTCTTCCACTTCGATCTTCCAGATGGCTTCCATGCCCAGTTCGGGATATTCCACACATTCGATGCTCTTGATGTTGTTCTGTGCCAGGATAGCAGCCGGGCCGCCGATACTTCCCAAATAGAAACCGCCATATTTCTGGCAAGCATCCGTCACCTGCTGGCTACGGTTGCCTTTCGCCAACATGATCATGCTGCCGCCGTGGCTCTGGAACAGACCGACATACGGATCCATACGGCCGGCAGTCGTCGGGCCCATGGAACCGCAAGCCATACCGGCAGGAGTCTTGGCCGGACCGGCATAATAGATAGGATGATCCTTGATATACTGGGGCAGGTCTTCACCGCGGTCCAGGCGTTCCTTCAACTTGGCGTGAGCGATGTCGCGGCCTACGATGATCGTACCGTTGAGCGACAGGCGTGTAGACACCGGATATTTGTCCAGTTCTTTCAGGATATCGGCCATCGGCTGGTTCAGGTCGATCTTGACAGCGTCGCCTTCGCCTGCCTGGCGCAGTTCAGCCGGGATCAGTTCGCCCGGATGGCTGTCCAGCTTCTCGATCCAGATACCGTCTTTGTTGATCTTGCATTTCACGTTACGGTCAGCCGAGCAGCTAACGCCCAAACCGACCGGACAGGAAGCGCCGTGGCGCGGCAGGCGGATGATACGGATATCATGTGCCAGATACTTGCCGCCGAACTGTGCGCCCAGACCGATATTGTGCACTTCGGCCAGCACTTCTTTTTCCAGTTCGATATCCCGGAAAGCACGGCCATACTCGTTGCCGGTCGTAGGCAATTCGTCATAATAATGCGTAGAAGCCAGCTTCACCGTCAGCAGGTTCTTCTCGGCAGAAGTGCCGCCGATCACCACTGCGATATGATAAGGAGGACAAGCGGCCGTACCCAATGTCTTGATCTTTTCGATGATGAAGGGGACCAAAGTGCCGGGGTTCAGGATCGCTTTTGTTTCCTGGTACAGGTACGTCTTGTTGGCGGAACCGCCGCCCTTTGTCACGCACAGGAATTTATATTCCATGCCTTCCGTAGCTTCGATGTCGATCTGGGCCGGCAGGTTGCACTTGGTGTTCACCTCGTCGTACATGTTCAGGGGAGCGTTCTGCGAATAGCGCAGGTTTTCTTCCGTATAGGTTTTATAGACACCCAACGAAAGCGCCTCTTCGTCGCAGTAGCCGGTCCACACCTGCTGTCCCTTTTCACCGTGGATGATAGCCGTACCGGTATCCTGGCAGAAAGGAAGTACACCCTTAGCAGCAACTTCTGCGTTACGCAGGAAAGTCAACGCTACATATTTGTCGTTATCACTTGCTTCCGGATCGCTCAGGATCTTAGCCACCTGCTCGTTGTGCGAACGGCGAAGCATAAACGAAACATCACGAAAAGCGGCATTAGCCATTGCCGTAAGACCTTCTTTCGCGACTTTCAGAACCGGAGTCCCTTCGAACTCGGAAACCGAAACATAATCTTTTGTAAGCAGATAATACTCTGTCGTATCCGGGCCCAATGGGAACGGAGCCTGATACTTGAAAGGAGTTGTTGCCATAGCGTTTGTATTTTAATTTATAATATTGGTTTTAGAATCGCATCCTTGAACGGACGGGCAAACTTAGCGAAAATCTCTGGAATAAACGAATAAAAAGGGAGAAATGGCATTGACAGGCTTATTAATAAAGCATTTGCGGTGACAGATGCCGGACAAACACAGGGAATACCTAACAACGGACAAACTGAAACCACAGTAACCGACATTCCGCCGCAACATTGGCGATTACGGCAGCATAGTTTCTACACAAGTCTATGCCTCTTGAACATGGAGAAAAAGGCGGAAGCGGTAAATCTGACGGCAGGACTTTTTGGCTGACAGCCCCCTGTTAACTAAGCGGAGGGAATTGTTTTTTCTTCCCTCTGTTTGAAAAATTCATTTTACTATCATTTTAACATAAAAAGATGCTGTATTTTATTTATAAGTGAAATATTAATTATACCTTTGTGATGCAAAGAAATAAAGAACATGAGTGAAGCTGAATTAAGATTGGTAAAGGTAACCGGGAATTGCACGATATATTCCATTCAATTCTTATCGGAAGACGAGAGTGAATTTGAGCGTTTCTACGCCAAATTCAGGGATGAATCGGTTTATAACGAAGATTTTGAACGCCTTTTGAATATAATCGGACGTATAGCGGACTTTGGCGCATTTGAGCGTTTCTTCCGTCCAGAAGGAAAAATGAGCGACAGGGTATGCGCTTTGCCTGTCTTGAAATCACGTTTGCGCCTCTATTGTTTGAGGTTGTCAGATAAAATCCTCATACTTGGTAACGGTGGAGTAAAAAACACTCGAACCTATAATGAGAATGACATGCTGAAAGGTTACGTTATCACCCTTCAGAACTTTGACAAACTCATAACAGAGGGAGTTAAAAACGGTTCTATACTGGTAAAGGAGAATACAATAGAAACAGAAAACACCTTTGATATATGAAAACAGTAAAAACTTCTTTCGACGAAATGTTGGCAAGCACCTCTCCGGCTATTCAGCAAGAGGTGTCTTTGGAATTTGCCATTTCCAACCGCATCTATGAACTAATGACGGAGCGTGGTTTATCCAAATTACAGTTTGCACAGGCATTGGGCAAACATCCAAGCGAAGTGACCAAGTGGCTAAGCGGACAGCATAATTTTACGATTAAGACAATATCGCTGCTTTCTTCATTCTTTGGAGAAACATTGATAAGTATTAATCAAGAGTCCGGTGGCAGGTGCCGATGAATCGGGCTTCTACGTCAACGGCAAACTCAACTGGGCGTGGATATTGCAAAATCCAAAACTTACACTGACACGGATAGCCAAGGGACGAGGCGCAAAAGAATTTGTTTTTCACGGGACAAAAATTTGTAAAACATTGGTTTACAAAAATGTTGACAGCGCAAGAAAAGGCAAAAATGCGCTAACCACCAGAAAGGCACAGTAATAGGCACGGTTGCCAACTCGTTACCTCAAAATCGGGCACTCAGCCCAAAGCCTTTAGAATAAGGCGATATTAACGAAGAGGATTGTACATTTCCTGCCGGCATCAAGGCGGAGATGCGATTTAAAATGAATCTGAAATAGCCGATTATTTCCTTAAAATCGTATATTTGCCGCCACTATGGCAAAGCATCTTATCATATACTTCGGGTTATGCCTGTTTCTTAGTGTTTCCGTCAAGGCACAGATCAGTCATGGAGGACGCCCGTTGCCTCTCACGGCCACCAAAAGCCTGACCGAGGAAATGTTTATCACAATGCCCCCGTTCGACCTGGCGGAGCAGCTCCGGCTCGACTCGCTCGAAGCGACCGGCCTCAGGAGCGGGTTCCGTTTTGCCTATAAGTTCATGACGGACTATACGCCGGAGAACTCCGGTGTCCGTTTCACCCTGCCCGACGGGACAAAGGTCTGGCGGCTCGGAATACGTTCCGAAGGAGCGCTCTCCCTCAATATAATGTTCAGCGAATACCACCTGCCCGAAGGCGCACGGGTGTTCCTTTATAATAGCGACCAATCGGAAGTATCAGGCTCGTTCAACCACCTGAACAATTCGGAACGCGGCATTCTGCCCGTCGCCCCGATCCGGGGAGACAGACTGATCATCGAATACCAGGAACCGGCGGAAGCCGCTTTCCCCGGCAAACTCGCGGTCGGCGAGGTGAACCACGGCTACCGGGACCTCAGAGTATCGGAACCGCAGCCCGACTTTACGGCCTTCCAATGTATGCCGACCATCGCCTGCTACCAAGATACGACAACCCGCTACGACGACATCGAACGAAGCGTTGTCCTTTTGATTATCGACGGACAAATCGGCTGTACAGGTACGCTTGTCAACAACACGGCAAACGACGGGAAACCTTATCTCCTTACCGCCTCGCACTGCCTGAACAACCAGTTCCAGATCAAAAACCCGGATTATGAAGAGGTGGCGGGCAAGATCGTCTGTTACTTCAATTACAACAGCCCCCAGTGCAGCCCGGTTGAACCCGGACGCACCGACCAGACCGTCGCTTCGGCGCATTTCCGGGCCGTGAACGAATGGACGGATATGGCACTACTGGAATTGCAAGACACGCCGCCCGCCGATTACCGGGCCTATTATGCCGGCTGGAACGCACAGGACGCGGGGACAGCACCCTATACCTGCATCCACCATCCGGGCGGGTCGCTCAAGCGGCTTAACCTCGCCGAAGGGGACGTGGAACTGGCGACCTACAAAATACAGGCCACCGACTTCAATGAGAATTCGCACTGGAAGGTAGCCCGCTGGGCGACAGGCTGTACGGCCGGAGGTTCGTCCGGGTCTCCCCTTTTAGATAGCGACAACCGGGTTATCGGAGGCTTGACAGGCGGCGCTTCCAACTGTGCCAATCCGGTCGAAGACTTCTTTTTCTCCATACAAAAAAGCTGGACCGAACCGATCGATAGCAGCATGCAGCTCAAATACTGGCTCGATCCTGTCGGAATGACTGTTCCCGTCTGCAACGGAATGGACCCGAACGAAGGAGGCGGGACAGCCAACGAACGCATCGAAGCGGCAACGGATGTCAGCCTGTCTGTCGACAGGTTCCGACAAACGATCCGCATCGACTTTACAATCCCCGTCAGCCGGGCTTCGCTCACTCTGGTATCGCTCACCGGAAAGCCCGTGCGCAATTATTCCATCACCGGGCAACAGGCGATCATACCGATCGGTCCGGTCCCGGCCGGCGTGTATATCGTGAAGATTGTTTATAATAACAAACTTTATACTCAAAAAGCCTTGTTTTGATTAAAATTTGACAATAAGGGTCCGGTAAAATCCGGGAAGATTCATCGGATTCATTTCCTATCTGTTTTGACATCAGACAGGAAAAAATGGAGACAAGATTCATTAATAAGTATTAATTAGAAAGATTTTATCTCTTGTTTGCTCTTCATAACAAAAAAATGCTTTAGTTTTGCACTTTGATGGCTAAGGGATAATTGAAAGTGAATATATAAACATAGTAACATTTTAAACTTACATCAAATTATGAACAAAAAGTATTTAATGCCTTTCCTCGTATTGGCAGCAATTCTGACTTTTTCTTCTTGTTCAAACAAGTTGAAACCGTTAGCTGAAGAGTACATCAAAGCTGAACCGCAGCCGCTTGAGGCCATCGGAGGCAAAGTTCCTGTGACTATCAATGCCACATTCCCTGCAAAATGGTTCAACAAGAAAGCTGTTGTAACTGTAACTCCGGTGCTGCGTTATGCCGGTGGTGAAGCATGGGGAACTTCTTACACTTACCAAGGTGAAAAAGTAAAGGGTAACAACCAGGTTATCCCGCAGAAAGAAGGTGCCAACGTAACCATGAAATCTGCTTTCACTTACAAACCGGAAATGAAAAAATCTGAATTGTATCTGACTTTCGACGCAAAGATCAAGAACAAGACAGTTAAATTGCCGGATGTTAAAATCGGCGAAGGTGTGATCGCTACATCTGAATTGGCTGACGCAGCTACTGCCAACGCAGCTATCGCAGCAGACAAATTCCAGCGTATCATCAAAGAAGCTCACGACGCAAACATCATGTTCCTTATCCAGCAGGCCAACCTGCGTGCCAAAGAGTTGAACTCCGACGCAATCAAGGAATGGAAAGAACTTGTTAAGAATGCAGACGAAGCTCCTAACCAGAACGTGGCAATCGAAATCTCTGCTTACGCTTCTCCCGACGGTGGTGTTAAACTGAATACCGGCCTGGCTGAAAATCGTGAAGGCAACACAAGCAAATATCTGGCTAAAGAGTTGAAGAAAATGAAAGTTGACGCTCCGGTTGACGCTCGTTACACTGCTCAGGACTGGGAAGGCTTCAAAGAATTGGTAGCTGCTTCCAACTTGCAGGATAAAGACCTCGTGCTGAGAGTTATCTCTATGTACCAGGATCCTGAAACAAGAGAAAAAGAAATCAAAAATATCTCTGCCGTTTACTCTGACTTGGCTGAAACAATCCTGCCGCAACTTCGTCGTTCCCGTTTGACGGCCAACATCGAAATCATCGGTAAGTCTGACGACGAAATCAGCGCATTGGCTAAGAGCAATCCTTCTGAACTGAACATCGAAGAAATCCTGTACGCTGCTACTCTGACTAACAACGACGCAGAAAAGATGGCGATCTATACAAAGGCTTCCGAACTGTATCCTAACTGCTACCGCACTTGGAACAACATCGGTATGATGGCATTCCGCGCCGGCGACCTGGCTAAAGCAGAACAGATGTTCAACAAATCAAACTCTGTAAAAGCGAATCCGTCTGCAAACATGAACTTAGGTTTGATCGCTTTGACAAAGGGTGACCAGGCTAAGGCTCAGCAGTTGTTCGGTAGCGCAGCAGGCGTTGCTGAATTGGGCGAAGCTCTGGGTGTTCTGTACCTGGAACAGGGCGAATGGGCTAAGGCTGCCAACTCTTTCGGTTCAGTTAAGTCTAACAACGCTGCTCTGGCTCAGATCCTGACTAAGGATTACAGCAAAGCATCTCAGACTTTGAACGCAGTTGCTAAACCCGACGCTACAACTTCTTACCTGAAAGCTATCGTAGCTGCTCGTACCAACGACGCTAACGCAGTTATCAGCAACCTGAAAGCTGCTATCGCTGCCGACAAGGCTATGGCTAAAGAAGCTGCTATCGACTTGGAATTTGCTAAATATGCAACTAACAGCGAATTCGCTGCTTTGGTTAAGTAATAACAAACTTATTCCATATATCCGAAAGGCCGTCTCTGTAAAAAGAGGCGGCTTTTTTTGTTATATCCAAAACAATACGTATCTTTCGTAAGAATTAAAACGTCGGATATCATGAAAAAGCTTATTTATATCTTGCTCATCTCCCTGATCGCCACGATTTCCGGGCTATCCGCCCAGGAAGGCCAGCCCGAATACCTCTTCAACGACTTCCAGAAAAGCCTGATCTATTACAAGGACGGGAGGGTGTTCGGCGTGAAGGTCAACTACAGCTTGGCAAGGAATGCCTTTATGTTTATTGATGAAAACGATAATAATAACATCAAGCTCTTTGCCGAACCGGATATGGTAAGGACGCTGAAAATCGGTAACCGCATTTTCCAGTTGGCCTCGAAAGGCCTGGCACAGGAACGTCTGAGCCAGGAACCTTATCTGGCCGTTACCTTCAGGGGACGATCCCGCCCGCAGGGAAAACAGGTCGGATACGGAGGACGCTCGGAGACTGCTTCCGTCGATTCGTATTCGAGTATCCAGGCCAGCGGACATTCCTATAAACTCGAAACGGAGAAGATCATCATTGGCGATGTCGAAAAAAGATACACGATGAAAAAGAACGGGAAAGAAAAAACCTTCCAGACTCCCAAACAGTTCCTGAAACTATATCCGAAAGAACAACAGGAGCCGATAAAGGCGTATATAAAAAGCAATAAGATCGACTTTGACGAGCCTCAGCAGGTTCTCCAACTGGTCAAATACGCAGAGACGTTGTAACTTTCCGCCATTTAGCCAAATATCTAAATAAATCCGACAAAAAACACATTTGCATATTTGTGACTTTGCTTATTTTTGGACATCCTGGAAAATAAGAAAAACACGTATGCAAAAACAAATGAAATCACTTATAACCAACTATTTCCTGCTTATCCTTTGTGCACAGGCTTTCTTTGCCTGTGCACCCGATGCAAAAAAGGTTCCCGAACGGACATTCCGGATCATTCATAATAACGACGGTTCCGACCTGTTAGGGAACCGTTGGTTCAAGTATCGTCCGCTGACGCTTGCCGACCTGGACTCCTGTGTCGATATGGTGGCGAACTCACAGGTCACGACCTATATGATGTGCTCCGGCAGCGATTTCTTCTATGTCCGTTCCCAATATGGCCATGTGATGGGAGACGACCTGAACGGGACGTTGGATTGCGGCTGCGACACGGCCCAATATAACTCTTTCCGAAATTACTACCGGAACCATCTGAACCTGGAAAAGGAGGGGACGGACTTGGTCGCTTATACCTTAAAAAGGGCAAAGGCGAAGGGGATGGAAGCCTTCATCACCTACCGGATGAACGACCTGCATTTCAATGATACGACCACCCGTTGTCCGATCTGGTACACCGATTTCTGGATTCAGCATCCGGAATACTGGCTGAACGACACGACACAAGGTTATAACAGCGGCGGAGCTTTTGACTTTGCCATAAAGGAAGTCCGCGATCGCAAGTTGGCAATCATTTCCGAGCAATTGGAAAATTACGCCGACATAATCGATGGATACGATCTCGATTTCATGCGCTTTATCGTTTACTTCAAGTCAGGCACAGGACAGCAGAACGCACCGCTTATGACACAATTGGTAAAAGACATCCGCCAGAAAGTGGATGAGATTTCAGCCAAACAAGGCAGAAAGATCCTGCTCTCCGCACGTGTAGCGCCGACAGTCGAACAAAACATGATGAAAGGGTTGGATATACGCGAATGGCTGCGCCTCGGACTGCTGGACTTTATCAGTACAGGTGTCCATTGGAGGGGCGATCCCGCCATGCCGGTAGCCAAGTTCAGGGAAGAAATGGGGAAAGACCTCAACATACCGTTCTATAGTTCGATCGACGACGGAGGCTACCGCCCGCGAGAATTCTGGTCACACGGCATGCACAGGGGTATGTGTTCCCACATCCTCTCGCAGGGGGCAGACGGGATCTACCTGTTCAACTACTATTTCGGCGCGTTCAATTCCGAACATGACGGGAAGCTATATCTGGAAGACGGCGGCCAGGTTTGCCGCATCATGATGCCGGAACTGCTCCGGGAATTGGGATCGTTGGAAACTTTAAAAGGCAGGAATAAGATATATGCACTGTCCGACGGAGTTGTCCAGTACAATATAAAGCCAGATTCCCCCCTCCCGTTAAAAATAGGCAAAGGCGAACGGAAAGAGGCGGATCTCTATATCGGGGATTCGGTAGAAGAAGGATATCCGCAAGAAGCAATCCTATTCATCCGCACCAGTCATCCGACGGTCTGCCGGCTGACGGTAAACGGGGAAGCGGTTGAAAAGGGAATGCCGGCCTACACCCGCCTTTACGACAGGGAACGCGGGCTGGAAGGAGAAGAAAAGGAATATGCCTTTATCCTGCCCGACAAAATCCTCAAACAGGGATATAACCGCATCGGTTTCCAGTCCGAGGATGACAATACATTCACTGTCAAACGGGTGGAGATAGCCCTTAAATATGGAGATGTGAAAACGCACGGGTATTTCTAAAGCCGTCTTTATCACGAAAATAATCCATAAAAGGTAGGAAAGGTTCGAAATCTTTTCTACCTTTGTTTTCGTATAACTAAACATATTAGCTATGAAAAGAAAACAGAATGTGAATTTTCATTTGCTTCCGATTGTAAAGGAAGAAAGTGTAAGCATCCCCAAAGAGGTTGCAAGGTATTTGTTGGATATATCCAAGTTGATTATCGGGGGAGCCGTTATTACGGCGACACTGGACATTATTCCCGATAAGATGGTTGTGATATATGTCGCTGGAGCAACGGCTACTTTAGTCGCTATATGTGCATTTATTACATTAATAATTAATAAAAAAGACAGACAATGAGTGCAGCAGTTACTTTATATAGTATAATCGGTGGATTAGCTTTAGTCTACTTGATTTTCATTCTGACTCCCGCCGGAAAGCGCTGGTTAAGATCTTTGGATAAATAAACGTAAGTTTTTTCATTTGGGAAACGTACATCTTCTTCTGAAAAAATGTACGTTTTTTATGGGTATCCGCAGATTCCGCATGTTCTTTTCTCCATATAAAAAGTGTATAAGGCGGAACATGCGGAATCTGCGGATACGTGTTCTATTTTTTAATCTTCGTAGACTTGTAAGCGTGTATCTTTTCCTTCTTTCCGGCAGACGGTTCAACCACTTCGATCTTCGTAAATGTACCGTTGTGCACATCATCCAGGACGATAGCCGGACGATAGTCTTTCTTCAAAGCAGTCAACTTCACATTCTTGAAAGTGACCCCATCAGCATGGCGTACATAGAAGCCCCAGGCAGGCAACTCTTTATGCTGAGAGAATTCAGGATACGCCTTCGGCATTTCCGGAACTTTATCCAGTTCATCCAGCCCAACTTTAGCATACAACGGGTTACCGCCACCCGGATAGACGATCTCGACATTCTCAATAGAGACATTCGTAATCTTGTTATCCTGCAAACCGACAATGCCGGAAGGCGATACATTACGCGGATTATCTTCCGTCGGCCCTTCGTAGTCATAACCTGCATCCGGTTTCGTTGCCGGGACTTCGGCATAAACATTCGAGATATGTACGTTGTCCATCCGGCTGCGACGACCTTCACGGCGTTCTCCCACGACCAAATAGATGGGATTTCCGGTATTGATGGAACGAAGGCTATCCACTACCACATTTTCAACCTGTCCACCATCAACCGCTTGGATCGTTATGGCCGAGCGGAACGTGTCGAATACCGTATTATTGATAATCTTTATATTCTTGAAGCCCCCCGTCGAAGCCGTTCCGAACTTGATACCGCTGGCACTTGAACAAGCGGTGTTGTTGCGTACCTCGATATTCTGGCAAACGGCATCGGCACTATGGGATTTCAGGCAGATCGCATCGTCTGTCGCATCCACATAACAGTTTTGGATCAATGCGCCGTTACAGTCGACAATATCCATCCCGTCGTTATTCCAGTAAGCACGGCTATGCACCGTGATCCCGTCGATCAACAGGTTCTCGCACTGGTCATAGGTCTGCGTCCAGAAAGCCGGATTCATCATCGTCACCCCTTTTATCTCCACATTCTTACATTCGCGGAGATAGACCAGCTTCGGACGGTTGGCAACACGCCCCAACTGCAATTTGTCCTTGATCACCCCAGAATAAACCTGGTTGATGAAGTTATTGGCAAGTTCACGTCCGCGCCCATCGATCACTCCTTTGCCGGTAATGCCGATATTATCCTGCTTGTTCGCCAGGATCAAGCCGTACCAGGCATTCAGTTCCATATCATAATCATAAGGATTGGTGGAACCGAGCAACACGGCTCCCTCTCCCAAATGGATCGTCACATTCGACTTCAGATGAATACTGCCGGTCAGATAACGTCCGACGGTAAATACCAGACGTCCGCCTCCGTTCTCGGAAATAAAGTCGATCGCCTTTTGTATGGAGCGGGTATTCATGGTCGTCCCGTCCGACTTGATCCCGAACATAGTCATCTGATAATCCTTTGCCCCCACCGGAATCATCATTCCCGCCAGCAAACACAGGATCATTATTTTTCTCATCACATTCATAACTCTTCAATTTCTTAATTTCAGCTTCTTAATTTTTTAATTCTTAATTCTTAATTTTTAATTCTATAAGCGGTTACCGGTCCGACCAACCCCGCCGGCTGTACAACATCCTGCCTCCGGGTCCACGCCTGAGCGATCTTATTATCCTTCAGCGTCTTCATATAGTTTCCCATAACGGTTACGACATGTACCTCAACCATATTCTCTCCCTGTTTCAATCGGGTTGCGACCGGATGGATACGGCGACCATACCATTTGACACCACAGCTCTGCCCATTCACGAATACTTCGGACACACCGTGCACCAATCCGAGGTTAAGCACCGTTCCGGCAGGCGAAGAGACATTGATTTTCTTCCTATAGACAACCGTTCCGCAGAAGTTCACATAGTCCGTATCTTTCAAATCCTGCAATTTGTCGAAATGTGTCTTTTGTACCGTATTCTCACGGCTGTGACGAAATTCGACATCCCAGTCGGCAGACAGGTCTTGCAAGTCCGTACCGGAAGTAGGCAGCGGCTTGTAATCATTCCCTCTCTTTTGCTTATCGAACACAATCAGGAGAGAATCAGCCGGACCGAAGTCGAACAGGAAACTGTTGGCGGCATCCAACGGCAACCGGTACCGTTCGCCCGTTTCCAGATCCCACACCCAACCCTGACGGCCTTTTACAATCTCGTTGCTGAAGGAAATACGGGTCTGATGCGAATTATAGCGGTGCGCATAACTGAAGAAGAACATTTCTTCCCTGTTATCGCCCTGATAACGGTTCTGCATCAAGTAAGGATCAGGTTTTTCGATCGTCACATACGGTGCCAATCCATAGTCTTTCTGTACCCCCTGATACCAACCGACGAAGTCTTTTTCCGGTTTCTGGAGCAATATGAGACGTCCGTCCATCTGCTTCATCTTTTCCACCCATTCCTGCACTTCCTTATCGTGCTTGCCATGATCTTTCAGGCCGACCGATTTATGCGGATAAGCCTCGATGCAGAAGATACGCCCGCCTGAAGCCACAAAATCATACAATTTACGAGCGGTAGCCGGTTCCATACTCTCCACCTCGATCAGGAAAAGCGTTTTATATTTGCGGGGACCGTAACACAAGTAACCGTCTTTCATCTCGGCATCCCGGATGATCGATTCGGAAACATAGTCGCAACCGCTACCGTTCTTATGGATCGCCTCCCATACCAATGTCTTATATTTCACATTGGTAGTGGCGGGGAACGGCTCGTTCTGCATCCCCAACGTGCTCCACATATCGGCTATCGGATGCAGGATCGCGATATCCGCATACATGGTTCCATGTTGCAGGGCGGAAGCCATACGGCCTTTATAAGCGGTATAATATTTGAAATACGGCCACCAGTTGTTATTCTCGTTATAATAAGCCCCGTAACGAATCCATCCGGGGAACGGTGCTTCTTTCGGAGAATAGTTGAAACCGTGGAAGATGGAATGTGTCACACCGGAGATAGCCGTCTGGTCGCCTCCGATCTTCAACAACTCCAATGTCATATTGAACACGGTATAGGTATTTGTCATCTCCTCGCAACTCACCAGGCGCTTTCCCCGCAAGTGGGCGGCAGAAGATACATATTTATTGACCATCGTATAGGCACGGCCCCGGCGATAATCCTCTTCCGACATCTCCTCACCCAAACGGTGCCGCAACCAGGTCATCGTCCAGGATTCACATTCGGGAATATCATAATCCAGGCTGCTTTCGAGCGGGAAGAAACCACGTCCGTAGGCTTGTGCACGCGATTTGACGTTCAGCCCCTTGCACCAGTCCAGATAAGTCCGTGTAAAACGCTCGCGCAACAGTTCGGCTTTCGTATATTCGAAGTCATAGCGTACACGCTGGATCGTATCGTCCAGTTCGGGTGTGAACTGCACCTTCGGCTCATAGGTCAACACATTCCCCATACTCCCCATCTTAAACAGGATGAAAGGCAGGTACGGTTGCACATCATATCCCCGGCGTCTCTTGAACTCTTCCGCCATATCATACGACCAGTTCGAACCTTCCAGTTCCATGCTGTCGGTGAACAGGGAACGGATATTGCCGGACAACGGGCCTAAACGGTTCTGGATCTTGTCCGACATATTATTCAGATATTTCTGTACGGCCGGCTTGTTGAAGTGGTTCAACACCGGTCCCGTAGCACCGGGAGCGCCATTGATCACTTCGAGGAAACCGCGTATCTTGACTAAGGCAAACAAGACATATTTCCCATCGGGCACTTTGAACTTGAACGTCCCGTCCACCTCCTTCCCCATCAGGTCGATAGCCTGGTCAAGCCTGCCAAACGGTTCGGGGACCAACTGCAAGGATACTAACTCCATCTTCTTTCCGAGGAAGGGAGAACTGATAGCAGGATCGGCTGCACAGAACAGACCGTCGCGAGAGACTTCATAATCGATCGGGCCGCTCAGTTTCTCAGAGTAGTTCACGACAACATCCGCCCGTTCGTCTCCCGTCAGGAACTCCGCCCCGAACGGCCAGCCGGAACCGACGATCAGATCGCAGGTCATATCGAGCGACTTCGCCTCGTCAAAAGTCACCCGTAACATGTCGATCCATTCGTCACTCAGCCAGGACAGCGACTTCTTTCCCAGATCGTCCGTGTCATTACCGGGGAATTTGACCGGATTGATCTCTACTCCTCCGATACCTGCATCCTTCAATATGTGCAGTTCGCGTTTCAACTCGTCGGCTTCCACTTTATCCCCGTTCCACCACCAACGGACAAACGGACGGTAAATGGATTGCGGATCGCGAAATAATTTATATAGTTCACCGGAACGCAAGGCTGCTCCCGTCACCTCACCGGTCGCATCGACCGCACCCCACAACGGCATACGGCTACCGACAGCACAACCGGCCGTCCATAAAACACTCTGTTTGATAAAAGATCTCCTCTGCATAGTTTTTTCCTCCTTTTATTGATCGCTTGAGACAGCTTTGCCATCTGGTGTTATACAATTTGTAAATATCAGGTTGCGGGATGTCCCGGCACTCTCCAACGGATTCCCTGTCATATTGAAGTAGCAATCCGTCATCTTCACTCCGTCACAGCCGGAAATCGAGATTGCTTTCCGGTCCGATGCACCTGCATTCACAACGACTTTGTCGACTGTCACATTGCGGCAATCCTTATATATTTCGGCGATGTTTGCTGCATCCTGCAGGGTAACCTGTTCGATTTTCACATCCTCGCAGCCCGCCATACAGATCAAAGCCGGTGCATAACCGGATATATTCCCTTCAATATGGCCTTTCTGCAATTGCTCTTCCACACTTGCCCGCACGGCGATGCTACGGCCATCGATGATGCCTTTTCCACCGATACCGATATTCTTTTGCTTGTCTGCGTAAATAATCGCATTACATTTCTCCACCCCTTTAAAATCATACACAGATGGGACAGCAACCAAGACGGCTCCCTCTTCGATACGGATCGTCACATTCGACTTCAGTTCGATCGAACCGGTCAAATAACGGCCCACATAAAAAATAAGCCGGCCACCTCCCTGTTCACTGATATAATCGACAGCCCGCTGGATGGAACGGGTATTGAGTGTCACCCCGTCCGATTTGATCCCAAACATCGCGACCTGGTAATCCTTCGCCGAAAGCCCCGTCACAAAAACCAGCAGCCCTATCACACTTGCAAATAATTTATTTCTATACATATTCTTATTCTTTATATTTTAATCTTCCGACTTTTTATAGGGGAATATTTGTTCTTTACCCTCGCTTTCCGGCTCTATGAACCGGACATTCTTGAATGTAACCCCCTCCGCATCATCTGTTACGATTGCCGGACGGTAATCTTTTTTCAAAGCCTTAAAAGTCACATTATCAAAAGTGATCCCCTCGGCATGACGGATGTAGAAGCCCCAGGCCGGCAATTCCTTAAACTGCGAAAACTCCGGATAGGAAGTTGCCATTTCAGGGATGCTGTCCAATTCTGCCGGTGTCAGTCCCCGGTAAGCATAGTAGGGATTACCGCCTCCGGGAGAAACGATCTCGATATTCTGAAGCGTCACGTTCTGAATCTTATATTCAGGCAATCCGACAATGCTGGCGGGTGAAATATTACGGGGAAGGTCTTCGATCGGCCCCTCATAATTATATCCGGCATCCGGTTTATCCATCGGGATCTCGGCATAGACATTCTTGATCGTAATATTCTTCATGACCGGTTTCTTCCCTGCACTCCAACGGTCACCGATACGGAGGTAGATCACATTTCCGGTATGGATGGAGCGCACGCCGTCCACCTCAATATTTTCAATCAGAGCACCGTCGACCGCGGCAAACGTTATGGCCGAACGATACGTATCGTATATCTTGATATTCTTCACCTTGAAATTACGAAAACCGCCACGGGAGACTGTTCCGAATTTCAATCCGCTGGCGCTCGAACGGCCTACACAGTTCTCGACCACCACGTTCTGGCACATGCTGTTCGCATCGTGCGATTTGAAGCAAAGGGCATCATCCGCCGCATCGATAAAAGAGTTTTTCAGCACGACGCCGTCGCAGTCCACAATATCTATACCGTCATTATTCCAGTAAGATTTACTATCGACCTGTATGCCGTCGACATACAGATTCTTGCATTGATCGTAGGTCTGGTTCCAGCTTGCCGGGTCCCGCAGGGTGATATCCTTGATCGTCACATTCTCGCATTCACGGAAATAGATATTCTGCGGGCGGTTCGTCTCGTTCGGACGGCCCAGTTTCAGAGGATCTTCGTAGATACCCCGTTGGATATAGTCCACCATATTGTTGGCGGTTTGGAAACCACGCCCATCGATCGTCCCCTTTCCCGTTATACCGATATTCTGCTGTTTGACAGCAAAGATCATAGACATCCAGCGAATATACGGATCTTTTTCGTAATCCCAGGGATTGGTCGAACCGAGCAGGGCCGCCCCTTCCTCAAGATGAAGCGTCACATTCGATTTCAGGTAAATCGTCCCAGTCTGGTAATTGCCCGCAGTAAAGACCAAACGCCCCCCACCCTGCCCGTTCACAAAGTCGATTCCTTTCTGGATGGAGTTCGTATTCAACGTCTTGCCATCCGCTTTCACCCCGAAATCCGTGGCATAATAATCCTTGGCCGACAGGCTCGCCCCGCATATCAAGGCGAGGCAAAGAATAAAGAATTTGTATCTGTTCATCATAATACAGTATTTACATTTAATTGATAATGGCATTAGAATCATTCAAGTTACAAATTTATTTATGATTCACAGGGCTAACCCTATGCTTTTGATATTAATAATTAAAATTTTGGCAAAAGAGGATTTATAGAACTAATCAATAAGCTATATTTGTAGAGTAAATATTCTTTAAGAAATGGAGAAAAAGAAATATAATCATATCATCAGATGGGCTTTTTGGGGATCGACAGGCCTTATCTTGTTCTTATTCCTACAATATAGATATGCATTCTATTTTCTTTACATAGAACAACTACAGTTATTCCCGCTAACAAATGATTACTTTATACAAAAGCTCTCCACTCCTGGGGGATTTGTCTCCTATTTAGCTGAATTTATGACGCAATTTTATAGCTTGCCTTATGTCGGAGCATCTATGACAACCATACTTTTCCTTTTCGGATGCTTTTGCATGCAAAAAATAACAAACAAATTAGCGCCTGCTTTCGACAGTTTGATAGTAGTTACTGTTCCAATGGCCTGTTTCTGTCTTTTACAATTAGATATGAACTACCGCCAAGAAGGAACCGTAGCATTCATTCTTGTCCTCGTTTTCTTTTATTTATTTATCTGCCTGCCTCATTTCTATTTACGATTGACAGCATCCGTCATTATACCTGTTATCCTTTTTGGGCTGGCGGGGCCAACTACCACATTATTTATAACGGGTGTCGTGATTTGGGCTCTACAAAAGCGACCACCCCGTGAATACTGGAGTTTGCTTTCTATTCCAACATGGCTCATGCTTAGCTGGTTATCATGCTATCAGGCGTGGCAAAGCAATATATGGGAAAGTTTCATTCCCAATATCTATTATACAGATCTTTCACAAGTTTCTAATTTATCTTTTTTATACTGCGCCTGGATATCTTTTCCTGTGTCATTGTTCATAACCGTATCTATCGGAAGAAAGATCCATATAGCACACAAACGGATCATTTTCTTCCGCCTTTTTGAACTCGGAATCATTTTTGCCGGTTTTTGGTTCATATCTGAAAAAACCCAGGACACAACCCTACTTGCCAATATGGAACAAGATTACTATTTAAGAAACAAACGTTGGAAAGATATCATCTCTACTTTCCCTGCGCAGAAAAGCGACTTGCAAACCATTAATATTTTGAATCTTGCATTGTCCAATGAAGGCAAACTGGATCAAGACCTTTTCAAATATCCCCAACGAGGCGGTGAAACATTGTTGTCGAATTGGGATGAACGACTTTCAGGGGCAATCGCACAAGCCGACTTACATTATATGATAGGAAATATCGGAGCAGCTCAAAAATATGCCTATGAAGGATATATACTTTCCCCAAACGGTAATCCCCGGCTTCTAAAGCGATTGATCGACACGAATCTGATCTTCGGTTTCTATCCGGTAGCAGAGAAATACATTACGATCCTGGAACAGACCTGTTTTTACAAGAAATGGGCTCAGGAACATCGAAAATATCTGAACAACGACAAAATGGTCGAATCAGATAGTGAATACGGCCACAAACGAAAAGCCCTTAAAGAAAATCCAGACGAAACGGTCTGTTTGGATTTCACTCGTGTACTCGAACGCTTGGCTGCAAACAACCCCGACAATCCGATTCCTCTGCTCTACTTGACGACTTTCCATCTATTGAATAAAGATTTGACCTCTTTCGATCATCTTTATAAAAAATACTATCAAACAAAGATATGGCCGACACTGACTATCCGTCAACAGGAAGCCGTCATAGCCTGGTATGAGGACCAACGCCCTGACTGGCCAGAAAAAGGGATCAGCCCTGAAACAGGACAACGCTATTTAGCATTAAAGGGCGCATTGCAAAACCACAATTTAGGGAACAAGGCTATAGCCTCATTTGAAGACACTTACTGGTATTATTTACTGTTTAAAAAAGAATGAAGATGAAATCCAAAAACTATATATGGAGTATTTTGCTTATATGGGCATCCTGTTCGCAACCAGATAAAGAGACAAGTATCTTGGTTGGCTCCTGTCCGAATATTTTTCCTGATTATGTCGGAGTAACTATTCCGTACAATATAGCTCCGCTAAACTTTTCAACAGTTGCGCCTGAAGAAGACATAAAGGTCGCATCGTTTGAAACCAAAGGTTTAAGATTTGAAGTAAAAGCGAACAAAGGTTTTATTGATATTCCGATAAAGAAATGGAAAGCTCTTCTGGAAAAATCAAAAGGAGATTCAATAGCTGTACAAATCACGAGCAGCAAACAAGGGCAAAGCTATTCCTATCATCCTTTTTATATCTACGTTTCCCAACATCCAGTAGACCGATACATTGCCTATCGGCTCATCGAGCCTTTATATGCATTATGGAATGAGATGGGGCTTTATCAGCGCGACCTGGAATCATTTAAAGAGACTCCTATTTACGAAAACAAATTGACTGCACATAATTGTGTAAATTGTCACTCTTTCTGTTCCCATTCAGCAGGAAAGATGTTATTTCACATGAGAGGAGAATACAACGGGACGGTTTTAATCGATGGTAACAATATCGAATTTATAGATTTTAAAGCACAAAGCGGCCAAAATATGGTTTATCCATCCTGGCATCCTTCCGGGAGATTTATTGCATTCTCAACCAACGACACCTATCAAGGGCTGCATCCAAGCCAGCGTATAGAAGTATATGACCGTAGTTCAGACATCGTCATTTGCGACCTCAAAACCCGGAAGATATTATCACCCTCCATACTTTCATCTCCCAACTATTTGGAAACTTTCCCTTCATTTTCACCTGACGGGACAACCCTTTATTACTGTTCAGCTTCAACTCAAACAGTACCTGATTCCATATCCAAACTCCGGTATAGCCTATGCAGTATATCGTTCGATCCTGAAAACGGTTCTTTGGGGCAAACCGACACGTTATACAATGCCGATATACAAGGTGGCAGTATTTCTTTTCCCCGCATATCGCCTGATGGAAACTTTTTAATGTATACACAATCCCAATACGCAACTTTCCCTATTTGGCACAACGATGCAGATTTACACCAAATAGACCTTCGGAATAACCAACAGATATCATTATCTGAAATTAATAGTGAGAAATCCGAAAGTTACCATTCGTGGTCTTCGAATAGCCATTGGGTTGTTTTCTCCAGTAGACGCATCGATGGGCTGCATACCCGCCTTTATATTACCCATATCGATAAAAAAGGGAAAGCATCGAAACCATTCTTATTGCCTCAAAAGAAAAAAGATTTTTACAAACTAAGTATGAAGTCTTACAATATTCCCGAATTCGTAAAAGATCGGATTCCTGTTCATCAAGCGACCAAAATAGCCCAAAAAGCGAAAGAGCATAAATAGACATCCGCAACAATGTTAATGCCATTGCCATAGGGTATCCACTGGGAAAAAGGGCTTCTTCGGATGCTTACAAAAAAAGGCTGCCCATCACGGACAGCCCTTTCACAACTGAGATTAAATATCTGTTATTTTCTATTCACATTTGCCCAATACTGATTCGTCTGAGTTTCCTGTTCCGGGATCTCCCATGTCATGTGGTCAATAGTGACTGCGGTTGTGCTCCAATGATTAGATCCCTCATAAACGGGGGCTTGATTCCAACGTTTACTATTCCAGAAATTCCAACCATTTTCTCCCCAACATTCAATTCGCCATTGCAACTTGCACATGTCAAGTGCAGACATTCCCTGCATAGCCGGATAGTTATCACAAGTCAACGTAGGAGTTCCTGCTTTTGTACGAGCAGCCAGCAACTTATTCAAAGTCGCTTTCGCACCAGATTCATCACCGCTCTGTGCTTGGGCTTCTGCCATCATCAACAATACTTCTGATGTACGATAGATAATCACATCAGAGTTAGAACGATCGTGACGACGGGATGACTCATCAGAAGCAATGGATGCTGCCCATTTCAAACAGGTATAAGCAGGAATGGCAGTAGGATACCAGGCAGTATCTCCATTTTCTATGGCAAAATAGGGGAAAGTTGCAGTTTCTGTTGTAAAACGTTCTTTGCGATAGTCATTATCAGCCATTTTCGACCATAACGCATTATCAATCTGGAAATAGGCCGTATTCACCATATCAGAGCCAGTTTTAAGCACATTATAATAGGTCCAAGTGTAAATGTTAGCATCATTGGCCCAACCAAAAAGGCATTCCGGGTTCTTAGCTACAGACATAAACGCATTGTCATCAGCTTTGATATCATCCGTTTTATTACAAAAACCGGCCATACGGTCATTGGATGCTCCATAAGCAGATTCCGGAATAAATTCCCAACCGTAATTATCCAATACATCTTTACATGCCGCAATGACTGTTTGATAATCTCCCGTCCATAAAGCGGATTTTGCTAAAAAATACTGCGCCAAACCAAGGTCAATATCGACGGCCGTATCATGATCTTTAGCTTTTGTATAACCATAACCGGACTCCTGAAACAGGCGAACAGCATCTTTGAGGTCTGTCAAAATAAAATTCCATGATTCTTCCGCTGAAGAAGGAGCTACAACATCCTGATAACCATAGTTTGTATAAAGAGGCATGCCATAACCTTCTTTTCCACCATGCAAATATGCTTTCGTAAAACGTTCCATCAACTGCAAATATCCCATGCCACGCAGTGTCAATGCCATAGCTTTATATTCTTTCAACAAGGAACTTTCTCCAACCACCTCGTCACTCAGAAACATCAACACCTTATTGGCATTACTAATCGACAAAGAAGGAGAACACCAATAACCATAGCATTCAGAAGTCTGATTGGCTCCCCAATATTTCAGATCCGGACTGTTTCTATAGTATTGGCCCCAACCGGAAGAATGGCGGGCGCCATCACCATACACGATATCACCACATTGCAAATTACGGTAAATATTATTATGCACCCATTCGTTATCAATAGACATATTCGTAAAGCCACCACTCATGATAGCGTTGCGTACGACAACATATCCTTTCAAATTGGCCGTCAAACCGCCTAATATCAATTCACGTTCTTCATCCGTACCGTTTTTCAATAAATCTTCAATCTGCTCATCCGAAAAGTTATTTGGATTGTGGACATCCAACTTGGAATCACAAGCAGTCAGCACAGAAACGATAGCCAAAGTGCCACAGAAATATTTAATATATTTTTTCATTTTTCGCTTCATTTTATAATTAAAATTCAAGATTCAAACCCAAAGAGATCGTGCGCATAGTCGGATAGATATACTGACTAACTTCCAAACCTCCAGTCATTGACATGGCAGGATCCACACCTTTCTTTGCTGAAATATAGAACAAGTTATCCGCAGATGCATAAACACGCAATCTACTGATGCCAGCCTTATTCAAGAGAACTTTCGGGATTGTATAGCCCAATGTAATATTCTTCATACGCAAATAAGAAGCAGAAAACAATGACATATCGGTATATTTCCAAGAACCGGTCGTCGAACCATCATAATATATAGTAGAATTATTCGATGCCCAGATCATTGGGAAATAAGCCCCCGTATTATTTTCCGGATCATACGTGCTACCAATCAAATCAGTAGATTGGGGTTGTGCAGAACGAGACAAGAAAGAGGAACGATAAAGGCCATTAGCATATTCGACAGACATAAATTTACCGCCGAACTGATAAGCAAAAATAGCTTGAAGGTCAAAATCTTTATATCGCAAGGAAGTAGTCAAACCTCCAATCCATTTGGGCGTTGCACTCCCCATTTCATACATGGATGCATCCGAAGAAACCGTAGTCTTCACACTTTCACCTTGTTTATAGTTTGCATAACGGCCACCTGATGCTCCATTATGGACATCATCATATGTCACACGATGCCAATACATTGGCAAACCTGATTCCTGATCGACACCTGCATATTTGTACAAATACAAGTTATACCAGTCGCGTCCTTCACCACGCAAGTAAAATACTCCGGATGCATTGGCTGTCCCAGCGCCAGACCAACCGTCGCCGTTTGCAGTCCATGTCCCTTTTGGAAGATCCATCGTTTCATTCCATGCCGGAATTGTCGATGCCGGGACTTCCTTCAAAATCGTTTTATAGTGAGTACCATTAATACCTACGTTCCAAGTCCAATCCTTTGTACGAATAATATCAGCCGACAGATCAATTTCAAAACCACGGTTACGTAGTTTGGCTGAATTCCGTTGCCGCGTCGTATTACCACCATTTGCCAGATAAGAGATCGGCTCGTTATAAAAAGAATTGGTGGTCAAACTGTTATAAAAGTCCAACGAACCCGATACACGGCCTCCCAATACAGAGAAATCCAAACCGACATCAGTTGTATGGACATTTTCCCATGTCAAGTCTTCATTGACCAAACCGCCATAACCTATAGAATAGGTTTTTGCCGTACCTGTACCATTTGAGCTTGTATTCCATGATCCGACGCCATAAGACCAAGTATGGTATCCATAATCGGCAGCACCATTCTGGTTACCGATCACACCATAACTTAAGCGCAACTTGGCATTATCCAACCAGCTTTTCGTCCCTTCCATAAAACTCTCAGAGGTGAAGCGCCAACCAGCACCGACTGAATAGAATACGCCCCATTTGTCTTTAGCAAACTTAGAAGAACCATCAGCACGGACAGATCCCGACAAATAATACTTCTCATCATAATTATAATTAGCACGTGCAAAATAAGATTCCATACGGACAGTACCCAAGCTCCATCCCGGAGTAGCCAAAGTAGATACATTTGTATAACGGCTGACAAAGTTACCCGGAGAGATAAAGCCTGCAATCAATTCATCTGAAGATCCCCAGTTCAATTGGTCATAACTATTATCATTATATTCGTGGCCAACCATAGCATCAACATGATGTTTCGCGATATCTTTGTTATAACTTAACATCTGTTGGGTATTCAGAATCGTTCTTACATATTTTTGAATACCGATACCTCCATTATTAGGAGAACCCAAAGAACTTAAACCACTACGATATTTCATCATACGGTTAGCATGCTGGTCATAAGAGAAATTGACGGTAGCCTTGAAATCTCCAAATACAAAATCAGCATACACACGCGAAGTCCATAAATCAACTTTATTCTGATTGATATTCTGATCAATATCATAAAGAATGTCTCCAGCAACACGGTTGCCTTCTGTTGTCCCAACAGGAGAATAAGTAGCACCGGGATAACCGGCTTCCACTTTATTGCCATGCTCATCCAACACATAATTGCCAAGTGCATCACGTGCCCAAATCGAGACAATTGGGTGAGTAGCATTAGCATACATCATCACATTACCTGAAGCAGCACCGGGGTTACGTCCCCATTTTGTAGACATAGAATTGGTGACCGTATGAGTATATCCTACGTTTGCACCGACTTTCAACCATTTAAATAATTCAGCATCTACGTTAGCACGGCCTGAATAACGTTCAAAATCGGAAGCACGTACAAAAGAAGGTTCATCCAAATAGCCCAATGAAGCATAATATCTTATCTTGTCCGTACCTCCGCTGGCTGAAACATCATATTGCTGACGGAAATTTGTTTGCAACAATTGATCTGCATAAGTATCACCATCCCGATACAAATACGAAGCATTCGGATTTAACCGTCCATCAGTATTAACCAAATAAGCGCCAGTCATGGTAGCAGCAGCCGAAGCTCCCGCTCCTTCCATCGTATAAATAGCCCCCGGAACATTGTATGCCATCCAGTTACCCAAACCATTACGGGTAAAGTTCTGTTCACTATTGGCCGCACCAGCCACATAATTAAACAGGTGTTGGCTTGCAAATTCAGCTGCAGCCTCATGCGTATAGTTCGGATTTTTAACATTCGTGTACGGGACTCCGTTCGAATCTACGCCAGGAAGACCTGTTCCGTTTACACCATAACGATACGAATTGTAAATAGCTTTCCAGTAGTATTCATAATAATCAGAAGCTTTTGTCATGCCTGAAGTATTAAACCGTCCTACTGAGTTCCAACCCCAACGAGCATCAAAGCTGATACGAGTCTGGCCGCTTTTACCTTTTTTGGTTGTCACCAATACCACCCCGTTCGCTCCACGAGATCCATAAAGAGCTGTAGATGCAGCGTCCTTCAAAACCGTAATACTCTCGATATCGGATGAATTCAAGTTAGACAACGGATTTTCATTCTGGGCTGGAACACCATCAATTACAATCAATGCACTCGCACTACCCCCATTTGCAGAACTGACACCACGTACACGGATCCCCATATCGACCCCCGGCTGACCATCTGTTGCAGCCACCTGCAAACCAGGGACAGATCCCTCCAGCATTTTGGATGCAGAGCCCGAACTCTGAACCACCAACACTTTTGAATCTATGGCGCTCATCGATCCCGTCAAATCTTTTTTCTTCGCTGTACCATAAGCAACGACAACAACCTCTTCCAACTGTTCCGAATCTTCCGACATACGAATATTCAAGAACTTTTGATTACCCACTTTCACTTCTTGAGTCTTATACCCGATAAATGAAAATACCAAAACAGCATTACTTCCTCCAGGAATATTAGGAAGTGTAAAAGTTCCATCAGCCCCTGTCATGGTTCCAATAGCCTGACCTTTTACAGCAATATTGACACCTGGCATTTCTATTCCCAAGTCATCTACCACCTTTCCTGAAATTGAAATCTGAGCAAATGCTTGCAACCCCATACAGAGGGAACATAGCAATAATAGAATTCGATTTCTCATAATTTCACAAACTTTATTAGGTTAAACATATTTATTTTTGGCAAAATTCTACTTTTATGCTCTTTAATATCATAAAAAAATGATATTTTTATCCTATTTTTTGGCGAATTAGAATATTGTTCAAAATTTCGTATAATCCGGAAAAGTCACAAAATACTGATTTACAATTCAAAAACTAAAAAAGCGAACCGTGCAAGAAGAGTAGTATATCCCTTATCTACAATATGGCAAAAGGCAATCGATCAATGTGAAAAAATCATTTTCTTTTCTATTTTTTCCCAAACCGATTCATAAAATCTTCCGGATAACGCAAATCTTGAACAACTTCTCCACCATAGACACGTATCCATGAACGAAAGCTTTTCGTTCCATCCGTCAATTCAATCACGCGAGCACCATTCGGCTTCAGGTCGTTATAGACCGTATCGCACCCACTAAACCGTCCAAAAATAAAAAACATCCTGTTCCATAAAGTTGCACAATCATTATCATGGTCATGCCCGACAAAAATAGCATCGATATCTTTCATTTCTTTCATTGAGACAAACAGGCCGGAACTAACATTGGCTGAAGCGACAAGTTCACCTTTAATCCCCCGTGTCTCACTATAAACATCATCTTGCATTGCCCTTTTATGTTCCAACAAAGGAATATGAAAAAAAGCAAATGACGGTATCGGTTCACCTCCGTTCATTTTAGCAAAAACCTCACTTTGTTTCCGATACCAAGCTATCTGATCAAATCGAATATGGTCATACCCCTTTATTCCTTCTATTTTAGAATAAGCATTCGAATCAAAGAGATAAAAAACCCGGCTGATTTTACCATTAGCTGATGAAGCAAGCGTTATTACCGCGTTCGTCTCTCCGTGTATGCCTTCTACCTTTGTATTGATATTATAAGGTATGGACTTGACAATATCCAACATCTGCGCCCGCGTCCGGTCAAATTCCTCGTCATGATTGCCAAATGTGACGGCAAAAGGAATTTTACGTATAGAAATAGGAGCCAAGATTTCACGTATGGACTTCTCTGCTGGTTTCCCAAAAACCACATCTCCGGTATGAATAACCAAATCAGGCTTCTCCAAGTCTAACATTTGGTTGACATTATCCAATGCACGAACAGATTTCGGATCTCCTGCGACATAGTGCGTATCCGTCAACTGTAAGATTTTAAACTTGCCCTCTTTATTAAAAAAGAACTTCCGCGCAGAATCATCCTCTTGTTCAGGAAAATTCTCCCTTGCCAGGACAGCAGTACTTGCAACAGCATCAGCAAAAATCAATCCGCCCATAGCCGAACCTTTTATAAAATTTCTCCGATTCATTCCACCTTTCATTATAGATGATCTATCATCCCTCGTTACAAATATTTTTAATTGAGCGCAATATTAAAAAGCATGAACCTGCTATTCATTATATTTTTGACATAATTTATTAGCTTTTTGACACCGCAATCTATTCTTTATCCATTTTCAGCACCGGAAACAAAATCATCAAATCACTAATTAATAGCACATTAAATCTTTTTTTCAATCAACCATCCTAAATTGGGTTTATCTTTTCCATTTTAAATTGAATAAAAAGAAAAAGAACCTATTATTACTTTTGTCAAGTCATCCAATAACAATAATTCCATATAAAATAAAACATAAAAAAACAATTTATCATGAAACACGAAATCCTACCACTCTTGGTAATCAGTCTGGCAACAGGGATACTCTCTTGCTCGCAACAACCGCCCAAAGAAGCTGACAGCATTCCCCAAACCATAACTATCAGTAAAGAAAAACTATTAGACAAAATCAAAGGCGGTTGGGCAGGGCAAACCATTGGCGTGGCATATGGCGGTCCGACTGAATTCCGTTACCGAAGCGCCATGATTCAAGACTACGTTCCTATCACCTATAATGACGGATGTATCAAAGGCTATTTCGATCATTTTCCAGCATTGTTCGACGACATCTATATGGATCTGACTTTCGTAGAAGTATTCGAACGTTTAGGGATGGATGCGCCGACCGATTCTTTTGCATACGCATTCGCTCACGCCGATTATGGACTTTGGCACGCCAATCAGGCAGCTCGCTACAACATCATAAATGGAATTATGCCTCCCGAATCCGGACACTGGTTAAACAATCCGCATGCAGACGACATCGATTACCAAATTGAAGCTGATTTTGCCGGCTTGATGACACCGGGTATGCCGAATGCTTCATGCGAGATATCCGACAGGATAGGACATATCATGAATTATGGTGACGGATGGTACGGAGGTGTCTATATCGGAGCCATGTATTCACTTGCTTTCATTTCCGACGACATCAACTTTGTTGTCAAAGAAGCCTTGAAGACGATTCCGGAAGATAGCCGCTTCCATAAGTGCATGAGCGACGTGATCCGTTGGCACGAACAATATCCGGATGACTGGAAGCAGACGTGGGCAGAATGTGAAAAAAAATGGAACCAGGATATCGGTTGTCCGGAAGGCACATTACGTCCTTATAATATTGATGCTGTCATCAACTGCGCCTACGTTATAATGGGATTATTGTACGGGCAAGGTGATTTTTATAAAACAATGGATGTTTCGACACGTTGCGGACAAGATTCCGACTGTAACCCCGCATCGGCTGCCGGTATCTTGGCAACAATGCAAGGGTATAGCCGGATATCCGAATACTGGATGAAAAATTTGCGTGAAGTGGAAGACATCAACTTCGCCTATACAAACATGTCTTTAAACCAAGTCTACCAAACCTCTTTCAAACATGCCTTGCAAATGATCGAACGCAATGGAGGCAGCATTAAGGACGACGAAATCACAATTGCCTGCCAAGCGCCCGTCCCGGTTCGTTTTGAACAAGGATTCGAAGGCTTGTTCCCAATCGGACGTCAAGACATAAAAAAAGATTTGAAGGACATAGAAAAATTTGAATTTGAAGGGACAGGAATCGTATTTACCGGTTATCTCCGAGGCGAGAAAAACTATATAGCCCAAGTCGAAATGCATATCGATGGGGAAATGGCCGAAAGAGCCAATCTTCCTATCGGCAAGAATCATCGCGTCGATCTTTTCTGGAAATACCAACTTCCAAAAGGCAAACATATCGTCACCTTCAAATGGATGAATCCGAATTCAAAAACGAAAATTCATTTCAGCGATGCTCTTATCTACTCTGATGGTCCGCTTCCTGTAGCTCATCAATAAAAACACTCAAATTCCAGCCAACAACCGGATAGGCTCTTCGTAACAGGGAGTTGGCTGGTTACAATAAAGGACAGACAAATCAACACGTCAAAAACATGAAATGCAAAAAACAGCAAGTAAATTTGTATTTCAAGAATGACGTTGAATATGAAATCATGAATCTAATGCATAAGTATAGTCACAATATATTGGATATCGATACAAACAAATAGTTAATATATTGAGAAATAAATGATACATTTGTACAAGCAATTATAACACCATAAAGAAACATCAGATGGATTTCGAATACAATAAACACAATGTCATAAAATACTTACCCACAAATAAAGACAAAGACATCTGGGAAATGTCAATCAGTGGTGTAGGATTCCAATCTGTCAAGCCCAAAGACAGCTATCCTCCGAAAGGCCATCCGATCGGATATACCTTTAATCCTGAACGCGGACGGATAATAGACGAATTCACATTAGTATATATTACAAGAGGAGAGGGGAAATTCCAATCCGTCAACTGCCCCGAAGAGAAAATAACAAAGGGGGACGCTTTCCTCCTATTCCCTGGAGAATGGCATACTTACCAACCGACTAAAAACATAGGATGGGATGAATATTTCGTAGCCTTCCGGGGAGAATATTTCGACAAACTACTCAATAAGATCATCCACCATGAGACTCCCATTTTCCATATCGGTATAAATGACCAAATAGTCAAGCATTTCGGCGAAATGCTTGACTGTGCCTGGGCACAGAAGGCCGGATTCCAAGCAGTCCTGTCTGGAATCATGATGCACATGATCGGCTTGATCTACTCGATTAGCAAAAACCAGGATTACGGGTCGGCCTCCATGCAAAAGATCCAGGAAGCATGCGTACTGATGCGGGAAAACATTTACAACAAGTTTACACCGGAAGACATTGCCGGCTCCATCAACATGAGCTATTCCAACTTCAGAAAGTCGTTCAAGCAATACACCGGGATCGCCCCTCACCAATATATGCTACAACTAAAGCTTAGTAAAGTCAAAGATCTGCTGAGCAGTACGGAAATGTCGATCCAGGACATCGCAATGAAGCTCAATTTCGAATCGGCCGACTATTTCTCTTACTTTTTCAGGAGCAAAACAGGCATAAACCCACTCTCTTACCGCAAAGAAATCGAAAAGCAGCGGGAAAAAGCCAAGAAAAATTCACTGTAAAGGGTTTCTTTCTTTAGAAACCCCGACCGAACTTATGCCAAAGCTGTCCTTCCATTTCCTCCCAACAACGCAAGGTCGAATAGATAAAATCGAACGAATAACGGGTAAGATAAGCTTGAGCTTCGTCTTTCTTGCCTTCCTGGATAAGGGCCGATACCTTGTTTTGTATCAGGGGCATTTCGTCTACAGCCTTCTGCTCGAAAGAGAGAACGGCAGGCTCGATCAGTTTGCGGCCATGCCCCCAACTCACTTGCGCCAGGCGGTTCGTACGCCGGTAAATCCAAAGGGCGGCATCAGGCCGGTAACGCTTATGCCCGCATACCTTAAAACTTTCGGGAACATCCGTCATCCCGGCAAACAACGGAACACGGGGGCTTTCGCCCGGATTATCTTCCGACCACCAGCAAACGCCTCCCACCTCGTCCGGCAGCCAGTCACGGCACTGGATCACAAACGAATAAGCACACCAGACAACCGATATCGTCCGCTGTTTCCCTATCTTCTTTTCACCCCGCTGCGCATTCAAGAATTCAAACATGTCGTTCGTCATCCAGTTTTGAGCCAGCGGGCTTTTATAGGTCGTGTCGCGCTCGGTTCCGTCTTTATCCTTGATCTTCTTCGTTACCATCATGTCCTTCGTCATATCCCATTCCGTACCTTCATACGTTTCACGCAGCAAGCGGTTCATATCCGCCAGGGAGACTTTCCGTTCAGGCTTGACCGACAAAGGAAGCTCCTCCATGTCCATCGTCAAGTTCAAAGAAGGAGCCAGCGTTTTCAAAACAAAAAAGTCCCGGACGGTAAAAGGTTTCTTCCCTGTTTCATGGATAACTTTCCAGAACTTGAAAGGCTCTTTCCCATCCCAATACCCTAACTTGCGAGCTTTCTCTTTCAGCCCTTCGCTATACATATAATTATCCTCATCCTTGAAATCGACATCGGAAATACGAGGCGTATTGGCCGAAACCGTCACATGGTCGTCCGGTATGCGCCGGGCGACCCACAAAGCCCCCATATCTTCCGGCCCCGCACCCGTAATCTCGAAAAACCAAAGTTCCTTTTTATCGGCGACCGTCAGGCATTCGCCACCGTCACGATAACCGTATTGTTCCGCCAGGCGTCCCATGAGCAAGACCGCCTCACGTGCCGTGCTGCAACGTTGCAAAGCAATTCCCTGCAAATCCTCGATATGGAACAAGCCTTTCGGATTGCGTAGTTCCTTACGCCCGACGATGGTTGTCTCGCCCATCGCCAATTGCTTCTCGTTCATGCAAGGATAACCGGTATTCAGGTAAGCGAATGTATAAGAGACCTGCGGGATAGAACCTTTCAGCTTAACTCCCAACCGGTCGTTTTTGCTTTCCGTGTGACGCAGATCCCAATAGATATCGAGTTTTGCCGTGTCAGGCCAGTTTTGTGCCGGCACTATTTCCATCCAGGTACGCGAGGTCCCGTCACAAGTCTGCGAGGTCATGACCGAACCATCGTCCGTCGCCAGTTTACCGGCTGCGATACTTGTACAACTTTCATCCGGATTTGTCAATTCCACTACACGATCCTGAGCCGAGAGGGATGTCACGGCACAACAAAGGCACGCGATTGCCTTATATATCTTTTCCTTCATCATCTATTTGTAAAGCTTATCATTTCGGGTGGCAAATATAAGACATTCCATATTTCCCGAATCCTTCTTGCCTTTTTATTAATAATAAGAATTATATACGAATCATAAATCTCCGCTTCATCTCAAAAAGCCCTGATAATAGATCAGATATATAAGATTACAAACAGGCTGAACCCATATCTTTGTAAATTTATCTACTTCACTGCGTCCACCCAGTTTCTCATCGGTATGAGAATCTTTTCCCATACCGATGAGAAACTTTTCCCCCGCTGATGAGAAACTTTTCTCATGCTGGTGAGAATAAATTCTCACGCTTTTAAAAAATGCCGAGAAAACCGTACGAAAAAATCGTTCCATAACGGAAGCGAGCGAATCTTTACAATATATTAAAGAAAAAGCCGGGAGTAAATGCTACTCCCGGCTTTTCGATATATTCTTTGTTTCAAAACAACTTCTTATCTTCCCTGACGCTTACGTTCGAGTTCATCAAGAATGATCTTGCGCATACGCATGCTGTTCGGGGTGATTTCCACATATTCATCACCTTTAATATATTCAAGGGCATCTTCCAGGCTGAACACCGTAGGAGGAGCCAGCGAAACTTTATCATCCGAACCGGAAGCACGCATATTCGTCAGCTTCTTCGATTTCGTTACGTTCACAACCAAATCATTATCTTTCGTATGCTCGCCAACTACCTGGCCGGCATATACCTCCTCCTGGGGAGCGATAAAGAAACGTCCGCGGGATTGCAGGTTGTTCAAGGCATAAGCATAGGCAGTGCCTGTTTCCATCGCGATGATAGAACCGTTCGTACGGCGTTCGATCTCACCCTTCCACGGTTGATATTCGAGGAAACGGTGCGCCATGATCGCCTCACCGGCGGATGCAGTCAGAACAGCATTGTTCAAACCGATAATACCGCGGGAAGGAATCGTGAACTCCAGGTGCATACGGTCGTTCTTGCTCTCCATCATCGTCATTTCGCCCTTACGCTTGGTTACCATATCGATGATACGGCTGGAACATTCTTCCGGCAGGTTGACTGTCAACTGTTCGACCGGTTCGCATTTCTCGCCGTTGATTTCCTTGATAATAACCTGCGGCTGGCCAACCTGCAACTCGTAACCTTCGCGACGCATGGTTTCGATCAGGACAGACAAGTGAAGCACGCCGCGTCCATACACCAACCACGAATCGGCAGAATCTGTCGGAACCACACGCAGGGCGAGGTTCTTGTCCAGTTCCTTCATCAAGCGGTCGTAGATATGGCGGGATGTCACGAACTTGCCATCCTTGCCGAAGAACGGGGAGTTGTTGATCGTAAACAACATAGACATTGTCGGTTCGTCGATGGCGATCGTCGGCAGCGGTTCCGGATCATTGGCATCGGCAATCGTTTCACCGATTTCGAAACCATCCACACCGATAACTGCACAAATGTCGCCAGACTGGACAGCGTCTACTTTCGTACGTCCCAGCCCTTCGAACACGTCGATTTCCTTGATCTTCGATTTCACCATCGAGCCGTCACGCTTGCAAAGCATGATGTCCTGTCCTTCGCGCAGTTCGCCACGATGCACGCGGCCCACGGCGATACGGCCCACATATTTGGAATAGTCCAATGAAGTGATCAACATCTGGGATGCGCCTTCCAATACCTGGGGTTCCGGAATATACTGGATGATGGCATCCAGCAAAGCGGTAATATCTTCCTTCGGCTCTTTCCAGTCTTCCGACATCCAGCCCTGCTTGGCAGAACCATAGATCGTCGGGAAGTCGAGCTGTTCTTCCGTCGCGTCGAGACTGAACATCAGGTCGAACACCATTTCCTGCACCTCTTCCGGGCGGCAATTCGGTTTGTCTACCTTATTAATAACCACAATCGGTTTCAGTCCCAACTGGATAGCCTTCTGAAGCACGAAGCGGGTCTGCGGCATCGGACCTTCGAAAGCATCGACCAGCAACAGGCAACCGTCGGCCATGTTCAATACGCGTTCCACTTCACCTCCGAAATCGGCGTGGCCCGGAGTATCGATAATGTTGATTTTATAACCTTTATAATTAATAGAGACATTTTTGGCAAGGATCGTAATCCCTCGTTCGCGTTCCAGGTCGTTATTGTCCAGGAACTGATCCGGCTCTGCCTGTCCTTCACGGAAAAGCTTACCGGCTAATAACATCTTATCCACGAGCGTTGTCTTACCGTGGTCTACGTGCGCGATAATCGCGATGTTTCTAATCTTTTGCATTGAAAACTAATTTATTGGCCGCAAAATTACAATAAATTTGCGAGAAGTATATGACATTGATGCTTCAAAATAAAAAAAGATGCATAAAAAGATTTGTCAATCGAAAAGGAATGTCTACCTTTGTCCCCGCTTAGATAACATAGTATTAATTTATTAAAGTACACAAGAATCATGTTTTTAGATTCAGCAAAGAAAAAAGAGATTTTCGAAAAGTATGGCAAGTCTGCGACCAACACAGGTTCTGCAGAAAGCCAGATCGCACTGTTCACAATCCGTATCGCACATTTGACAGAACACCTGAAGGTTAATCACAAAGACCATAGCTCCGAAAGAGCTCTGAAGATGCTGGTAGGTAAACGTCGTCGTTTACTGGATTACCTGATCAAGGTGGATATCGAAAGATACCGCGCCATCATCAAAGAGCTTGGCATCAGAAAGTAAGAAACAATTTCTTCGCAGGAAGTTACAAAAGGATGGTCTCCACGGGGATCATCCTTTTTTCTTTTAGCGAAAGCCTTTGTTTAATAAAAATTTAATGTAATTTTGCGCCGTTCTGTTACAAATTAAAAGATTTAATAAACAATAAACATACAATACTCATGGGAAACAACAAAATCATAGGAGCGAAAATCAGAAGCATCCGTGAATCCAAGCAACTTTCTACCCAGGAAGTATCCGAACGCTCAGGGCTGGGCATCGAACAAATAGAACGTATCGAGGGCAATATAGACTTCCCGTCTCTCGCCCCGTTAATCAAAATCGCCCGTGTATTAGGCGTTCGCCTGGGGACCTTCCTGGACGACCAGTCCGAGCTGGGGCCCGTCATCAGCCGCAAGAAAGACAACAACGGCTCTAACGGCATCGGTTTCAGCAACAACGACAGCAAGGCACGCAAGCACATGGAATACCATTCCCTGTCGCAAGACAAGTCGGGACGCCATATGGAGCCTTTCCTGATCGACGTCGCCCCGACTGAAGAAGGAGTGGATTTCGTTCTCTCCACACATGAAGGGGAAGAATTCATCTATGTGCTGGAAGGCATCCTCGAAATCAACTACGGCAAGAATACTTATATCCTGGAAGAAGGCGACAGCATCTACTACGATTCCATCGTCGCCCACCATGTACATGCCGCAGCCGACAACACGGCGAAAATACTCGGAGTCATCTACACCCCTTATTAATCGACAGTCCCTATGGAAATACAATTACAAGACAGGACGCTCGGCCAGTGGATGGAACATTGGGCCGAAACAACCCCCGACAAGGAATATCTGGTATATTCCGACCGCGACCTGCGTTTCACCTGGAAAGAATTCAACGAACGTGTAGACCGGATGGCGAAAGGGATGCTTTCGATCGGGATCAAACATGGCACGCATGTCGGTATCTGGGCGACCAACGTCCCGGACTGGCTCACCTTCCTGTATGCCGCTGCCAAGATCGGAGCTGTGGCCGTCACCGTCAATACGAACTATAAGCAGAGCGAACTGGAATTTCTGGTAGAAAATGCCGATATCCATACGATGTGCATCACCGACGGCGTGTTTGACGGCAGTTATGTCGACATGATGTACACCATGCTGCCCGAACTGAAAGAATCGCAACGCGGCTACCTGAAGAGCAAACGTTTCCCGAAGCTGAAGAACGTAGTTTACATCGGGCAGGAGAAATACAGAGGGATGTACAACACTCCCGAACTGTTGCTTTTAGGTGAAAACGTAAGCGACGAGACACTGGTGGAAGCCAAAAAGCTGGTGACCCCGCACGATGTCGTGAACATGCAATATACTTCCGGCACGACCGGTTTCCCCAAAGGGGTCATGCTGACGCACTATAACATTGCCAACAACGGGCTGCTGACGGGCGAACACATGAAGTTCACGGCAGACGACAAACTATGCTGTTGTGTGCCCCTGTTCCACTGCTTCGGCGTCGTGCTCGCTTCCATGAACGTCCTGACGCATGGTTGCACACAGGTGATGGTCGAGAAATTCGATCCGCTGGTCGTACTCGCCTCCATCCACAAGGAACGGTGCACGGCTCTTTACGGCGTGCCGACCATGTTCATCGCCGAGCTCAACCATCCGATGTTCAGCATGTTCGACCTGACGTCCCTCCGCACCGGTATCATGGCGGGCTCCCTTTGCCCCGTGGAACTGATGAAACAGGTGGAAGAAAAAATGTTCATGCGCGTGACCAGCGTTTACGGGTTGACGGAAGCATCGCCCGGCATGACGCATTCGCGCATCGACGATCCGGCGGAAGTCCGTTACAACACGGTAGGCCGTGACTTCGAATTTACCGAAGTCCGCGTGATCGATCCGGAAACGGGCGAAGAATGTCCGGTAGGCGTACAGGGTGAAATGTGCAACCGGGGGTACAACACCATGAAAGGGTATTACAACAACCCGGCAGCTACGGCCGAAGTCATCGACAAAGACGGCTTCCTGCACAGTGGTGACCTGGGCGTGAAGGACGAAAACGGCAACTACCGCATCACCGGGCGCATCAAGGACATGATCATCCGCGGAGGAGAGAATATCTATCCCCGCGAGCTGGAAGAATTCCTCTATCACCTGGAAGGGGTGAAAGACGTACAGGTTGCCGCCGTCCCATCCAAGAAATACGGGGAGGAAGTAGGGGCCTTTATCATCCTGCACGAAGGTGTTACCCTGACGGAAGATATCGTCAAGGATTTCTGCCGCGGAAAGATCGCCCGGCATAAGATCCCGAAGTATATATTCTTCGTCGACACCTTCCCCATGACCGGTAGCGGAAAGATCCAGAAGTTCAAACTGAAGGATGTAGGTCTGAAGTTATTGGCCGACCAGGGAATCACTCCGGTTTAAAGTTTTTTTCGTACCTTTGCTGCATTAACATTTTAGTATCAATTTATGTCACAATTATTTCCAACTAATCTGCCTTATAAAGTAGCAGATATGAGTTTGGCTGAATTCGGTCGTAAAGAAATCGAGATCGCCGAACACGAAATGCCGGGACTTATGGCGCTCCGTAAGAAGTATGCCGATCAGAAACCTCTGAAAGGAGCTCGCATCACCGGCTCACTGCACATGACGATTCAGACCGCAGTGTTAATCGAAACATTAGTTGCGTTGGGAGCAGACGTTCGCTGGGCAAGCTGTAACATCTTCTCTACACAGGACCATGCCGCCGCAGCCATCGCTGCCGATGGTGTTCCCGTTTTCGCCTGGAAGGGTGAAACACTGGAAGAATACTGGTGGTGTACCGACATGGCACTCCGTTTCCCCGACGGCAAAGGTCCGCACATGATTGTGGATGACGGTGGCGACGCTTCCTTGCTGGTTCACATGGGTTACCGGGCAGAAAACGACGCTGAGACGATCAACCGCAAAGGTGGCAATCACGAAGAACAGGTCATCCTGGATACCTTACACCGCATCCTGGTTGAAGACAATACCCGTTGGCACCGCACGATCGCCGAAATGAAAGGTGTTTCCGAAGAAACGACTACCGGCGTACACCGTCTGTACCAGATGATGGAAAAAGGCGAGCTGTTGGTTCCGGCCATCAATGTCAACGACTCCGTTACAAAATCGAAATTCGATAACCTGTACGGTTGCCGCGAATCACTGGCCGACGGTATCAAACGCGCGACAGATGTTATGATCGCCGGTAAAGTGGTAGTGGTTGCCGGATATGGTGACGTAGGTAAAGGCTGTGCCCACTCCATGCGCTCTTACGGAGCCCGTGTCCTGATCACGGAGATCGACCCGATCTGCGCTTTGCAGGCTGCCATGGAAGGTTTCGAAGTGACGACGATGGAAGAAGCCGTCAAGGAAGGCAACGTTTTCGTTACGACCACCGGTAACTGCGACATCATCACCATCGAACACATGGCCCAGATGAAAGATCAGGCCATCGTTTGTAACATCGGCCATTTCGACAACGAAATCCAAGTCGACAAGTTAGTGAACTATCCGAACATCCAGCACACCAACATCAAACCGCAGGTTGACAAGTACACGTTCCCGACAGGCAACTCCATCTTCCTGCTAGCAGAAGGCCGCCTGGTAAACCTGGGTTGCGCGACCGGCCATCCCTCTTTCGTCATGAGCAACTCCTTCACCAACCAGGTCTTGGCCCAGATGGATTTGTGGACAATGCCTTACGAAGTCGGTGTCTACCGCCTGCCGAAACGCCTGGACGAAGAAGTAGCCCGCCTCCACCTGGAACGCATCGGCGTCAAACTGTCCACTTTGACACAAAAGCAAGCCGATTACATCGGAGTTCCGGTCGAAGGGCCTTATAAGGCTGAACATTACAGATATTAATATTTTTTACAATGAAGAACAGTTCATCAGCAAAGTCTAACGGGATATATATAGCAGGTTTAATCATCGTATTCATAGTTTCGTTCTCGTACATCTTCGACAGCAAACTGGACTTGAACGGGGATAACTGTGCATATTATATGTTAGCAACCTCTATCGTACAGGGACACGGGTATGCAGACATTACAACAGCAGCTTACACTCCCTCCAACGTTTTTCCTCCCGGCTATCCTTTGCTGATGACTGTTGTCCGTTTTTTTACGGAAAGTTTTTTCCCACAGAAAGTATTAAACGGATTATTTCTTTTAGGTAGTGCTATCCTCTTATTTTTCTTAATTAAGAAAAATAAGCTATCTGATCAGATAGCATTTGTAGCCGCATCCGCGATACTATTAAATTATCAAGTTTTGCATTTCGCTACCATGATGATGAGCGAAATGTCATTCCTGTTCACCTCCGTACTTGCCTGTTGGTTCATCTACAAAATAGATGAGAAAAAAGCATTTTGGAAAGATCCATTCTTTTATCTGGCAATCATTACGGCCGCATACAACTACCACATCCGCACACAAGGAATCGCCCTTATTGCCGCAATCCTCGGTTATTTCCTATTTACACGCCAATGGAAACAAATGCTCGGTTTCGCCGGAGGTTTCGCAATATGCCTGCTCCCTTGGATGATCCGAAATAAGATCGCGGGATTAGGACAAAGCCGGTATATAGATATGATTGCCTCTTCCAATCACTGGAGACCGGAAGAGGGTACATTGGATTTGTTAGGAATAATATGTCGTTTTCTGGAGACTTTCAAAATGCTACTAACAAAAGCATTACCCAATTCAATACTTCCATACCTGAATGTCAATTACGATATCGCTACAACATGGGAAGAATGGCTTATTGCCATTATACTTTTAACCTTAATCATAGTTGGAATGTGGAGATTCGGAAAATATAAATATTTATTCCTGTTTTACACATTGGGCACATTCGGGGTTATCTCTATTTTTAGTACACCAAGTGGAAACCGCTACACAACACCGTTACTTCCTTTTTTAGAAATAAATTTAATAATAGGTTTATATACAATACTGACAAAAGGAATGCAAAAGATAAAATTAGCTAAGACCTTTTCGCCTTGGCTACTAATATCGCTTTTCATATTTTTCTCGCTTCCTAAATTACAGGAATTGAGAGCAATCAACAAATCGGCTTATCCTTCTAACTATCAGAACTTTTTTAAAATAGCAGAAGAGGTACGCAAACAAGTTCCACCCCAAACGGTTGTTTGTTCACGCAAACCGGAATTATTCTATATGTTCAGTAAAACAGCCGTTACAATGTATGCTTGGACAGAAAATGAAGAAGAATTAATAACCGGATTAATAAATTCTGGTACAGACTATGTAGTATTAGAGCAATTAGGCTACAGTTCGACCGGACGATATCTATATCCGGCAATACAAAAGAGTCCAGAACTGTTTCCAATAGTCATGCATCTAAAAAATCCGGATACTTATTTACTAAAATTCGACAAAGAGAAAGCAAAACAAAAATTCAAACAACAATAAACAATACTATAAGTTATGGTTAATAATCAAAAAGTCACCGTTGTTTTACCTGCTTACAATGCAAGCCAAACATTGGAACAGACATATCGGGAAATTCCTTTAGATATTGTAGATAATGTCATCCTTGTTGATGATTGCAGCAAGGATAATACCATTGAAGTTGCGAAAAGATTAGGGATTCAACATGTAATCCGACACGATAAAAATAAGGGATATGGAGGAAACCAAAAAACTTGTTATAACAAAGCATTGGAAATAGGTTCTGATATTGTAGTCATGCTACATCCGGATTATCAATATACACCTCTTCTACTCCATTCCATGATCTATTTAATAGCAAACGGGGTCTATGAAGTTGTTTTTGCTTCTCGCATTTTAGGAAAAGGAGCCTTAAAAGGTGGAATGCCAATATACAAATATATAGCAAACCGAGGACTTACCTTTATTGAAAATATATTGATGAACAACAAACTTGCAGAATACCATACGGGGTATAGAGCATACTCTGGGAAAGTATTAAGAAGCGTTAATTTCAATAAATGTTCCGACAATTTTATTTTCGACAATGAAATTATCGCACAAATATCTGATCAAGGTTACGAAATTGCAGAAATTACCTGTCCGACTAAATATTTCAAAGAAGCTTCTTCCATTAACATAAAGAACAGTACAATATATGGTTTAGGTGTTCTCAAAGTTTCAATATGCTATTTTTTTAATAAAATCGGAATCATAAAATATAACATTCTACAAAAATAAGAGAAACAAAGGCATAGGATTAGTCCCCTAAAACTGCACTTTAGCCTTCGTAAGGCTATAGTATTCTATGTTAACCTGCAACTGAAAAATCTATTTTCACTTACAGGTTAACGTTTATTGTCAATATCTGCATACTTGGTAACTATTCTGCCATAGTAAGGGCGCACTGATTCGGTCGGTCTGTTGTCAGTATAGTCTCCTTCAATGCATTAGCCTCGCGTCTATCATCCATCACTTCTATTTTGGCACATTGTCTAAGCTACCGTAAAGATGCAACATTTGGTTCGATGTATTCAGCCTTTCGTTGATTTCCATTCTTAGGCAGATGTTCATTATCTCCATAGAGGCTCTTGTTCCCAATTATAAGGAAAGCCTAACAAATGAGTGTTTACAGACGGGTGTTTTACCAAAAGTTGCTTGAAGTCAGCAACGAAAGTGTTTTCGGGAACAATAGAGTTGAACCAATACACGACACAGCACAGTTGTGGATAAAGGGATTGTTTCCGGAACGAGAAATTTACAATCCATGTGTTCGGCATACATTCTGGCATCTTTGGTTTTACAGGAAAGACACGATTTGAAAGTCTGGAATGGTGAGCACAACAATTACGAAGTACAGCAAGGCACTCCAACCAACTTCTCAAAAATTTGTGATGTTTCAAACCGAACTCCCTCGCTACTGCTTTCTCGACATCATTGATAAGCAAACCTCTCTCTTTGAGAATTCCAATTTGCCTCTCTGTTGTTATAGCTTGATGTATATACTTGGCTCCCATAAATAAAAATGTCCCGCCGGGTACACTAATCTTACGGGAAGCGGGCGGGATTTGTTGATACAAAGGTAATAAGATATTTTTATCCTACAAGCGACCAATATAAAAAAAGCTTATCCGTCTTATTTTGGCAGTTATTATCAATTGGACAAAGTAATAAACTTTCTTGCCAAGATTGAGAACCTGTATTGTATCGGACGTAACGGACAACATCGTTATAACAATATGGATCATTCAATGTTGACTGCTATCGAAGCCGTCAATCATGTCATTGGAAAGAATACAGATAAATCCACCATTTGGAACGTCAATACGGAAGAAGAATATCACGAAACAAAAAAATAAAAAGGAACGCTATTATTTGGCATGCATAACCCAATGCTTTAGCTTGTACAAAGCTATGCCTTAGCCCTCGTAACCCATAGCATTACGATCCGGATACCGTCCCTTTCGAAAAGGAGTCGGCATCCGGACCGAAAGGAATGCTTGCATCTTCCCGGTCCGCCTTCATCCGCAACTTCATCTTGCTGCTTCCGAGATCCATCAACAGGAAGGTGAAGCGAGAGCCTCCAGGTGAAGGACAAAAGCGGTATCCCATCCGGACTTTAAACCAAGAAAAACATATTTCCGACACGATTATCCGATAAAATAGCATGCGGACGATCAAAAAGAATTACCTTTGCGTACCTAATTATCTCACTATATATGGCATACCTATTCAAAATTAAGATCAAAGGGATAACAAAACCACCGGTTTGGCGCAAGGTTTCCGTTCCGGAAAACTTCACATTCCTGCAATTCCATCAAGTGATACAAACTGTTTTCGGTTGGTACGACTACCACTTGTTTGAGTTCAGAGAGAAAGAATACCAGGGCAAATTCCGTATTGCAATTCCTTCCGAAGATGATTTCGAGTTCGATATTAGGACATATGATGCCTCAAAAACCAAACTATCGGCTATATTTTCAGGAAATATAAAAAAGCTCTTATATATCTATGACTTCGGCGACGATTGGGTACATGAAATAACATTGGAATCCATTTCCGAGGAAATGCTCAAAAACGCTTATTGCATTTCCGGTAAAGGGGCCTGCCCACCGGAAGATTGTGGGGGCATATATGGTTACGCACATATGAAACAGGTGTTCCAGACAACGCCTGACAGCGAAGAGGCCCAAGAATTAAGAGAGTGGCTGGGACTGGATGATGACGAGAATTGGGACGCGGGCTTTTTCTGCACAGAAGAAAAAGAAGATATAAATTGCGACTTGAAAGACATTTAAATATGACAAACAAAAACTACAATATCCCGGATCAGTTGATAACCGAAATTGCCCAAGAGATCGACATGGGCATGGTTTGTTTTATCAATCCGGAGACATTGGAATTGGAATCCATATTAGGAAACTCGTACATCTATGGAGATACGGAAGAATTCAACCAGGAAATTTTCGCAAAAGTAAACAAATGGAAGAAATACATACACATTGAGCCATTAGAGTCTCGTGAATCATTCCTAATCATGGAAAAATTCATTCAATGCTGCATACCAGACAAAGACCGTTTCAAAGAGGAGCTATGGAATGCCATATCCCGTCCCAAATCTTTCCAGCATTTCAAAATCCGTATCGACAACAGTCGATATCGGCAAAACTGGTTCGATTTCAAGCAGGAAGAGTTGGAGAAGTATGTACGGGAACAATTGAGATTTGCGGAATGATTCACACATCCAACCTATACTGATCTTTAACTTTAGCCATATTAACCCCTTTGACGATTATATTGTTTCTTCTTAGTTGTGTCAATTCCGATTGCGTCAATTTAAAGTTCTTAAATGGCGTATTATCCTGTTTGGGCAATGAAAACAGCAGATAAGCCAAATGTTTGTCCCCCACCACACCTTTGTCTTTATAGTAACGATATGTCTTCAAAACTTGATCTATTGCCTTATTAGAATTCTTTACCGCATTTTTAAACTCGCAATATTTCAACTCCAAAAACATAATCCAAGAAGACAATAATCGGAAACATATATGCTTTTTTGGTTGAAATACCTTATCTCATGTTCAGGAAATTCCTCCTTAATCCTCGTTGCTATCATCTTCGTAATAATTCAACATCTTGTAAAAATCGTCCATTACCTCTTTCATGTTACTATCAAAATAATTGTCACCTACCAAACCGTCAGCCTGTTGAATTGTAGCGTTCAACTCACCGTTCCTCCCTTTCAAATACCCATCTTTTATTTCCCACACGGATACCAGCTCCGGACTAATCCATGAATCACGGCAATCAATCTCCTTCCGTGTATCATCCGATACCCGGTCTTTCACTAAATGTCCCATCATACAATTATTCAATGCATACAAAATATAAGGACTATGAGTCGTAAGAGTCAGGCAATCATTTTCCCTTATCGATATCAGTTTGACCAATTCATAGAGTAAATCCCTCTGCGCTAATGGAAATAAATTCAATTCAGGCTCCTCGATATAAAGATTTGCCGATTGGGTTTTGAACATCTGGCTAATAACAGACTCAAATCTTTCCTTCTCTTCCTGAGACTCGAACAAACGTATTTCTTTTGCCTCCGTTTTAACTATGATCGTGTTATCTTTTACTTCAACCGTATGTTCTTTATTTCCTGTGTTGATGACAATATTTTTAGTACCTCCTTCTGTGGGTAATTCAAGCTCTTTCAATTCAAAATATTCTTCATATATATTTTGGATCACTTTGTTTTTCGACTGTTCATCCACCACACTGCTTTGCTTATCTATCTCTCCCAAATGAGTAACTAAATAATGGCTCAGCACCAACAACGGGATCAAGGATTGCAATCCGCTGGAAGTATTTGTCAAATCCAACGACTTGGCATCATTGACTGCCACAATATCCCGACCGGTCGCATCGTCAAAATAATATTTCATATTCAAATTAATGACATCAAGAGGATTATCTTTCCGGTAATTCCTGCGAGAATCATCCCAATCTATCATGAAACTAAGGATGTTCGTATTCTTAAAACGAACCTCGAACCAGTTGTTTATGACCGAAACGATATTTCTTTCTCCCGGAATATAAGCGATCTTCGAACGTCGATATCCACATCTGTTTTTCCATTCAAGCCGGGGCGGCTCTTTAAAATCATAGGTCAACACAAGCGTATCTGTTTCATATCGAATATAACTGTCTTCCGACACATATCCGATCAATTTATGAAATTCAATTAACCGCTCATTGAAAAAAGAGGAAGACAAAAAAGGTTCGACAGTCTGAGACAAGCAGCATTTCTTCTCCATCCACTTGCAGAAAGAAGCTATTTTACAAATCGTACTCTTGCCGGAGCTTTGAGGTCCCATGATCACATTCACCTTCTTCAACTCCATCGAAGCCTCTTTTATCGCTCCTATATTTTTTATTGTCAAACTTTTCATCTATATCAACCATTGATTCATTATATGCAAAGATATATGTATTTTTGCACAAAACTTATTGATCGGAAAATAAATATGGCAACACCCCATTTATCCCTTATTATTCCAGTCTACAACCGTCCCAACGAGGTAGAGGAGTTGTTGGACAGCCTCACGCGGCAAAGTGAAACAAACTTCGAAGTCGTCATCATCGAAGACGGTTCGAAAGAAACTTGCCAGCATGTAATCGAAGCTTTCAAGGATAAGTTGGATGTTTCCTATTTTTATATCCCGAACGGTGGTCCGGGTAATGCCCGCAACTACGGGGCGAAGCAGAGCAAAGGCGATTACCTGATCGTTCTCGATTCGGATTGTATCCTGCCTCCCGATTATATCCGATCGGTAAACAATGAACTGAAGGAAACCGGAGCTGACGCATTCGGAGGACCGGACAAGGCCTCTGACAGTTTTACGGACGTGCAGAAGGCCATCAACTACTCCATGACCTCCTTTTTTACGACAGGCGGCATTCGTGGCGGGAAAAAGAAGATGGATAAGTTCTACCCCCGGAGTTTCAACATGGGGATCCGAAAAAGCACATACGAAGCGTTAGGCGGCTTCTCCCCCATGCGCTTCGGAGAAGACATCGATTTCAGTATCCGTCTGTTCAAGAACGGCTACAAAGTATGCCTGTTTCCCTCGGCCTGGGTATATCATAAGAGACGTACGGATTGGCGCAAGTTCTTCCGCCAGGTCTATAACTCCGGCATCGCCCGCATCAACCTGTACAAAAAATATCCGGACTCACTTAAACTGGTGCATCTATTGCCGGCAGTCTTTACTTTAGGAGTACTCTTTTTCCTGGTCGGAAGCTTCTTCTGCGCTTGGAGCTTATTGCCGCTCGGACTTTTCTGCTTGCTGATCTTTGTGGATTCTTCGATTCAGAATAAAAGCATCAAAATCGGCTTGCTGTCAATTATCGCCTCCTTTATCCAGCTGTTAGGATACGGTTGCGGATTTTTAGATGCAGCTTGGAACCGATTGGTTCTGAAGAAAGAAGAATTTTCCGCGTTCCAGAAGACGTTCTACAAATAAAACTAACATAATTCAGGCACAGATTACACGGAAAGAGAATAAATTTATCCGTGTAAATCCGTGCCTGAAAAATTGTGATAAAGGAGTTTTGACACACTCCCCTACGATATTATTCTTTACTCTTTTCCCAATATTTCCATCCTGACCAACCAATCGCAGCAATCAATAATAACAGGATCAGGAACGAGCTATAGGAAGAAACGTATGCAGCCGTCACATAACCGGACGGACGGAACTCGAAGACAATCGTATGTTCGCCTGCCGGCACACGCATACCGCGCAAAATCCAGTCCGCACGGAAATGAGGCACTTCCTTGCCGTCGACCGTTGCCTTCCAACCCGGCTGGTAATAGACTTCGGAAAAGACAGCCAATTGTTCTTTATCCGCTTTACTCTTATAGGTCAGACGATTCGGGCGATATTCTTCCAACACGATCGTTGCGGTAGAATCTTTCTGCGGAACAAATCCTTCCAGCTCTTTCCTGAAACGTTTGTCCACAACCGCCGTTTCCAGCGGATCGATCGTATTCAAGGCTTCTATCTCGGCATCCGCATTCTCCACCATGTCCAGCTTATCCACAAACCAAGCATTCCCGAATGCATACGGGTTCTTCAACGGCTGCTGTTCCGGGTTATAGATGATATAGCGGGTATTCAACATATTCAATGAAGGACAGGCAGCTAATGCGGACATCACGTCTTCGGCCGTCTGTGCCTTCTGCAAAGCACCGATAATCCCACGCAACTCACCGTCCAGCCGATGGTCGATCAGCTCCTGGTAACGGCGCAGTTTGACGGCATGATACCCCCCGATAGAATGATGATAGTAGGAAGTATTCGTTTCCTGCCACGGATTATTGATGTTCAACACACGGAAAGTCGAACCCGTATCCTGCAAAATCGCCTTGTCGGCAACCGTTTCCTTATACATCTCCGCCGGTTGCTGCTTGACGAAATTACCGTCATTCAAATAACGGCGGTCCACCGTCCAAAGATCGATCAAAATAAGTACCGCCACCCCTGCACTTACGAAAGTCGCCGCAGTCTTCTTATTTTTCGCTTTCCAGAACCAGACAAGCAACCCGGCTCCCAACAGGATAAAGACCAAAGACCGCAACGCGTCGGCCGAAGCCAGCGAAGCACGGTCCATCAACAAAGCCGTGTAATACCACTCCGGAACCTGGTTCTGGAACTGCGCATCGTATGCAGACCGGAAATCCAACAGCAAGGAAGGCATCAGCCAAAGAATCACACAAAGTCCTCCGGTCAACCCCAAAGCCCAAAGGAATCCTTTTTTCAAACGAGCCTCCTCCACTTTTTCAGCCAAAATTTCCCGTAATCCCCAAATAGCGACGATCGGAAATACCAATCCCGGTATCACCAACGCCATCTCGACCGTACGGAACTTATTGTACAAAGGCAGATAATGGAACATCAAGTCGTTAAAAGAATCGAAATTACGTCCCAACGCAAGGAACGTCAGGAACACCGATCCTGCTAACAGCCACCATTTCATCGGGTTCCGGATCACGAACATTCCCAAGACGAACAGGAAGCAGACCAAAGCCCCGAAATAGACCGGCCCGGAAGTAAATATCTTATCTCCCCAATAGGTATAGGTCTGTACTTCTTTCCCCACCTGGGCCCCGTTTTTCTTCAACTCCTTGTATAACTCGGAAGAACTGTCCAACGTACCTCCGGAACTACCTCCATAGGTATTCGGAACCAAGACGGTCATCAACTCTTTCCAACCGTAACTCCATTGAAAAGCATAATCCTTATCCAAACCGGTAGAAGCCTTCTCCACTGTTCCCGAAGCATCCGGTTTCGGCGTCAGCTCCGAAGCTCCACGGATGGAATGTTGTCCCAGATCCCAATTGGAATACATTCCCTGCGCGTTAGGCAATACAGCCAATACGACACAAGCCAGCATAATCAGGGAAGTTTTCAGCCATTCGCCATATGCTTTCTCCCTGATCTTCTTAATCGCATACCCTAAATAGATCAGTACACAAAGCAATACCAGATAATAAGTGATCTGGATATGTCCGTTCGCCAGAGACAAGGCTACCCCTAACAGGAACAAGACGGCTCCCCACAGATAGGAGCGCCTGAAAAGCAATGCCATACCGGCCAACGTCACCGGCATATAACCAATCACATAGGCTTTCACAATATGCCCCGCCTCGATAATAATGATATTATAGGATGCGAATGCAAAAGCGAACGCCCCGGCAATCGCGAGCCACCAGTTTACTCCCATGACGCACATCAACAGGTAGAAACACACCAATCCGACAAATACCATTGCTGCATCGCCATACCCCACCTTTTTCAACCAACCATCCACAATCGAATAAGAAGGCATACTCGGTGCTGCCTGACCATATCCTGTCACATACGGCATCCCTCCGAACATCGCATCCGACCAGGCACTGAACTCACCTGGCTGTGCCGTCTTGGCATATTGCTCCATCTGGCTATGCCCCATTCCGGTCGCCTTGATATTATCACCTTGCATGATTACTTTCCCATCAAACACCGCCGGTGAAAAATAAACCATCACCAGTCCCAAAAACAAGATCAGGGCAACAACATGTTTCCCCCACTGCTTTAGCAAATCCTTCATATATGTCTCATTAAAATTCATACTATCAAACCCGCCCCTTCAAGCATTTCGCCGCATAAAAACGGACGGCGAACCACCCATGGAGCAAAACCGTAACAAAAGTACCATAATATTTGCACATAATCGCATATCTCTCTCGCAAGGACGCTTTTCTTTGCGTCGTGCTCGTCCCGCCGTCCAGGGTGAGATAACGTTTACTGTGCATTTACTGTGCATTTACTGTGCATTTACTGTGCATTTACTGTGCATTTACTGCAACACCATTTCATAATATTGTACCGGGTCATTCTTCTTCCCATACCGTCTCACCAAACCATATTCAATCAGTCGATTAAGCCTCAATAAAACCGTACGTCTCGCTTTGCCTGTATAGGCTTCCAATTCCAAGCGAGTCACCCTTACCTTATTACCCATATAGGTCAAAATAGTCCTCTCCAAATCATCAAGAGAGTTCCACATGTCCGTACTTACATTTGCTCCTGCACATGCAGATTGGTGCATAGTACGCATTACAATATTATTCTTCAGCACAAGTTTTACAAACTGCTCAGGTTCGGTATATATGGGTTCGTCTAAAAAAAGATCTTTCATATCCGAATAAATACGCTTTACTCCCTCATTTAACTCACGAACCCATCCAAAATCGGTCAACACACGGGCTATTCGAGGATTCCTTGAATAACGTGTAACCTGTATATTGCTGACTGTTACGACATTGGGCAATCTGCCAGGACTCAATATTTCCAATCTATCATCATACATCGTCACCTTTATGTAGCTCCCGCTCATACCATACTCCCGATGCGTAACAGCATTGACAATCCCCTCAAGCCACGCAAACTCCGGATATTCAGGGACTATCCGGAATTTACCGGTTTGTTGATCCAAAGCCGTGAACTCCCTCAGTTGCGAACCTATAAATCTTTTGGCTTCATCTATAATCTTAACAATTGAACATTCAATATTGACATCCCTAATAATATTTATATTGGTCCCCACTTGGGCGGAATTGCCTTCGTAACGGACGAAACGGACTCTGCAATTAGGATAAAACTGTTGGACATTTTGAGCAAACAAAAGGACAGCCGCATTCGTCAAGTATTCTCTTCCTCCCAGCTTTTTAAGAAAACCACGGGCACGCAACACTTGCTCCGTCGATAAATGAGAGGCTTTAATATACCGCTTGTATTCCATGATACTATCGTTATCCAAATCAGACAACGATGCATCCATATTACATTCATCCTCATAATGGCGGGTACTTTTGCTATACTCAAGATTCCGCAAATCCACGCCTTTCAGTTCTTTCGTCTTATCACCGATCCTCAGATAAGTCGAATCGTTTACCGTCCGTATGATCTGATCGATACTGGCATGAATATGTAAAAGTAAAATCCGGTCTTGCTCTCCCTTATTATTAATAACATCCAAAAATTCATCATCATAGGCCGGCATCGGCTTACAACAATCTTTAGGTGCATTCAAAAAATTATTGATTTTTTCTATGCCGCAACTATTTACGCCTTCTATTGTTTTGGTTTTATCACTGATACCTATAACAACAGTCCCACCTTCCGCATTCGCAAATGCAGAAATCAAGTCTGCAATATCAGCCACTTTTATTTTTGCGGACTTCCTGTCAAAATGTTTATTTTCATCTTGAGAAGTCAAATAGTCCAAGGTCAGTATTGGATTTATTTCGGATCGTATCATACCGATAAATTAAAATTCATACTATCAAACCCGCCCCTTCAAGCATTTCGCCGCATAAAAACGGACGGCGAACCACCCATGGAGCAAAACCGTAACAAAAGTACCATAATATTTGCACATAATCGCATATCTCTCTCGCAAGGA
>NZ_CABUOD010000031.1 GCF_902493135.1 uncultured Parabacteroides sp.
GTTATCTGTTGAATCTGTGTCATCTGCGCTCTATTTTATATTTTGACACACCTTCATGGCCTAAGCGGACGGGCGTCAAGCGGAGGGCAAAGGTGGAGCGGCAGGAGCCTGCGCTGTCTGAGCGAAGCGAGTTTCGCAGGCGACAGCGGAACCTTTGCCCGGAGTAGACCGGACGGTTCAGCCTTGATCTTTGAAGGTGTGTCAAAAAGAAAATCCTGCTTACAATAGACACAATTTAGGCACGGATTACGCGGATTACACGGAAAGATAATAAATTTATCCGTGTAAATCCGTGAAATCCGTGAAATCCGTGCCTTAAAGATCGTGATAAAGGAGTCTTGACACACCTCCACAAATCCTATAGAGGCTTGCATCCCCATCCCCCAAAAAAAGACAAGAAAACGAAAGATAATCGTCATAAAAAACTATTTACCAACAAATTACAAAACCTCTCATCTTCTCCGCATCCCCAAAATGTAGCGGGTGCCTTTTCTGTCCCTTTTTGTCCTTTTCCCTATTCCGGCACTTCAAATACGCGTTTTAAAGTTCAAAAAGCTATAGCCTGCCCAACGAAAAAGCTATAGCCTGCAAACAAAAAGGCTATACCCTTTCCGATAAAAAGCTATACCCTTTTGCTGGGCAGGTTATAGCCTTTTTTACGCGCAATTGTATTACCTTTGCATCATGGGAAAGAATAAATTAGCAAAGTTTGACGACATGGCGGGATATCCCCATGTGTTCCAATATCCGTTTGCGACCCTTCAGGAGAAAGGATTCGAACTGAAGGGGCACTGGCACGAACGGTTCTTTAAGAACGACCATCCGATCGTGCTTGAATTAGGTTGCGGAAAAGGAGAATATACGGTAGGTCTGGGAAAGCTGTTCCCAGACAAGAACTTCATAGGAGTCGATATCAAGGGCGCCCGTATGTGGACAGGCGCGAAAGAATCGCTTGAGGCAGGCATGACGAACGTTGCCTTCCTCCGGACCAGTATCGAACTGATCGCCCATTTCTTTGCCGCCGGAGAGGTGGCCGAGATCTGGCTCACCTTCCCCGACCCGCAGATGAAGAAAGTGAACAAACGCCTCACCTCCACCCGCTTCATGAAGATGTACCGCGAGATACTGGCGGGAGACGGCATCGTTCACCTGAAAACAGACAGCAACTTTATGTACACCTACACCTGCGAGATGGCAAAGGCGAACCGTTATCCTGTCTTGTTCAGCAACGACGACCTGTATCATTCCGATCTGGCGGACGACATTCTTTCTATCAAGACCTATTATGAACAGCAGTGGCTGGACCGCGGTCTGAACATCAAATACATCAAGTTTGTTTGTGAAGAGCGGGAGGAACTGGTCGAACCGGATGTGGAAATCGAATACGACCCGTATCGCAGTTTCAACCGCAGCAAACGGAGCGCGTTGGCTTCCGGCAAATAAATCATACATCATACATTATAAATCATACATCATGACACTCTATCCAAAGCTAATCATGGACGCGCTGGCAAAAGTGCGTTACCCCGGAACAGGGAAAGACCTTGTGACGATGGGCATGGTAGAAGATAACATCCGGATCGACGGCAACAAAGTCAGCTTCTCGCTCCTTTTCGAAAAACCGAACGACCCGTTCATCAAATCGGTGGTAAAAGCCGCCGAGACAGCTATCCTTACTTATGTAGGCGAGGATGTGGAAATCAAAGGCAACATCACGGTAAACGCCAAACAGACAGCCCGTCCCGAACCGGACAAGCTGCTGCCGGAGGTGAAAAACATCATCGCCGTGTCTTCCGGCAAGGGAGGTGTGGGCAAAAGTACGGTGGCGGCCAACCTGGCAGTGGCGCTGGCTTTGCAGGGCTACAAGGTCGGTTTGCTGGATGCCGATATCTTCGGCCCTTCGCAGCCTAAGATGTTCAATGTCGAAGAAGCCCGTCCCTATATGGTGGAGGTGGGAGGCCGCGAACTGATCGAACCGGCTGCCAACTACGGAGTGAAGCTGTTGTCCATCGGTTTCTTTGTCAATAAGGAAGACGCCGTCCTCTGGCGCGGCGCTATGGCAAGCAATGCCCTGAAACAGCTGATCGGCGATGCCGACTGGGGAGACCTCGATTATTTCCTGATCGACCTGCCACCGGGCACAAGCGATATCCACCTGACGATGGTGCAGACATTGGCCATCACCGGCGCCATCGTCGTCAGCACGCCGCAGGAAGTGGCGCTGGCGGATGCCCGCAAGGGGATCAGCATGTTCATGGGCGAGAAGATCAACGTGCCTGTATTGGGACTGGTCGAGAACATGTCCTGGTTCACGCCTGCCGAGCTGCCGGAAAACAAATACTATCTGTTCGGCAAAGAAGGAGGCAAACGTCTGGCGGAAGAGCTGAATATCCCGCTATTAGGACAGATCCCCATCGTACAAAGCATCTGCGAAGGCGGAGACAGCGGAACACCGGTCGCCCTCAATCCGGACAGCATCACCGGGCAGGCTTTCCAGAAGTTAGCCGAAAATGTCGTAAAACAGATCGATTACCGTAACGAGCATTTGGACCCGACAAAACGGGTGGTCGTTACTAAGAAATGAGGAGATTTATGATTTAAGATTTATGATTTATTATTGACGCATAAATCATAAATCTTAAATCATAAATCACAATTCTATACCTCCGAATACCGCCTCAGAAAAGCGACCGTCCGATGGATTTCGGGATACATGATGATGTCTTCGTCTATGAAAGGAACCTCTTTGCGATAGGCTTTCAGGAATTTCTCCAGGACAGGGGAAGTACGCGCCGGGCGGCGGAACTCGATGCCTTGCGCAGCATTCATCAGCTCGATCGCCAGGATGTGATCCAGGTTGTCCATAATCTTGAAGAGCTTCGTCGCCGCATTGGCCCCCATGCTCACATGATCCTCCTGCCCGTTGCTGGACACGATCGAGTCGCTGCTGGCGGCATAACAATACATCTTGTTCTGGCTCACCATGCTGGCGGCCGCATACTGCGGGATCATAAAGCCGGAGTTCAGTCCGGGATTGGCCACCAGGAATTCCGGCAACCCCCGAAGCCCCATGATCAGTTGCGCCACACGCCGTTCGGAGATGTTCCCCAACTCAGCCAAAGCAATCGCGAGGAAATCATAGGAGATCGCCAACGGCTGGCCGTGGAAATTGCCGCCGGAGATGATCTTGTCCTCATCGGGAAAGATCGTCGGGTTGTCCGTCACCGAATTGATCTCGGTAAGCAGTACGCCGGAGACATACCGGATCGCATCTTTCGTCGCCCCGTGTACCTGCGGGATGCAGCGGAACGAATACGGGTCCTGCACATGCTCCTTCTTCCGGCCGATCAGTTCACTGCCCTCCAAGATACGACGGAAAGCATCGCCCGTCTCGATCTGTCCGGGATGCGGGCGCATCTGCTGGATGCAATCCATAAAAGGATCGATCCGCCCGTCGAAAGCTTCGAGCGACAGAGCGGCAATCAGGTCCGCCCGCTTCGACACGGCAAAGGCACGCATCAGGGCAAACACGCCGTTGGCACTCATGAACTGCGTACCGTTCAGCAACGCCAGTCCCTCCTTGCTCATCAGGCGCACCGGCTTCCAGGCAAACTCGTCCAGGACGCTGATAGCCTCCCTCTTCTTTCCTTTATAATAGACATCCCCCACCCCGATCAGCGGAAGGAATAGATTCGCCAGGGGAGCCAGGTCGCCCGACGCACCGAGCGAACCCCGGTCATAGACGATCGGGAGCACGTCATTATTAAAGAAATCAAGGATACGCTGCACCGTTATCACCTGCACGCCGCTATGCCCCAGAGACAAGGCATGCGCTTTCAGCAACATCATCAGGCGGACAATCACCGGGCTCACCTCATCGCCCACGCTACAAGCATGGCTCTTCACCAGATTCTCCTGCAAGGTGCTGAGTTCGTCCGGAGAGATATTCTTATTGCACAAGGAACCAAAGCCTGTCGTGATGCCGTAAAGCGGCTCTTTCTGCGTCTCGATCTTACGGTCCAGATAATCGCGGCAACGCTGGATGCGTTCCTTCACTTCCGGGGTCAGTTCCAGCTTCATATTTCCGGTCAGTATCTCTTCGATACGTTCGAACGTCAGCGGTTCCGCTCCCACATAATGAACATTTCCCATAACTTTCAACTTTCAATTTTCAATTGCTCTTTCGCCCAATCGAGCAACTTCTTCTCTATCCGGATAGCTTCCGATTCGAGGTAATCCGCCTTCTCCGACATCCGCCGGACAAAGGCTTCATCCTTTATGGATACAAGATTGATGCGGACATTCAGCAACGCCCCCAGTACGCAGGTACGAGCCGCCATCATAGCCACACACGCATCGGTCACGGCATTCCGGTTCCCTTTGTGCGCCACGTAGATAATCGCCTCCATCACCGAAGCGATCTCTTCGCCCACTTCCATCGGGACCATTGCCGCCTCTTTCGTGGCATCCTGGATCACCCGGCTGCGTTCCGCCTTTTCCTCTTCCGTATCTTTCGGGAGCTTGAAGGCGGCAAACACGCGGTCGTACGCTTCGCTGTCGCGGTCTATATCGCGTATCAGGCGTTCACGGATGAGAGCCGCTTCCGTCGCGATAGTCCTCATCTGGCCTTCCACGTCGGCATATTTCTTTTTCCCGATCGTCAGGTTTGCCACCATCTCGGTAAGCGCTGTCGCAATAGCCCCGTTCAAAGCCGAGATACTTCCGCCCCCCGGAACAGGGGCGCTACCTGCCGTTTCGGCAAGGAATCCTTTAATCGTCAAATCTACAAGCATAATGTCTATTATTTAAGATTAAACATTTTGTTTCTTTATTCGGTTTACCGGTAAATGGCGATTTACCCGCTCTCTTTAATTTTCGTTCTATCATACGATATAAAGCACACCGTCTTTGATAACCGTGTCCACGATATTCATCCCTACATGATAAGGAAGGAACTTATATGAAGGAAACTTCAACAAGATCAGGTCCGCCTTCTTTCCGACATCGATGCTGCCGATCTTCTTTTCCCGCCCAAGGGCTGCGGCTCCATTGATCGTAAGGGCGGTCAAAGCCTCTTCAGGAGTCATCTTCATCTGGATGCAGGCGAGGGCGAACAACAGCGGGATCGAGCAGGAGAAACAACTTCCGGGATTCAGGTCGGAAGCCAACGCCACGGCACAACCGGCGTCTATCATCCGGCGTCCCGGAGCATACGGTTCGCCCAGTGAGAAGGCGGTAAGCGGCAACAAGGTCGCGATCGTGCCGGAACGCGCCAACCGCTCGATACCGGTATCGGACACATGCAACAGATGATCGGCACTCACGGCTTTCAGGCGGACTGCCAACTCGGCCCCGCCAAAAGGCACGATCTCGTCGGCATGGAGTTTAAGTTTAAAACGCTGGCTGCGGGCTGCCTTCAACAGGCGTTCACTTTGTTCGATCGAAAAAACGCCTTGCTCGCAAAAGACATCGCAAAAGGTCACGGAGCGTTCTGTACGGACATGCGGCAACACTTCTTCTATTACATAGTCGACATACGCATCCGTACGCCCCGCAAATTCGGGAGGAACGGCATGTGCCCCCAGGAAGGTGGAGACCACATCCAGCGGATGGTCGTCATTAAGCTCTTTCATTACGCGAAGTTGGATCAGCTCCGTGGCGAGATCGAGACCGTACCCGCTCTTTCCTTCGACGGTAGTCACACCCATGTCCATCATAGAGTCGAGACGGTCATATGCATCCCCGAACAGATCATCGTAGCTACTGCTCCGCGTCGCATTCATCGTATTGACGATCCCGCCTCCCCGTTCCATGATCGACATATAGCTGTCGCCTTTCATCCGCCAGGAGAACTCCTCTTCCCGGTAACCGCCGAAGACAAAGTGCGTATGACTATCCACGAACCCCGGCAGAAGCGCCCGCCCGCAAGCATTTACTTCCAGATACTCTTCAACATCCACTTGCCGGAGGACTTCTTCGGTCGGCCCCACATGCGTAATAATACCGTTCGATACGGCAACGGCCCCATCTTCGATCACACCGACATCGGACATGGCCTTGCCTTTCTTCGCTTCAAAACCGGAACAGGTCACCACCTGCGATGCGTTCCGTATCAATATCTTTTCATCCTCCATAGTCTATTCCATTATTCTGGCTTCCAACACCTGATCCATCGAAAAGTCTTCCAGTCCCAAATAGTAAGAAGCCGTATCGATCAACGCCTCCATCGGGACCAGCCCGATAATCTCGCTTCCGACGACCGGAACGCCGTAGCGACGCGCCTCGATGCGCACCAGCTCGAAAGCACGGTAGAGGGCGGTACGGGTATAATCGGTCATATTGATCGAAACCTGCACGATGCCGCGTTCTTTCAATTCCACTCCCATCGCCTTGCAGTAACGGAGTCCGCCACCTATGAAACGGATCTTTTTGGCAATGCTGTTCGCGATCTCCGGATTTGCCGTACCCAAATTGACGTTATAGGCCACCAACGGCATACGGGCGCCGATCGCCACGGTCCCCGCCGACGGATGCCGCTCGGCAGGCCCGAAGTCCGGTTTCCATTCCGGCAGCTTGATCTTTTCAGCCATTCCTTCAAATTCTCCTTTGCGGATAGCTGCCAGGTTCTCCCGATGCGGGGCCGAAGCCGATTTCTCATAAAGGAAGACCGGCACGCGATACAGAGCCGCCACCTTCTCGCCGACTTCCTTAGAGAGCGCAATCGCTTCATCCATCGTACACCCTTTGATCGGGATAAAAGGAACGACGTCGACCGCTCCCATCCGGGGATGCTGCCCTGAATGTTTCGTGAGGTCTATCAGTTCGACCGCCTGCCCGATGGCTTCGAGCAGTGCGTCCTTCAAGGCATCCGGTTCGCCGACTACCGTTACGACCAGTCGGTTATGATCCTCGTCATTGCTGTAATCCAACAGCTTTACACCGGCTTTGGCACGAAATTTATCCACTATCTTTTCTATTTTCGCTAAATCCCTTCCCTCACTGAAATTGGGGACACATTCCATTATTTTGCTCCAAGCACTCATACTTTGTGTTTTAAAGAGGTACGTATTATATTTTGAATCAAATCTTCTTTCGGTATGAAAGGCAGTGTGATGTGATACCGGTCGCCATAGCTTTCGTTAAAGGCGGCACTGGTCGCCAGGGCATTCGGATTCCGGGCCCATGAACGGCGGGCCACTCCTCCCATCACATCCCAGAGCATGGCCGAACGGAGGATCTCGTCCACCCGCTCACTTCCGTCCAGCACCATCCCGAAGCCGCCGTTTATCGCTTTACCGATACCGACCCCGCCGCCGTTATGAAGGGCGACAAGGCTCATCCCCCGCGCCGCATTTCCGGCAAAACATTGGACGGCCATATCGGCCATGACGTTGCTCCCGTCATAGATGTTGGACGTTTCGCGGAAAGGCGAATCCGTCCCGCTTACATCATGATGGTCGCGTCCGAGCATGATCGGCCCGACTTCTCCGTCCCGCACCATGCGGTTGAAACGGAGTGCGATCTTCAGCCGTCCTTCCGCATCCTGGTAAAGGATACGCGCCTGGGTACCCACCACAAGCCGGTTCTTCCCGGCATCGCGAATCCAGTTGTAGTTATCGCGGTCCTGCCCGCGCCGGGCAGGATCGATACAATCCATCGCTGCCCGGTCGGTCTTCGCCAGATCTTCCTGTTTCCCGCTCAGACAGACCCAACGGAAAGGCCCGTAACCATAGTCGAACAGTTCCGGCCCCATGATATCTTCGACGTAGGAGGGCCAGATAAAGCCGTCTTTCTCATCGATCCCGTTCCGGGAGATTTCCTTTACACCGGCATCGTAGATGGCTTTCATAAACGAGTTTCCGTAATCGAAAAAGTAAGTGCCGCGAGCCACCAATTTCTTGATTACCGCAAAATGCCGGTGCAGGGACCGGTCGACCAGCCAACGGAAACGGTCTATATCGTGGGAAAGGAGTTCCGTTCGTTCGGCAAAGGAAATACCCGCCGGACAGTAACCGCCTTCATAAACGGCATGGCAAGAGGTTTGATCGCTCAACAAGTCGATCCGGATCGCCTGTGATTCGGCAAATTCCAGCAAATCGACTATATTGCCATGATAAGCGACCGAAACCGGTTCTTTTGCCTGCATCGCTTCCTGCGCCCTACGGAAGGCCTCCGCTTTATCACCGGTCACATGCTGTACCCATCCCTGCGAGTAACGGGTTTCGATACGGGAACTGTCCACCTCGGCAATGATACTGGCGGCACCGGCGATAACGGCGGCTTTCGGTTGTGCGCCGCTCATCCCTCCGAGACCGGAAGAGACAAAGAGATGTCCGCGCAAGTCCCGATCCTGCGGAATGCCCAATTTCTTCCGCCCGGCATTCAATAAGGTATTGAACGTCCCGTGCACGATCCCCTGCGGACCGATATACATCCAGCCGCCGGCAGTCATCTGCCCGTAATTGGCCACTCCCATCTGGGCGGCGATATGCCAGTCCTTTTGGTTGTCGAACATGCCGACCATCATGGAATTGGTTATGATCACACGGGGTGCATCCGCCCTGGAACGGAACAGTCCCAACGGATGTCCGGACTCGATCACAAGTGTCTGCTCGCTCGTCAGTATTTCGAGGTATTGCTTGATCAGCCGGTATTGCATCCAGTTCTGGCAGACCTGTCCGGTCTCGCCATATGTAACCAGCTCATAAGGATAAAGGGCGATATCGAAACAGAGGTTGTTGTCGATCATTACCTGAAAGGCTTTTCCCTCCAGGCACCGGCCTTTATACTGATCGACAGGTTTTGCTTTCAGGTCTCCCTCCGGCCGGTAACGGTATCCGTAAATACGGCCGCGGGTCATCAACTCTTCCATAAATTCCGGAGCCAGCACTTCATGCAACTCTTCGGGAATATAACGGAGCGCATTCTTCAAGGCCGTCTCCGTCTGTGCAGGCGTAAGCGAATAGCCGCGATCAGGAGCGCGGCGGATACCGGGGACAAAAGATGGATAAACCGGCAATTGGTTGCTCAGGCGTACTTCCATAACATGACATTTTAAGGTGTTTGTTTACAATCTGTAAGTAAATAACAGAAGTAAGAGGCCTACAAGATAAGCATTCTCTTTCATCTTGCCAACCGGCACCGGTATGTTTAGAAGCACAAAAAGGGCCATTCCCCCAACGGGAACAGCCCTTTTCTATCGGATTGGAATGTATTCTTATTTACCAGCTTCGGCAGCTGCTTTCTTATTGATCTTTTTCTTCTGCAATTCGTATGCGATAGGAGTTGCCACGAACAGAGTAGAATATGTACCGACAATGATACCTAACAGGATCGCGAACGTAAAGCTGCGGATCGTCGCACCACCTAAGATGAAGATACACAATACCACTACCAATGTAGTCAAGGATGTATTGAAGGTACGAGACAAAGTGGAGTTCAACGCATCGTTGATCACCTGGTAACGGTCGCGCTTCGGATACAGGCCGATCGTCTCACGGATACGGTCGAACACAACCACGGTATCGTTGATAGAGTAACCGATGATTGTCAGGATAGCCGCGATGAAGGTCTGATCGACTTCCATAGAGAACGGCAATACCTTCCAAAGCAATGTGTAGAATGAAATAATACACAAGGTCGTGACCGCAACGGAAGCGAATGCACCGACCGAGAACGAAATGTCGCGGAAACGGAGCAGGATGTAAGCTGCCATACAGAACATGGCGAATACAACTGCGAGGAAGGCAGCATTCTTGATATCGTCTGCCATGCTCGGTCCCACTTTCTGCGAACTCTGGATATACTGTCCTGTGAACTGATCCAGCGTCGTACCTGCCGGAAGCAATGACTTGACACCTTCAAACAATTTATTTTCGATTTCCTGGTCGATAGCCGGATCGTTGTCGTCGATCTTATAGTTGGTAGAAACGCGCACCTGGTCGGGAGTACCGATCTGGATAACGCTTACGGAACCGTCCAGCTGGGCATCCAGCATATTGCGGACTTCGTCCGTCTTCACATCCTGGTCGAAGCGGATCACATAGTTACGTCCACCGGTGAAGTCGATACCGTTGTTCAAACCGATAGTAGACATGGAGATCGCACCTAACACGATGATAGCGGCCGGAATCAGATAGCCCACCTTACGGGCAGCCAGGAAGTTGATCTTCGGATTCGTCAACAGGTCTTTCGTGATAGAAGTCGTAAAGGTCACGTTCTTCAGTTTATCTTTAGCCAGCAGCGCTTCATAGACGATACGCGTCAGGAAGACAGCCGTCAGGAAGGATGCGATCAAACCGATAATCATCGTCGTGGCAAAACCACGGATAGGACCTGTACCGAAGTAGAACAATACGACACCCGTGATGATAGACGTCAAGTTGGAGTCGAAGATGGCGGAGAATGCATTTCCATACCCATCGGCAATTGCCTTGCTCAACGATTTACCGGCACGAAGCTCTTCTTTCGTACGTTCGTAGATCAACACGTTGGCATCGACGGCCATACCTAATGTCAACACCATACCGGCAATACCCGGCAATGTAAGAACGGCCTGGAATGAGGCAAGGATACCCATTGTGAAGAAGATGTTCAACACCAAAGCGCCGTCGGCTATCAGCCCCGGAATGACGCCGTAGAAAGCACACATGTAGAACATCAACAGCACCAATGCCAATGCAAACGAAATCACACCGGAATTGATAGCTTCCTGACCCAGAGACGGTCCGACAACGTCTTCCTGCACGATACTTACAGAAGCAGCCATCTTACCTGATTTCAACACGTTAGCCAAGTCCTTCGCTTCTTCCGGAGTGAAGTGGCCTGTGATCTGGGAACGTCCGCCGGTGATTTCCACCTGCACGTTCGGAGCGGAATAAACCATATCGTCGAGAACGATGGCAACCGCTTTACCGATGTTTTCTTTTGTCAGGCGAGCCCATGCCTTAGCGCCTTCCGCATTCATGGTCATGCTGACCTGCTGTTCGGAACGGCCGGCCTGCTGGACGAAGTCGGCATTAGCATCCGTGACAACATCGCCGCCCAAAGCAGGCGTACCGTCGCGGTTCGTCATCTTGATCGCATACAAGTAGAAATATTGTTCTTTGTCGTCGATAGCCTTTACGCCCCATTTCAAAGAAAGGTTACGCGGCAGGATATCTTTCACCTGCTTCATGTTCAGGTATTCGTTGATCTTGGCAATATCTTTCTTATCGGCAATACCGACAACCGGGCCGGATGCCAACTGTCCGTTATACTGGTTGATCTGCAGGACGGCAAACAACGGATGTTGCTTTGCGAATTCTTCCATGCTCTTGGCAGCCTGTGCTTCCGGCTTGTCTTCACCGATCTTGGCCAGCAAAGAATCTGCGTCGTTGGTCGTTTCGGCCGCAGCATTGTCGGCAACCACTTCTCCCGTTGCTTCCGCAGCAGCAGTTTCCGAACCGTCGGCGGCGGCATCGTCCGATTTCAGGAGTGTAGCCAACATATTATCGGCAGCAACCAGCTGCTGGTAGATTTCCGGCAAGTTGTACGTTTCCCAGAATTCGAGGTTGGCACTGCCCTGCAACAATTTACGCACACGTTCAGGTTCTTTCACGCCCGGAAGTTCAACCAGGATACGGCCGGCAGTTTCCAGACGCTGGATGTTCGGGGATACCACACCGAAACGGTCGATACGGGTACGCAAAACGTTAAATGAATTATCGATAGCGCTCTTCAGCTCTTCCTTCAACACGGCGATCACCTGTGCGTCCGAACTCTGCGGAGTGATTTTGTCTTTCAATTCGAAAGTACTGAATATGGCGGATAAACGTGCGCCATTATCCAACTTCTTATACTCGTCTGCAAAGAGATCAATAAAGTCCTTCTGACTTGTAGCCTGGTGAGCATAGGCCAAATCCAATGCTTTGTTGAAATTCTCATCCTGGTTGTTGTTTGAAAGCGAGCGGATCACATCAGCCACATTCAATTCCAGAACGACGTTCATACCGCCCTTCAAGTCAAGTCCTAAACTAATTTCCATTTCACGGCACTGCTTGAGCGTATAGCCCAGCCATACCTTCTGAGTAGATAACGAGTCCAAATAAGAACTCTCTTTTACCGGATCTCCACCTGCATACTCAGCGGCTTTACTGTTGTAATGTCTTGTCACGAACGAGAATGACAGATAAAACATACAGACAAGCGTAAGTAACACCGCAAAGACCTTTACAAATCCTTTGTTTTGCATTTGAATCTTATGTTTATGTTATTATTCGTTTTTTCACAGGGTGCAAATATAGGCTTTTTTTCTTTGTCCAACAGTAATTAGATTAATTTATTTGTCACACTCTTAGTTTATTTCAGCCACAATTATATATCTTTGCCCGTAAAAAAACATAAGTCAAGAATAACCATGAAGCAACTTTTATTATTAGCGCTATTTATCCCGACCCTGCTCTGGGCTCAGGACGATTCCAAGTATTTAGCCGGAGCCGTTCCCGTCGAGAATGGCAAAGTAGTATTCACAAAAGAGATAAACGCTCCTTCTTTTTCAAAAGATGAAGTATATGACAGGATGTTGGGCTGGGCGGACGGTTTCTTCCGTGAAGACGGCAACCGCGTTGTCTACTCCGACAAGGCGAAAGGCGACATCGCCGCAGTTGGACAAGCCAACTTAGTGTTCCAGAATACGGCCCTCTCCTTGGACCGTACGGAAATGAACTATCGCGTCACGATGGAATGCGAGAACCGGAAATGTATCATGAAAGTGGCCGGTATCCGCTACGAATATAATGTCTCTTACCAGCGCGAACCGGAAAAATACACTGCCGAAGAGTGGATCACAGATAAATATTGCCTGAACAAGGATAAAACCAAACTGAACCGGGGCAACGGCAAGTTCCGTAGAAAGACGGTCGACTTCATGGATGAGATGTTCGCCTCCGCCTCTGCCGCTTTAGGCGTGCAAGCAGCCGCCGACGTAGCTCCGGCCACTCCGGTCACGCCGGCACGGACTGTGACGCCGGCACAAGCCGTACAACCGGCAACTCCTGTTCCGGCAAAAGAAGGATATGTGGCTTTTGCCGCCGACAAAGTTCCGTCTACCTTATTACAGATGTTGCCGGAAAGCGATATGCAGGTCGCATCCGCCGGCAAACCGGACACCAAAGAGACATCCGCCGAATGGAAAGGCACGGGCAATATGTTCGGCAAATCGATCGCCTCGATCGCCATCAGCCAAGACAGCCCTGTCTATAAAGAAATAGGTAACAACGGCACCTACAGCCTGTCTTTCTTCAAGAAAGGCGAAAGCGGGGAAGCCTGGCTGATCATCGACTGCCGCAAGCAGGGCGAAACGGCGGAAGGCCGGCAGATGACCGTTATCGGTGAAATCGTAAATGTATGGATGAAATAGCCAGGATGATGAAAAAGTTGTTTTTCCTTCTATTAATCATGCTCCCTGCGCTGGCAATGGCACAGGGGCATAAAGGCGAAGTCGACGAGTGCGCCCCGATGAAAAACGGGAAGGTATGCTATCACGACACCGTCCATGTGAACGATATGAGCCAGGATCAGATATTCGAAGTCATCAACCGATGGGCGAAGAAAAGCTATGCGAAGGATGTATTCCTGTCGAATGTCAACTCCAAGAAGTCCAAAGGGACTATCAATGTTGCATCCAAAGTCGAGATGCTGCTGGACGATACGGACAAGACGATCATCAAATACAAGATGAAGATCAGCTGCCACGACAACAGTTACTCGGCAGAAGTAAGCAACATCGTTTATCAATACGATCCTGAGAACAACAAGAAGTTCAAGACCTATCCGGCAGAAAGCGTGATCGCCGGCAATGGCAACAGCAATACGGTCGCATTGATCAAGGACCCGAAGCTGTTCTGCAATGCCACGTTCTTCTTCGTCGAGAACCTGTTCGCCGATATCCTGGATGCAGTGAACGAGGCGGAACTATAGCATGAAGGGTCGGTTCCATAAGCATGGGACAAAAGTTTCACCCGCATGAAACAAAAGTTCCATAGGCATGAAACAAAAGTTCCCCTATAGAGAAACTACGGTTTCCTTACAGGGGAACTTTTCATATATTATAAGGTAGGAGCCGGATCATCCTTTCCTTTCTCGTCCGGCTTGATGATGTTCTTGACGGTTTCGCCGATCGGCAGCTTATCCAATACGCCGAGGCTCGGAGCGACCGTCTTCACGAGTTGGTTCAGGAAGTTGCCGGTAGCGCCGTTTCCGCCATCGAATACCGTAATATTGCCGAGGTTGATACGTTCGAACGCCTTAACCTGTTCGCCTGCGATCTCTTTCCACTGGTCGACCATCTTGTACTGGATCGCAATCGCCGGATTCGATTCGGCAGCTTCGACCATCGCCCGGAAACCGTCGGCTTCGGCCAGCAACGACTTCTTCTTACCGTCAGCCTCGGCTTCCAGTTTCATGCGGATGGCAGAGGCTTCGGCTTCGGCCTGCGCCAGCAAGGCTTTTGCACGTGCTTCGGCCTCACGGATGGTCTTTTCGGCAACGGCATCGGCCTGCAGGATGGCTTCCTGCTTTGCCACTTCGGCGGGGACGATCTTTTGAGCTTTCAGGGCCGATTCGACTTTTCTGGCTTTAGCCTCTTCCACCTCCTTCTGGGCTATCTCGCGTGCGGCCTGCACAGAGGCTTCCGAACGGGCGGCGGCTTCACCGGCTTTCTTATCGGCATCCGCCTGCGTCACGGCAAGTTCGGAATTAGAAAGCGCGATATCCTTGCCGGCTTCATTTCGTCCGATAGCGGCTTTCTTCTCCGCATCGGCCTTCTTGATTTCCATGTCGGAGTTCAGTTCGGCAATACGGCTTTCCTTTTCCGTATTGGCTTTCTCTATATTGATATTCTTCTCGGCTTCCGCTTTTGCCACCTGCGATTCCTTTTCGGCATTGGCGATGGCAACCTGGGAGATACGGTCCTTATCGGCATTGGCCACCGAGATTTCCTGCTGCTTCTTGGTTTCGGCAATGGCGATATCCTGGTCCTTGCGGGTTTCGGCGACCTTTGTCTCACGTTCCTTGATCTGGTTGGCAATCTTGATGGCTCCCAACTTTTCCTGTTCTTCGATGTTGGCCTGTGCCTCGTTCAAGGCCTTGCTTTCCGCTTCTTTACCGAGGTTGACGATATAGTTGGCGGCATCACGAATATCACTGATATTGATATTCATCAGATAAAGACCGAACTTGCGGAGTTCCGTATCGATATTCTCGCGTACCTTGGACAGGAATTTATCACGGTCGGAGTTCAACTCCTCGATCGTCATGTCGGCAATCACCAGACGCATCTGCCCATAGACGACATCCGTAATCAGGTTTTGTTTGTCTTCCGACTGCAACCCCAGCAAACGTTCGGCTGCGTTCTGCATCACTTCGGGATCCGTACTGATGGCGACCGTAATGGTTGTCGGCACGTCCACACGGATATTCTGGGCAGACAAAGCGCCGGTCAACTTGCAATCGATCTGCAAAGGTTTCATGGAGAGGAATTCGTACCCTTGAATGATCGGCCATACGAAAGCAGCGCCGCCATGATAAAGTTTGGCAGACTTATCCCCTGAAGTCTTACCATACACAACCAACACCTCATCACTCTTACATTTCCGGTAGCGCGAAAGGATGCCGATAAACGAAACAATGACCACTACAACCAGTATAGCGACCATGATTAACATCTCCTGTGTCATAATTTTAAATAGATTTGTTATTTACTGAATATACATAATTCCCGATTCTACCTTGACAATCGCAACCCTGTCGCCGGTCTGGTATTTCCGGCCCTCAAGCGAGCGGACATCCATCTCACGCAAGGCGCCGTTGACGGCAATCTGCACGATATAGCGATCTCCGTCATGCGTATAGATCGTGCACTCACGCCCCAACAAAGCTTCCGGCTTCTCCGGCTTATTCTCCTTCTGCAATTGCCAGGCTTTCTTATACAGATACCAGAGAACCAGCACAAAGACAAGTCCTACCAGAATACCGGTCACATAAGACGGGATATCCGTCCCCTGTGTGATATACATGTACCAACCCATACCGATACAGAAATGCGTCAGCCCCTTAAAAGAAAGAACACTGCCGATATCGGTATCCATATCGACATCCGTATCGATGTCACCAAAAAAGATGGAAACAACAAACTGGATCAGAAAGATCGCCGTAGCAACAACGGCCACTGTAAGAAAGATTGTGCTTGTCATGATCGACTGAATTTAATTAGGCTGGTAAGATATGAAAAAAATCAAGAATCGACAATACCTGCCACAACTTTCATTATTGAATAAATTATATCATTAATCAGGATAAAAACTATATTCATTGTCATTTGTCCATTTTCAACTGCAAATAGCACCACAGCGGATAGTGGTCGGAGTAGCGCACCTTGTCGACCGTGCAGTTGATCGGTTTCATGTTGTCGGAATGCAGGATGTTGTCGATCCGGAACCAGAAGAAGTTTTCATTATAAGTGACCCCGACACCACGGCCGGAAGCGGCATAGGCATCCTTCAGCGGCCCTTGGATCGTACGATGGGCATAGGAAATCGGCGTATCGTTGAAGTCACCGCAAACCAATATATAATCGGTATCGATCTTTTTAATTTCCTCGGCGACAGCTCTCGCCTGGCGGGCACGTATCCGGAAGGCCGGCCCCAACTTCTGTTCGATGGAACTTCTCAAACCGTCGAGGGTCTCGGAATTCAGGTTCTTGATAAAGGCGGAATAATGGCTCCGGTCCTCCATCGTCAGCTTGAAAGACTCCAGGTGGTTATTGATCAAGGTCAGTTTCTTTCCGTTTATATCCAGTTCATGGATGGACGAGCCGTTAAAAGAACTCCCATACTTGATCTTACGGGATTTGGAGATCGGATATTTGGAAAACACGGCGATATTGAATTTGAGCGTACCGGAAGTACCGACCGGAATAACGGAGCGATACCGGTACATCTTCAACGCATCGGCGATCTTCTGATTCGTTAAAAAGTTCTTGGAAGTACCGACCGCATATTCCTGCAGACATACGATATCCGCGCCGGAATTCGCAATATAACGCAGGATCGGATTCGGAGAATCTTCCGTATGACCTTTATAACCGAATCCCATGACATTATAAGTCAAAACTTTCAACACGTTCTCTTTCGGAATATCGCCCACCCTGTCGTGGAAAGGGAAATAGCGGCTTACAGGTCCCCTGCAAAGCAGGAACGAACATAACCCGATCAAGACGAACCGCCATTCCCTAAGGAACAACCAATAAATAATAAAACAGAGGTTCAAAACGCAGAACACAGGAAATCCCAACCCAAGATAAGAGAAGAATACACTCCTATCCGGCGAAATCCGGTCCGAAAAGGCAGAAGCAATGAATAGCAGGATGACTACCACATTGGCAGTACCGACTACAGATTTAAACAGAATCCTGATCGCTTTAAACCGTTCGCTCATTTTTTGCTGGCATCAAATAGTTTTTTCTTTTCTTCTGCCGAAAGGCTTTCGTAACCGGAACGTTTCAATTTGTCCAATATTGCATCCAGATCGGCTGTTTCCCGTTGTTTGCGGGCATTATATTCATAATCGGTCTCCGGGCGTTTATAGGTCACACGCATCTTGGGTTTCCGTTTTCCCAGATTCGCCACCCGGTCGAGCAGGCGGTTCATCGGAGCCGTCAAGTCTTTGCCTTCCTTGATCCGGGCGGCGAACCAGATACCGAACAACGCTCCGCCGATATGGGCGATATGACCGCCGGCATTCGTCGATGTAATGGCCAGCAAGTCGATCACAAATGTAAACAGGGCCAGGTAAATCAACTTGATCCTTCCGATCAGGAACAGGCCGATCTCCAAATCTTTCCGGTAGAAAGAGACGGCAAACACAATGGCCATGACCGAAGCCGACGCTCCCATCAAATAGCTATAGGCGGCAACGGTACGGAAATAAGGGAATATGTTGTACGCCACCAGGAACAGGACCGCTCCGGCAATGCCTCCTAACAGATACAAACCGCCTAATTGCCGCTCACTGAAGAAAGTAAGGAACAAACCGCCGAACCAGTACAACCACAGCATGTTAAACAGAATATGCAGGAAGTCGAAATGCGTGAACATATAAGTGATGATCGTCCACGGCCGGTACAGCAGCAATTCGGGAGACGAAGGCATCTGCAGATACTGCAAAAACGGGAAACCGCTCAGGTTGAACAGCATCAGAATCACACTTGCCAACCGTATGATAACAAACAGCCCGACATTGATATAGATCAGTTTCGCCAGGATGTTACCGGAATTGAAAGTCCGTTTGAGATTAGTAAAAATATCGCCCATTGCCTATATCTTTCTTTTTCCAATACCGTACCAGGAAATAACCGAAAAGCATACCGCCCAAGTGTGCAAAATGCGCCACGGAATCGCCGCCGTTGTTAGCGACACCCATAAATAATTCGGCCAATCCGTAAAAAATCACGAAGTACTTGGCTTTGATAGGAATCGGGATGAACATCAGATAAAGCGGTACATTCGGGAACAGCATGGCAAACGCCAGCAAAATACCGAATACGGAACCTGAAGCGCCGATCGTAATCAGATAGTTCAACGAAGGATCTCCCGCCACCAACTGCGCCAAAGTCACCCCGTTCGCACTTGCAAAAGAATGGACGGAATACAGCCAAACCAACTCCTGCGTGATACCTGCACCGATCCCCGTCACCATATAAAAGATAAGGAAGCGTTTCGGCCCCCAGACATTCTCCAGCACGCGCCCGAACATATACACGCCGAACATATTGAAGAACACGTGTGCGAACGAATGGGTGTCATGCATGAACATATAGGTGACGAACTGGAACGGATAGAAATCCTTCACACCCGGAAAATGCAGTCCGAATAACTGGACTAAATCAATCCCGACTTTAGGTAAAACAAGGCTCGCTACCCAAAACAACAGGTTGATAATGATAAGGTTTTTCGTAACCATCGGGATACTGCTCAGGAATCCCGAACTATTTTGATTCATCATATATTTATCAATTTAAGGACAAAGGTATATATATTTTGGTAGTTTTCTGAAAAAACAGCACTAAAACATAGTAAATCAATAAAAAAAACTCTTTTTTTCTTTGCGATATATTAAAATAGAATTACATTTGACACCGACTTTTTAGGCTATCACAAAAATTGTTTAATATATTAATTATCAAACCATCATGAACAAAACAGAATTTATCAATGCTGTAGCCGAAAAATCCGGTTTAAGCAAAGTTGATGCAAAGAAAGCTGTAGAAGCTTTTGTTGAAACAGTATCCAGCGAATTAAAAGAAGGCGGCAAAGTTGCCCTTTTAGGTTTTGGTTCTTTCTCTGTTGCTGAAAAATCTGCACGCAAAGGCGTTAACCCGAAGACTAAACAACCAATCGAAATTCCGGCACGTAAATCAGTTAAATTTAAAGCTGGCGCCGAATTGACAGAAATTATCAAGTAAATTAGTCTTACACTCTTATAATAAAAAAGGCATCCCGTAAATGAGGTGCCTTTTTTATTGCATACCGGCCACTTTATCAAATCATAGTTATGTCTTCCCTTACTCATACCGATCCTATGGTTTTTACAAAATAAACCCGTACCTTTGCGGCAAAATAAATCCGAACATATACTAAACGAATATGCTTATCGAACAACAGATTACCGGTGCGATCATTGCCGGCATAAAAGAACTGTATGGCGCCGATGTGGCCGCCAACCAGGTACAACTGCAAAAGACAAAGAAAGAGTTCAAAGGACATCTGACTCTGGTAGTTTTCCCCTTCCTCCGCATGTCGAAGAAATCACCGGAACAGACAGCCCGGGAAATTGGCGAATACCTGCTCCGGCACGAACCGGCAGTAGCCGAATTCAATGTAATCAAAGGATTCCTCAACCTGACCGTCGCCTGTGCCTGCTGGATCGATTTATTAAACGGAATCAACGGACAACCATCATACGGGATCATTCCTGTAACGGAACAATCCCCGCTGGTCATGATCGAATATTCTTCCCCCAACACCAACAAACCGCTCCACCTCGGTCACGTGCGCAACAACCTGTTGGGCTACAGCCTGTCCGAGATCATGAAAGCGAACGGTAATAAAGTGGTAAAGACGAACATCGTAAACGACCGCGGTATCCATATCTGCAAGTCCATGCTCGCCTGGCAGAAATGGGGCAACGGCGTGACTCCCGAAACGGCCGGCAAGAAAGGCGACCACCTGATCGGCGACTTCTACGTTCTTTTCAGCAACAAGCTGAAAGAAGAGACTGCCGCCCTCGAAGCGAAAGGCATGACGAAAGAGGAGGCCGAAGCCGCTTCTCCCCTGATGGCCGAAGCACGCGAAATGCTTCGCAAATGGGAAGCGGGCGACAAGGAAGTACGCGCTCTCTGGGAAATGATGAACAGCTGGGTGTACGCCGGATTCGACGAGACCTACAAAATGATGGGCGTAGACTTCGACAAGATCTATTACGAATCACAGACCTACCTGGAAGGCAAGGGCAAAGTGCTGGAAGGACTCGACAAAGGCATCTTCTACCGCCGTGAAGACGGTTCCGTATGGGCAGACCTGACCAAAGACGGCCTGGATGAAAAACTGTTGCTCCGTGCCGACGGTACCTCCGTCTACATGACACAGGATATCGGAACTGCCAAATTGCGTTTCGACGACTATCCGATCAACAAAATGATCTATGTGGTGGGAAACGAACAGAACTACCATTTCCAGGTATTGTCCATCCTGTTGGATAAATTGGGTTTCGAGTTCGGCAAAGGCCTCGTACATTTCTCTTACGGCATGGTCGAACTGCCGGAAGGCAAGATGAAAAGCCGCGAAGGAACGGTTGTCGATGCCGACGACCTGATGGAAGAGATGGTGGGTACAGCCCGCGAAATCTCGCAGGAGCTGGGCAAAGTGGACGAAATGACACCGGAAGAAGCCGAAGCCATCGCACGTATGGTCGGCCTCGGTTCCCTGAAATACTTCATCCTGAAAGTGGACCCGCGCAAGAACATGACCTTCAACCCGAAGGAATCGATCGACTTCAACGGTAATACCGGTCCGTTCATCCAATACACATACGCCCGCATCCGTTCCGTTTTACGTAAAGCCGCCGAACAGGGCATCGTCTTACCCGGACAACTGCCGACAACGACTACGATCTCCGAGAAGGAAGAAAACCTGATCCAGATGATAGCCGACTATGCTTCTGTCGTTCGCGAAGCAGGAAAGGAATACAGTCCCGCCCTCATCGCCAACTACACGTACGACCTGGTCAAGGAATACAACCAGTTCTACCACGATTTCTCTATCCTCCGCGAAGAAAACGAGGAAGTGAAGATATTCCGCCTTGTCCTCTCCGCCAACGTAGCCAAAATCGTTAAATCGGCCATGTCGTTACTGGGGATAGAGGTTCCGGAAAGAATGTAATAAGCGATCATGAACATAAATCAACAAACATACGATGCCCTCCTTCGGTTTCAGCGCAATGAAATCACGGAGAGCATTGTTTATACGAAACTGGCGGCAATCGAGAAAGATCCGGGTAACCGGAACGTGCTGCTCCGTATTTCAGCCGATGAAAAAGGACATTACGGAATCTTGAAGAAATATACCGGACGGGAGGTCGCCCCTTATACGTGGAGAGTCCTGAAATATTACCTCCTGGCCCGCATATTAGGCATCACTTTTGCCATCAAGCTAATGGAAGGCAGCGAGGAAGGTGCAAAAAACGGATATGCCGCCTATCAGGACTATCCGGATCTACTCCAGATTGCCAAAGACGAAGACGAGCATGAAGAAAAACTCATTGCCCTGATTAACGAGGAAAGACTTGAATATATGGGTTCCGTAGTGTTAGGACTGAATGACGCCTTAGTGGAATTCACCGGTGCGCTGGCAGGTTTCACGCTGGCCCTTAGCGATTCGAAACTGATCGCTTTGACCGGCAGCATCACAGGGATTGCGGCAGCACTTTCAATGGCTTCATCAGAATATCTATCCACAAAATCCGAAGGCGGCGGAGAAGGGAAACATCCAGTAAAAGCATCTATCTACACGGGGATAGCTTATATTTTCACCGTCATCGCGCTGGTAGCTCCCTTTATCTTCATCAGCAACGTATTGGCGGCATTAGGCATTATGTTGCTTTCCGCCCTATTGATTATCGCCTTGTTCAACTACTACTATTCCGTAGCCAGAAGCGAAAGTTTCCGCAAGCGGTTCACTGAAATGGCAGTTTTGAGTTTCAGCGTTGCCACTTTAAGTTTCCTGATCGGCTATGCGCTGAAAGAGTTTACGGGGATAGATGTATAAGGTATCAAGGGTCCCTGCCCCATAGAATATAGGTTATAGGCTAAAAAAATACAACCTATAGCCTGTCCGCAAAAAGGCTATAACCTATTCGCAAAAAGCCTATAGCCTAACAGGAAAAAGGTAGGCATCTATTCGGCAACCGGTGCCCGTCTTTTGAAGAAACGACAGGCACCGTTTTTTTTAATACTGCTGATTCGATGGGCAGTAACAACTCCCGGCAAATGATGAACTGATCTATCCCCAGGAACGATCGGCCCGACTTTTATCAGGCTTTCTTTTTGCGCGTTGTCTTCTTTGCTGCCGGTTTTTCTCCTGCCTCGGCTATGATCTTCTTGCAATCTTCCAACGTCAAGGCAGTCGGATCGGTTACCGTCTTCGGAATACGATAGTTCGCTTTCTGATAAGAAATATAAGGGCCGAAACGACCTTTCAGTATTTCCATCTCCGGATCTTCTTCGAACTTCTTGATAAAACGCTGTTCGTCTTTTTCCCTTTTACCATCGATCAGGGCGATTGCTTCCTCAGCCGTGATCGTCAGCGGATTCAAATCTTTCGGGATAGAGACAAATTTACCGTCATGACGGATAAACGGCCCGAAACGGCCGACAGCAGCCACCATCACCTTGCCTTCATATTCGCCGACCGTACGGGGAAGGTCGAAGAGTTTCAGAGCCTCTTCCAATGTGATCGTATCGATGGACTGGCCTTTCATCAGAGAGGCGAACTGAGGTTTCGGCGCCTCTTTGTTGTCGGCATGGGCAACTCCGATCTGAACGACAGGCCCATAACGGCCGATCTTTACAAATACCGGATTGCCGCTCTTCGGATCGATGCCGAGTTCGCGCTCCCCTACCTTATGTTCGGTCTTAACGGCAGCCGTGGCCTCGACGATCGGATGGAAAATCTTATAGAATTTATCGATAGCCTTCGTCCAGACCAGTTCGCCTTCGGCAACCGAGTCGAATTCCTTTTCAACGCTGGCCGTAAAGTTGTAGTCCAGCACATCCGGAAAATACTCCATCAGGAAGTCGTTTACCACCGTACCGATATCGGTCGGCATCAGTTTATTGCGGTCGGCCCCGACGATCTCGGTCTTCTCCGTCTCCTTGATCTTTCCCTTGGACAGCGAAACAACCGTATAAGTACGTTCCGCCCCCTCCTTATCTCCTTTCACCACATATTCGCGGTTCTGGATCGTCTGGATAGTCGGTGCATAGGTAGACGGACGTCCGATCCCCAGTTCTTCCAGGCGCCGAACCAGACTGGCTTCCGTATAGCGCGGAGGACGCTGCGTGAAACGTTCCGTTGCCACGATATCTTTCAACGCCAATGCCTCATGAAGCTTTACCGGAGGAAGCAGGCCGTTTTCCTGTTCTTTCTCCACATCGTCGTCATTGCTTTCCATGTAGACCTGGAGGAAACCTTCGAAACTGATCACTTCGCCGACAGCGACAAAACGTTCCGTCTGTCCGCTGATACCGACCGAAATAGTCGTGCGTTCCAATTCGGCATCCGCCATCTGGCAAGCGATCGTACGTTTACGGATCAGTTCATACAATTTCTTTTCCTGCGGAGAGCTTCCTGCCTCCACATTGCTGATATAAGTCGGACGAATCGCTTCGTGCGCTTCCTGCGCCCCCTTACTCTTGGTATGGTATTGGCGGAACTTATAATATTTCTCACCGTATGTTTCGAAAATAGCTTCTTTTGCCGTACCTAACGCCAGGTCACTCAGGTTCACGGAGTCGGTACGCATATAAGTAATCAACCCGGATTCATATAAACGCTGTGCGATCATCATCGTCTGCGACACGGAGTATCCTAACTTACGAGCCGCTTCCTGCTGCAAAGTGGAAGTCGTAAAAGGAGGTGCCGGCGATTTTTTTACCGGTTTCGTCGTGATATCGTCAATCGTAAACGAAGCATTCTTACAGGATTCCAAAAAGGCTTCCACCTCTTTCTTGTCTTTCAAGCGGCGGTTCAGCTCGGCCTTCAACACCGTTGTCCCGTCCGGCAGGATAAAATTGGCAATCACACGGAAAGCCGCTTCGCTTACAAATTCATTGATCTCCCGCTCCCGTTCCACAATCAGACGCACAGCGACCGACTGCACACGCCCGGCCGATAAAGCCGGTTTTACCTTACGCCACAAAATCGGCGAAAGTTCGAACCCCACGATACGGTCCAGCACACGGCGTGCCTGTTGGGCGTTCACCAGGTTAATATTGATATCGCGCGGAGTTTCAATTGCATGCAGAATGGCATTCTTGGTAATTTCATGAAAGACGATACGTTTGGTATTTTCAGGTTTCAGACCCAGCACTTCATACAAGTGCCAGGATATGGCTTCTCCCTCACGGTCCTCATCGGAAGCGAGCCATACCTGTCCGGCCGACTTGGCTTCGGACTTCAGTTCGCTGACCAACTTCTTCTTGTCGGCCGGTATCACGTACTGCGGAGCATAATCATGTTCGATGTCAATACTAAACTCTTTCGTCTTCAGATCGCGGATATGACCATAGCTCGACATAACCTTATAATCTTTTCCGAGGAACTTTTCAATGGTTTTTGCCTTAGCGGGTGACTCCACTATTACCAGATTCTTTTGCATAATAACGTCTTATCTTTTTGAAATCGGGTGCAAACTTACACAAAATCCACGATTTATGGTTTATCATTTATGATTTATGATTTAAATTTGCACTTTATCTGCCCAAATCGGCATCTATAATTCATAAATTATAAATCATAAATCTCGAAATGGAAACTATTAAACAACTCATTACCGACGGTAAAACAGATGAAGCAATCCGTTTGTTGGACGAATACATAGAAAAAAACGCTTTTTCGGATGAAGCGTATTACTTACGCGGCAATGCCTACCGCAAAAAAGGGGATATCCGGCAAGCCCTGAACAACTACCTTACGGCGATGGACCTGAACCCCGACAGCCCCGCACAAATCGCCCACAATCAACTGATTTCAATCATGAACTTCTATAACAAAGACATGTTCAACCAATAAAAAAGGCTGCATCTATCGCAGATACAGCCTTCCGATGTTAAATCAAAACTATTATGAATAAAAAAAATCACTTCAATAAAGAGCAGGGACAAAGATTGTCTTTCTCAATATCTTTGAAATAGTTGTATGTACCGACTTTAAGATCTGCGCAAGCAGCCTCGTCGGCAACAATAATCCCCTTCGGGTGCATCTGCAAAGCCGTGATAGTCCACATCTGGTTTACCGCGCCTTCTACAGCCTGCTGCAAAGCGCGAGCCTTGTTGTGGCCGTTCACCATGATCAGCACCTCTTTCGCATCCAATACCGTAGCAACGCCGACCGTGACGGAAGTCTTCGGGACTTTGTTGACATCGTTGTCGAAGAAACGGGAATTGGCGATGATCGTGTCGGTAGTCAAAGACTTGACACGGGTACGGGAAGACAAAGAAGAACCCGGTTCGTTGAAAGCGATATGCCCGTCAGGACCGATGCCGCCCAGGAACAGGTCCACGCCGCCGACAGCTTTCATCTTTGCTTCGTAAGCGGCACATTCGGCTTCCAGATCTTCTGCGTTTCCATTCAGGATGTTCACATTCTCCGGCTTGATGTCGATATGGCTGAAAAAGTTATTCCACATGAAAGAATGATAGCTTTCAGGATGGTCTTTCGGCAAACCTACATATTCGTCCATATTGAAAGTTATGATATTCTGGAAAGAGATCACACCCTGTTTGTTCAGTTCGATCAGATTCTTGTACATGCCCAGGGGAGAAGAGCCGGTAGGCAAGCCCAATACAAATGGTTTCTCTGCCGTAGGATTCGCCTTCTTAATCTTGGCAGCCACATAATTAGCAGCCCACTTTGAGAGTTGCTCGTAATTAGGTTCAATAATTAGTCTCATACGCTTTTTTAATTTAGTTCTTTCGTTCCTAAAAGTAATATCTTTATTCTTTACGACCAAGAATTTTCAATCCTCAATTCTTTATTTTCAATTTCCTGGCCATTTCTTCTCCCAAAGCCCAGCATTCTTCATACTTATCAGCTTTCAGAGCTTGTTTCTGTTCAACCGGAGCCCCCACAACTTCCCATTTCATCTTCTCACCGAATGCCGCCAAGTTCTTCACTGCAGCTCCCGCCCAAGTGAAAGAGCCGAAATAGCCGTAAAGACGATGTTTCACTTCACGTGTTTCGATCTTATCCAGAATCGATTCGATTTCAGGGAAAAGGCGGTTGCTGTAAGTCGGGCTACCGATAATCAAGCCTTTAAACTTGAAAATATCTTTCAATACATAAGATGCGGGGCTTTTGCTGACATTGTGCATGACGATATTCTTCACCCCGTTTGCGGCCAAAGAGGCTGCAATCGCTTCTGCCATTTGCTCGGTATTGCCATACATGCTACCGTACACGATTGTCACGCCTTCTTCCCCTTCATAACGGCTCATGCGGTCATAAATATCGATCGCATGAGCTGCATATTCGCGCCAAACCGGGCCGTGAGTCGAACAGATCGTCCGGATATCCAAAGCCGACAACTTCTGCAAAGCACGCTGTACAGGATTTCCATATTTACCGACGATATTGGAATAGTAACGGATCATCTCTTCCCAATAATGCTCCACATTCATTTCAGAGTCGATCACACCGCCGTCCAGCGTGCCGTAAGTACCGAAGGCATCGGCAGAGAACAGGATTTTGTCAGTCGAATCGTAAGTGACCATTACTTCCGGCCAGTGTACCATCGGAGCCATATAGAAAGACAGTTGGTGACGGCCCACGTTCAGGGTGTCTCCTTCCTTCACTTCATACAATCCCGCCGAAATACCGTGATACCCATCCAACATGCCGAAAGTCTGCTTGTTCCCGACGATCCGGACATCCGGATATTGCTGGCGCAACAAACGGATACTGCCCGCATGATCCGGTTCCATATGGTTCACGATCAGGAAATCCAAAGGACGCCCATCGAGAGCATCCGCTATTTTTTTCAGGAAAATATCGGAATAACACACATCCACCGTATCGACCAGGACCGTTTTCTCATCCACGATCAGATAGGAATTATAAGATACGCCGTAAGGTAAAGGCCACATATTCTCAAAAAGAGCTTTTTGACGGTCGTTTACACCTACATAGTAAACCTCATCTGCTATTTCTTTTAACTTATACACTTTGAAAATTAAAAATTAAAAGTTGAAAATTAAATAATCAATTCTTCTTCATCCCTTTTCCAAGCCGCATGGCACGCCATACGAAATAGATACCGGCCAAAACGAACGGAATGCTGAGCCATTGCCCCATATTCAGCATCATATCAGCTTCGAACTCTTCCTGGTCGTTTTTCAGGAATTCAATGAAGAAGCGCGAACCGAATACGCAAATCATAAACACGCCGAAGATAAGCCCCTCCTTTTTCCAAGCATCTTTTTTGAAGTAGAGCCACATACAAATAGCGAAAGTCACCAAATAACTGGCAGCTTCATAGAGTTGTGTAGGATGGCTGGGAACGGTAAAGACGGGAGCAGCCCCTCTTTTCCATGCATGCAGGTTTTCTATAAAACGAAATCCCCAGGGCAGATCAGTCGGATGTCCGTATATTTCATGATTCATCAGGTTTCCCAAGCGGATCATAGCAGCCACAAGGCCGGTTGGGACCACCAGCTTGTCGAATGTCCAGAGCATGCTCCGGTGGCTGACCCGCTTAGAGTAAAAATAGACGGCGATAATTATGCCTAACGTTCCACCATGGCTGGCCAGCCCGCCTTCCCAAACTTTTAAAATTTCGACCGGGTGAGCCAGATAATAGTCCGGTGCATAAAAAAGGCAATGTCCCAAACGGGCACCGATCACTGTTCCCAGCATCGTGTAAATCAACAGGGAATCGATCCATGCCGGATTGAGTTTCTCTCTTTCCCACATCTTCTCCACGATCTTGTAACCGATCAGGAAACCGATGGCAAACGCCAGTCCGTACCAGCGTATCTCACGCGAACCGATGGAAAAGATGGCGGGGTCAGCCGTCCAGGTAATAAAATCAAGCATAATTATATCAATTATCCATTGTCAATTTATTAAACCAATTTTTTTATCAAGTCCTCTCTTTCGCCATAAAGCATATCGATCACCGGCAATTCGATCATCGTGTAGGCTCCGGGCTGTTGTTTGAAACTTGCACGGGCAACGCAAACCAGAATCTGCGCCGTAAGAGCCGGATTGTTGATCTTCATGTCGAATTCGATCAACTGGTTCTGCGTCTTACCGGAAACGCCTTTACGGACAAGGTTCACGCCATGCCCCATATCTTTCAGGTCGTCCACACAGTCGACCCGGATCACATGCGTCTCGTCGTGCACAAAATAGTCGTCCGCCTTGATGGCTGCAGCTACTTTATCAAAATCATATCCTTCTTTCACTTCGATATAAACCATACGGCGGTGAACGCCTGTTCCCATCGGGATTGTCATAGACAAGGCCGCCTTAACCCCTTCGATGGCTTTCACGGCAACGGTATGTCCCATGCTCATGCCCGGTCCGAAGTTCGTATATGTAATTCCTTTCGGAACGATCGCCTGCAACAAAGCACGAACGATAGAGTCGCTTCCCGGATCCCATCCGGCAGAGATGACAGCAACGGTGTTATGAGCTTTCGCCACTGCATCGAGCGAACGGCGCAGATCGACAATACCACCGTGGATATCGAAACTATCCACCGTATTGATGCCTAAAGAAAGTATTTCCTTGGCGTACGTCTCTACGCTACGTGTCGGAGTTGCCAGAACAGCCACATCCACTTTATCCAACTTCGTTATATTATCAGTGACGGTATATCCTTTCAATTCATCCGGAATATCATTCGGATTACGACGTACAACACCAGCAACTTCAAAATCGGGAGCAGCCTCCAGGGCCTCCAATACATACTTTCCAATATTGCCATATCCAACGATGGCAGCTCTAATCTTTTTCATACTTTAGTTTTTACTTTTTCTTCAGCCACAAAAGTAGTTATAATTAGGGGATTGACAAGAAAGGGGTATGTTGTTTTTGTTTAAAATGAAAAGAGGTTCCCTCATCCTATGTCATATAGGATGTTTTTACTATCTTGCTCTCTGAAACAAAAAAGGAAAATGACAAATAAAATACCCTCAACTACCGGTCATCATAGCCTCCTCACATACGGACGGAACCGAGATCATCCGCAGTTATGACGCCGGAGCCAACCATTACATCAAAAAGCCGTATGACATTACGGAATTGGTATTTCAGATTCAAAACCTATTGCAACAGTCCGAAAAACAACCGGCAGCGATATGGGCAATCGGCACTTATCAGGTAGACGCGACCAAACATCTTCTGATTTATCCGGATAAAAGAATTGAAAAACTATTTCCGAAAGAATTTCAGGTTTTGCAAAAGCTATACTCCAATAAAGGACAGGTAGTCACACGCAAACAACTGCTCGAAGAAATATGGGGAAACGATTCGAGCGAAGAAAGTCTAAATAACAACATTGCGCAACTTCGTAAAAAATTATCACAAGATAAAAACATTCATATCCAGACATATCCCTGTATCGGATATCAACTGGATTTCTGACGGACAACCCAACCGGGAGAAACCGAACCCAATCCAGCCTCTCCCGGTTGTCAAATCCGCCGATCAGAAATGGAACCGCACTCCGACGTCAAAGTGCAAACGAAAGATTCCGGTATGTTCCTCATCTCCATAACCCGCATAGTCCTGCTTCGGCAAAGAGCCGCCGATGTATCCAAGGTTTGCTCCGATCCCGACATGATCAGACAGATAATATTCCGCTCCAAACAGGAAATCATATCCCACACCCGAAAGAGAAGCGCTCGTGCCTTTCGCCGACTCCCGATACTTGAAATAGCCGATACCGAATTTTTCCTCAATCCCCCAACGGCCTACTTTTTGTTTCATCACAAACTGAGGCGCCACGTATGCAAGCCCCACTTTGACATCCACATTCGAATACGCATAAGACGACTTATAGCCCGAATACATCAACCCGGCTCCAAAGCCGCTCCTTGACACCCAATCATAACCCAATTGCCAGTCCATGCCATTTTTCGGATCGCCCGATGCACCCGACGGTAAATAATACTTACTGGTTATAAAAGCATACCCGACATTAGCATAGAACGTGCTATGCCGGAAAGCACTTTTAGCCACACCGGTGGTATTTTTATCACCAACCGGAGCAGACAAATTAGCAACCGTCCCCGTTTCCCAATTTGCCGTGTCGCCGATCCAAAGCATATCGCCGGCGATCTGATGGCAACTGCTACCCAGTAATGACGGCTTCCGGTGATCCGTTAACGCCAAAGCATTTCCGCCACTCTTCGCCGTCTCCTGTTTGGCCAATGCCACAACCTGCTCGTAGTTGCACTTGGTGGATGCCCCGCCATCCACCACTCTTACACTTCCGATCCGCTCTGCCGTTTCCGGCACGGTTTGCCCGACTCCATACAAATGGACTTCATCCGCAGCAACCCGGGATGGATACTTCTTTTCTATGTGCGTCAACACTTTGGGGGCGCAACTGCCTAAAAAGAAAGGCAGAAGCAAAGAAAAAATCAACTTTTTCATTCTTGATTATATTTTTTAATTAATCAAAATTGCAACATATATTTTTCAACAAAACTCAAAGCCCATGCCGTTCTCCCATGTGGTTATGTATCTTCAAACACCTTTAAGTAGAACAGATAGTACATATAATACAATACATCAATCATGGCCGATAATTTTTATAAAATTCCTCATTTGCCAAACACCATTCGGGACATAGGTTCAACAAGCTGATACATATATTCCCTCACGAAAGCTGATGAAAGAAACATTGTAACAGTTATCACAAAAAAGAGTATTGCCCAAATAACTGAAAGACAAAAACTACCACGAATAAGAGGCTTTCTCTCTTCAACAACAAATTTTCCTCTTCCATTTTTTGAATAAATCCAATAAAACAGCAGCACTCCTAAAAAGAAAATTGTAAGTGCAAGTTCCAAAGAGATTGAATACAAAAAGCAAAAAAGCAAAAATAAATCAATAGTACAGAATACCCAATAAGAAAAGAAAATTCCTAAAAACCAAATCGTGCTCCAATGAGGATCTGCCTCTTTCAATTTCTTTGAATAGAACAGATAGTACATATAATATAATACATCAATCATGGTCTATAGTTTTTATAAAATTCATCCCAATATATTTTATTTGTTTCAGAAGGGGGGCCAATTAAATTCTCCATTCGATTATACCAAAAACGATATTTTAATTGTTGATACCATGCCTGGTACGTTGTTTGTCTTCCCATTTCCCAACCAATACCCCAAGCGGCTCCACAAACACCACCTACTGTTGAATAAATATTTGAAAATTCCTCTATTAGAAATTGTTGAGACGAACTATTTCCTCGATCCCAATTAAGATATATATTCACTCCATTATAAATACCCAAAACATTTCCTCCCCGTGCTATCTTTTTAGACATTTTCAATGCAAATTGATTCTTTCCTCCAGTGTATTGATTTCCACCCCAACTTTGACTTCTCACCTTGAAATCTTTTCCCATCCATGTACCAAAATGTTTACTATAATAAACCTCTGACGTACCAGACAAGGTTGTAGATAAAACGACCATGGGATCCAATGATGAACCTTGAGAGTGAGACTGATAATTATAATAATAAGATTGCGCATTAGCAATTGCTTTATCGACCGATACTTCTGCATTGCCGGAATGTCCATACTGACCTCCGCCTCCAGCAGCAGTCGTCCATTCAAAATTAAACCGCCAATCAGTTCCTTGACCTAATGCAGCTACTGAAGTCCCTGCACTTATCCAGGGAGTTCCGATTGAACCGCCAATACTCATACTTCCAGGATAAACAATCCCATATGCACCATAATAACCAACCAAAGCACCAAATCCAAGCCCTAAATAGGTAGTAATAGAACTATAATTCCAACGGAACGGATTTAGCTCTCCGCGATTTGTCGCAACTCCTCCAATATAAGCACCGATGACCAATCCTAACACCAATAAAGGATTTTCACCATCAGCATCCACATACATCAACGGATTATTCATCGCATAGCTAAAACGATTATAGCTTTGTGTGAAATCCGGAACTTGCACATAAGGATCCGGACTCAGGAAACGTCCTACCGCCGGATCGTACAACCGGGCATTCATATTCACCAAACCAAACATTGTCAAGTGTTCATGCCCCGTATAACCGCGTCCTAAAAGGAGTTCCGGTTCCATATCCGGCAGATAAGCGACCAATGTATTCGGATTACGTAACCGCCCCCAAGCATCATAACTCACTTCCTGCAGCAAAGTGCCATTACTATCTGTCATCTGTGTTATACTACCCAAATAATCACGACAAATATAATGCAAGTTCCAACTACCATTCTTTTTTATCAGCACAGCAGGAGCGGAATAAGCATCGCCTCCCATATAAAGCCGTTCCGTATCTCCCGCCGGAGTGTGATCGACTTCATAACTTCCGTTTAAGTAATAACGGAGAATTTCTGTTTTATTATTCCGGGTGATATCCATTTTTACTCTTTCTCCGGATCCGTTATAAGAAAATAATGCCGTATAATTATTTTTCAACAACACAAAAAAACATACCACGCAACATTCCAACTAAAATCATGTAATAAAAATGGACAAACAGTAGACTCTAAACACAAAAAATATAAGGGAAACCGACAACAGCCGGAAATCATTACTGCAAACAGGGGAAGTACAAATACGCAAACTGACAGACATTATCGACTCCATACTGAATACACATAAGGAAAAACAAAACGTTGAAATAAAAAGAACACAGGTTTCTCTACCGGAATTGATCGAAGAAGTCAACCGGGAAGTAGCCCTTTTGTTTCCCGGAAAAAAATATCAGTTCGAGCTGGACAATCCGATTCCTATACGTTATATATATACAGATCCGGCCCGTCTGGAACGTTGCTTACGAAATCTATTGGAAAAATCCGATAAAAAACGACAATATCCCCCTTAAAACGGCAATATTGCATAAACGCTTCATTCACAACAATAAGCTAAAATCCAAGTTTATTAAAAAATATTACCCTTGCAGGAAAATTCTGTTTCATGGGTATGAAAATCGATTTTCATGGGCATGAGTTTCGATTTTGACTAACAGGTATAAAAAAAAAATTGACAATAAGCCATGCTCCGGACACTTTGCCGGAACCCGATCCGTATGTCTACAAAAAAACCGTTATACCAAGAAGCCCTCGCCACTTGACATAACGGTAAACGATTCCACAACTCCCTTTTATCGTTCGAAACAAGCATCGAAAGCATGTGCCGACGGCTGGAAATCTACCTGCTTCACAAAAGTGCAGGATTCGCGTGCCCCGTGTTCACGATCCATGCCGCTATCTTCCCATTCGACAGAAAGAGGGCCTCGATAGCCGGCATCGTTCAAGGCACGGATGATTTCTTCAAATTGGATTTTACCGCGTCCGAGACTACGGAAATTCCAGAAACGACGGGCATCGCCAAAAGTCGAATGACCGCCAAACACGCCGATCTGTTTCGGGGTATCGCTCCAATACACATCTTTCATGTGGACATGGAAAATGCGGTCCGGGAACTGGTTGATAAAGTCCACATAATCCACTCCCTGATACCCCAAATGGCTCGGATCGTAGTTAAAACCGAAAGCCGGATGATAATCGATCGCTTCAAGAGCCTTACGAGCAGAATAGGTATCGAATGCGATCTCGGTCGGATGCACTTCGAGGGCAAAGCGAATGCCTAATTTCTGGTATTCGTCCAAAATCGGGATAAAACGCCGGGCAAAATCAGCATAGCCTTCATTCACCATCTCATCGGTAACGGGAGGAAAAGAATAGAGCCATTGCCAGATCGAACTTCCCGTAAAACCGACTACGGTATCGATCCCCAACATCTTAGCGGCATGGGCGGCCTGGATCATATTTTCGATCGCCCGCAGGTGTACTCCTTCGGGATCGCCATCCCCCCAGATATAATCGGGCAACACGGATTTATGCCGTTGATCGATACGGTCACATATGGCTTGTCCGACCAGATGGTTCGAAATGCAAAACAGTTGCAAACCGTACTTGTCGAGCGTTGCCTTGATATTCCGATAATATTCCGGATCTGTCTGCCGAACATCCAAATGAGAAGGTAATCCCAATTCAACACCGTCAAAACCAAATGATTTTGCTTTTTCACAAATAACTTCCAGCGGTAAATCTCCCCACTGCAATGTACATAATGTTACAGGACGTGCCATAATTTCATTCTTTTAAGGTGAATACATTGTGCCTATTCGGCAAATATAAAATTTCTTTTTAAATTTATCTATAAATATTTTTTATTTCTGGATATTTATCTTTCCTTTGCGACATTATAAACAACTAAAAAAATTAGCTATGAGAAAGAAAGTGTTTTTTGCACTCGCCTTTGTGCTCTACCTGACAGGTTGCAACAGTTCTTCGCTTGAAGAGGTTATTCCGCAAACAGAGTTTTTCCCCGTCCAATTCAGCATTCAGATGGAAAAAGAAATCATGTCTTTTCCCACCACCCGCAGCATGCCTGATAACGTGATTCCGGAACCATCGGTTTCTAAAGCCGGAGAGAATGACGTCGAGTTGAACGAATTATGTTCCACTCTCGAATATGTGGTATTCAAAAACGAAGAGGTTCCCGCTTTCATCAAACACAAGCAGTTCACTTACAGTCCTACCGATCTGGATGCGGATTTCAGTTGCATATACGACAGTCTGCCACAAGGCGACTACAAATTCTACTTTTTGGCCCACAATTCAAAAACTGTAGTATTGTCCGGTTCGACTTTCTCTTTCGATAGCATCTCGGATACATTCTATGAAATGCTATCCCTGAACATCGGGGTTGCAGAAGTCATCAATAAGGATATCTCCCTTCAGCGTATCGTCAGCCGTATCGAGTTCATGGCGACCGATTCGGTTTCCGACATACTGAACCAGTTCGATATGGAGATCGACGGAATATCCAATCAGCTGGACATCACCACCGGCCAGGGGATAAAAACCCCGGACAAGCAAATCTTCTCCTATACATTCAATAATGATGAGATCGGAGAAGTAAACAAAATACATTCTTTCTATACTTTCATCCCTGCCACCGACAATAAAATGGCCGTCCATCTCACAGCCATCGCCCACAGCGGCGAACCGATCCGTGAACGGCAAATCGACAATATCATCCCGGAAAAGAACAAAATCATCCGTTACAAAGGCCGTATCTACAGCCGTTCCGAATCCGACGACACATTTCAAATCAGCATCTACAACAACGGGAAATGGGAAGTGACATCCGATGTTGAATTGCCTGATTATGAGTAAAATATTTATCTTGTTATAGTTGACAGTTTGTTTAAAAATCAAGTTTGGATTTATAAATAATAGTTTTAGTTTAATGGTTATTTTTTTAAGAAAGCCCGTACTTGTGAAAGCATGGGCTTTCCATTTTCCCAAAATTAATCGATCAGTTTCACTGTCCGATTCTGTATTTTAGCATTCCAAGACTTAAGAACCAGCTTCATCGAACTTGCCACTTGTCTTCCTCTCAGTTCAAAATCGATCTCGATACTTTTCGTTTCACCAGGATCCAACCAGAAGAAATTATCATTCGCATAAAAAGAACGAGGACTTCCTTCTATATCCAAATTAGTCATAAAAGAGGGCAACTTTCCTGTGTTCGTCACAACTACATGCAGCAGTCCTTTGTTTCCATTTATTTTCATTAACTTTACTTCTTTCAACTCAACAGAAGTTTTATGTTTAGCCACGGCTGGCTTTAACCAGGGGCCATTGACCAAAGTAGGCCAATCGACAGGCTCAGAAACAAACTTCAGATAATAAGCCTCATCTTCCATTAATTTGATGGTGCGAGGCCAATATTCAGCATGAGAAATCACTTTCCCATACTCATCAGTCAAAGAAACAATAGCAAAAAAGTACTTTTCTTTATATACCTGTGGGATAGCATATACCCCTATCTCTTCTTTTAAAACCGATGTGCCTTCCGGAACATTAACATTTTTCGAAATCTGCCAAACTTTTCTAAAAGAGTCATCCAATATTTTCACCTGTACCATTCCTTTAAAACCAGGTCGACCCACTCCATTTAAAATATTTACGGAAATCGGAAAAGCTTCTCCAGGTGCCCACAGCAAACGCTTAATGTCCAACAAAACATGAGTTGGTTCGTATGTCCTTTTTAAAAAATAATAAGTTGCCGAAGGCTGTCCCATACCATCGACCAAATTAATTGCAGCAACTACTGGCCAAGGACGCTTATAGACCCAAGGCATCAGTCCGGTTGTTACCGGATAATTACTTTGAAGACCTTCCGACATAACCTGATAGAATTCACCAGCACCAATTTGAGTTGCCTCAGCAATTGTTTCCAACGCCGGTTTAGCCATATTGTCAATATGGGAAGCACGACTCAGCATACGGGGTACACGGGAAGGATTATATTCAGCAAAATGTTCTACAAATTCAGGATGCTCCAATACGAAATCCTTATCATACATTCCTCCCAAATCTACCAACTCACCCGGAGAAACCACTTGTTTTATATTTGCAGGGTCTGTTATACAATGTACGCCAGTCTCAGCCACATAGGGTATCAACTCAAAACCTTTATACCATGCGGGATCAAAATCCGGATAAGAATGCATGGAACCGGCATCCGGAGAAGTACGCAGAAAACACCTTGTCGGATCAAAAATAGCCAAGTTACGCTCCAAAATACCCATAGAAGCTGCATTTCCATAAGAATACGGATTAAATTCATTTCCTCCGCACCAAACAGCCAAAGAGGGTTGATTTCTCAACCGGAAAATATTTTGGCAAACCTGCGCTTCCCAAACATCTTGCGGCCATTCGGGCGTGTCAAAATTGGCAATATTAAAATCCTGCCAAACCATTATACCATATTTATTACATGCATCATAAAAAGCATCACTCTCCAACAGTCCGCTTCCCCAAATCCGAAACATCTGAATTCCCATATTCCGTGCCATTTTCACAGCCCAATCATACTTATCTGCCGTCAAATCGTAGAGGGCATCAACAGGCATCCAGTTGACACCTTTCACAAAAAACTTTTTCCCGTTTACGACAAACTGCCAGTCTTGCCACCTGTCACTTGTCCGAATGCCGGCACTCCGAACCTGTTCTATTGTCCGGATTCCAAAATCAAACTGAATGCAGTCGGTCAACCGATCATTTACTTTTAATGTCATTTTTGCCTGATAGTAATCCGGGCTACCCAAACCATTCGGATACCACAATTTAGGATTATCGATAACAAAACGTTCTTCCATCCAGCATCTTCCTTCTATCACCTCAGGTGAAAATTCTTTTGAGAATACGACCTGCCCCTTATCTATCAAGTCGAACACCACTGTCAACTTATCTTTTACCCGTTTATTCTGTGGGGCACTTGAGGGCTTTCCATAATTCGATATCTGACAATTATTCCAGGGATGCAACTGATAGTCCAATGTGTTTTTCCCGGCAAACAGTTCAACACTAAAACCTATTGTAGCCTGATTATTTTCTATCTTTTCAGTAAAAAGGAAAGGACGCTCCATATGATATTCGGGGATAAATTCCATACGGACATTTCGCCATAAGCCCAAATTGAAAAAAGGTTCCATCGCACTTCCCCCCATCAGAAACCACCCCTTAACAATGTTTCCAGGTCGATTCGGGTTAAAAGACGTTTTCCCATAATTGGCGGACATAACTTCTACGATCAGTTCATTATCCCCTCCATAATTTAAGTTTTCACTTACATCAATGACCGGACCGCCGAATATACCCCGATGCTTGCCTAATTCCATGCCATTTAACCAGACTTTTGCAAAATAGTCAATACCATCAAAATTCAGTAAACAAGAGTAACCATTCCGTTTTTGAGGAATTGCAAAATGTTTTTTATAATACCAAACTTTCTGTTCCAACTTCTCATGTTCCCTGGCATTCAAATGTTTATAGGGATCACCCAATATGCCCGCTCTGTAATTAGCCATTTGGACAGAAGTCGGATATGCCACCGTAAACCAGGCATTCTCCCTAAGTTTTGCCAAGTTTTCAACAGGAGATTCTTCCGAACTCAATTCCCAATCCTGGGATAAATCGATATGCTGCTCTGCCAGCCTCGGATAAATATAATATGGAGACTCCAAATCTCTTACCTGCGCTTTCACAATCGAAACGCAACACAAACAGCACCATATTAAAAGACATCTATACTTAAAAACGCTCTTTCTTACCATACTTTTTTCATTTAGTTATTAGACATAGATTCCATATAAAATCAATGATTTTCATTATTAAAACGCAATACTACCGAACGTTTGAAAGTGATCTCCAGAGTATCGTCCACCACATGGGTAACTTTTCTCACATCACTCCAAGGATCATATTGTTCTACATCCGAGACTTTATTACTTAAAAATTGTAGTGGCAGTTTCACCGTCCTGCTATCCGGCAATAGATTTCCGATCAATTCAGTATGCCAATTGCTTAAGGCATCCCGGCACCAAACTAAAGTATGCGTATTACCTTTCAAACAATAAAAGCGAACCTGATCATGCATAAAAAACACAGGCTGATACAGCTCTGTTACCGGATTTATATTTTCTGTAGCATGACTAAAACGTCCGAAATGCCACCATAAATTATTTTTTTCTATATAATACTGCCAGTGCCAACTTTGTCCGGGAGCAGCAGCTCCCGAAAAAAAAGGGGCAAAAATCAAATCATGTAGCAGAATGCCTAATGTATCCGATTCATATAACTTGGATGGTCCGGAATGATGTGCCTCGACCGCACCCACTTCCGAGAGTATAACAGGTTTATCAACAACCATACTACGCAATAAAACGACCGCCTGACTTGCCAAAGAATCCATAGGAGCCTGACAAATATCCCAGGCGGCTCCCGGATCCAAATAGCGATGAACCTGGGCTATCTCATTATCCGAAAGAGAAGAAAAATCGGTATACCACTCCTGATATTTTTCATTATCAAAACTCCCCAGGCTTTGCATAACCAAATGATGCGGAAAATAAGATTTAACGACAGGCAGCATCTCTCTTGTCCATTCCAGCTCCCCTGCTATTCCCTCGGAAAAACTTACAGAATTGATTTCATTCCACAATTCCCAACCCATAATAGCCGGATTGTCCGCATATCTGGTGGCTAAAAAGGCAACCCTGTCTATATATAAATTTTTCCCCTGCTGTGTTTTGAAAAAATCATCCATATCGCTCAATGGCCCCCGGTTATCACAAGAATAGATTGGTTTATCAAAAGCCACTGACGAAGAAAACGGGGCTGAATATCCTGTTAGTTTCCTGAAATTTTCCAAACAAAATTTGATCTTGATCCCATATTTCGTCGCCAACTCCAACAGTTTGTCAATTCGCTTTACTCTATTTTCATCAAACTCTCCGGCTTTCTTATGTTCAACCTCAAAAAATGGCGCACTCAACCAAATACGTGTGTAATTTCCTCCATTTTCCGAAAGATTGCGAAAACGCTGTTCATAAAGCTGTAAAACTTTTGTTTCATCTGTTTCAAAACGTTCCCAACAAATATTAGGACCTACAGGAATAAAAGGTGTACCGTCCGAATATTCCAAATAACGAGGATTCACCTGACTCACCCTTATAAAGTTTTGATCACGCTCTTTTCCACAAGAGAAAAAAGAGCATAGAATCATCATATATAATATATTCCGTATCATAGACTGATTCTTAAAAGTAACCACCTTTTGCTGTAATTTCCTGGACACTGTCTCCGTTTTGTACCCAAGAGAAAATCTTCTTCTCATTTTCACGTATCTCTTCCGAACGTAAAAGCACTTCATAAGCTATTTCTCTTGGTACTACCAAAACTCCGTCAATATCCCCAAGTATTATATCACCCGGCTTAATCGTTACATCTCCGATTTTAATCGGAATTTGATAGTGAGTAATCAAACAACGCCCCAAACTGCCATTTGATATCCGGTATTCGTAAAACACAGGAAAATCAGCACTCAAAATCTGATGTGTATCCCGTATTCCCCCATCTATACAAGCGGCTTTCAGTTTTTTCCCCTTAGCAGTCGCCGTCATTACACCTCCCCACAAAGTAGCTTTGTCATCCCGGCTTGTATCCCAGACAACAAAATGATCTTCCTGCATCTCATCCAACATCTGAGTTCGATATTCCATCTCACCCTTTATCTTTACGTTCGGTGCACTTTTGACAGTAAACGCAAAACCGGCAACAGAATGATATTCGCGTAAAGGTTTAATCCTACCGGGCAAAGCCTGCTCCAAAAGGCAAAATTCACGCATTACGTCGTTTACGGCACCTGTATACAACTGCTCATATCTAAATAATAACTCTTTATCCGGTATGGGAAACTTTTTCGAAGATATTCCTTCACGGTCCTGAATCAATTTTTCCAGATTCATCATCCCGATTTCTTTCTTATACTGATCTACGCTCATAACTCTTTTATTTTTAATTAATCACTCCGGTAAACTCATTCCACCATCTACCCATATATCCGCACCGGAAATATAGCGTCCGGCATCGCTACACAAAAGCAACGCCATAGAGGCCAAATCATTCGGTTCTCCGATATACCCCAATGGAATATTTTTCTCTATTTTTGTTTTGAAAACTTCATTCGACAAAACTTCCTCATTGCGAACCGTTCCGATCACTCCGGGAGCCAGATTGTTAATCGTTATTCCTTTATTACCCAATTGCCAGGCGAGATTTTTCACCATATTCAATTGAGCAGCTTTTGAAGCGGCATAAACAATCATTTGCTTACTCGGCCTGTTCTGCTGGACGGAACCTAACGTGACAATTCTTCCCCAACCTTTAGATTCCATATGAGGCACACAACATTGCATCAACTCCAGCGAAGCCCTTACATTCACATTCATCTGAGCATTAAACTCAGATAGAGTCACTTCTTCCCATTTTCTACGAATCTGAATAGAAGCATTCAAAACTAAAATATCGACTCCAATTCCCAGTTTTTGCTGCAACTGTTGAAAGTCAGAAGTCAGCGTGTCTGATAATAAGTCGTATTCCCATAGCCACGCTTTTCCTCCCATCTTCAGCACATCCTGTAAAGTTGCTTCCGCCAACTGGCGATTACTCCGGTAATTGATCACAACATTCGCCCCATGTTCAGCCAAAGCTAAAGCGATGGAGCGGCCAATTCCTTGGCCGGCTCCTGTAATCAATGCGGTTTTTCCTGTTATATCAAACAAATGCTTCACTCCCATAACGTTTCTTTATTAAATTCCACCTACTATCGGATACCAGTTCGGATTATACGGATCTTGATGAAAACGAGCGTAATAATCTCCCATTTTTTCATAATAACGCTCATATTTCTCCATTTTTTCCTCATCCAAAACAACTCCCAATCCCGGTCCTTCCGGAACTTTTATAGCCCCATTGACATATTGTAGTTTTCCACCCTGGATAATATCATCTTCCAAATAATGATAATGAGCATCTCCCGGCATAGTCATTTGAGGGATGGTAGATGCAGTATGTAACATAGCCGCCAATTCGATACCGAATTCTGCCCCGGAATGCATAGCTACACCTATATTAAACGTACGACAAACCGCAGTCAAGTCTTTTACACCACGCGGGCCTTCCCAATAATGTAAATCCGTCAATATGATGTCTATCGATCTCATATGGACAGAAGGGCCCAAATCATCAAATTTATTCGGGTACATATTAGTCGCCAAAGGAATACGAACCTGTTCCCGTACAGCCTTCATGCCTTCTATGCCCCAAGAAGGATCTTCAAAATATTGCAGTTCTAACTCTTCCATCCTATGACCGGCTTTTACGGCTGTCGCAACACTCCATACCCCATTAGGATCAATTCGCAAACCAAAGTCATCTCCTAACTTTTGCCGGCATAATTGCAGTACTTTCACTTCTTCCATCGGATCCATGACACCGGCTTTCAACTTCATTGCCGTGACACCCAACTCATCGTTCAATTGTACACAAAAATCGGCCATATCCTCCGCACAGGTATCATGTCCGCCACCCGGACGGTCATAGCGCCAAAACAAATAAGCGATCATTGGAATCGAATCGCGTAATTTGCCGCCAAGAAGCTGGTGCATCGGAACATTAAATGCCTTTCCCATAATATCCAAACAGGCAATCTCTATTGCACCATACAAACGGGAATTGGAAATGTAATAGATACTTCTCAAAACTTTCATCTTGATAGCCTCCAGATCCATCGGATTCATCCCGATGATACGTGGTTTCAGTTTGAGAAGAGCCGCTCTTGAATCTCCTCCGCCTACTTCACCTAATCCGACAATCCCTTCGTCCGTAATAAGTTCCAAGATTGTCCTCAATAAATAACCCGGATGTACTCCCGTGTTATGCCGCAGCATGCAATTCATAGGAATTGCAACGCAACGGACTTTCATGTCTACGATTTTCATTTCTTTATACTTATTTTAAGTGATACTCTATAACTTGATCCTTTCCTGATTTATCCGTATAAGTAATTTGATATTGACCTTTAAATCCCCGGAATTTTACATCTCCGTTTTTACTGGCTTTTACGACCATATTAGTTTTCCATTCATGATTGATCAAATTATCAAGTGCATAAAATGACTGTTTGGGATCCATGTTTCTGGTGAACAACCCGGAAACGGACGGTTCTCCCGGTGCACCGCAATCGTCTACCACATTCCACCACGTGATTCCCATCATGTTTTTAACACTGAACCATAGGCGATACAAGTTTTGTGCAATAACAGCCTGTATTTTCTGTCCTCGGTCATCATTACCCGGAGATGTAATCGTTATTTCGCTTAAATGAATCGGCAATCCGGTTTCCGAAATCCGGTTCATGATAGTCCAGATCTGGTCTGGGGTTTGTATTTCTTTTCCTGCGGCAATATCCAGGCATTGCTGAGGATTAAACAAATGCATTTGAGAACCGGCGACATTTATCTTCACCCCTCTTTTCATCAAGTCTTTTACCTGTTCCGGATATTCCGGACCAGTCCAATAATCATTGATATTCAAAAGGACATTATCCGAGAATACCTGATTGGCAGTTTTGAAAGCTTCAAATGTATAATCACCTGGCATTACCCCATAATTACTTTTACAAAGCCCGGAACCCGGAACCATTGCCCCTTTGGCAAAATCTTGTGCACTCTCATTGACAACATCCCAACTGCTGACGCGGTCCCCATAATATTTAGCTATCTCCACAATTCGCTTTTCAAACAACTCCTTCAACTTCTTCGTCAAATTAGGAAATTTCGCTTCCAGTTGGGCTACAGTCATATTCTTGTATTCATCCGTGTATTTCTCGCTATCCAGGTAATTATCCAGATTGCCATACTCCAGAATTAGTTTATCCATTTCTTTTTTCTCATCAGGCGTCATCATTTGACCTATAATCCAGTTAGGATTATGCCACTTACGGTTTCCCCAGATCAGCGGATGGCCGTGTACCGGAATCCCCTTGCTGAGACAGAAATCTATAATCTGGTCGGGAGAAGGACGACGCCAGTGTGGCTGATGCTTCGGATCCGTCTGGCGATTCCAATATTCTTCCGTATCCCAGTATTCTTCACGAAAACGGGGGCGGTTCGGTTGCATTTCCAGCGTTTTCCAATAAAATGCGACAGTCGCACGATTAAATAACGTCCCGAACACATCTCTATATTTTTGGTTACATACAGGAGTACCTAATTGATTATAGTTAAATATATGGGCGCCAAATACAAAATCATGCGAAACTTGCTCGATCTTCACTTCTGATCCAGCCGCAACATTCTGTAAATTAACAATAGCATTTGCTTTTCTATTCTGCTCGATGTCCTTATCGATTTTAGCCTGTACCTTCGGATTCCAGATATTCCAATAGGCTTCACTCATGATTTTGTCTTTGTCTTCTTTTGCACTTTTGGGAAAACCTTTCTGTGCAAACAGGTTAAAACAACATAGAACTAAACTGATTATTAATGTTATTCTTTTCATATACAACTATGATTTTAATTATTTAATGTCAAATTCTTGAATTTCTATCTTACCATTCTTACTTGTCCAAGTTGCACGGTAATGCCCCTTAAAGCCTCTGAAACGAACCACACCCTGTGCGTTCGACGTAGCGGTCAGTGAAGTTTTCCATTCCCGGTTTATCAACCTGTCCAATGTCTCATAGACGGGCTTCTTATTCACTTCTTTGTCATAAAGTCCTGAATAAGACGGTTCACCCGGAGCACCACCTCCATCCACGACATTCCACCAGGTAATACCTGTAATATTGGGGCAACTGAACCAGAAACGATATAAATTTTCAGTTATGACAGCCTGGATCGCACTTCCTGTCCTCGTAGAATCGGGGGCACAAACCGTTACTTCGCTCACATGGACAGGACGCCCTACTTCATTCAGGCAATCAACTACTTCCGTGAGTTTAGCCGGTGTCAGGATATTATCCCCCTCAGCTATTTTCTGAGCCTCGACCGGATTAAAAATATGCATTTGAGCTCCGACATTATCTATACGGATACCCCTGTCTATCATATTTCGAGCAATCTCTACATACCGCCTTGTATAAGGAATACCACTTTTAAAATCAATATCATTAATATTAAAAATGACAGATTCCGGGAAATATTTCATAGCCCACTTATACGACTTATAAGTATAATCATCCGGCATTATTCCGCGATTTGCCTGATTAACCGGTTCATTGACTACGTCCCACATCCAGATTCTGTCCTTATAGCGCAACGCCAATTCCTGAATATGCTTTTCAAAATAAAATTCCATCTCTTTACGATCTGACGGCATCCAATCCGGATGTCCCCAACGGCGCATACCATAAATAATAGCATGGCCTTTTGCCATTATCTTGTTCGATTCGCAAAACTCAAGGATGGGATCGACGGGGGGACGACGGAAAATATAAGAAGATCCCGCCGTATAACGTGGCTTTCCTTGCTCAGGTTCCAACGTTTTCCAATAAAAAGGCAATGTAGCAGAATTAAACAAAGCACCAAAAGTATTTTCATACTGTTTATTTTGTTGCGTAGTCTCAAGCTGACCGAACAAAAAGATATTACCACCAAAAATAAACGAATGGCTCAACTGCTCGATTTTGACAGTTGTTCCGGAAGGAATTTTCAATACGGCATCCCCTTTCCGGTATTGCTCTATATTCTTATCTATGCTTGCCTGGACATCCGGATTCCAGATCTCCCAATAAGCCTCGCTCATGACATCCTTATGATCTTGTGCCTGTAAGCAAAAAGCAGAGAAAAACAATCCTATCAATAATATTACATTTTTCATATTTTACAATTTTATAGACACTTTACTAATTATCTGTCTCTTCATAAAACTCTTTCAATAAAAAGAATCTGATCGCCACAAAAACGGCTAAAGCTCCTAATAAATAGAATATTGCCAGAAACGATATGCCAAAAGACAAGCCATAATCAGTCTTCAGATATCCCAATATCAAGGGAGCCAACGCCCCGACGATAAAGGCAAAAGCGGTCATAATCCCTACCGAAGATGCTCTTAAATCCGGAGCTATCACATCAAACAAGGCGGCATACAGATTTGAATCATAAATTCCCCTGAAAAAGCCGAACAGAGCCAACATTGCATAACTTACATATAAATTCGAGGTATATCCCATGAAGAATATAAACGGAGCACCGAACAACAATCCGACCAGTTCCGTTTCCAGACGGACTGTTTTACGCTTTTGCGCATATTTATCTGAAAATTTTCCACCTATTAAAACACCCAACAATGCGGCTGCAAAATGAAAAAACATAGAGGTAAACCCGGCCGTCGAAAGAGACAAATGGAACTTTTCATGATAGAACGTAGACATCCAAGTCACATAACCGATATTCACAAAACACATTCCTCCAAAAGCCAGACAAAGCATCCAGACTGTCTTTTTCTTAAATATCTCTTTGATGACATATCCAATAGAATGCCGTCTTTCTTCTTTATTCTCCTGAGGAGTATCTGCCATTCGGAAAAACAAATAGACACACAACAGCAAACCTCCTGCTCCAAACGTAAAGAAAGACATACGCCATCCGAAATGTTCTCCGATGTAAGCAGCAATAAACCCACTGGCAACAATTCCGACATATAAAGAAGTCTGGTGTATGGACATTGCCATTGCACGGGTTTTATGATGATACTGGCTAATCAATGATGTTGCGGCTGGATAATAGAAAGCTTCACCTCCTCCTGTTGTAACACCGCGTAATATAATTAAAGAGATCAGCCCGCCACTAAATCCGGTGCATAATGTCCCGATACTGAAAATCAGGATACTGATAAGAATAATCCATTTTCTCTTCAGAAAATCCCCCATATATCCGCCGAACGGGACCAAACAGCCATATACAACCGTAAATACAGAAGCAACAAGCCCCAATTGTACATCCGTCAAATGCAGATCCTCCTTTATCAAAGGGATCACCACATTAAAAATCTGCCGGTCACCTTGGTTCAGGAAATAGGCAACCCATAACATAATAATCAACTCCCACTTATAGGTAATACGTAGTCGTTTCATTTTACGAATAGTTTATCGAAGGTGTGACTTAAACCACACCTTCATATTTTTAATTTAATACCCCGGATTTTGATCTTTCGACGGATCAAGGGCCTCGTTATAATCGAATTCTGTTGTCGGAATCGGGAAAAGCATATGTTTCTCCGCCACATCTATACCTTTGATTTTCTTAATCCGGTCTTTTGCAATCCCCAATCTGCATAAGAAGAACCAACGCTTCATTTCATTCATGCACTCATAAGCTTGTTCTTTTATTAACAGATCCATGAATTTATCGACCGATCCATAATCCGCCAGCTTAAAATCGACCTCGGAAGGACTATTAGGATCATAGCCATACGCGCGGCGATGGATACGATTCAGCATTTCCATAGCATCGGTTGTAGGAGTGCCTGTCGCCTTTGTTATGGCTTCAGCATAAATAAACAAGACATCCGGGAAGCGGATTAACGGATTTGAATTACCTGATCCACTGCCACTCAAAGCATCCGGATCGTAAAACTTCGCCATCAAATAGGTATTATCTCCTAAACCAAAATCATGAAGCAACAAATTATAATCTTTCCGCAAGTCTTTTACATCCCATTCTGCTATCATCTGGTTTTCTGTTGTTGTATAAAGTCCGTACCAGCCACCAGCACCACACATCGGTTTTCCATTTATCAAAGCAGATGGATGTGCACAGAACATAACAAACTCCCAACCATTCTTCGTCGTATTGTCTTGCTTCAGATAAAATATTTCCTCCGTCGTATTAACGACTCCCGCTCCAAATATTTTTTCAAAATCACGGGAAGAGGAAACTGGAACCAGAGAATAGGCATTACTATCGATAACCTGCTTCGCAAACGTGGCTGCCTCCTGATATTTTTCTAATTGCAGATATACCTGAGCCAAGAGACTCCGGGCACTATTCTTACAGGGCGTTCCCACTAAACGGGCCTTATCAGGTCCATTTTCAGTAGCATACAATAAATCATTTACGATATAGGCATAAATATCATCTACGCTACTTTTTCCTAAATTATAGTCCGCCATATTTTCTTCAGTACGCAAAGGGCAGCTTCCGAAAGAACGTACCAAATAAAAATAGCTTAAGGCACGGATAAAACGCAATTCGCCTAAATAAGCGGCTTTCGATGTTTCAGACAAACCAGATGCTTCCGGCAAACGGGAAATAGCAATATTACAATCTCGGATTGCTTTATAAAGGCTGGCCCAAACCATATTTGCACGAGTCTGGTTCTGCGTATTCAGACCTTCATAATCACTATTTGCCTCCCAACTGCCACGTCCATAAGCATAATCGGCAAAGCATTCCAACAGTCCCGGATAGCTCATCGCAAATCCGCTTCTGAATTTTGCTAAAGGAGCAAGCACAGCCGCATCAGCTTCCTCTTCCGTATTATAAAATGTTTCTGCTGCCACTGCTTTTGGATGTTCTTCCAACCAATCGGAGCAGGAAGTAAAAAAGATAGCTACAACAACCAGTAAAAATAATATTCTCTTCATAACATACTCTTTTTAAGGATTTAACTAAAATTGGACTTTTGCGCCAAACGTTACACTTTTTACATTCGGATAGGTCAGATAGTCCAGACCGGAGTTTACACCGCCGCCCCATGAACTAACTTCCGGATCACGTCCCGAATAACTTGTAATAGTCAGGATATTCTGGGCACTTACATAAACCTTTACGCCTTTCAACCAACTACCTACAGCCCATTTCGATACGGGCAAATTATACCCTAACGAGATGTTTTTCAACCGCAAGTACGAACCATTCTCAACATATCGGTCGGAATAGTTCATATTCAATTTACGCGTAATTTTAGGATATTTTGCCACCATATTCTGAGCCTCAGTATTATTGGAGCTCCAATGACTATATAGCACATCTCTTTTCAGGTTCAGTCCCATACCCTGATCCAAGTTTGCGGTCTCGGCAACATTAAAGACGTCATTACCCTGACTCCCCTGGAAGAAGAAAGAAAATTCAAAATTTTTAAAACGGATATCAGAATTAAGGCCATATGTAAAGTCGGGATTCGGATCACCTGTAATAAATTTATCATCATTATTCAAGACACCATTTCCATCACGGTCTACATATTTCAAATTGCCATCTTCATCATACCCGTCTTCCTTATAGGTATAAAAAACGCCTAAAGGCTCACCTTCACGAACCAGATTTATAAAATCTTCAATGTAAGACAATCCTACACGGCTACCATAAACATCTTTGCCTCCGTACAATTTCACAACCTTATTACGGTTAAGTGCAAAATTGGCAGACAAAGTCCACGAAAAATCTTTTGTTTGGAAAACTTCACCTTCTACCAAAAGCTCTATACCCTTATTACTCATTTTGCCAATATTCTTGATCGTTGTATCATAACCGGTAGAAGCCGGCAAAGCTACCGAGTTCAGCAAATCTCTTGTCATCTTTTGATAATAATCGGCAGTAACGCGCAGCCTGGAATTAAACAAACTCAAATCAACGCCGACATTCCACTGAGCAGTCGTCTCCCATTTTAGATCAGAAGGTAATGTCGTACTGGCAGCATAATAAGTCGAAACGCCACCATTCACAGGAGCTTTTCCCTGGCTCAACATATTCAGAGTTGCATAAGAGTTAATAGCTGTAGAACCGGTTTCACCATAACCAACACGCACTTTCAAATCTGACAATTGTTCAACATCTTTCAGAAAACCTTCATCCGAAATACGCCACGCGAGTGCTGCAGAAGGAAAATATCCCCACTTGTTACCTTCGCTATACCGGGAAGAACCGTCCGCACGAAAACTGACTGTGGCAATATATTTGCCTTTGTAAGAATAGTTGGCACGAGCCAAATAAGACATCAATACCCATTTTGAATAACTTGTCCCCGGTGTTCCAAATGCAGAAGCAGCCCCCAATTGATCACTTTCAGGCACATCACTAATGAAACCGCTTCCACTAACGCTCATGGAGCGTCCTTCATATTGCTGGTAAGTAAAACCACCCGTAAAATCCAAGCGGTGGTCTTCAGCAATCGTTATATTATAATTGGCAATATTTTCATTAATAATCGTGGTTTCCGTATTTTGGCTGACAGATGCACTATTCGAACCATATAAATATTTGGATGTCGTATATGAATCGGTTCGATAATCCAGATTTTCAACGCCGATAGAAGCTTTCAACGATAAACCCTTTATGGGTTTATAAGTTAATGCTGCATTCGTATTTATCAAGTTCGCTTTCACCTTTGAACGCTGTTCGTTTATAACATTCAGAGGATTATATAAAGCATTCGACATAAAGGGATAAGACAACATGATATTGTTATAGCTCCCATCTTCATTGTAAGGAGAGACAGACGGAGGAGCGGAAATGGCAGCTCCGATAACAGAACCTCCCCGGTTACCACCACTACTGTTTTGCTGATCTTTAGTAGTCCGGGCATACGCCATGATCAGAGCCACATCGAATTTATCATTTATTTTATGATTAATATTCCCTCTTAAGTTATACTTATTATAACTGCTTGGTTTGATAATACCGTCGCGCAACATCATGGAACCACTGACCAAGACCTGAGTTTTTTCATTACCTCCGCTAATCGTCAAGTTATGATTCTGGATCGGCGCATCCTTATACACCAAATCCTGCCAATCTACACCTTTCCCGAAAGCGGCAACCTGCTCAGCGGTAAAATACTCTTTCCCGACATCATTTAATTGCTGCTCATTTACAATCTGTGCCCATTCAGTAGCATCCATCATATCCATCTTCTTTATCAAAGACTGAATGCCATAACTGCCGTCATACGTGACAGAGGTAGCCCCTGTTTTCCCTTTCTTAGTTGTAATCAATATAACTCCATTTGCACCACGAGAACCATAAATAGCCGTAGCAGAAGCATCTTTCAATACTTCGACCGATTCGATATCCTGGCTATTAATGGAAGAAGGATTTACAGGCATCCCATCTACAACATATAAAGGATCGTTACCACCTCTAATCGAATTAGTTCCACGGACACGAATCGTAAAATTTCCTTCGGGCGATCCCGTATTTGTGGTAATCACAACACCTGGAACACGTCCCTGCAAGGCCTGAATCGGATTTGGAACCGTTATGGCTTGCATATCCTCCGCTTTTACCTGAGTCAATGATCCTGTCAAGTCTCGCTTTCGCATTGTACCATAGCCGATTACTACAACTTCCTCCAAAGCTTCCATGTCTTCCGACAAAGCAACATTGAGGATAGATTGGCCTTTTACTGAAATTTCTTGGGTAACATAACCGATATAAGAAAAAATCAAAGAAGAAGATTCGGGAACAGACAAAGAGTAATTTCCATTCAAATCCGAAATAGTACCAGATTCAGATGAACCTTTCAAAACAACATTCACACCAACTAAAGGTTCTCTCGTTTTAGCATCTGTAATTTTCCCTTTTACAGCATGCTGAGCAAAAACCGAGACACTGCCAAAGAATAGCAACATCCATAACAAAAAACTCTGCCGATTTTTCATAAGACATGAATTAAGTTTAACTTGATATTTATTATTGTAAAACTAAATTTTACAATGCAATATTAAGTACAACAACATAAAACACAAAATATTTTTGTAAGAAAATCAACATTTATGCTCTTAAACATACAAATATACTGCTATTTAAAGCAAAAAGCTAAATACATTCGCAACATCATAATTAAAACAATACAAAAAGTATATTTTACAATATAAAATCAATAAAAGGAAGTCGTATAGTAAAAAAGTAATTTTTCACACTTAGATTTAGGCATAAAAAAACGTGGAACTACAGCCTATTTGTCATCGAGGTATCGCCAAACACCATGCCACAAATAAACTATAGCCCACGCCTATAAGGACGCAGGCGTTCAATAGTTACACCTTGTGGCATTATTGAAATTGGCGATTTCGATGACAAGGATTCACTAAACGCTTTTACGTTATATTCTCAATACAATCACAAATATACAAAATTATAGCAATTCATCACAAACATAGGATTAAGAAAAATCAATAGTTCTTAGCCTACTTTTCATCATGAGAACGGATAGAATAAGAAGTCACCCAGAATGAAAAATAAGGGATCAAACAGATAAGCTAAATAGAAATTTGATTTATCACAAATTAAAATAGTAAGAATTAGGTCGAATGCTCACAATAAAGACTTTTAGAAATCTATTTTAATACTATATTTTTTGTAGTTTTGCAAATAAGCTTACTAATTGTCAGTTATATAATCAGATTACACGAAACAAAAACGAGGAAGTATGATACAAGTTATAAACAGAGCCATGAATATTCTCGAAATATTAGCACAAGAGCCAGACAAAGAGTTCGGATTATCCGAAATCGCTACTGCTGTAGAATTGAATGCGGGAACTTGCGCCAATATCCTAAAAACTCTTGTACATCGCAACTATGTAGAGCAATCCGGCATAAAGAAAGGATACAAGTTAGGATACATGGTTTATCAACTCACGCGCGACAATTCTTATAACACGGAACTCGTCAATGCTTCAAAAATCGCAATGGATAATCTACGTGACAGTATCAACGAAACTGTAATATTATCTGTTATAAAAGGGGATAAAAGGATTTTGTTGAACGAATCACAATGCACACATGAAATCCAGGTCCGCACGACCAACGAGTCTTCCGTATACAGAGCCACGACAGGTCGCATGATCCTAGCTCATTATTCTCCTAAAGAGTTAAATGATTTTATCGACAAAGTCGGATTGCCCACAGAAGAAGAATGGCCGGAAGTCAAAACAAAATCCGAATTGATCCAACTGCTAAACGATATACGAACTAAGAACATCGAACTTTCATGGAATAAAAACCATGTAGTAGGCCTGGCCACCCCTATCCTGAAAAAAGGAAAAGTTATAGCAAGTCTTGGAATTTACTTGCCTGACATACGCTTCGGCAAATCAGAAAAAAATAGCATCATAAAACAGTTGAAAAAGACAACTGACATTATCAATGAAAAGATTAATGCGATAATCCAATAATATGATACGATCTGGTATTTATATCTTCAATCGATCCTATTATAGATATCGTTTTAATTCATATCTTTGTCATTGAATAGCTTAATGTATGAATTATGATAAAAAAGAAGAATATACTCGGTTTATTGTTTCTGTTGTCCGCACTCTGTTTGTTCAACAGTTGTGAGGACGATCCGTATTATGATGATTACGGCTGGGCGACCGATGCATTATGCAATAATACTTGGGTTGATTTTTATACCAATAACAAAGGGTACGAATGCGAGCAACGGCTCGACTTCTATAACGATCATACGGGAGAAAATTTTACAATTATCTATTATCCCAGGGTCTTGTTCACTTTTGCTGTCTTATACACAAATCATCATTCTTTTGAGTAGTTCTATGCTTCCTCGTCCATAACACATTCTTTTAATCATCTTTAATTTGTTGACA
>NZ_CABUOD010000032.1 GCF_902493135.1 uncultured Parabacteroides sp.
TTCTATCCGAACCGGGTAAGGGAACTATATCTCTATTTTTCAGTTAAATGAAAGAGCCGTGGTTTTCGGGTGCGATTACGCTGATTCGCTGTGATTTGCGTATCGACAAACGGCTCTACAAGAAATAATTTTGTTCACTAAAAAATTGTAGAGTTATGAGATCGACTTTCAAAGTTTTATTCTATCTGAAACGCAATGCCCCGAAGAAGAACGGGCTTGTTCCGGTGATGTGCCGGATTACGGTAAACGGCAAAATCGCACAGTTCAGTTGCAAGCTGGACGTGGAGGAAAAATCGTGGAACGTGGAGTTAGGCCGCGTGTCCGGTCGCAGCGTGGTGGCACAGGAGGCCAACCGGATGCTGGATAAAATCCGCGTGGGTATCAACCAAGCCTATCAGAAAATCGCCGATCGGGACAACTATGTAATCGCCGAGAAAGTGCGTAACGCCTATCTGGGATTGGGTATGAACCACGAAACGCTGTTGGCGGTATTCCGGCAGCATAACGAGGATTACGAAAAGCAGGTGGGCAAGCTCAAAAGCCTGCGCAGCTATTGGAAATACTGCACCGTTTATAACCACCTCGCGGAGTTTATCGAAAAGCGGTACAAGGTCAGCGACATTGCCCTACGTGAGCTTGCTCCGGCGTTCATCACCGACTTCGAGCTGTTTCTCAAAACCGAGAAGAACCATTGCAACAATACGGTCTGGTCGTATATGATGCCGTTCCGTAAGATTATCTACATGGCCGTCAATAACGGACTGTTGCAGCGCGATCCGTTCTTCGCGTACAGCATCACCAAAGAGGAAACGAAGCGGGGTTTTCTGACCAAAGAGGAAATCAAGCTGCTGATTAACGGGACATTCAAAAAGAAGAGTTACGAGGTGATCCGCGACCTGTTCATCTTCTGCACCTTTACGGGTTTGAGCTGGACGGATATGGCGAACCTGACGAAAGCGAACCTGCAAACCTCGTTTGACGGTCACCTGTGGATTATCACCAACCGCCAAAAGACAGGTACGGAATCGAATATCCGCTTGCTGGACGTGGCCAAGCATATCATCGAAAAATACGACGGCATGGCCGAGGGCGATAGGCTGCTGCCCGTTCCCTGCTATACCAACTGCAAGAACAGCATCAAAGTGATTGCGAGAAAATGCGGTATCGAGAAAAACGTCACGTGGCACATGAGTCGCCACACCTACGCGACGACGGTGTGTTTATCGAACGACGTGCCGATTGAAACGCTCTCGAAGATGCTGGGACACCGCAGCATCCGCACGACGCAAATCTACGCGAAAATCACGGCGGAAAAGGTGAGCCGCGATATGGAAAAACTCTCGCAGCGTATCGAGCAAATGGAGAATTTTATTTGTCAAACCATCTAAAAATGGATGTACGATGAAAAGAGATAGAATCACAATCGGCGAAAACGGTGTAACCCCGACAGGGAGCGATGTATGGATGACGGCAATGGAGCTTGCCGAGCTGTTCGGCACGACTGCCGGAGCAGTAAATGCGGGTATCAAGGCAATCATCAAAAGCGATACGCTGCACGATTACGAGGTCTGCAAGTACATTCGGCTGGAAAACGGCAACGGTGCAGACGTGTATAACATGGAGATTATCATTGCCCTTGCATTCCGTATCCATGCGCAGGGTGCAATGAGATTCCGGGAGTATATACTCCGTACACTTGGTACAGCGAGCAAATGGCCTGCAATAAATATACTGATGACCTGCTCACGTAAAACGGACGAGTACAGCCGACAGATTTCCAACTGACGGTTACCTATGAAAAAAGAAATAATATTAACCTGTTAAATAGATACCTTATGACCAAAAATGAAAGAACGTCGGACATCGACGCCGAAGAGATTATCGAGATGTTTCGTCCCGAAATGAGAAGATTGAAACCGGCAGATGTCGGTTTAGAGAATGTACCGGGTACACAACGTGTAACGAACGAACCGAATGTGCAAACTGCAACGACACTACCGACGGACACGACCGCAACGACAGAACAGCCAGCGCAGGCTATACCCAGTTGCGCCGGAATAAAGCAGAAAAGAGCGACGTTGGAGGAATACCGACAGACATTCCTCCGAGTGCCGAGAATCGAGAACCGTAAACCCGTCTTCGTGAGTTGCGAGGTGCGCGACCGATTGGACGAGATCGTGCGCAGGTTGGGAGGCAGACGGATGAGCGTTTCGGGATTGATGGAGAATCTCGCACGGCATCATCTGGAAACCTACGGCGAGGACATCGAACGATGGAGGAAATTATAGCTCCGCTGTCCGTTTCATAGGACAGTACAGTGTGCACACTCTGTATAGCGAGTATAGTGAAAGCAGTTCAATTATCGGAGGGCAACAGCTCTCCGATTTTGTTAGCATCGGCTAACAGCAAGGTGTGTATCGAGTAACTCGATACCTTTCGGGTTACTCCCGAAAGCCTTGCCCTGCGGGGCGGAATCGCTCCTCCGTAGTCGGGCGATTGAGAATGTATTACCTTTTATTCTTGCAGACCTTCCGTTTCGAATTTCTTCCGATGCTTGACGATGGATTATATGTCGGTCTGCGCCCATTCAGTAAGTTGTACAATGAACGGGACAAACGAATATCCGATGTCCGTCAATTTGCACTCCATCTTGGGCGGCACTATGGGATAGACTTTGCAGGAAACAAGTGCGTCAGCTTCCAATGCCTTACGTGCCTGACAAAACACATGATGAAACATCGGGTATCAATCTGCATAACTCGTTAAAACGTATGCCGGCTTATATGATAATCAGATGATCCATATAAGAAATTTTGTGGCAACAGCAAGGAAAACTTGCCGGAATCATGTCAGCGTTTTCCCCCGGCCGCTTTCTTCCTGTCGCAAATAATCGGCTCCATGTTTTCTTTCGCCCATACGATTAACGATTGAATATGAGGCAAAAGCGAATGCGCTCTGATCGTAAGCGCGTATTCCACTCGCGGCGGCACTTCCGGATAAATAGTACGTGTTACGAATCCGTCCTCTTCCAGTGTTCTTAATGTAACGGTAAGCATCTTTTGTGAAATATCCGGGATTGCTCGTCGTAAATCACCGAAACGCATTTTTTCTATCTGCGATAACGTGTAAATAACTAAAAGCGACCACTTGTCACTCATACGAGCCAGAATATTGCGAATAGGGCACTGCGGATCATAAGCATCCAATATCATTGTTCTATCCATTTTTCTCTTTTTAGTATGCAAAAGTAACTAAATCTCTTGAAATCTGCAAGCGCAAAAAAATACGAAAAAATCAGGTAGGTAAGATGTTCATATACAGTTATCGTTACCAAGATGTAACTATGTGCATATCAAGTGCCTACTTGACAAAAGAGATTTTTCGTTCTATATTTGCAGTGTAAAAGATACAAAGATACTTTTAGAAACTAATGGTTGATATCAAAATTTTGCAAGTATGAAAAATGTAGTTTTAATCGGAGCGAGCGGATTTGTAGGCTCCGCCATCCTGAATGAAGCGTTGAATCGCGGACATCGAGTAACAGCAGTTGTTTTGAATCCCGACAAGATTTCGGTACATCATCCGAATCTGACCGTCATGGGAGCGGACGCCACCGATCCGGACACACTGGCAAATCTGGCGAAAGGCAAGGATGCAGTTATCAGTGCCTATAATCCGGGCTGGGCGAATCCCCGTCAATACGAAGAAACGCTTGAAAACTACCCGAAAATCGTCGAGGGAGCGAAGCGTTCGGGCGTGAAACGTCTGCTGATCGTCGGCGGAGCCGGAACCCTTTTCGTGAAACCGGGCGTGCGGCTGGTCGATACGGGAACTCTTCCCGAAGCGTGGCTGCCGGGTGTGAAATCATTGGGCGAGTTTTATCTGAATACGTTGATGAAGGAGAAGGAGATCGACTGGGTGTTCTTTTCTCCTGCCGGAAATCTCGGCAACATGGGGCCGGGCGTGCGTACTGGAAAATACCGTCTGGGTAAAGACGATATGCTTTTCGACGAGAAAGGCGAAAGTTTCATCTCGGTCGAGGACTACGCCGTGGCGATGATTGACGAGCTGGAAAAGGAAAAACACCATCGCGAACGCTTTACCGCAGCTTATTAAACATTGAAGTATAACAACAAATAAAAACAAGAAAGAAATGAAAAAGATTATTTTGACGCTGGCCCTTGCCGGTATGGTTTTGGGTGCTTCGGCACAGGAAAAGGGACGTTTCGAGGTACATGACCTCGGCAACTTCAAACTGCATGTCTATTACACGAATGACGCGCTGGGCGATGCCAGCTACATTGTGGAAGGCAAGAAGGCTCTCGTTACGATGGAACAGCCGCTCTTCAAAGACAATGTAGCGGAATTCGACACCTATCTTGCCGGATTGGGCAAACCCGTAGAGAAACGAATCACGGACTACCATGTGGGCGGCACGGCGCACCACGATGTCGTGATGCCGGAAGGTATGCCGGAGTTCACGAAAGGAGCCGTATATGGCGGCATGATGAAGAACTTCGCACAGCTATTCGGCGACGCCCTGACTGCGATGCCTACGGGCAACGCCGAGGAGGTGGCATTCGGCACGACCAAGACCTATGCGGGTGTTCCTTTCGAGTTCCGTCGCGGAGCTTCAACGGACTTTCCCGGTGCAAGTATTCTGATCGGGGGAAAGGTGTACTACACCCACTGGACGCCGGCAAAGGCGCATGTCAGCCATCTGCAAGTATCTTCGTCTGACGCCATCGACGCCGAAATCGCCGAAGCGAAAAACGCACTGAAATCCGGTGCCAAACTCTTTATCGGCGGTCACGGCGGTGCGGCGAAAGCGGATGCCGTGCAATTCAAAATCGACTATCTTAATACGATGAAGAAGTTACTGGCAGAGAACAAGACTGCGGAAACATTCGTCGGGGCGATGAAGAAAGCCTATCCGGAGCTGCCCGGAGCGGAGGGGCTGGAAGAACTGGCAAAGGCTCTGTATAAATAATCAACACCGATATGTTCCGTTTTCCGGCAGGGAAGCGGAACGTATCATTCAAAGAAGATGATTGCATGGAAAAAGCACTTGAATTTCTGAAAACGAATAAGGAGGTGGCATTTGCTACGGTCGAAGGCGACAGACCGAAAATCCGTGTTTTCCAAATCATGAAACAGCAGGGAAACACGCTCTATTTCGTTACAGCACCGGAGAAAGAGGTTTACAGGCAGTTGCAGAAGAATCCGAATGTGGAAATACTTGCCATGAAGGAGAACATATTCGTCCGTATTGCAGGACAAGCCGTGTTCGACGTGGACGATACGACCGCACGGGAGATATATGCTGCCAATCCCGTGTTGCCGCGACTTTACAAGGCATACACGGATTTGGTCTATTTCCGCCTGGTCGCCGCAAGTCTCGATTATTACGACCTGACGCCTGACCCACCTTTGCAGGAGCATTACGACTATGGACAGAAGTAAAAATATCCGGTCAGTCCTTCGGACATTGCTCGATGAGCGTATGGAATATGCCGGTCTGCAAATACCGGATTCATTATCGGAGCAGCGGAGGATGATGCGTACATTGCTGAACGTCCGTCCGCCGCATCCCGTGAGCGAAGATTTGATAAAGGCGCAGGACAGGGAGCTGCAACGGCAACTGGCGGACAAAGGAATTGTCGCCTTGTCCGATATCATGCCGTGTCGGGTAGATGGGCGTTTGCGGTTGTGGCAGGGCGACATCACCCGTTTACAGGTGGATGCCATCGTCAATGCAGCCAATAGCGCACTGTTGGGTTGTTTCGTGCCGATGCACCGCTGCATAGACAACGCCATCCATTCGGCGGCGGGAGTGCAGTTGCGTCTGGCTTGCGACCGGCTGATGCAGGCGCAGGGGCATCCGGAACCGACCGGGCGGGCAAAAATTACGGACGGCTACAATCTGCCCGCCCGTTATGTACTGCATACGGTCGGCCCCATTGTCCGTGATACCGAACCTACGCCCAGACAAGAACGACAACTGGCGGATTGTTATCGGTCATGCCTTGCGCTGGCCGATGCGCACGATTTGCAAAGCATCGCTTTCTGCTGTATCTCTACGGGAGAGTTCGGATTCCCCCAAAAGCGGGCTGCCGAGATTGCGGTCAGCACCGTGCGCGCGTATCTCGACGCGACCGTTGCGACCGGTATAAATTCCGTCATATTCAATGTATTCAAAGATGATGACTTATCCATTTATAGAAACCTATTGTCGTAAGATGCCCATCAGAGAGAGTTATTCCTGCCGGTTGGCGGAATTGCGCCACGCGCTCGACCGGGCGGAGTATGTCGTTATCGGAGCAGGAGCGGGACTTTCCGCTGCCGCTGGACTGGAGTATAGCGGTCGCCGTTTCACGGATCATTTCGGTGATTTTATCCGTCGTTACAGATTTACAGACCTTTATACCTCGTCGTTTTATCCCTTCAAGACGGAGGAGGAACGGTGGGCGTACTGGGCACGCCATATCCGGCAGAACCGCTATGACGAAGCCGGTACGGAATTGTACCGGATGTTGTTTCGGGCGGTCGGGCGGAAAGAGTGGTTCGTGATAACCACCAATGTGGACGGGCAGTTCGAGAAAGCGGGATTCGACAGAGAACGGATATTTGCCGTGCAAGGCGATTATGCCTACCTGCAATGTGCCGAAGCGTGCCATGATAAACTGTATTATAATGAAGCCCTCGTGCATGAGATGTCCCGGAATACCGAGAATTGCCGTATCCCGGCTTCGCTCGTGCCCCGTTGCCCCGTGTGCGGCGGAGCGATGGAGGTAAATCTGAGGAAAGACGACCATTTCGTGCAGGATGCGCATTGGTACGAGAGCCACGAGCGTTATCAGGCTTTCATGCAAAAGGCTTGTCGCCGAAACACGCTGCTTTTGGAGTTGGGCGTGGGCTACAATACTCCGACCATCATCCGCTTCCCTTTCGAGCGGATGGCATCGCAGGCAGATAACATCACGTTGGTGCGCATCAATCGGGACTACGCCGAGAAGCAGGCTCCCGTGCGCTCTTTCATCCCGTTCCGTGAGGATATGAACAAGATAGTAACCGATATACTGAAATAAACGGATATGCACGATATATGGAATCCCTGGCACGGCTGTACGAAGATCAGTGAAGGTTGCCGATATTGTTGTATGTATTTATAGTTATAAATGAGCACTTATAGTCAAAAACCCTTATGCATACCTCTTACCTTTTCACAAACTAAAACTAATAACGGGCGATACTTTGCTCGTCTTGCTGTTAGGCTTGATATTCATGTTAGTATATGAGCGGAGAATATCTATCGTTATATTTAAAATCGCATAGAACTATAAATGAAAAGTCATTCACCTTTTAAGAAATAAGTTACCGCCGTCGATTGTCGTGAACAATAAGAGAATCGAGCCCAAAGATTTATAACATAAAAGATGAATAATTATGACACATCATATTGCAGCGGATCATTTTGTCGATGCCGCCTCGAAAGCCGTTACGGAAAAACTTTTCCGTGAATTTGACATAGCCCTGCAATCGTTTTGTAACGAAGAACAAGACCGGATTGCGATTTTTCGAACCTTACCCTATACGCGAATCCGATTGCATGTATTGCGGAAATACCTGCCCCAAGAAAAGGATTCGGCACGTAACACGCAAGGTCGTTTCTTGGATATAGCTATCGGTTATATCAATACAGAATTGGATTTGCTGCGTCGGTACAACAGAACGCAGGAAGAACCGATGCAGTCCGAACCCGCGCATCGTTGGACGGGAACGCTCGTCGAGTTGATCGAATTGATTTACGGCTTACAGGAATTGCGTTGTATCGACGATGGAGAACTGCAATCAATGAATTGGCAGTTTTTTCGGTCGGATATTCAGGATGGAAATCAAAGAGCGGAATTGCTACGATGCCTATCTGGATATGAAGCGCTACAAGAAAGACAGCCGTACCTATTTCCTCGACAAGATGCGCGAACGTCTGAATCTGCGTAAGCAGCGCGACGATGAAAAAGAAATGTAACGACGATGATGATGAGTAATGCGGGCGGGAAAATTCCGCCCGCATTTTCTATGAAATTCAGCTTATTTATTTTGCAGTTTTCAAGAAATTCGCTACATTTGTATAGAGTTGTTTGACGAGATGCAAAACGCAGTAGTTCAGCGCAGTTACATTGTCGCTAAATCGTTACCAACAACTTTCTTTCTCACTACTCAACGCTGTCATTCAGACAGATACGCAAAAGTTTCTTATCCCATACAAAGATAATTAATTTGTTTTATATCTGTGGTTAGCAGCATATAATAGCAGGGGGACCGCATCAAAATATCTCGGCTCGCCCGTTATCGTCATTGCCGGGATTTACTGAAAAATAATACAGTATCCCCCTGAAAAACGGGGTTTTGTATAAGTGTTTGATTGATAAATGTATAAAGAAAAGGCTGTTTGTTAAAAAATATTACCCTTGCATGTAGTTTGAATTAAATGGGGTATAAATTCGAAATAGATGCGGTAGTAGTTTCGATTTGGACCAATGCCTTTTTTCGAAAATATGACAATAAGGGGATAAGGACGCAGGCTATGGCTTCAATGTTCCATATTCGGCAACCATGTGTCTACTGGAATAGGGGTTTCAGGTGCGTTTTTTCCGGTTTCGGGATTTTATTTCCGGCTATAACCGAACAGGACTTTTACTTTTGGGCGGAATTTAAAAGAAGTGTTATGAAGATAAGATTACATCCAGTTCTGTTTGCCTGTGTTGCCTTGTTGCTGGCATCCTGTAAAGGTAAAGATGTGGAGCAAGAATCGGGTATAGAGGTGAATACAGCCCGGGTATCGCCTGTTTCCTTTGAAGGCAATACGGAGTTTGCCTTTATTGCCCAACCGTTCCGGACCTCGGAGCTTTCTTTTCGTGTGGGCGGTCCGATCGACCAGTTTGACGTGTATGCCGGTAGCCGGTATACGCGTGGAAGTATCATTGCCGGGATCGATCCGCGTGATTTCCGGATTCGCCGTAACCGTGCTGAGGCGGCCTATCTCCAGGCAAAAGCCGAATATGAACGTGTGCGGATCTTGTTTGAGAAAGAAAACGTGGCGGCCAGTGTTTATGAGAAAGCGAAAGCGGATTATGTGTCGGCAAAGTCGTCTTTCGAGACAGCCGTGAATGAATTGGAAGATACGAAGCTGGTAGCTCCGTTCAACGGATATGTAGGAGAAGTTTATCTGGAAAAGTTTCAGGATGTAAAGGCTTCGCAGCCTGTGATTTCCTTTATCGACATCGACCGCCTTAAAATAGAAGTCTATGTGACACAGGATATCGCTTGCTCCATACGACCCCGCGATACGATTCGTCTGCGTTTCGACACACAGCCCGACCGGCTTTATACGGCAAACGTTGTCGAGGTGTCCAAAGGAACGACCCGTAACAACCTGTCATATTTGTTGACAGCCATTCTTCCGAATGAAGAAAACCGGTTGCTGTCCGGTATGTCGGGTAAGGCTTTACTGCAATCTGCCCCTGTGGTTTCCGGGAGTATCTCTGTTCCGCAGGCGGCTCTTTGCCATCGTCCTTCGGTGGGCGATTTTGTCTGGGTGGTGAGTCCTGAAACGAACCGTGTTACCCGTCGGTCCGTAACGGCCGGTGAATTATTGCCGGACGGGACTGTCCGGATCGAGGAAGGGTTGCAAGCGGGTGAAATGGTGGCGACAAGCGGGCTTCGTTTCTTGTCGGACGGTAGGAAAGTATCAATTTCAGAAAAAGGGAAACGATGAAGCTGGTAAAGTATTTTCTGCAAAAGAAAGCAGTCACGATACTGTTGTTGGTCTTGATCCTGGCCGGAGGACTTTTCTCGTATGTCAAGATGGGAAAGTTGGAAGACGCTCCTTTCACGATCAAGCAGGCTTTGGTGCTGACGCCTTATCCTGGCGCATCCCCGATGGAAGTGCAGTCGCAAGTGACGGATGTGCTGGAAGAGGCGATCCAATCGCTCGGCGAACTCTATTACCTGAAGACGGAGAACCGGGCTGGCCTGTCTAAGATCACGGTCTATGTGAAAAAGGAAATCCGGGCCGACGAGATGCAACAGTTGTGGGACAAGTTGCGCCGGAAGGTGAACGATGTACAGGGAAAGTTGCCGGCAGGAGCCGGAACATCCATCGTGAACGACGATTTCGGCGATGTCTTAGGGGTGTTTTATGGCCTGACCGGAGACCGTTATACGTATCGTGAACTGGAAGACCAAGCCAAAGGTGTCAAGAATGAACTGCTGAAGGTCAAGGATGTTGCCAAAGTTGAAATATACGGAGTCCGGACGCCGACAATCGATGTGTCCGTCAGTCCTTCCGTGATGGCGCGTAGCGGCATTACGACCGCCGATATCGCCCGTGCTTTCGATGCCCAGAACCGGGTAGTGGATGCCGGGGGGATCGATGCCGGGCAGAACCGGATCCGGATCGAATCGACCGGGAATTTCTATTCGCCGGACGATATCCGGAACCTGACGATTGTCTCGCGTACCGGAGAGCATTTCCGTTTGGCCGATATTGCGACTGTCGAAGAAAGCTATCAGCAACCGGCTTCCAACCTGATGCGGATAGACGGCCGTCCGGCTGTCGGTATTGCCATCTCTACCGTCCCGACTGGAAATGTGGTGGACATGGCGGAGGCGGTGAAAGCGCGTATCGGGGAGTTGTCCGAAAGCATGCCGGAAGGATTCGAACTGCAATCCATATATGATCAGGGATATGAATCGGATGTGGCCAATCAGGGTTTTATCCTCAACCTGATCATATCGGTCGTTACCGTTGTGGCGATCCTGTTGTTCTTTATCGGATTCAAGAATGGAATCCTGGTCGGGAGCGGATTGGTTTTTTCTATTTTTGCGACTTTGATCGTCATGTTCGGATCGGGAATAGCATTGCAACGCATGTCGTTGGCTGCCATTATCATCGCGATGGGAATGCTGGTCGACAATGCGATTGTGGTGTCGGACTCGGCATTGGTCAACATGCAGCGTGGCATGCGTAAACGAGTGGCGATTATGCGGGCCTGTTCGGCAACGGCGCTTCCTCTGTTGGCGGCTACCGTGATTGCGATCCTGACGTTTTTGCCTATTTATTATTCGCCTCATATCACAGGTGAGCTTTTGTCTTCGCTGGTGGTGGTTATCGGTGTTTCCCTGATGTTCAGTTGGGTGTTTGCTTTGACACAGACTCCTTTCTTTATCCAGGAGTTCGTGCGGCGTCCTCGTCCTGAGGAATTGCAGGATTCGTTGTTTTCCGGTCGATATTATGAGAAGTTCCGCTCTTCCCTGCATTGGGTGATACGGCACCGGACGGTTGCGATCGGCAGCCTGGTCGTGATGCTGGTCTTTTCGGCCTGGAGCTTCAAGTTTATCCCGAAAGTGTTTGTCCCGGCGTTGGACAAGCAGTATTTCACCTTGGATGTCTGGTTGCCGGAAGGCGTGAAGATCGAAGAAACGGATCGATTGGCAATGGAGATGGCGGACTATATCCGGAGGCATGAACAGACGGAGATGGTTTCGACGTATGCCGGACGTACTCCTCCGCGCTATTATCTGTCCAACGTCTCGTTCGGTCCGCAGTCCAATTATGCGCAAGTCCTGGTCAAATGCAAGTCTTCCAGGGAGTCGCGCGAATTGCATGCTTTGTTGCAAGATTCGATCCGTACCCGTTTTCCCGGTCCGCTGATCAAAGTCAATAAGTTCGAATTGAGTCCGCTTACGGAGGCGGTGATCGAAGCCCGTTTTCTCGGACCTGATCCGCTTGTGCTGGATTCGCTGGTAGGGGAAGCGATCGAGATCATGCGCCGTAATCCGAAGGTGGCCGATGCCCGTAATGAGTGGGGAAATATGTCGATGATGATCCGTCCGGTCTATGATCCGGTCAAAGCAGGAGCGTTAGGCATAACCAAAGCTGCGATGATGGAGTCCGTCAAATCCATCAACGACGGAACGGTGGTCGGTGTCTATCGCGATAACGAGAAAAAGGTTCCCGTCTTGTTGAAATCGGATGGGGCGGAAGTGGCGGATGTCCGTTCGCTTGGGAGCTTTTCCGTGTGGAACGGCGAGCGGTCGGCTCCCTTGTCGCAGGTGACGGAGCGGATCGAAACAACCTGGGAGTTCCCGCAAGTGCGCACCTACAACCGGCAATTGTCCATGGCGGCGATGTGCGGCGTGAAACCGGGACATACGATGGCGGAAGTGCATGGCGAGATTCGCGATGAGGTGGAACAGATGAAGTTGCCGGAAGGATATACTTTTTTCTGGGATTCCCAATATAAAGATCAGAGCGAAGGTTTACAGGCTCTTGCCAAGTTTTTCCCGCTGGCATTCCTGATGTTGGTTGTGATCTTGGTCGCCCTGTTCGGTAATTTCCGACAACCGGTTATTATTCTCTGTGTGTTGCCATTATCGCTGATCGGAGTGGCGATCGGAATGTTATTGACCGGTTTTGATTTCGGTTTTTTCCCTATTGCCGGTTGGTTAGGGCTGTTGGGAATGATTATTAAGAATGTGATTGTCCTGCTGGATGAAATCAACGTACAACGTAAGAACGGCGTTGCCCCCTATACGGCGGTTGTCGAGGCTACCGTTTCCAGGACACGTCCGGTGCTGATGGCTGCAACGACTACTATTCTCGGAATGGTTCCGCTTCTTTTCGATGTGGCATTCGGTGGAATGGCGGCTACCATTATTTTCGGGTTGACGTTTGCTACACTGCTGACCTTGTTTGTAACTCCGGCACTGTACACGCTATTTTATAAGGTTAAAAAAGAACAGATATGAGAAAAAAGCATCTATTGATAAGTGTGTTCCTGCTCTATACCGGATTTTCTTATTCCCAGCAAAGTCCGTTGCTCGAAAAATACCGTTCTATGGCTTTGTCATACAGCCATGATCTTAAATCGGCAGAGAAGAATATCTCTGCCAGCATCGAACTGGAAAAAGCGGCGAAGGCGGACTGGAAACCGAAGTTGTCCGGAAATGCCGATTTCCAGTATATCGGGCAGCCGTTGCAATTGACATTGGCTCTTCCTTCTCTGGAACGGCCGATGACGTTCGAAGGTCGTGATCTGAAATACGGGGCTTCTCTTTCTTTGCTCCAACCCATTTATACGGGAGGGCGGATTCTGGAATCAATCCGTATGGCCGGACATCGCCATTCGTTTGCCGCCAATCAGGAAGAACTGTTCCGTTCGGCTGTTTGCTATCAGACGGATATGCAATACTGGAATACGGTAGCACGCAGAGAAATTGTCGATGTGGCCCTTGATTACCGCAATTCGATGGCTACTCTGGCTCAGACGATTCGCGAGCGGGTAGAGGCGGGCTTGGTCGACCCGCAGGAACTGTTGATGGTCGAGGTTAAGCAAAATGAGGCGGAATACCGGCTGTTGCAGGCTCAGAGTGATTTCGAGACAAGCCGCATGGCTCTCAACTCATTGATTGGAGTGAATTTACAGGATACGACCGAGATGGATCGGAGCATCCCGGAAGTCTGTTACACGAACGATATCTGGATATCGGACGGAACAGGCCGGCCGGAGATACGCATGGCATACGATCAATTGAAAATGGCGGAAAGTGCGTTGAAACTGACGGATTCCCGATACAAACCGCAGTTATACATCGGGCTTGACGGTAGTTACTCGTCTCCCGGTTATGATTTCCGTGCGGATTTGGATCCTAACTATGCGGTATATGCCAAATTGTCCGTACCTTTGTTCGAGTGGGGGAAACGCCGCAACGAGAAGCGGGCTTCGACAATGAAAATCGGTATGGCAAATGACCGGATCAACCAAGTCGAAGACCAGGTGAACCTCGAAGTACAGACGGCCCGAACCTCTTTGTCTCAAGCACTCGAACGGGTCGATCTGGCTGAAAACTCGCTTGAAAAAGCATGTGAGAACGAACGGATGGCCTTGGAACGTTACGCGGAAGGAAAAATATCGGTTGTGGAAGTGATAGAGGCGCAAGCATATCGACAGACTTCGCAATTGGATTATGTGCAGGCCAAGGTGCTTGCACAGGGGTATTATTCCGGATTGATAAAAGCGTTAGACAGATATTGATTGTGTGAAGTAATATATTCTCTTATTTGGATGAAATGGGTATGAAATGGAATGCAATTTTATATGGTTTGTTGTTTTCCGGGTTAGGGGCTTTTTCCTATCTCTTACTCGTTAATTATACGGAACTTTCCGCCCACGTGGCGGATGTTCTGTATTCGAAGGGCGCGTTTGTTTTTTTTATTGCCGCCTTTAATGTCTTGGGGTATTCGACGTTGCGGATCAGTTCGTGGATGAATAGCCAGTACGCGTTGAATATCCGGAAAAGATGGAAGATTGTCTCGATTTATGCGGTCGTAATGTTGCTGTTTCTCTTATTGAATTACAGTTTGCTGGTGGTTGCCAAGATATTGGTCGGAATGAACGATCCGCTTATCTTCCCCAATGGCGGATGGCGTGTTCTGCTGCTCGTCTGGCTGGTCGAGTTGGTCATCTTAGGCTTATTGTTGGCAAACCGTTCTATCCAGAGCACCTTGAAATTGCAGCAGGAGGCCGCCGCGTTGCAGAAAGAAAACAATACGGCTCGTTATGCGGCTCTACAAAGCCAGTTAAACCCTCATTTCCTGTTTAATAGCCTGAATACGTTAATAGCCGAAATCGAGTATAACCCTGATAATGCGGTCCGTTTCACGAAAAACCTGTCGAGTGTGTATCGCTATGTCTTGCAAAGCCAGGACAAGACGTTGGTCTCTCTCGCTGAAGAATTGGAATTTCTGGATTCTTATCTGTTTTTGCATAAGGTGAGGTTGGGGGATTGCATCAGTTGTGTATGCGATATCCCTGCCGATCTGGCTGAAGCCATGCTTCCTCCGCTTACCTTACAGTTGCTGGTGGAAAATGTGATTAAGCATAATACGATCACATCCGCCCGGCCGATGAAGATCGATATTTTCTTGGAGGAAGGCCGTCTGGTGGTTAGTAACCTGGTGCAGCCCCGGAAAAGCCAGGAGTCGTCAGGTGTCGGGTTGAAAAACCTGTCGAACCGGTGCAAGTTGATGTTAGGGGAGGAGATACTGGTCTTGCATGAAAAAGAAATGTTTATTGTAAAAGTACCGTTGTTGATATGAGTAAATTGAATGTAGTCATAATAGAAGATGAGGTACCGGCTGCCCGTCTGTTGAATTCGATGGTGACACGCTTGCGTCCTGAATGGAACGTGGTCGTCCTGCCGGGTAGTGTCGACGAAGCGGTCTCGTGGTTTCGCAAGCATCCGCATCCGGATATAATCTTTCTCGACATCCAGTTGGCGGATGGGAACTCTTTTGATTTCCTTTCGGCGGCGAACCCTTCTTCCGTGATTATTTTTACGACTGCCTACGACCAGTATGCCATCCGCGCCTTTTCAGTCAATAGCATCGACTATATCTTGAAACCGGTAGACGAAAAGCGGCTTTCGGATGCCATTCAGAAGTATGAGACGATGATCGGGAACGGTTATGTCAAGTCGCAGGATTATCTGGATATGCTTCTCGATACGCTGCAAAATAAGGAAAAACGCTATCGTTCCCGCTTTCTGATTTCAGGAGTCGATCGTTTCTGGACGTTGCGGGTAGATGATATAGCCTATTTTTATTCGGAAAACAAGGTGACGTTTGCCGTTACGAAAAACGCCCAGGAGCATATTGTCGATTTGTCCCTTAATAAATTGGCGGACCAGTTGGATCCCGCCCGTTTCTTCCGGGCTAACCGGCAGATCATCGTTTGTATAGATGCCATTGACCACGCGGAACCTTATTTTAACGGGAAGATCGTGGTAACGGTACGTCCGCCTTATAAGACTAAAGTGACGGTTAGCGAAGAAAAACTGTCGGCATTCAAATTGTGGCTTAATTTTTAGTATTTTTGCCTGTATCATTTAAAATGCTGCCTTATGAAAGAAATCAAGTTGGAGACAAGAATCCGGATCTATCCTCTTGCTGAATTGCCGGATGAGGAATTGCCGTTGATGGAAGCTGCCATAAAAGCGATCGGACAATCGTATGCCCCTTATTCGAAGTTCCATGTCGGAGCGGCGGCTCTGTTGGAGGACGGCACGATCGTGACCGGTAGCAACCAGGAAAATGCCGCTTATCCTTCCGGCCTGTGTGCCGAGCGGGTGACGTTGTTTCATGCCGGCCATCAATATCCGGATATGCCCGTTATCGCCCTGGCCATTGCCGCCGTGACGAATGGCCGGCAGGTCGAGAGCATTTCTCCGTGCGGGGCGTGTCGCCAGGTCTTGTTGGAAACTGAGCAACGTTATGGCAATCCGATGAAAGTCTTATTGTGCGGAAAGAAAGAGGTCGTAGTGGCGGAGAGTGCCGAGTCGTTGCTGCCGCTTTGTTTCGGGGCAAAAGATTTAGAATAAAAAAGAAGGAGCGCCATCTGTTGCCATGACGCTCCTTTTTAATATTCAGTTACTTCCCGTCCGGGATCAGATACCCAATGACGCTTTGATCGCTTCGATCTTTTCTGCTCCTGCTTTTTCGGCAGCCGGCAGTTCGTCGAGGCTCTTCACTTTGGAATGGACTTCGCAATAGAACTTGATCTTCGGTTCCGTACCGGAAGGACGGATAGATACTTTCGTTCCGTCTTCAGTGAAATATTGGAGGACGTTGGAAGTTGTCGGCATATCCAATGTCAATGTTTCGTTTTCTACATAATCTTTGCCTTTCAGGGATGCGTAGTCGTAGAATAGTGTGACTTTGGAACCGGCGATTTCCTGCAACGGGTTTTCACGGAAGTGCTTCATCATCGCTTCGATCTCTTCAGCACCGCTCTTTCCTTTCTTTACAACGGAGATGCCTTTTTCTTTAGAGAAACCATACTGAACGTAGATGTTCTGCAATAGCTGGTACATCGTGATGCCTTGGTCTTTCGCCCAGGCTGCGATTTCGGCCAGGATGGCACAAGCGGAAACAGCGTCTTTGTCGCGGACGAAATCTTCGCACAGGAAGCCGTAGCTTTCTTCACCGCCACCGATATAGTTCTTCTTGCCTTCGTTCTTCTTCATGACATCGGCGATCCATTTGAAGCCGGTGTAGACATCATATACTTCGACGCCGTTCTTCTCCGCGATCGTACGGATCAGCTCGGTTGTGACGATTGTCTTCACGATATATTCCTTGCCGTTGATCTTGCCCAGTTCTTTCCAGCGGGTGATCAGGTAGTAAACGAACATCAAAGCGGTCTGGTTGCCATTCAGCAATACCCATTCGCCTTCGTTGTTCTTGACGGCTGCACCTACGCGGTCTGCATCCGGGTCGGAAGCAAGCACCAGCTCTGCATCCGTTTCCTTGGCTTTTTCAACTGCCAGAGCCAATGCGGCCGGTTCTTCCGGGTTCGGAGAAACAACGGTAGGGAAGTCACCGCTTACTACGTCCTGTTCGGGTACGTGAATGATATTCGTGAAGCCGAATGCTTTCAATGTCGGCGGGATAACCGTTACGCCTGTTCCGTGGATCGGCGTATAGACGATCTTCATGTCGTGGTGGCGTGCGATAGATTCCGGTGACAAAGAAATCTTTGTCAGGTCGTTGATATATTGTTCGTCGATTTCCTTGCCGATGATTTCGATCAGTTCCTTGTTCCCTTCGAACTTGATTTCGCTGGCATTGCGGATTTTGTTAACTTCGGCAATCGTATTCTTGTCATGCGGGGCGATCATCTGGGCGCCGTCGTCCCAATACGCCTTGTACCCGTTATATTCTTTCGGATTGTGCGAAGCAGTCAGGATAATACCGCTCTGGCATCCTAACTTGCGGATGGTATATGACATTTCAGGAGTCGGACGAAGGTCTTCGAACAGATACACCTTGATGCCGTTTGCAGAGAAGATGTCGGCAGAGATTTCAGCAAATTTGCGGCTGTTGTTACGGCAGTCATGGCCGATTACAACTTTGATCTGGTCCAGATCGGCAAATTCCTTTTTCAGATAGTTGGATAAGCCTTGTGTGGCTGCTCCCACCGTGTAGATGTTCATACGGTTTGAACCTACTCCCATGATGCCTCTCAACCCACCTGTACCGAATTCCAGGTCTTTGTAGAACGATTCGATCAGTTCCGTCGGATCTTCATTGTCTAACAGAGCCTGCACCTGTGCACGTGTTTCAGCGTCATAACTTTTAGTAAGCCAGCTTTGCGCCTTGCTTCTTACCATTTCTAACAGTTCCTTGTTTTCCATGACCTATATGTCTTGCTTTTAATTTAAAGAAATCCTGATTTTGAAATGAACAAAGATACAAATAAATTGATAATTCCCAAGATTCAGGCTTTTTATTTACCAGACAAAGGGATGCTCGTATTCCGACCGGTTTCCGGCGGCATCCGTAACGGTTAGTTTGAGGGTGTGTTTCCCTCTTTCGAGCCGTTCCTTGTCGAACTTGTAGGTAATGACCGATTTGCTGTTCATCTCGAACAGGACGTATTGCCCGTCTATCTCTCCCCGGTAGGTTTGCACGCCGCTCAGGTTATCGGACAGGCGGAAAACGAATGCCTGTTTGCTGATCCACGTGTCGGCGCCCAACGGGGTGATCGTCGGTGCTTTGATATCTTGCCCGATCGTATAATGGCCCAGTTCTTTGATCGTGCCGTCGATCCAGCCGTTCCGGTAAGTGCCGCCGATCCAGGATTGACGGCCTTTCTGAGTGCGGACGATACCATATTGCTGCTTGTTTTCCAATGTGTCGATCCGTAAACGCAAGGACAGTTGCGCCGAGCTGTGAAGCGGGACGGGGCGGTTATGCAGCATGTGCGTATCAGCCAGTGCCGTGCTGTCTTCCTTTACCGAATAACGGAAATACAGATCGTCGTACAGATTGCCTTTCGGGATCGTCATCCGGATGCCTTTTGCTCCGAACCGGTTGTCGGCCATCCAATGAAACAGTTCTGTACCTTCGGTCTCGATCTCCGGAATCTCCTGCTCTTTCCCTTCTATCCAAACGGAGAGGCGGGCGGTGTTGCCGAATGCATCGGCAAGCGTGTACGTGAGATGATAGGTTTTTTCTTCTTCTATATGAATGATCCCCCGGTTGATGCTTTCGCTGAAACGCAGGCGGTTGCCCGGTTCGACGAAACTGCGCATATAGAAGGAACGGCGGTCTTTCCATTCCTCATAATCGACGTAGCTGTTCAAATAGCGGGTCTCGTCGAACGCAAAACGGTCCAGGTTGCTATGGTAGATCGTCTGGCTGTCCAGACGGAGGGTAATATCTTTCACTCCGTAGATGTTTGTCGTATTATCCATATAATCGTAGGCTTTGACCGCCAGCCCGACTTCTCCCCATGCTTCGATCTTGCCGGTGATGGTTTGCTTGCCGTTTTTGGCCGTGACCGGTTTCAACTCCAGTTTACGGCTGCTGCCGTTGACCACTCCTTTGCCCTGTTGCGGACAGATCAGGATTCCCTGTATTTTCGGTGCGCGGGTGTCGGTTATCTTCTCCTTGAAATATTCGATCGGGTCGAGGACCTCTTCGCTTTCCGTGTCGCGCACTTCAAAATGGAGATGCGGGCCGCCCGAACTTCCGGTGTTTCCACTGTAGGCGACAATGTCTCCTTTTTTGACCGGGAGTTGGTCCGGGTCGAGGGACAGGTTCACGTTGAAGCTTTCCTGTTCGTATTGCTGCGCCTTGATATATCGGGCGATGGAAGGGGCGAATCGTTGCAAATGGCCGTAGACGGTCGTCGTCCCGTCCGGATGTGTCAGGTATAAGCCGTTTCCGTATCCCCACGGACTGACGGATATGCGTGATACATATCCCTCCTGTACGGCGTGAACGGGTTTCCCTTCCACCCCTTGTGTCTTAAAATCTATTCCGGAATGAAAATGGTTGTTGCGCAACTCCCCGAAGTTACCGCTCAACAAGATCGGGAAATCGAAGGGTTGACGGAGTTGTTGGGCGCTTATTGTCTGTATGCAAAAAGCCAGTATGGCGATATATAGTTTGTACATATTGTATGTGTATTTGGAAAAACAAAAGTAATCATTTATTTCAATAGTAGAAAGTCGACGATCAAGGGGAGATGGTCGCTGTAGCCGCCTTCGTATTTGAAACCGTAGTAGGTGCGGAAAGGGCGTTCGCCTCGCCAGGTTTTATCCTTTGTAAGCAGGAATGGCGGAGAGAAGATACGGGCGCTTCCTGGGATGACCTGCATCCGGGAGGTGGTGTCGGCGAGAGAGGACGACAGGATGATTTGATCTAACTGGCTCCATTCCCCTTGATATTTATGACTGCCCGGAAGACCCGGCCTGTTCCCGGCAAATAGATTGTATAGATGGAGAGACGGACTGGCATCCGTCCGGAGTTCCATAGGCATGGAACTGGAATCGGACAGGCATGGAATTGGAACCGGATGGGCATCCAATATTTCCCGGATGCTCGTGTCGTCCGGCGTATCATTAAAATCTCCCATGATCAGGATGTGCGGGGCTGGACGGAGGCTATGGATCGAGTCGCATAATGTGCGCAGGGTCCGTGCCGCATCCGAACGGTCCGGTTCGCTTTCTTTTTCTCCTCCGTAGCGGGAAGGGAAGTGGCAGACAAAAACATCGATCCGGTCTCCGATAATCACATCTCCCCATACATGCAGGATATTGCGGGTATGCTTATGCTGTTGGCGGGTAAAACGGACCGGGTGCTCCGCGTGTCCTTGGTAGCGGAACTTGTCCCGCTGGTAAAGCAATGCCACGTTGATGCCTCGCGTGTCTTGTCCGTGCGTCATGCAATAGCGGTAATGTTGCCGGCGGAGCGGAGTGAAGTCCAGGAGCCGGACAAGTACGGAATCGTTTTCTACTTCACAAAGTCCGATCAAAGCCGGCGTGCTCCATTCTCCCGCTGCCGTGATGACTTTTGCCAGCTGCTGTAATTTATGGTAAAATCGTCCGGGTGTCCAGTGACGGTTGCCGGAGGGAAGGAAGTCATTGTCGGCGGCAAGCGGATCGTCTTCCGTGTCGAACAGGTTCTCGACATTGTAGCTTATCACGCGAAAGTCTGTCTGTCCTTGTGAAGAAAAGGAAAACAATGTCAGGATAAAAAACGTCATAGTTAAGATCCGGGTCATATCGTTTTATTTTGTTCCATCTTCTTTCGGTACGAATTCGTAGGCTCCGATATCGGGACCGTCGTTTGTCAGGCGGTTTATGCCGTAGCGGTCCACCGGATATTGTTGCGTAACGAAGATATCCGCTTTTCCCACTCCTAAGGTGGTTGTCGAATCCGGACGGAAATCAAAGCGGTATTTGTTCTTTTCGCCACCTTTTAACCTGTAGGACGGACTGGTATTGGTGAACAATACCTCTTTGAAGCGGTCATTGTTGCTGCCATTCGTTTTGATTACGCAATGGTTGAACAGGTATTCGAATGATGCCGCACCGTCGACGGATAGATTGAGTTCTCCTTTATATGCATCCTTGCCGGCATCGAAACTGCCGTCGATGATGCAATTGTCGAATGTCGCTTTGAGCGGATAAGCCTCTTCATTCGCATTGTTTGCCATCGTGAGGCAAGACGTGTAACGTTTTTCCAATGTCATGAAATTGGCAAGCGTGCAATGGATGAACCGGTATTCTCCGCCGATCAGCACGACGACGCCTCCTCCGGCATTCGTCAATTCCGTATTGGCCACTTCAATATTGCAATTGAGTGCGAAGAACAGGTTTTCTCCCATATTCGTGATCTGGGAATTGCTTAATTTCAGTTTGGATTCGTCCGGAGACGACTTTTCGAACGTCAGTCCTGTTTTCCCGTTTCGCACGATTACATTGTCCATGATATTATGGTAGCTTTCCGTCCGGAAGAAAATGCCTCCCCATTGCGACGGGGTCCGGTCGTAGGGCAGGATATCGTTCAGAATGAAATCCAGGCGGTCCCCGCGGAAGACAATCGGCTTTTCGCGTGTCCCTTTGGCCAGCAATGTTCCGTATGTGATAACCTTCGCGGTGTCGTGCATATAGAACGTAACGCCCGGATCGATGCTGAGCGTGATATCGGGAGAAATAACCAGGCTGTCATATATAAGGTAAGGCCGCTCGGCTGTAAAATGCGTGTCCTGTGTCAGGATAAGCCCGTTTTTATGCAGGTTTACGTTTTGCCCGTATGCTTCGAGGCGGACGGACTGTTTGACCCCGTTTGTGGTGAAGATGATGGAATCGTCCACCAGCAACGGTTGGTTGGAGGCGTTCGGATTGACGGTCACTTCCACAAAAACATACAAACTGTCGTTTGCCTGTATCCTTACATCCTGGAAATGGTCGCCTTTACGCCCGTCCACGTTGATGCGGAAGCCGGTCTCTTCACCGCTCGCCAACAGGATCTCGCTGATCAGCAAAGGCTGGTCGTTGCGGTTGTAGATCATGAACTCTTTGGTTGCGGAGCCTATCGTGGTGAAAACCGTATCGAAAGAAAGCGTGTCGACCGAGAAGCTCAGCCGATGGTTGGGGTTACTCGAATAGTTCTCGTCCAGCCCGTCGCACGACAACAGGTTGAGTATTATAAAGAATAATATGAGTAACGGAGCGGCTAATTTTTTCATTTCATTAATTATTAATAGTCCAGGTAAATCTTATTTACCATATAATGTCAATAAGAAAACAAATTTATCATAAATAAGTTTTCGGGCATTAACATAAAAAAAGAGGAAAAACATCCGTCAAATGTTAATCCTCTTTCTATAACGGGAAATGTACCGTTTTATTTTGCGGGGATGCTCTTTAATAGTTCGAGCAAGTGGGACCACCACAAGCCGACGGTATCAATCTGTATGCGTTCGTTGGGAGAATGGACGTCGCGAAGCGTCGGTCCGAATGAAATCATATCCAGATTCGGATATTTTTCAAGGAACAAACCGCATTCCAATCCTGCATGGATCGCCATGATCTTGGCATCTTTGTTGAACAATCGTCTATAGGTTTCCTGTGCCACTTTCAGGATCTTTGAATCCGGATTAGGCGCCCAGCCGGGATAGCCGTCGCCGTGAGTGACGATTGCGTCTGCCAGTTTGAAAACGGATGCGACCTGGTTGGCGATCATATTCTTGCATGATTCGATGGAACTGCGCTGGCTTGTGCCTACGATGACCGTATCGTCCGGCCCCATCTTGACGGATGCCAAGTTGGTGGAAGTCTCGACCAAGCCTTCGATGTCGTGGCTCATGCCGATTACGCCGTGCGGGCAAGCGTGCAATGACAAGATGATCTTTTGTGCCCATAAATCGCTTATGCATGTATCCGGCCGGTCTGTCGATTCCATTGAAATCCGTACATTCGGATCGACGTGTTTCAGTTCGTTTTCAATGTCTGCCGTGTAGTGGTTCAAGAGGATGCGTGCTGTCTCCTTGTCTGCCGGATGCAGACCTATGACGGCCTGTGCCTCACGGGCGATGGCATTGCGGAGGTTACCGCCTTGGATAGAGCAAAGATTGAAATCTACCTCGTTGTTCAACAGGTAAAGATAGCGGACCAATATTTTATTTGCATTACCCAAGCCTTTATGTATTTCGCCACCGGAATGTCCGCCGTTCAACCCTTTCACTTCGATTTTGAAATATTGCATGTCCGGATTGGTCTCGCGTGATTCGTAATGGAACACCGCTTGCGTGTCTTTACCGCCTGCGCAACCCATAAAGATTTCACCTTCGTCTTCGCTATCGAGGTTCAGCAGGATATCGCCTGTCATGAATCCTTTTTCGAGTGCTTTGGCTCCGGTCAGCCCGGTTTCTTCGTCTACGGTGAAAAGGCATTCGATCGGTCCGTGCTCGATATCGTCCGAAGCGAGGATGGCCAGTTCGGCGGCTACACCGATGCCATTGTCGGCTCCCAAAGTCGTACCGTTGGCACGAAGCCAGTTCCCGTCGACGATTGTCTCGATCGGATCATGGTCGAAGTCATGTGCGGTCCCGTTGTTCTTTTCACAAACCATATCCATATGGGATTGCAGAACGACTGTCGGCAGGTTTTCTTTGCCGGGAGTAGCCGGTTTGGACATCAGGATGTTGCCTGCGGCATCTTTTTTGATGGCTATTTTATACTGTTTGGCGAACGATTCAAGGAACTCGATCATTTTTCCTTCTTTTTTTGAAGGACGGGGCACTTGTGTTACCTGGTGGAAGAACTTCCAGACGATTTCAGGCTTTAAATCAGTAATCTTCATAATGTTACAATATATTATAGATGTTACTCTATAGTTAATAATACCAGTGCAAACAGGGGGTTGTATGAAAAAAAGTACAATTAAATATCAAAAACATACTTTCCAATCACTTAAACTCTTATATTTGCGTCCACAAATATAGAGAAAATGCTTACAACGTTATTGATTACCGTCATAATTCTTGTTATTTGTGTTGTGTTGCTCAGTGTAAAAGTTCTTTTCAAAAAGGGAGGGAAGTTCCCGAATACACACATTGAGGGTAACGCGGCACTAAGGGAGAAAGGTATATGCTGTGCTAAAACCCAGCATAAGCGCGATGGTTTGCGGAAGAATCTATATGATAAGATAAAGGAAATAGAAGAATAAAATAAAATAAAGATTTAATTTACACTTTATGAAGAACATTAACTACGTTATTAATGGTGTGCTCGCGGTAGCTGTCATAATCTTGTTTGTTATGCAGTTTTCCAGTAAAAAAGAATCAACAGTAGCTCCGGCTTTCACAACGGAGGGAGATTCTACTAATTTGCTCCCTGTAGCATATGTGAATGTAGACTCTCTTTTATCGAATTACAACTATTCGAAAGATCTGAATGAACGTATCCTCAAGATGCAGGAAGATTATCGTTTAGATATGACCCAGCGGTCAAATGCCTTACGGACTGAGTTGAATGATTTCCAACGTAAATATGAGGCCAATGCTTTCCTTACCACGGAAAGGGCGCAGCAAGAAGGAAACCGTTTGCAGAAAAAGCAAGAGGAACTTCAGAACTATGCGGCTAAGAAAGAACAGGAATTGGCCGCCAAGCAGATGGAACTGAACGGACAGCTTCGCGATACGATCGTCGCCCAGTTGACGACTTTCAACCAGGCAAAAGGTTATCAGATCATTTTCAGCAATACAATGGGTGACAACATTTTGTTATCTAATCCGGCATACGACATCACTGCCGAATTTCTCGAAGTGCTGAATAAAAACTACTCTTCCGGCAAATAAAGAAATCAGAAGTACATAGGAAAAGGCTGCCTGGCGATATGCGAAGGCAGCCTTTTTTGCGTTGTGGGATCATGGTTTAGCGTTAGGCTCCGTAACTCTATGCTTTAGGCTCCGTAACCCTATGCTTTAGACCTCGTAACCCTATGCATTATTCAGGGCTTTTCTTGTGCCCGGTCGTCCGATAGGTTTTGCGATATGGCTTGTCGGGTTTTCCGAATTTCTTCCTGAACCAGAAATAGTAGCCGGTTATGGCAAAGACAGCTCCTAAGAGTGAAACAAGGCAGCTTAATATCCGGGTAGCCATTCCTCCCCATGTTCCGGCATGGACGGAATAGATCCATCCTCTTATTTTGGCGGATTCGGGAAGGTCCTTGTATAATAGGGCTTCGGTGATCCTGCCGGTAGCCGGGTCAAAGGAATAACGGTCGCTCCCTCTTGTGTTTCCATAGTTGGCGGTAGAAACCGTTGCCGATCCGTCCTGGATGGCGATCGATTGATATTCAGGGTAACGGCTTTGTAAGCCGGCCAGGACTTCGCCCCATTGTGTGTAATCGGTTTCAGGGTGTCTCTTCGTTCCTCTGTCACCTGCCGTTTTCTGAGGGGCGGCAGATGCCGGGGCGTGAGCCTGTTGGGAAGTCGTGCTGATGCCGAACACGGTATAGAACGCGTCACGATACCAACCGAACGACCAGGTCAAGCCGGTTAATGCCAGGACAAGCAAAAGTAAAGCCGCATAAAAACCTCCGGAGACATGCAGATCGTACAGGAAGCGGAACCAGCCGGCTTTCGTTTTTATTTTGAGCCGGTTTTTCAGCACTTTCTTGTTTCTCGGATACCAGATGACAAGTCCGCTTATGATAATAATAGCCAGTGCTAAGGTCGAATATCCGACAACAGCTTTGCCCCAGCTGAAACTTCCATCCCGTTTGTATTCGTCCAGCAGCCAGCGGTGAAGGCGCATCATCTTCATAAAGAACCCTTTCCCATCGTCTATGCCGGTGATTTCTCCGGTGTAGGGGTTGATAAAGCAAGCAGCCTTTTTCCCGGGTAAAATCAGTTGGTAGGTCCGTTTGGGGTCGGAGGGAACCCGTATTCCGTTTATTTTGATGGAGCCGGGAAGTTGCCTGCGGGCGGTATCCATGAGCGCGGCCGGCGAAAGCGGTTCGCCTTTTGCCTCTTTGACGAAATAGCGGGATGGATAGCAAAGCTCCAGTAGCTCCGTTTCGAACACCAGGATTGCTCCTGTCAGGCAGACGATCGCGATGATGATACCGAAAGGTATCGATAACCATACATGTATTTTCGCAAAGAACTTTTTCATTGGGCTGTCAGTTTGCCGATACCGGTTATTTGGGTAGCTTCGACTGTTACGCCTTTTGTAGCACTGGCGTTAGCCGGATCGATCTTGTAGATGGCAGGATGGCCTTCGGTTGTCGTTATGGCGATGTAAGCCTTGCCGTCTTCAACGTGTATCGAGTTTCCGAAACCGGAGATTATATCGGTCGAAGGAAGTCCGGTCACGTAAGTCAACTTTTCGGCTCCGGCCTTGAATACGGCCAACTGATTTGCCGTATAGCCTGTTTCGCTGAATGGACGGTCGTACATCAGCAACAGGAAATAGTCTTCTGTTATATGCCAGCTGCGGAGGAAGGAGTTGCCGTTGCTCTGCGCCTCCAGGTTACAGTAGTAATCGTCAAAATCTTCGCTTCCGTTCGGGATGCGCACTACACCGGCCGGCAAGTGGGTCTGCTGACGCGGGTCGGTCATCGTTTTGGCATAAGACGGTGAGAATACATAGATGTCGCCGTTGTCGGCCGCCCAGATCATCTGGTAATATTGCGATTTGAAACGGCCGCAAGCGTAACTGATCTTATCGGTCTTGATGATTTTCTTATTTGTAAATGTTTCGTCGTCGAAGATGGCAACCCAACAGGAATTCGGATATTGTGTCCACAATAGCTCGTCTTTTTCGTAAGCGCTGCTGTTCGAGCCTCCGGATTCGGTTTTCACCAAGTCTTCGTTACCCGGCAGGATCCATTTCCCGTTTCCGTCTTTTGTCCCGTACTGGCTTAATCCCATCGGTACGGCCACGCTATAGATCTTGCTGTTATGTTCCAAAATGCCTGCTAATGTTATATATTCGCCATTGCCTAAGAAGTTTTCGGACAGATAGGCTTTGTCCTTCGTGTCGTTGTCCGTCTTTGTCTGGGCGGCGACATCTAAAAGGGAAACCAGGAATGACTGGGGGACGTAGCCGTTCTCGTCGGCCCATTCCGTCGGGCCGTCACCTGAAGAGAGGGTCATGATGTATTTGTCGTAAACACCGTAGGTGGTGAAGCGTTTGACCTTATAGCTTTGTGAACGGGCTTCGAGTCCGCCGTCCGTATTCAGGATATACGAGCGTGTGTCTCCGGCATTTCCCTGATTGTAAGTCAGGCCATACAAATACCGGTCTTTATAGAAAACCCATTGTGTGGCTCCGTCATTCACGAGGCCGTTGTTCAACGTCGTGACGGTCCCTTCGTCCACACTTTCGGCTGTAAGCAGTACGTTGGTCGTATTCCCGGATGCCGTTGTGGAAGCGGGGATTACGAACGTGTTTTGGGTTTCGTCTTTCCCTCCTTCGTCCGGTACCGGAATATCGTTGTCACTACAGGAAGCAAACAGTCCACCCGCCAGCAAGGCTGCGGCAATACCGGTCAATAAATGATTCTTTTTCATCTTGCAATAAATGTATTTATATTTAATAACTGTGATAATTGAATTAATTTCCGAAATAGACTCTCACTTTGCCATAGAAAGCGCGTCCGGCTTTCTGCAAACTGAAGTTGTCGTACAGGTCTTCGTTTGTAAAGTTGCGGCATTCGAACGACACGTTGTACCGTCCGTTCAGAAGGCTGTAGGAGAGAGATAGATTGTGGGAAAACTGGTTCGGTACGACATAGTCGTTGTTTTTCGATCCGATAGCGGCCGAATAGTAAGTAAAGCTGTGCAGGTATTGATTGTCGTAAGTCACGGTCAGCACATTGCCCTTTTTCCAGAGGTTACGCCAGTAGAACGACAGGTCGGCATCCGCAAACCGGTAGGGGAGGTTCGGCATCCGTTCCCCGTAGGCCAGGTTTTCAGCGCTGCTGGTAATGGAGGTCTTCATTTTGTCGCGTACGTCCATCTGGGTAAAATTGCCGCCTACGCTTACCCGGTCTGCGAAGTTGTAGCGGGCGGAAAGGCTAAACCCCTTTGTCCCGACCTTGCCGTAGTTGATATAGGTCGCCGCTTGTTTGCCGCCACTCAAATCAGTGATGTTACGTTGTATGTAATCTTTCGTATTACGGTAGACCACTCCTCCTTCCACATACAAGGTATGTTTTCCGAATGTCTTGTTGTAGCTCAGGTTGAGGTTTATGTTGTCGCTGTTTTCCGGTCGGATGCTCAGTTCGCCCATTTCCAGGTCTTCGTCACCAAACATCTCTTCGATGGTCGGCAGGCGATAAGCCTTTTCGTAAGACAGCTTGGCCTGCAGGCCTGTCAGGATGAAGTAGGTTCCGGCCGCTCCGTATCCGAATGAGTTGACGGAACGTGTCTGGCGTGCATATTCGTCCTGCGTGCTCGATGTTGCCATCGGGCCTGCTACAAATTGGTCGTAGTATTTACCGAAAGCGGAAAAGTTCCAGTGTTCGGACGGCATCAACCGGTAGGAAAGGCCCGAAATGTTTTTACGGGTTTCTTTGGCAATGGCGCTTTTCATCTCTTCGGCCGCAAGCAGGGAGGCGTTGGAACGATGGAAAGTGTTCAACACATGATTGAAGGTGAACGTGTGTATTTTTCCGACCCGGTAATTGAGCGTCAACGTGCCGTTCCAGTTATGGTTGTCTGCCCGTGAATGTTGTCTTGACTGTTCTCCGGCGGAGTTCATCAGGCGTTTGTCTCCACGCCAGTTGTATTCGTAAGAAGAAGTGTCCACGTTGGTCGTAAGGTTTTTATTGTAGTTGGCGGTCAGCACGATGTCCAGCCCTTTGGCGAACAGGTCGCGTTTGCCATATTCCAGCGAAGGCATCAAGGAGTGTCCTTTGCGGTGCTTTTGCCCGTAAACGATTTCCTGTCGCACACCGGTCTGTATGTCCTGATACATATTGGAATAGGTGAAACCCAGCAACAGCCGGTCTGCCCATTTCTTGTCTACGATCCCCAACTTGCCGATGACCGCTTCGTTGTGGTAGGTATCGTTGAAGCGTTTCACCCGTTCCTTCTTGCTTCTGTCGATGCTTCCGGTCTCGAAGTTTTCCACCGGAGCGTTCACGTAGTAGTCATTGTCCGAATAGTTTTGGAAAGCATTGATTTCGTAGGTGAATCCGTTTTTGAACGTTTGCCCGAAATTCACGTAAGACTTGTGTGTATTGAAAGAACCATAGGAATAGGAGGCGTCTACAAACCACCTGTCCCGCTTCTTTTTAGTGATGATGTTGATCACGCCCCCGATCGCATCCGTACCGAAGCCTACCGGGACCACGCCTTTGTAGATTTCGATGCGTTCGGCGAAGTTGACCGGGATGTTGTTCAGTCCGAACGAACTTCCCACACCTTCCTGCGGCACACCGTCGATAAATATTTTCACGTGCTTGCCACTGAAACCGTCCAGCGTAAGTTGCATGTCCGAACCGACACCTCCGGATTCACGTACTTTCATTCCCGGCGCTTTGGCCAGTGCCTCGCTCAGGCTTCTGTTGGAATTTTGCAGTTCTTTCGTATCGAGTGCTACGGCATTGAATGCCGAACGTTTCAAACGGCTTATTCCGTTTGAGACAACGACCACTTCGTCCAGTTCCGTCGATTGCGGAGTAATGGTGATATCCTGCCTGGTCCTTTCGCCGCCGGTAAGTTTCACCGGTTGCTCAACCGTCTTATAGCCGATGGCGGATACGACTAATGTATAGTCGCCGGCCGGAGCTTTCAGATGGTAAATGCCTTGTTCGTCGGTTGTTCCGCCATACGTGGTTCCTTTCAGGTAGACCGTTGCGAAATCTATGGTTTCTTTATCCGTAGATATGATTTTACCTGAGATCATCGCCTTGTCTTGGGCAGAGGCGGGGATCGCAGTCAAGAGGAATATGAATAGACCGGAAATTTTAAGAATAGTCGCTTTCAATTTATAAAGAGTTTTGTATCGTTAGTAAAACGCTGCAAAGGTCTTTATAAATGGAAAGCGCATCAATCGCGGATTTTAGGTAATTTGATTGTTCCTGTAATTGCCATTTTGACAATGCTTCTAACTATATGTAGGTATTTTTCGTCTTTAGTTTTCTTTTTTAGGGGCGACAAATGCCGTGTATAGCTGAAGCAAGGCGGAAATGGTCAGGCAGACCACCCATTCTTTCCGTCCGCTGAACATCAGGGCGGAAGCGAATATGCACAGCAATCCCGCAAATATATTGTAGCGGTGCAACCTGCGTCTGCGGAAATCCATATCCTTGGTAGGCATTGTCAGGTAACTGACCGCTATGCCGGCCGCCCCGACGGCGAACAGGTAAGGAGCTATTACCGGCAATGCTAAATATAATCCCGCACCGGCGAGTAACAGCAAGGCGGAGATATTGAAAACGATTGTTCTTGCTTTTTCGTTCATTTATTTATTCTTAATAATGTACACATCCTCGTTCGACTTTTTCATGAAATATTCTTCACGGGCAAAACGTTCGAGGCCTTCCTTATCCGTATGCAGATCGTTCAGCTTTTTGCTGTTGATTTCGATCTCCTTCTGGTAATGCTTGATTTCCTTTTCCAGGCTGCGGATCTTTTCATCATAGGTATAACGCTTATACAGACTGCTATCGCCCATTGCAAATGTCAGAGCGAAGAACACGATGGTTACCAGCCAATAGGCATTGATCCTGGATAGATACTTGTTGTAAAAGTCTTTTATGCGTGACATAGGAACTTCGTTTTTGCAAAGGTAAATGAATTATTTTGTTTATCTTTGTCTTGTTAATAAAAAAGCAGAGAATGGATAATTATATTGTATCGGCAAGGAAATACCGTCCTTCTACTTTTCGTAGTGTGGTAGGACAGAAGTCCTTGACAACTACACTTAAAAATGCAATACAAAGTAACAAGCTGGCTCATGCCTACCTCTTTTGCGGCCCTCGTGGAGTGGGTAAGACTTCTTGTGCCCGTATCTTTGCCAAGACGATCAATTGCCTGAATCCGACTGCCGACGGAGAAGCCTGTAACGAATGCGAATCCTGCAAGGCCTTCAACGAGCAGCGTTCTTATAATATCCACGAGCTCGATGCCGCCTCCAATAACTCGGTTGACGACATCCGTGCCCTGATCGACCAGGTGCGCATTCCGCCTCCTATCGGAAAATACAAGGTCTTTATTATCGATGAGGTGCATATGTTGAGTTCGGCGGCTTTCAATGCGTTTCTGAAAACTTTGGAGGAACCGCCCCATCATGCCTTGTTCATTCTGGCGACGACGGAGAAGCACAAGGTGCTGCCGACCATCCTGTCCCGTTGCCAGATATACGACTTTTCGCGTATCTCGATTGCCGATATGGTGGAACATCTGGAATACGTCTCTTCCTGCGAAGGGGTGACGGCTGAACCGGAAGCCCTGAATGTGATTGCCCAGAAAGCGGATGGCGGTATGCGCGACGCATTGTCCATCTTCGATCAGGTGGTCAGCTTTACGAATGGGAATATTACCTATCAGGCAGTTATCGATAACCTGAATGTCCTGGATTACGAATATTATTTCCGGCTGACGGATGCAATGCTTTCCGGGAATGTCCGGTCTGCCATCCTGATCCTGAATGATATATTGAACAAAGGATTTGACGGACAGAATATCATAACCGGTCTGGCATCGCATTTCCGTGATTTGCTGGTATGCAAGGATGAGGCTACTTTGATCCTGTTCGAAGTGGGTGCTTCTATCCGCGAACGATATAAGGAAATGGCAAAGCGCTGCTCCGACCAGCTTTTATTTAAGGCGATCGAACTGGCAAATACTTGTGACCTGAATTACCGTGCCAGCCGGAATAAACGCCTGTTGCTGGAGCTTACGCTTATCCAGCTTTGCCAGCTAAGCGGTGCCGGACAACCGGCCGATGATAAAAAAAAAGGACTGATTGAGCCGATCGCATCCAACGGACCGGGGCAGGCTACTGCCCAACCGCAATCACAACAGGCTGTAGCGGCTCAGACGTACACCGTACAGTCCGCCCCTCCTTTGCAACGCCCGGTACAATCTCCGCAGGAAATGACGGGGGCGACTTCCCGTCAACAGGTAGTTCCCACCCATGTGCCGCCTTCTCCGACTGTTATTCCGCAGGCTCCTCCGGCGTCTGCACCCAAGAGAGTGGCGCGTCCGCCTCAGTTCGGCACTTCCATCAAAGAGATAGGGGTGGAGCATCCGAAAGCGCAGGCGGCGACGCAGACTGCTACCGTGGTGCAGGAAATGCAGAATCCTTTCAGCCAGGAGGCATTGGTACATTACTGGGATGCTTATGCGTCTACGATTGATAAGAAGGTATATCTGAAAAATACGATGATCAACTGTAAGCCGGTCTTGCAGGATAATTATTATTTTGAAGTATGTGTGCATAATCCGGGCCAGCAGGATGAGTTGACGAACAATTGTATCGATATATTGAGTTATCTGCGGGTGCAGTTGAAGAATACCCGTATTCAGATGCGTGTCCGTATAGATGAAACGAATCAGAAACATTTGGCCTATACATCGGCAGAGAAGTATGAACACTTGCTGAATATAAATCCGGTTTTGGCTAAGTTGAAGGATGAGTTTAATCTAACGCTCGACTGAGCAATTGGCAATTGACGATTTGAGATTTACTTCTGATTGATTGTCAATTGCCAATTGTCTGTTATTTACATTTCCCTGATCCAAATATTACGGAAACTGATCGGTTCGCTGGGGTCGCCATGAGACTGCAAGCGGATCGGGCCTGCACCATGTTTTACTACTTTCGGGAAACCGATATATTCCGTAGTACCCAGGATGGTCGTGTTATTCTGCAATACGACGCCATTCTGAATGACCGTAACACGTGGCGGAACACGATAAGTGCCGTCTTCCTTGAAGATAGGAGCGGAATAGATGATATCGTAGACATTCCATTCGCCCGGTTTGCGCATGGCATTTGCCAGAGGAGGCGTTTGTTTGTAGATACTGCCGGTCTGGCCGTTCACGTATGTCTCGTTGTTGTAGCAATCCAATACTTGGATCTCATACATGTCTTGCAGGAAGATACCGCTGTTGCCGCGTCCTTGGCTTGTGCCGGTGATGTTTTCAGGTACGCACCATTCGATATGCAGCTGGAAGTTCTCGAACTTTTGTTTTGTCTGAATGTCTCCTTTCTTTTTGTCTACAGTGAAGACTCCTTTCTTTACAATCCATTCGGCCGGTCCGCCTTTAGGTGTTTCCCAAGCTGAGAGGTCCTTCCCGTCAAACAGGACGATGGCGTCGGAAGGAGCGCTGTTTGTTTTGATGTCACCCGGAGTGACTACTTTCGGTTGCGGTGTCCAGTATTCGGACATCCCCGGTTTCATCTTTTCCTGTTCGGGGTACTGTTTTTGTGCGCTTGCACTGATACAGGCTGTACAAGCGAGAGCTGCCAAAGCAGTCTTCATTGTAATACTTTTGTTCATGGTCTAAATTTTTTATATTAGGTTTAGAATTTATTACTTGCAAATGTATAAAAAACGGCAATACGGTAGTTACCCTATTGCCGTTTTTTTGCAGAATACTTTAAAAATCGTCCTTTATGGCTTATGATTGAAAAGCCGTTGTTCTGCCAATTGTTCGTATTTGGTACCCGGCCGGCCGTAATTGCAATACGGGTAGATGCTGATGCCGCCGCGCGGCGTGAAAACACCGGTGACTTCGATATATTTGGGGGCCATCAGGCGGATTAGGTCTTTCATGATGATATTGACGCAATCTTCATGGAAAGCCCCGTGATTGCGGAAACTGAACAAATATAATTTCAGGCTCTTGCTTTCCACCATTTTCACATCAGGGATATAATCGATGTAGATGGTGGCAAAGTCCGGCTGGCCGGTGATAGGGCAGAGGCTTGTGAATTCCGGACAGTTGAAGCGCACCCAGTAATCATTCTCGGGGTGTTTGTTCGTAAACGCTTCCAGTACCTCCGGAGCATAATCTTGTTTGTAAACAGTTGAACCGCCTAACAGGTGCAGTTCGTGTTCATCTTTTCTTGTATCCATGATTTCTGTTCCTTATTCTTGTAAATGATGATTTACCGGCGTCTTTTTAAATATTTCTCCAAACCTTCGCGACGTAGTTTGCAGGCGGGGCAATGGCCGCACCCTTCTGCCATGACGCCGTTGTAGCAGGTGAGGGTTTGGGTCCGTACAAGGTCGAAGACGCCTAACTCGTCAGACAGTTCCCACACCTCGCTTTTGTCCCGGTCCATCAGGGGAGTATGGATCACGAACTGTTCGTCCATCGCCAGGTTCAGGGTGACGTTGAGGGAGCGGACGAATGTATCGCGGCAATCGGGATAACCGCTGAAATCGGCTTCCGAAACGCCGGTTACCAGGTTGAAGATTCCTTTGCTGCGTGCCAGGATAGCGGCGAAGGTCAGGAAAACCATGTTACGTCCGGGCACGAACGTGTTCGGATAGCTGTCTGCCGGTTTTTCCCGGTCCATTGAAATGCCGGCATTGGTCAGCGAACAGTTCGGATCGAGCTGGCTGATCAACGACACGTCCAACAGTTGGAACGGGACACAGGCATCGGCTGCGATCTTTCGTGCGACCTCTATTTCCAGTGAATGTTTTTGCCCGTATGTAAAGCATACGGCTTCTACGCGCGAAAAGTGCTTCTTGGCCCAGAACAGGCAGGTTGTGGAGTCTTGTCCACCGGAGAAGCATACCAAAGCGGCTTCTTGATGTTTCATATCTTTCTTGTTTTTAGTACGTGGTTTAGCAAGCACACGGAAAAGGAGACATTCCTTTTCGCCTGCAAAGATACTTTTTTAATTGAAAATGGAGAATTGAAAGCTGGAAATTGGAGGAGGCAGAAAGGAGTGATTGCACAACCTTTATTAATCTGTGCGGCACATTTCCGTCGAAAATGTGCAATATTTAAAAAAAGTATCTATCTTTGCCGCCGTTTATGTCGGGGAAGGCATAATAGAAATAGGTATTAACAAATAAAGTTTTTATGAAGAAAGTTATCGCGTTGGCATGTCTTTCCATGCTTCCAATGACGTATGTGGCCGCGGAAGGTTACCAGGTAAACGCACAGAGTACGAAGCAGGCCGGTATGGGGCATGTAGGCGTCGCAATGAAACTGGGTGCGGAAAGTATGCATTTCAACCCTGCCGGATTGGCATTTATGGACCGTAGTATCGACCTGTCGGCAGGCGTGTCGGGAGTGTTTGCCACTGCTAAATATAAATCATTGACAGACGATTATTCTTTTGAAACGGATAATAAGGCCAGTACGCCTTTGTATCTTTATGCCGGTTTCAAGATTTATGATAACCTGGCTGCCGGCGTAATGGTCAATACTCCTTTTGGAAGCGGCATCCATTGGGGAAATGATTGGAGAGGTTCCCATCTTATCCAGGATATATCTTTGAAAGCATTTAATATCCAGCCCACGATTTCCTGGAAGATCATGGACCGGTTGAGCATCGGAGCGGGCCTGATGATGGAGTTTGGCAATATTTCTTTGAACCGTTCTTTGATCGCTCCGGGTGCCATGAGTGGATTGGCCGGCAAGCTGACCGCAGGGAATCCGGCTTTGGGGGCAATGATCCCGCAGCAACTGAAAGAGGTTATGGCCAAATATGATTATGTATCGGCTGCTTCTGTCGGTCTGAAAGGGGATGCCGGTGTGCGTTTGGGATATAATATCGGTGCGATGTTCGACGTGAATGAAAAGATTACGATCGGTGCATCTTATCGTTCGAAAGTGATGGCAAAGGTAAAAGAAGGCGACATTGCGCTGGATTATGCCAATGAGTTGGAATTTAAAGGCTTGTTGCAGCAGGTAAACGGATTGTTGGGCCAGTTGCAAGGACTTCCCGGTGTACCTGAAAAGATTGAAGTCCCGGAATTGGATAAAGGGACTTTCTCTGCCGAACTGCCGTTGCCGAGTGTTTGGAGCGTGGGTGTGACCTATTGTCCTGCCGCTCGTTGGACGCTCTCTGGCGAAGTTCAGTTCATAGGCTGGGGAGCATACAATTCTTTGATCGTCAACTTCAGCCCGGCTGAAGAGTTGGGAAAACATGATATCAATGCTCCGAAGCACTATAAAAATTCTCGCACCTATCGCATCGGCGGCCAGTTTGCTGCTACCAGCCGTTTGGATGTGCGCTTGGGAGCTTACCTGGACGAAACTCCGGTTGAGGACGATTATCTGAATCCTGAAACTCCGAGTATGAACAAGCTGGGGATTACAGCCGGTTTGAGTTTCCGCCCCTTGACAAACTTTTCAGTGGATGTGGCTTTCTCTTATGTGACCGGCTTCGGACGTGACGGCTCTTATACGGATCTGGATCTGTTGGGACAGCCCCGTACGTTCGGCGGACATTATGATACTGTCGCCTTGATGCCTGCTATCGGCGTATCGTACGCTTTCTGATCTGACATTTGAACTGATTATAAGGTGAGGCCGGAGGGTTCGTGCCGTTTTTGCCGAATCCTCTGTCACTCTATCACACTTTCTCTTGTGAACGTTGATATATATGTGATGCGGGAGTGATACATGCCGGATTTATGTATCACTCCCGCATCACATATATATCACACCCTCCTATCAGTGTTCGGGTGATACATATATGGCTTTTCTGTACATCCGGGTGTAGCCGTCCCGAACATCGGGGTGTAGAGAACGGCAACATCCGGGTGTAGAAAGCCGGAAGATGGGCATGATTGATAGATCCCATCATTTGCTTGCCTTCAGCCCCCGTATGACGGAGGATGTGAAGCCGGAGAGTTCCATTTCGTTCAATCCCTTGATGGTGATACCTCCCGGAGTCGTTACCTTATCGATTTCCATTTCAGGATTGCTTTTGTTTTCCAATAAGAGGTCGACGGCCCCTTTCACCGTGTGGACGACGATTTCCTGTGCCTGCTTCGGGTAAAAGCCCAATTCAACCCCCCCTTCGATGGCAGCGCGGATATAGCGCAGGGCGAATGCAATCCCGCTGGAAGCCAAAGCCGTTCCGGCAGACATCAGGCGTTCCTCGACCAACATCGCATTCCCCAATTCGTTGAAGATGGTAATGATCAGGTCCGTTTGCTCCTTGGACGCATTACGGGCAGCTACGAAAGTCATGCTGCTAAGCACTTCGATCGCCGTATTCGGCATGATACGGAAAATAGTCGGAGTGACCAAGCAATCGTCGAACCCCGTGTTTTTGGTCAGATAGGTGTTCAACAGGTCGAAGGTGATACCTGCGGCAACGGAAACGATGATTTGTTTGTCGTAGTTGAGTATGCCTTTGATCTGGTCGATGATTTCCTCCACGCGCCAGGGTTTCACGGCAATGACGATGATGTCGGCGCCTTTGACCGCTTCTACATTGTCCAGCGAGAGGACGAAATCCGGATTCGTATTCCTCATTTTCTCCAAAGTCGTTTCCGATTGTGCCGTGCAAGTGATGTCCGATGCCTTAAACATATGGCCTTTAGCCAATCCCCGTGCTATGGCACCGCCGATATTCCCGGCACCGATAATTGTGATCTTCATGTTTTCTTCTGTTACAGTTGTTATGTCTGGCAAAGATACAGTTTAAATTGTCAATTGTCCATTGCTCATTGTCAATTTAATCGTATCTTTGCCTTTCAAAATTAATCTAATAACATAATATAAATAGAATTACATGAAAAAGACAATTATTGCAGCGGGGATGCTGTTCGCCATGACGATGTCCGCAACAATCCATGCACAAGAATCAGAGAAGAAAGAAAAGGAAGAAGGGTTTGTTTTTACGACAGTAAAGGAGAATCCGATCACTTCGATTAAGAACCAGAATCGCGCCGGAACTTGTTGGTGTTATTCTACAATGGCATTCCTGGAATCGGAATTGCTCCGTATGGGAAAGGGTGAATATGATTTATCCGAGATGTTTACGGTTTACAACACTTATCTCGATCGTGCGGATGCTGCTGTGCGTACCCACGGAGACGTTTCCTTTTCACAAGGCGGTTCTTTCTATGACGTGATGTATGGAATGGAGGCTTTCGGCCTGGTTCCGGAAGAAGAAATGCGTCCGGGTGTGATGTACGGCGATACGTTGAGCAACCATACCGAACTTTCCGCCCTTACGGATGCAATGGTCGCTGCCGTGGCCAAAGGCAAACTGCGTAAATTGCAATCGGATGAAAATAACGCCATGTTGTGGAAGAAAGCGGTGGCTGCCGTTCACGAAATTTATTTGGGCAAGGCTCCTGAGAAGTTTACTTATAAAGGCAAGGAATACACTCCGCAGTCTTTCTATAAGTCTACCGGCTTGAATCCTTCCGACTATGTGTCCCTGACTTCTTATACGCATCGTCCGTTCTATACCCAATTCCCGATCGAGGTCCAGGACAACTGGCGTCATGGATTGTCTTACAACTTGCCTATCGACGAATTGATGGAAGTGTTCGACAATGCTATCAATACCGGCTACACGATTGCCTGGGGGGCTGATGTGAGCGAATCCGGCTTTACACGTGACGGTGTTGCTGTTATGCCTGATAATGAAAAGGTTCAGGAACTGAGCGGTTCCGATATGGCCCATTGGCTGAAATTGAAACCGGAAGAAAAGAAACTGAATACGAAGCCCCAACCGCAGAAATGGTGTACACAGGAAGAACGTCAGTTGGCTTATGACAACTACGAAACGACTGATGACCACGGCATGCAGATCTATGGTATCGCTAAAGACCAGGAAGGCAACGAATATTACATGGTGAAGAACTCTTGGGGTACTTCCAACAAGTATGAAGGCATCTGGTATGCATCCAAAGCATTCGTGCGCTACAAGACTATGAACATCGTCGTTCACAAAGATGCGCTTCCCAAAGCGATCAAGGGTAAGTTGGGAATTAGGTAAATTAAAAATTAAGAATTAAGAATTAAAAAAGAGGCATTCCGATTGCTATCGGAGGCCTCTTTTCTATTTATACAAAGATGTGCTGTGAAGATGTATCGATTATTGTACGAGTTTTAGCGTATAATTAAGGTCGGAGGCGGCTTTTTGTAATTCCTGGTTCAACATGGTCAGGCTATCCCCTTCTGCCAGGAAATAAAAGACCATGCTGCCATCGCTTGGGATCAGTTCATATACGATTGCGCTTGCATCGGCAGGAGTCCCTTTTTTCACCAGGCGTTTGCCGGTAGAAGTAAATGTCTGGTCTTTGCCGTTTTCAGCTTCCAGGTAAGTGGCGTCCAGTTCGTAAACGCCGTCGTCGCTATCTTGCTGATAGAACAAAGTCAGGTCGTAAACGATACCGGGACAATCGGCTGCCGGAACAGTCCCTTTATATTTTTTCTGTACGACTGCACCCTTTTTCGGATCCAGTTTCAAGGAGTCGCGCATATTGATCGGTTTAGCCGGTTTGGCCTTTACTACCGGCAACTCCGGCAGGGAAGGAGCATCGGGAGCTGCTTCGGCGACGGCAATACTTTCTTCTTCAACCAACACGGGAGTGTCTTTTGCAGCCTTCCCGTTACATGCAGCCAAAAATGCCAGTGCTGCTACTGCGATAAAATACTTTTTCATTTTGTGCTTTTTATTTAGAGATTTAGTGACTTTTGGAGATATAACAAAAGACCCCCTGCATTTTGTTTTTGCAGAGGGTCTTTTTAACTATTTCAGATAAAATGAACTTTTATTTACTTTTCAGGTAGTCTTCCGGGATCGTGGTGGCGCTTCCGTCACGTCCGGCAAAATAGTGAGGCGACATGATCTCTACGCCTGCCTCATTAAAGATATCCTGGATGTTCTGGTGCAGGTCGGAAGTGATCTGCGCCAGTTGGTCGGCATCTTTGATGTAAGCATTGATTTGATAACAAGGATAGTAGTCCTGAAGTTCTGTTTCCAGTACGAACGGCTTCGGATGTTCCAGGACTCCGTGCGTGCTGCGTGCCGCATTGATCAGCAGTTGGTGGACCTGTCGCCAGGGAGCGTCGTAGCCGATCGTGACCGTCGTATGGATAATCAGCCCGAACTGGCGTGCCGAAGCACTGTAGTTGACCGTATGGGATGACATGATAAAAGCATTCGGTATCGTCACGACTTCATTCTTGGGGGTACGCAAGCGGGTGACAAATGGAGTTTTCTCGATCACGTTGCCGGTCGTATCGTTCAACTTGATGCGGTCGCCGAGCTTGAAGGGACGCATATAGGTGATGACAAGTCCGGCAATGATATTCCCTATCACCGTGCTGGAACCGAGCGAGATGATCAGGCCGACAAATACCGAAATCCCCTGGAACACGCCGGAATTGGAGCCCGGCAGATAGGGATAAATCATCGCGATCATGAACGCATAGAGCAGAAAGCGGATGATATTGAATGTCGGTTGCGCCCAATCCGGATAGAACCCGGTGATCTTCAGCTTCTCGTTCTCGATCTCATTGGCAATATACTGCAGGCCTTTGATGATATACTTGATGCAGTACCAGATCACCAGGATGATGAACAGGTTCGGTATGTATTCCACGATCGACTTCAGCACCATCTTGATCGGTTCCATGATATAGAGGAAGATCTTCAGCGCCAGCTTTTCCGTCTGCGGAAAGATGGCGAACAGCATCGGGACACTGAACATCAACTGTATCAGCAGCACGATGTACCGCAGGAGGTTACTGAAGAAGATCAGGATCCGTCCCTGCCGGTGCGTGTTCAGGAACTCGTAGTCGCGGATGATGATCGGTTTCAGCCGTTGCTGCTTGAAGCGTATGATCTGCCGGCGCAGCTTGCGGAACAGGAAATTCGTCAGCCGGAACAGCAGATATTGTATTGCCAGCACCAACACGAACAAAGCGGCCCGCTTGGCTACCTGCAACAGGCTGTGCTCCTCTTTCAGGTCCTTGATCTTGGCGGCCAGGACAGGGGCATACTGTTCGGCCAGTTCCCGCCGCGACGTGCCTTGCCAAAGCGCATCTTGGTCGGTGATGCTGACGATCACCTTGTTGCCGTACATGATATCGATGTAGTATTCGCTTTCCAGCGTGTGGACGGAATCACGGTGCAGGCTTCTGTCCTTGCCGATCTTCATCAGGATATCGTTGATCATATCCGCACGGTCGAGGGCTGAGTGCCCGCCTCTCTTGGCATAGAGTGTGAACAGCGTGTCGCCGTCCACTAAGACGGGGACGCCGGGGGTAAGCGCCCGCAACGAATCGATGCTGCGCCGTTGTTCGGCTCTTTTCAGCGAGTCGGACGTCTGGTTCAGGTTACGGACATTGTCGAGCTCGGTGCGGAGGACGATCTCGTTCAGCTTCATCTCCTGCAACTGGAGCGCCATCTCCTGGATACGGATCGAATCTTGCCTGTGCAGTTCTTCGACGCTCAACGTATCGGCTGCGGCGGGCGGAAGAGAATCGGGCCGAGGCTCGCCTGTCGCAGTCTGGAGCAATTGTTCCGCTTTCTCGATCAATTGAGCCTGGGCTTGGGTATTGGTGGCAAATATCCCGATGAGGATCAGGAAATAAACCGGTAATTGTTTCATGTCAAACTTCTGTTAGATGGATCCTGTTCTATCATTTACCTCCGGCGGGCAGATGGTCCAGCCAGTATTTGGCCATCGTCATCCGCAGATGCAAGGTCGTGCCCGGACGTTCGTAAATGCCGTGGCTGCGCATCGGGTAGCTGACTTGGCTGAACATCTTGCCATGCTTCACCAACTCGTTGACCAGCATCTCGCAGTTCTGATAATGGACGTTATCGTCGCCCGTCCCGTGTATCAGGAGCAGATTCCCTTTCAGGCCGGATGCGTATGTGATCGGGGAACCTTTGCGATACCCTTCCGGGTTGTTCTGCGGCGTGTTCATATACCGTTCCTGGTAGATCGTGTCGTAGGTACGTTGGTCGGCAACGAAAGCGATGGCGATCCCCGTGTGGAAGACATCCGGATAGCGGAACATGGAGTTCAGCGTCTGGCTTCCGCCGCCGCTCCATCCGGTGATGCCGATACGGGACGCGTCGATAAACGGATAACGGCGTGCCATGTCCTGGATGCCTCGTGCCTGGTCTTCGGAAGCGAACGTGCCGACTTCGCCATAGATGCATTTGCGCCATTCACGGCCGCGCGGTGTGTTGGCTCCCCGGTTGTCGATGCTGACCACGATATATCCGAGGTTGGCGACATACTGGTTCCAGAGGTCGCCGCCTCCCCATACGTCCTGTACGGTCGAACTGGCCGGTTCGCCATAGACCTCTATGATAACGGGGTATTTCTTTGCCGGATCGAAATGGACCGGCTTGATCATCCAGGCATCCAGTTCGAGATCGCCGGAGGTCACTTTGACGAACTCTTTCGGGTTCAGTCCCAGTGCGGCATATTGTTCGCGTGCCTTTGCATTGTCCTCTATCACCCGTACGGATTGGTGCTTGGGGAAGGAAACCATGTCGATCACCGAAGGAGTTGCCGCATTGCTATAGGTATGGACCGCCCATTTCCCGGTGGGCGACATCGTGTAGCGGTGCTGTCCCGGCTGGTCCATCGGGCTGAGGCGTTTCACTTCGCCCTTGCCGAAGAGTTCGGCGCTGTACAGATACCGTTGCGTGAAATTATCGGGAGAAGCGATGAAATAAACCAGTCCCTTTTGCAGGTCTGTCCCGACCGACGAGATATAATCGAAGTCGCCTTTCGTGACCGGCACGATCTCTTTCCCGTCCCGGCTGATGCGGTACAGGTGGCGCCAACCGTCGCGTTCGCTTTCCCAGGTGAACCAGGTGTTGTCTTTCAGCCATTGGATGTTATCGTTCGTGTCTAACCAGGCTGCATCGGTATCGGTGAAGATGTTTTCGGGTTTCGCGCTGCCGATGCGGGCGATCCAGACTTTGTTCGTATTCTGCGGACGGTTCATCTGCTGGATGAACAGTTCGTTGCTTCCGGGGATAAACTCCATGCGGGGAATGTAGTTGCCCCGCGGATCACCGGGGATCTCGATCCAGGTCGGCACGCCTCCTGAAGCAGACACATAGCCGACTTTGACCGCCGAGTTCGTGCATCCTGCCTTCGGATAGGGGAAATGCAGGATGGTCGGGTAGATGGAATCTACATTGTTGATGATATCAAAGACGCCTGTTCCCTTGGTATCGCTCTGCCAATAGGCGATATATTGTCCGTCCGGGCTCCAGCGGAAACCGTCGCGGCAAGCGAATTCTTCTTCATACACCCAGTCGAACGTACCGTTCACGATCGTCTGGCTCCCGTCATGAGTCAGCTGCGTGATCCGGCCGGAGGCAATATCTTCTACATATATATTATTGTTCGAGACGAAAGCCACACGTGTCCCGTCAGGCGAGAATTTGGCAAACATCATCGACGATTCGGGCAGTCCCTTTCCTAACTGGCGCAAGGTCCCGTCCTTCAGCGTCAGCACCCAGTAGTCGCCCCGCGTGTCGTAACGCCATACCCGCTTCGTGTTGTTATAGATCAAGACCTTCCCATTGTCGGCGCTCCAGGAGATGCTGCGGATGGCAATCGGTTTTCCGGTCTCTTTGTTGATAAACATGGAGGAGGGAATGATGACTTCCCGCCGGTTGTCTTTGGCGCGATAGGCGACGATGTCGATGCCGCCTGTCTCGGCGTTCGGTTCCATCCGGCTATACCGTTCGCCGTCCTTCATCCATGTCATGGCGCCGATCCCTTTTGTCTGCACCAGCCGCCCTCCGACGACATCTTCCAAATGGAGTTTGCCCTTTACTGCGGCCGTTTCGCTTTGTGCAAACGGATCGCCGTCCGTATCCGTCCGGTTTTCCCACGGCATGATTACCTGTGCCATGCTTACGTTTCCGGCCAGCAGGATGCACGCTACCGGAAGAATGAGTTTGTTTAGTTTCATGTATATTAGTTTTTATAATTATCCGTGTGCAAATAACGGAATGTTTTGCGAGATAGGCAAAAAAATGTTTTTATGAAAGAAAAAATAATTAACTTAGAGCCTCAAATCTATATATTATGTTTAAAGCGATAGCAGGCTATTTCAAGAATAAAAAAAAACAGGAGGAACCTTCCGTCCCGGATAATGCATCGGAACCAGCCGAGGAGGCTTCCATTCCGGATGAACCGGATATTTTATCTTTTCAACAGGAAATTATAGAGAAATGCAAGGACGATAAATCTATGTCGGGATTTATTGACAAGTTATTGTATTCAGATGAAATAAGGTATAGCTTTTTGAGCGATGACATTTTTATGGGTATGAGTAAAACTTTCGACTCTATATATGAAAAGTTAAAGAAATCTGAAGCGGAAGTTGCCTCGTTGGAAAAAAAAAAAATCGGATTTGCGTTCGGCCTTGGCTAAAAAAGAAAATACCATCCGTCAATACGAAAAGGAAAACGACAAGTTGCGTTCCGAGGTAGATGAAAAGGAAAAATCATTAACTGCCGCCTGGGATGAAAAAATAGATGCAATTCATCAGCTCGAAAATGAAGGAAGCCGATTGCGTTCCGAGATAAAGAAAAAGGATAGTTTAATCAGCAAACTGGAAAATGATAATACCGGTTTGAAAAACGACTATGCCCTGCTTTTGAAAGATGCGCTTTTCTGGAAAAAGCAGAATGTCGTCATGGGCCAGCAGATAACCGTTTTGCAAAGGGAAAATGGAGCCACGCCGAGAGTCGGGGACTATTGTTTCGAGAACGGAAGCCCCGGCACTGTCCAGCAGGAGATGTTAAGGCGGATTTCAAGTTTGCAGTACCAATTGAAAAAAGCGAATGATAAGATTGAGGACCTGCATTCGCAGATCGATTTTTATGACAAGAAAAAACAGGCGATAGCCACTTTGGAGAGCGGATTGAAGAAAAAATGCCCGAAGCAAGACGGCTTGGTTGAAAACGGGAAAAACACTATCTGCATTTACTTCGGCGACCAGATATACAGCGGGAGCATAAGCGATGTGGAGCAAGCCTTGAACAAGGCGGTCGAAGATGTCCGGGAACAATTGAACCGTTGGAAAATCGACTTGATGTTTAAGGAGGAAGAACTGAAACAGGAAAGCCAGAGGTTAAGTGACCGGAAGGAGTTCCTGGTCAGAGTATATCCCAATTACTTATGGGTCTTGAAGCATACGGATAAAATAAACGAAATGAAAAAAGATTTGGAAGGCACGTTGAAGAAACTGGCTCCCGCTTTTTCATTGGAGGACTATGAGAACCAGAAACTGAAAGAAGAAAAATTCAAAATGCAACGTACCGAATTGGCCCAACAGCTCGAAAGCCACCGGAAAGAAGAAAAAGACTTTATCAGGGAACAGGCCAAATTCAGGAACCGGGTGACTTCCTTGCGTGACAGCCAATATCTTTTGGAAAATGAGATAGCAGCTATTATCGATAAAGAAGAACGATTGTTTTTCGTGCTCCGTGCGTTTTATAAGAGTATGCCCCTTTATGATCTTGTTCTTCAGTTTTTGTTCTCTTTTATCGAGAGTCCGGTTCAAAAACGTATTGCCATGCAATATTTCAAAGGGAAAAGCATTTATGAAATCAGCAAAGATGAAAAAGGAAAATCAAAAGAACAAATCGAAAATATCATCGAGGCGGCAACCAAAAAACTTTATAAGGCAGTCCGTTCGATAGAAGAACAGGAGTTTTAAAGCGATCTTTCCTCTTCACCGCCTGACGAGGGGACGGGAGCGACGTGTTGTCTTCTTTGCCTGTGTTGCCGCTCTGTTTGTGGGAGGTTCGCTCGTTCGTCTTTTTGTGCATTTTTCAAAATAAAAATGTCAGATATATGAAGGGATGAATCTCTTGCTCATTCTATCTTTATCCCCGAATCACGAAAAAAGAAAAATACCATGAGTACATTACTGAACCGCTTTACCCTGTTAGTCTCCTTCGCCTTTTCGGCTTTTGGCCTGCAGGCTGCCGATAAGAAACCCTCCGGGTTGATGACCGACCTCATCGAACATACCGGGCAAACGTGGCAGAACGGATACGCGTCGAACCTGCCGGTATGGCAACTTGACGAGGCGATCGAACCGTTGCAATATGCTGCCATCCGCTCGACACATCCCGCCTTTTCCTGGATTGTTCCCGGCGAGACAGGGGGGACGCGGCAGACCGCTTATCACGTGATCGTGGCTGATAACCGCGAGGATGCCGCTTCCGGAAAAGGGAACCTGTGGGACAGCGGGATGGTCGGGAGCGACCGCTCTGTTGCCGTCCGTTATGCCGGCGAAGCCTTGCAGCCGGGCAAGTCCTATTTCTGGCGGGTAAAGACGGTGACCAATACCGAAGGGGAAAGCGAATGGTCGGAAGTGAAAGCATTCCGGACCGCCGACCGCCTGTCCCAATATGAAACAGCCTATTATCCGCAGGTGAAGACGATGGAGTTTCCGGCTGGGATAAAGGAAATACGTCCCGGCACACGTCTCGTCGATTTTGGACGGGATGCTTTCGGGCAGTTGGTGCTGACGCTGGCATCCGACGGCTCGCAGGATTCTGTGGTCGTGCATTTAGGGGAATGCCTCGAAGGCGGGCGTATCTTGCGTGATCCGGGTAAGTCGACGATTCGCTATCATCGTTATCCGTTGGCTTTGTTGAAGGGGACGAACACATACCGGATCAAGATCAAGAAAGATAAACGGAACACCGGATCGGCTGCCGTGTTGATACCGGAATATGTGGGTGAAGTCGTCCCTTTCCGCTATTGCGAGATCGAAGGGTATGAGGCGCCTCTGTCGCCAACTTCTGTTGTCCGCGAGACGGTGCATTATCCGTTTGATGAGACGGCTTCTTCTTTCCGTTGTTCCAATGATACGTTGAATCAGATCTGGGAATTGTGCAAATATTCTGTCCGCGCTACTTCTTTCTCTGGGATTTATGTGGATGGCGACCGCGAACGTATCCCTTATGAGGCGGATGCCCTGATCAACCAGCTTTGCCATTATGGGGTGGACCGTGAATATGCGATTGCCCGCCGCTCGCATGAATACTTGCTGCAACATCCGACATGGCCGACCGAATGGATCTTGCAGGCGTTGTCGATTGCCTGGTACGATTATCTGTACACGGGCGATAGCCGTTCGCTTGAATCCGGTTACGAATGGCTCAAACCACGCGTCCTGATGGCTCTCCGCGAGAAGAACGGGCTGATCAGCACGACGACCGGATTGCAGACGGAAGATTTCCTTCGTTCGATCCGTTTCAAAGGACAGATACGGGATATTGTGGACTGGCCGCATACCGGAATACTCGGTTTGGGAAAGAAGCAAGGGGGAGAAGACGACGGATTTGCCTTTACCGATTATAATGTGGTGACGAATGCTTGGCATTACAAGGCTTTGAAGCAGATGGAGGGGATTGCCGGTGCATTGGGTAAGCAGGATGACGCCGCTTTCTATGCATCCGAATCGGACGCTTTCAAAAAACGGTTTATCCGTTCGTTCTTCAATGCTCGAAAGGGTTGTTTCACGGATGGCCTTGCTGCCGATACCGATCATGCTTCCCTGCATGGCAATATGTTCCCGTTGGCGTTCGACCTCGTTCCGACCGGAAAGAAGCAAAGCGTCGCAGGTTTTATCCAAACCCGCGGGATGGCTTGCAGCGTCTACGGCTCGCAATTCCTGATGGATGCCCTCTATGAAGCGAATGATGCCGAATATGCCTTGCATATGCTGACCAAGACGGACGACCGCAGTTGGTATAATATGATCCGTGTCGGCTCGACTATCTCGCTTGAAGCCTGGGACAACAAGTACAAACCGAACCAGGACTGGAACCATGCCTGGGGAGCCGCTCCTGCCAACATCATCCCGCGCCGTCTGATGGGGGTGGAACCTCTGACACCCGGTTTCGGTACTGCCCGCATCAAACCGCAGCTTGCTTCGCTCGAATGGGCGGAGGCTACGATCCCGACGATCCGGGGCGCGATCCGCATGGAGGTGGAGAATAAGGCGGATGCCTATAGCCTGAAAGTGACGATTCCTGCCAATATGGATGCCGAAGTGTATCTTCCGCTCCCGTCCGGCAAATATACCGTAACGAATAATGGCGCTCCGGTGAAAACCGTTAAGATGAAGGGCGAGCCGTTCCTCTATGCCGGGAAGATCGGTTCCGGCAGCTATACTTTTGTGGTGAATTGATCGTGATAAAGGAGTTTTGACACACTTCCATAATTGTCCCCCAAAAAAAATAAAAGATCCACCAACCGGAAGCTCCGATGGTGGATCTTATTATATAAAGGAACAATTAAGCTGTATAGCGACGGTCCGCGAACCGTCTTCTTTTTTTAAGCATTCAGCACCTTGCGGAACCGTGCGATGAACTCTTTCGCTTCGTCCATGCTCAGGCAGAGCGGCGGCAACAGGCGGATCGTGTTGGTTCCGGCGACTCCCGTAAATACCTTCTCTTCGAACAGCAACTTGCTGCGCACTTCCTTGATCGATTCTTCGAACTCGATACCGATCATCAAGCCGCGTCCGCGAATTTCCTTAATTCCCGGCAGCTTATGCAGCTCGTCCAACAAGTAAGTTCCTACTTCCCGCGCATTGTCGATCAGCTTTTCATTCTCCATGATCTCCAGCACGGCAATGGCAGCCGCACAAGCTAAATGATTGCCTCCGAAGGTCGTGCCTAACATCCCGTATACCGGTTTGAACATCGGGCTGATCAGTAATCCGCCCATCGGGAAACCGTTGCCGATGCCTTTTGCCACCGAAATCAGATCCGGCTTGATCCCGGCATACTGGTGGGCGAAGAACTTACCGCTACGTCCGTAACCCGACTGAATTTCGTCAAGGATCAGGCAGGCTTCATATTTCGTACACAAGGCACGCAGTTCTTGCATAAAGGAATCGGCCGGCAACTGGATGCCACCCACGCCTTGAATACCCTCGATGATTACCGAAGATACGTCCCCCTTCTGCAATTCGGCTTCTACTGCCGCCACATCGTTCAGAGGTAGGTAGGTCACAGCAAGATCTTCATTTACCGGAGCGATGATCTTCGGATTGTCTGTCACGCGTACGGCAGCAGATGTACGTCCGTGAAAAGCGTGTTTGAAAGCGATCACCCGTTTCTTTCCATTGTGGAAAGAAGCTAACTTCAATGCATTTTCATTGGCTTCGGCTCCTGAGTTGATCAGGAAGAGCGAATAGTCGTCATAGCCGGATGCCTTGCCCAATTTGTCTGCTAACTTCTGCTGTAGGCTGTTGATGACGGAGTTGGAATAGAACCCCAACTTGTTCACCTGTTCGGTGATAGCCTTAACATAAGTGGGATGGCTATGACCGACCGAGATCACGGCATGTCCGCCATACAGGTCGAGGTATTCGTTTCCCTCTGCATCCCATACATGGCATCCCTTGCCTTTGACTATCTCTATATTGAATAATGGATATACGTCGAATAGAGTCATTAGATTTATAATTTATGATTTATAATTTATGATTTATAGGGGATTTATGATTTATGATTTATGGCTTATGGTCTGATTGTGTATGCTTTCAAATCATAAATCATAAATCATAAATCATTTAGAACGCTGACGGTTTCAGATGCAACCCTACCGTCTCTTCCAAACCGAAGAGAAGGTTCATATTGTGGACTGCCTGGCCGCTGGCTCCCTTCAACAGGTTGTCGATCATCGAAATGATAAGCAACTTGTCTTCATGCTTTTGCAGATGAATCAGGCACTTGTTCGTATTCACTACCTGTTTCAGATCCGGGTTCTTGTCCGTGACGAAAGTGAATGAGTGGTCGGCGTAGTATTCTTCGTAAATACGTTTGATCTCATCCAGTTCGATCTTGCAATCTAAATAGGTCGTAGCGAAAATGCCTCGTGAGAAATTACCCCTCATCGGGATAAAGTTGATTGCACTGTCGAAGCTGTTCTGCAACTGCCGCAAACTTTGCCCGATCTCTGCCAGATGCTGGTGCGTGAACGGTTTGTAAATCGATATGTTATCGTTTCGCCAGCTGAAATGGGAGGTCGGCGACGGTTTGACGCCTGCTCCCGTCGATCCCGTGATTGCGTTTACATGCAAATCCGAGTTCAGCATCAGATGTTTGGCCAATGGTAAAACGGCTAATTGGATACAGGTGGCAAAACATCCGGGGTTTGCAATATGCTGTGTGTTACAGATACGGCGTCGGTTCAGTTCGGGCAGACCGTAAACGAAATCGTGTTCAGGGCTTTCGATGCGGTAGTCCATGCTGAGGTCGATGATCTTCACGTTTTCGGGTACGGTATGGCTTTCCATGAATTTCTTTGTGTCGCCGTGGGCGGTACAGAAGAAAAGAAGGTCGATCTGGTTCAGTGGAAGTTCGTCGGTGAACACCAAATCGGTCTCGCCATAAAGTCCGCTATGCACGTCTGTGATCCTGTTGCCGGCATTGCTCGTGCTGTTCACAAATGTAATCTCGGCGTCCGGATGGTTCAGCAGCAGGCGGATCAATTCGCCTGCCGTATATCCTGCACCTCCAATAATTCCGACTTTGATCATATCTCTTCGTTCTTATGGTTGTTGTAATAAACACGCAACGGGGTGGATGTGACCTTGATGAAACCTTTTGCATCTTCGGCTGTCCAACCTTTCTGCATTTCTCCGTATTCGCCGAACTTGGTTTTAACCAGGTCGTCTTTTGAATCGACACCGACGGTAGAGAACGAAAGCGGGCGAAGTTCCAGGATGACTGTTCCGTTCACATTGCGCTGTGATTCCTGCAACATGGCTTCGATGTCGCGCATGACCGGTTCAAGATACTGGCTTTCGTGGAGGAACATCCCGTACCAGTTGGCAACCTGGTCTTTCCAGTATTGCTGCCATTTGCTCAGCGTATATTTCTCGAGGAAACGGTGAGCGCCGATAATCAGCATCGGAGCGGCTGCCTCGAATCCTACACGTCCCTTGATGCCGATGATCGTGTCTCCCACATGCATGTCACGGCCGATACCGTATGCCGCACCGATTTCTTCCACTTTCTGGATGGCGGCAATCTTGTCTTCGAATACTTCACCGTTCACGGCATGGATTTCACCGTTCTTGAATTCGAGACGGAGCTCTTCGCTGCCGGTTTTCTTCACCTGTTTCAGGTAAGCGCTTTCCGGCAGGCCTTGTTTGGAATCGAGAATTTCTCCACCGCAGATGGATGTTCCCCACAAACCTACATTATAAGAATATTTCAGTTTCGTGAAGTCCGCTTCAAAACCATGTTCTTTCAGATAGTTGATTTCGTAGTCGCGGCTCAATGCCATATCGCGTGTCAGCGTGATGATCTCGACATTCGGAGCCAGCACTAAGAAGGTCATGTCGAAACGGATCTGGTCGTTTCCGGCCCCGGTAGAACCGTGGGCGATCGCATCGGCGCCGATCTCGTTTGCATAGCGGGCGATTGCCAGCGCCTGGAAAATACGTTCCGAGCTAACGGAGATCGGATAAGTGCCGTTGCGGAGCACATTTCCGAAGACCATATATTTCAGGCTCTTTTCATAATATTCTTTTGTAACGTCGATTGTCACATATTTAGTTGCCCCTAACTTGTAGGCGTTTTCTTCGTTTTGTTTCAACTGTTCTTCACTGAAACCGCCTGTGTTGGCACAAGCTGCATACACTTCATATCCTTTTTCCTTGGCCAGATACATAACCGTAAAAGATGTATCCAATCCTCCGCTAAATGCGACTACTACTTTTTTCTTCATTTTGTATACCTGTATTGATCTTTATTTTTTAATTCTTAATTCTTAATTTTTAATTTCTCTCGCCTCCCTCTCGGCCCGATGAGGATCGTCCGGATCGAAGAGCATTCCGGTACAGATGCAGTAACGGCGGCCGGTACGTTCGAGGACATCGTGGTTGACACAGCCTTCGCAACCTCTCCAGAACGATTCGTCGTCCGTCAGGTCGGCAAAAGTGACCGGCACATATCCTAATTCCGTATTCATTTTCATAACGGCAGCGCCTGAAGTCAGACTGAAAATCTTGGCGTGCGGCCATCGCATACGGGCCAGCTGGAAGGTCATCTCCTTGATTCTTTTGGCAATGCCCAGTCCGCGAAAGTCCGGATGGACGATCAGGCCGGAAGTGGTCACATACTGTTTGTTACCCCAAGATTCGATATAGCTGAAACCTGCAAATTTGTTGCCTTCCAAGGCAATGACGGCTTTCCCCTCCTTCATCTTCTGTGCAACATATTCATGCGTACGCTTGGCGATGCCGGTTCCGCGCACTTTGGCGGCTGCTTCGATCGTGTCGAGGATGATATCTACATATTCCTCGTGGCAAGCTTCAGCAATCATCACATCAATTTTTCTTTCTTGTTCCATCTTTATGTTTGTTCTTTTTATCTTCTGTTGTTAATGGGAGCAAACGACCGGTTCCCTATACATTAATATATTATATAAAATGCGCCAATGCTTTAACGATTTTATCCCGGCTGATCCCCTCGCGTGGGATGATCAGGATCGTGTCGTCTCCGGCAATTGTTCCCAATATTTCGTAGGGCGCATGCGTATCGATATCCGAAGCGATCCCCATTGCATATCCCGGCCGGGTCTTGACAACGGCCAAGTTACCCGAAAACTCGATGTTGGGGTGATGTTGCATCTGCTCTTTCACCGGTTGCATAAGCGCCGAATAATCGGGCAGGCGATATACATAGTTCCCGTTTTCGTCATGTACTTTGACGACTTTCAGTTGCTTGATGTCGCGCGACAGGGTTGCTTGGGTAACCTGGAATCCGCTATTTTCCAATTGCTTAAGCAGCTCTTCCTGATTACCTATTTTCTCTGTCTTTATAATGCGGCAAATGGCATCCAATCGTTCTTTTTTCGTACTCATACTTGTATATTTATGCAACGAGGCTGCAAATATAAAGAGTATAATTGAATAATTATACAATTGGGCGTTCTTTTTTGCATAAATTTCTATTTGTAATCTCTACATGGGCAAAGGGCATCAAATAGAAAGGTTAAAAAATATTACCCTTAAGTGTAATTCAAATGGGTCTTGTTCACTTTTGCTGTATGGTTACTTTTTGTGTATTTAATTAATAAAAGAGCACAGCTTAAAAAATAAAAGTCTATATTATAAGT
>NZ_CABUOD010000033.1 GCF_902493135.1 uncultured Parabacteroides sp.
CTTGAAAATAGGCTTCGATAGTAGATATGAGCAGGCTTTTCCCGAAGCGGCGCGGACGGCTCAGGAAGTAATAGCGCCCGGATTTGATAAGACGATAGATAAGCTCTGTCTTATCAATATAAAAGTAGCCGTCTTTACGAAGACTTTCAAAGTTCTGTACTCCTATCGGATAAATTTTATTACTCATAACTATTCTTTTTTATGTAAAAAATCACTCTTCAATAATCCACTCCTCAATATTCCGCAACCTGTTACTGAAATTTATTCCGATCCTGAATAATTTCCGTGGGTCGGTAGCGAATGGAAGTGCATACTGCTTTTCGTTGATCTGCTTCAGCGCTTCTTCGGCAGTGCCTTCCAATTTGAATTCCATCACGTAGATGTAATCATTCGTTTTCAAAACCAAGTCGACACGTCCCATACTTGTATGATATTCGACTTGCGTATAAAAGCCGACCAATTTGAAAACGATAAAGAGTACATTCTGGTAATGCAATTCCAGTTGGCGGGCCAATTCGTATGGTGTGTCGGCAAAGAAACTTTGCAGGCGCCGCAAGAATGCGTCAGGTTGCCCCTTACGGATTTCACTGACGAATTTCTGTATTTCGAAGGGAGATTCTATCTTGTTTATACTTGTATAGAATGGCATCAAGTATCGTACAAATCCTTCTTCCACTTCCCGATTGGGGAAACCTAACCGGTAGATCCCGAATTCTTCATCATAACTTTTGATAGTCAGATACCCGCTTTGATAGATTACCGGAATAGGGCTTGACGAATCTGCATAAATGCTATTCAGTACATCCGAACTGGTCTCTTCGTTTGCCATGCGCTCCAGATCATAATGGCTTCGCTTTAATAGCTCAACCAGATAGGAAGGAGTTCCGGTCTCGAACCAATAATTGCTGAACTTGTTGTATTTAAATGTGTTGAGCAGGCTGAACGGGTTGTATATGCCGATGGTATTTTCTGCAAAATGATAACCGTCATAATACTCTTTGAGTTTGGCGCAGGTTTCTTCGTATGTCATGCCCTGTATGTCTGCCAGCTCATGAAGTTCTTCTTCCAGGTTGTCGTGTATCTCTTGCTCGGAAATTCCGCAGATGTTTACGTAGGGTTCGCGCATGGAAATGTCGTCCAGGTTGTTCAGATCGCTGAATACGCTGATTTTTCCAAATTTTGTCACTCCTGTCAGCATGGCGAACTGAATATAGCCGTCCATCGATTTCATTACTCCATAGAATGCTTTTAAGGTTTCACGATACTCTTTTTGTAAAACGTCATCCTCTATGGTTTGCAGTAAAGGTTTATCATATTCGTCTATCAGGATTACCACTTTGCGGCCTGTCTTTTCATAGGCTTTCCGGATGAGTGTGACAAAGCGGTCGTCTATCGTTTCGTCTGATTGGGCAGAACCGTATTTCTGTTCATAGATGAGAAACTGGCGGTCTATCAGCCGGAGCAAGTCGTCTTCCGTATCGAATTTTTTTGCATTCAGGTCTAAATGCAGGATCGGGTGCTCGATCCAGTCTTTTTCCAGTTTTTCCATGGCAAGTCCTTCGAACAATTCTTTCTTGCTTTGGAAATAGGCTTCGATAGTAGATATGAGCAGGCTTTTCCCGAAGCGGCGCGGGCGGCTCAGGAAATAGTAGCTGCCGGTTTTAATGATGCGATAGATAAGTTCGGTTTTATCGATATAGAAATAACCGCCGGTACGAAGCTTTTCGAAGTTTTGTATGCCTATGGGATAAATTTTATTGCTCATAACTATTCTTTTTATCTATCCGAACTGTGTATTCAGTTCGTAATACAACAAAGATAGTAATGTTTCTTCTTATAGCCAAGCCTGCCCGATTGAAATGACTGAATGCCCGCTAAATAGAGAGCCTGCGGCATGTGGACGACGCTTCGTTTTGAGTGTTCCTCCCTTTTATTGATTTTTGTTTTTACTATTTTTGTAACATTAATAAACTTCTACTGTTTTAGTAGAGTAAAGATTCGGATTATGGCATTTTTTTCGAAAATACGGGAGCGTGTGGATGCTTTTCTTCATGATGAGAAGTTGAAGAAGAAGCTGTATATCATTATATTCGAATCGGATACTCCGATGGGTAAACTGTTCGACACCTGCCTGATCGGGTTTATTATCGCAAGCGTGTTGGTGGTGGTATTGGAGAGCATACGGTCTTTTTCATACCATTATACGTTGGGGCTACGGATATTGGAGTATGTGTTTACGGCTTTCTTTACTTTTGAGTATCTGGTTCGTATTTATTGCTCGCCAAAGCCCAAAAAGTATATTTTCAGCTTTTTCGGGATTGTGGATCTGTTGTCGACATTGCCGGTCTATCTGGGCTTTTTCTTTGCCGGTACGCGTTACCTGCTTGTGATCCGTGCGTTCCGGCTGATCCGTGTTTTCCGTGTCTTTAAACTGTTTAACTTCCTGAAAGAAGGTAATATGCTATTGAAGTCGCTCCGGATCAGTGCTCCGAAGATATTCGTGTTTTTCTTTTTTGTCTTGATCCTGGTGACTTCGATCGGTACGGTTATGTATATGGTGGAAGGAAACCGGCCCGGTACGCAGTTCGATAATATTCCGAACAGCATCTATTGGGCGATCGTGACGATGACGACTGTCGGCTACGGAGACATAACGCCGGTGACACCTGTCGGACGTTTCCTGTCGGCAATCGTGATGTTGATCGGTTATACGATTATCGCGGTCCCGACGGGCATTGTGTCTGCCACAATGGTTGGGGAACAACGTAAAAGAAGCAGGCTGGAATGTCCGCATTGCCATCGGACCGGACATGAAGAGGAAGCAGGATATTGTAAATATTGCGGTTCGAAATTGGATTCGCCGGAGACATAAAGATTCGGAATCTGTCAAAATAATTATTATCTTTGTCGCCATTTGATATAAATAATTAAGAAAGAAAATGGAAACAGTAGTAAGCGGCATTCGCCCAACGGGTAATTTGCATCTGGGGAATTACTTCGGAGCAGTCAAAGGATTTTTGCAAATGCAAAATGAGTATAATTGCTTTTTCTTTATTGCAGACTGGCACTCGTTGACTACGCATCCGCATCCCGATAACATCCGTAACAGTGTAAAGACAATCCTGGCCGAATATCTGGCTTGCGGCATCGATCCGGAAAAAGCGACCATCTACCTGCAGAGTGATGTGCGCGAAATTCCCGAACTGTATCTGTATCTGAATATGAATGCGGGAATCGGCGAGTTGATGCGTACTACTTCTTTCAAGGATAAGGCTCGTCAGCAGTTGCACATCGACCGTGTCAACACCACGGAAGGCGATGTGGAAAGGGAAATTTTCAACGAAAGCAACAAACATAGCGTAAGCGCCGGTTTGCTGACCTATCCGACCTTGATGGCAGCCGATATCATTATCCATAAGGCGGTGAAGGTGCCGGTAGGGAAAGACCAGGAACAGAATATGGAGATGGCCCGCCGTTTTGCCCGCCGTTTCAATGCCACTTACGGAGTCGAATGTTTCCCGGAACCCGCTTCTTTCTATTATTCCAGTAAGGCGATCAAAGTGCCCGGACTGGACGGGTCCGGCAAGATGGGGAAGAGCGAAGGAAATGCGATCTACTTGATCGACGATGAAAAGACAATCAAGAAGAAGGTGATGAAAGCCGTGACGGATGCCGGTCCGACGGAACCGAACAGCGTGAAGCCCGAACCGATTGCCAACTTGTTCACTATGATGGAAATCGTATCATCAAAAGATACTTTCGATTTTTTCAATGAGAAATATAACAATTGCGAGATCCGTTACGGAGATCTGAAAAAGCAATTGGCGGAAGATATCAATACTTTCTGCGCCCCGATTCGTGAACGTATCCTGGATATCCGTTCCAACGAAGACTATTTGGCGAAAGTAGCCCGCATGGGTGCCGAAAAAGCAAGCGAGAGCGCTGCAAAAACATTGCGTGAAGTGCGCGAGATTATCGGATTCAGAGGATAAGCATATTCCGGCTTTCTATATTTGGGGCACGGATTACACGGAACTCACGGATGAATGAAAATCGTGAAGTCGGTGTAATTCGTGTCTTTTTTATGTGTCTATGAGGATGATATTGTGCGATATAATTTATTAAAAACATAATAAAGAACCTGAAAATCGGATTATTAAATGGAAAACTACTTTACTTTGCAGTGAATAGAGACAAGTAACAAATGTATGGCGGCAATATCTGCGGGAGAGTTTGAACGTATTTTCAAGGAGCTTTATAGGCCCCTGTGCCTGTTTGCACTCCGTTTTACCGAAAAAACGGAAGATGCCGAGGATGTCGTGCAGCAGGCCTTCGCCGATGTTTGGGATAAAAACAGCCATAATCTGGTAATTGCGAACTTTAAATCCTATCTTTATCAGGCGGTACGGAACCGTTCCCTTACGCTTATCGCCCAATCTTCCGATACGTTACAAACGACAGAATGCATTGCCGATATGGAGGACCTGTCGGAAGAGGAACAGATATATCAATCGGAACGGGATGCACGCCTTTGGGCGGCTATCGACGAGCTGCCAGCCGAACGGAAGAAGATATTTCTGCTTTCCAAGCGGGACGGATTGAAATATCAGGAGATCGCGGAGGAGTTGCATATTTCTATTAAAACAGTTGAAAACCAGATCGGAAAAGCGTTAAAGACTTTGCGGGAAACTGCCGTGCGGATTTATTGTTTCTTTTTTTCTTGAGTGAATAGGGGTTTTTTCAAATTTCCTGTCTTAGTGATAGAAAGGTTAAAATGTTTATGTATCACTAATGCAAAAAGGGAAATGAAGAAATTCGTATTATTTGTGATGTTGATGATGAGTGTGGCATCGGTGAGTGCGCAGCGGTGGTCGCTGACGCCGGAAATTGGGATGACGGCTGTCAAGAGAGGTGGAAATTTCTATGTCAACGAACAGAAACCGGCTTGGAATGCTCGTTGGAAAATGGGAGTTGGTGTGGAGTTTGCCGTCAAACCGGATCGTTTTTCATTGAAATCGGGTTTGTATTACACCCAGCGGGGATATTCGAGACATACGATTTCGTTTGGGAGTATTTACCCGATGACAGACAATCAATCGAAGCCCACTTTTAATGAGAGTTATTATAAGACGAATCGGCATTTTTTGCAGGTTCCGTTGATGGCGAATTTATCATTCCGTTTAGCGGATAATGTACGGTTGAATCTGGCTGCCGGTCCTTATGTCGCTTATTCGTTGGGAGATAAGAATATAGGTAAGTATAACGAATATACGCCGGGTGATAGTGACGGTTATGGTTATGGAAGTTATGGTTCTGGCTCCTATTATTATGGTGGTAACGTGTATGGCGGCGGATGGTTGGGGCAAGGCTTTAGCCATGAAAGTTGGACACACGATAACACTTTCGACTGGGGACTATCGTTTCAGGTAGGATTGGAAATAGGTTCCTGTGTGATGAACGTCGGATACGATGCCTCTTTGGGCAAAGAGTATCAGTATGATTCGGTCGACTTGAAATACCATACCTTCAGCTTGTCTGTCGGGTATAAATTTAAATTAGGAAAATAGACAATGGAGGGTTTTATAGCGATTGTCCGTTGTCGATTATCAATTGTCAATTAGAATGATGAATAACGAGCAAGATGATAGATTTGAAAAACGCCTTCGTTTTGTAGCCCGGCGCTACAAAGAGGGAAGCCTGGATGAGGATAAGGCCTGGGAGCGGTTTGCCGCCCGGCAAGGAATCCGCCGCCAGGTCGCTTTCCGCCGTTACTGGATGGCGGCAGCTTCTGTTGTGCTCTTGCTTATTGGATTCGGTACTTTTTATATGAAAGATCGGAATAATCCCGAATGGGTGTCTGTCGTTACTGCATCGGGACAGTTGAAAGATGTTTATCTGCCGGATAGTACGCTGGTCTCGATGGCCGGAAATTCGACACTCCGGTATGATTTGAAGAAATATGGAAAGGAAAGGCGTGTTGTGGAAATGACAGGGAAAGTTTTTTTCCAAGTGAAGAGGAATGAGGCACGTCCCTTTTCCGTTCATACGGCTCTGACGGAAGTGACGGTGTTGGGAACCAGTTTCCAAGTAAACGAGCAACCGGGCGTTACGCAGGTCAATGTCGTAACCGGGAAAGTCCGTTTTGCTGCTGGAGAAGCTTTGGAACCGGCTATCCTGACAGCCGGAATGTCTGCTTCTTATTCGGATGAGAAGAAAGAAATAAATATCGGAACGGAAGAAAAACCGAATGATCTTTCGTGGAAAACGAAACAACTGCGTTTCAATGATACGCCTTTGGAAAAGGTGATCGAAGACCTGGGGGATTATTATCATGTGAAGATCACGAATAAGACGGGTTCGCCGGATTCCCGGTTGACAGCCACATTCAATGACCTGCCTCTTGATGAAGTACTGATGGTTATCAATCAGACATTGGACATCCGGCTGGTGTCTCAGGCTGAAAAATAAGAATAATATATGTATCGTGTTTACCTGTTTGTCTTCGGGATTTGCTTGTGTTGCCCGCTGATCCGTGCAAAAGAGCCTTTGCCTCTTCCGGCTGATCCGACTCCGACTGTTACGTTGGATATGCGGCAGGTTCCGTTGCAGGATATCCTGCTGGAAATAGAGAGGCAGACCGGGATATTTTTTTCTTATGAATCGTCTATGTTGAAAGAGTACCAAAAAGTGTCTCTGAAAGTGCATGACGAATCTCTTTCCTATTGCCTCAAACGGTTATTCGATCCTCTGTCGGTTGTCTATCGGATGACAGGGCAGTATGTGATCCTGAAACGAAAGCCCAAGTTGTATACGATCAGCGGCTTTGTGCGCGATTCCGCTTCCTACGAGAGCTTGATTTCGGCGACAGTCATAGACCGGGTTTCTAAGAAAGGGTCTGTTTCCAACAATTACGGGTTTTACAGCATAACGTTGCCGCCGGGGAAAGTGGTGCTGACTTCCTCTTATGTCGGGTATGAACGTTGTACCGTCACCTTCGAGTTGACACGGGACACGATGATCGATCTGTCCCTGAAACAAGCCGGCACACTGGGAGAGGTGGTGGTCAGGGGAATTTCTCCCCGGTCGGAAGTCCTGAAAAGCCGGATCGGCGTATCGGATATTTCGGCGAGCCGGGTGAAGTCCTTGCCGGCTTTATTAGGAGAAGCGGATGTTGTCAAGACTTTGCAGCGCCTGCCGGGTACGACAGTCGGTACGGAGGGGATGAGCGGCCTGTTCGTGCGGGGAGGGGATGGCGACGATAACTTGTTCCTGCTGGACGGAAACCCGATTTACCATACGGATCATGTCTTAGGCTTCTTTTCGGCTTTCAATCCGGATGCGATAAAGAATGCCACTTTTTATAAAGGAAGTTTTCCGGCGGAGTACGGCGGGAGACTTTCTTCCGTTATAGACGTTCGTACGAACGAAGGAAACCGGAAAGAGTACCATGGGAATATTTCGGTCGGTCTGCTGGCAGCACGTGCTAATCTGGAAGGGCCGATCATCAAGGACCGGTCGTCGTTTAACGTCTCTGTGCGCCGTACCTGGATGGAGTTGATAACCTGGCCGATAATGACTGCTTTCAATAAGAAATCCGATACGAAGGTAAAAGGAGGATATCATTTTTACGATATGAATGCAAAAGTCGATTATTCTTTTACAGACCGGAGCCGTGCGTATCTTAGTTTTTATATGGGAAGCGACAGCTACCGGAATGGGGAAGAAGCGAAAGACATGCATGGACAAGACTGGGATTTTTGCTGGCGTTGGGGGAACCTGATCGGTTCTGCCGGCTGGAACTACCTGATCAATAAAAAATTGTTTGCCACTTTTACGGGCGGCTATACCCGGTATCGCTCTCATATTATCCAGAAACAGAATACGTTTGTCTCATTTCAGGATTTGGGCGGACAGCTCTACTTCCAGGAGGGGCATTACCGTTCGGCGATGGAAGATGTAAGCCTGCGGGCCTCTTTTGACTATCGTCCGAATGTGGACCACCGTATCCGGATGGGAGGGGATTATCTGTTTCATATTTTTCGTCCTGAACAGAGCAATATGAGTTCCTGGTATAAGGATTCGGTCATTACGCAGGTGAACAACACCGTCTTTTCGCATTCACTGATCCATGGACATGAGGTTTCGGCGTATGCGGAAGACGAGATGTCGCTCACCGACCGGCTCCGGGTGAATGCCGGCCTGCGTTTTACGCTTTTCCATGTGGAGGGGAAGACTTACCAGTCCTTTCAACCCCGTTTCTCTGCGCGTTATCTGTTGGGACGGAGGGTGTCAGCTAAAGTATCCTACACGAAGATGAACCAGTATGTCCACCGGTTGTCCAACAGTTATATCAGCCAGCCGACGGACATCTGGGTTCCGGTGACGGGAAATATCCGCCCGATGAATGCCCATCAGGTGACGGGCGGCCTGGCCTGGCACTATCAAGGTTTGGATTTCTCGGCGGAAGGTTATTATAAACGGATGAATAATCTGGTGGAATATAAGGATAACGGTCCCGCCTTGTCTGCTTTTGCCGGTTGGGAAGACCGGGTAGGAGTGGGAAAAGGACGTTCCTATGGGATGGAACTGATGGTTCGGAAGAAAGCCGGACGTTTCAACGGCTGGATCGGTTATACGCTTTCCTGCTCCGACCGCTGGTTCCCGGACGGAACGGTCAATAAAGGGCAACGTTTCCCTTCCAGGTACGACAACCGGCATAAGATCGATGTTGTGGCCTCCTACCGCTTATCCAAAAAGGTAGAGCTGACGGCCGCCTGGATGTATAAATCGGGTAACCATATCACCATACAGGATGTGAATTACCGTCCATCGCCGGATTTGACGGATGACAGGCCCGGACAGGCTTTCGAATGGACGGGAGGTGCGAGTGCCAGTTCCCGGAATAACTACCAGTTGTCACCTTACCATCGCTTGGACTTGGGAGCTAATTTCTATCGTTACAAAAAGAACGGGCGTATGGGGATCTGGAACCTGAGCTTGTGCAATGCTTATTTTAAGCCGAATCCGTTTACCGTCCGTCCCCGGACTTATCAAAATGAAAGCGGGCGTGAGGTCGTATTGGAGCAGACCTTGTTGTTCCTCTTCGTCCCTTCCGTCTCTTATACCTTTAAATTCTGAAGTCATGAAGAATTGCCTGTTTTTGTTATACTTGCTTTTGCTTGCCGCCTGTACCCGCGATGTGGTGTTGGAACTGCCGTCTGTGCCTCCGCTCCTGGTGCTTAATTCATCTGTCTCGCCGGATGAGGATGTGACGGCTTTCCTGTCGAAAAGCTGGTTTATATTGGACACGATTACGGACGACGGTATTACGGACGGGACAATCCGGGTCTATGTGAACGACCGTCTGCAAGGAACGATGCAACCCGTAGAAAATGACCGGTATACGGGGCAATATGCTTTACCCGGATGCCGTGTCGCTTCCGGAGACCGCCTGCGGCTGGAAGCGGCTGCACCGGGATTCGATCCTATAGAAGGGGAAACGCTTATTCCTGATCCGATAGAAGTACTTTCGGTCGATACGGTCCGCTTTTTCAAGTTCGGCTACCAGGGATATGAATATCCTTCTCTTCGTTTATACATTCGCTTCCGGGATGAGCCGGATAAACGGAATTATTATCGTTTGATGGTGGAGAAGATTACGGAATATCAGAAAGGGGACAGTGTGATAGTCGTCAGTTCCATGTATCGTACGGATTATGATTTATATTCTTCCCTGGGCTTGGTCTATGAAGACCCGGTGTTCCGCACAACCGTTACGAATCCGGCTATAGACCAGTTGAACGGGAAGACCTGCCGGGGCACGTTTACCGATGACATGTTTGACGGAAACGAATATACCGTCCGTTCGTCTTTTTATCCCGTCGATTATTCGTATGCGGGCGATTCGGTTGTGACGACCGTACATTATGATGTCCGGTTGCTGGCTGTTTCGGAAGATTATTACCATTACCTGACGGTTGTACAGAACTTTTCCATCTCGTTGGGCGATGCTTATCTGGATGGGCTGGTCGAACCCTCGGCCACCTATACGAATGTGAAAGACGGCTTCGGTATCGTTGCCGGTTACCAGCTTTATCACCGCCGCTTCACGATGCCTTGCCGGGAGGAGGAACCTTACTGGAATCCGTTTGCCTCATATGATTGATTTCTTTTTTATTTTTCCCATTCTCCGATAGGGGTTTTTTCGTTTTTCCTGTCTTATGAATGAAAAGTCAATAAAGATAAGATGAAGAAGTTTGTGTTGGAGAGATGGTTTACCTATGCTATTGTGTGTCTGAGTTGTTTTTTGATGTCGGAGAAGTTGTCGGCAGAGGTAAACGGTGGAGATGAGGTTCGAACGGTTACATTGAACATGCGGGACGTTTCTTTGAAAGAGATCCTGGCAGAGATCGAGAAACAGGCCGGAGTGACTTTTTCGTATGAATCATCTTTGTTGAAAGAGTTTCGGACGACGAGTTTCAAAGTGGAAGATGCAGCATTGGACGATTGCCTGGCACGACTTTTTGCCGGTTATCCGCTCGTGTACAAGAGGACAGGAAACATCGTCGTTCTGAAACGCAAACCCAGGCAGGTCACGATCAGCGGTTTTGTGCGGGATAAGACTTCCGCAGAATCCCTGGTCGGGGCTTCTGTGTATGATATCGGCAGCCGGTTAGGGATCGCAACGAATGCTTTCGGTTTTTTCAGTCTTACGATACCTGCCTCCGATGATTCGCTCCGGATCTCGGTATCCTATATCGGGTATGAAAACCGCAAACTCGGCTTTCCCGCGTTGGAACGCGATACGATGCTCACCTTGTTCTTACAGACGAATGCTTCGATCGGCGAAGTGGTGGTGACCGGCAATGAGCGTTCGTTGCGTTCGCCCGTCCACAATGTGCAGATGGGGGCTTTGGAGGTAAACCAGGCAACGATCCGCGCCACTCCCGCCTTGCTGGGCGAGGCGGATATTATCCGGACATTGCAGTTGACGCCGGGTGTGTCGATGGGGACAGAAGGTGTCTCCGGCTTATACGTGCGTGGGGGAAATGCCGATGAGAACCTGTTTCTGATAGACGGCAACCCGGTTTACCAGCTTAATCATTTGGGAGGAATATTTTCCGCTTTTAACGGCGAAGCGGTCAAAAGCATGGATTTTTATAAGGCGGGCTTTCCCGCCCGTTACGGCGGCCGCCTTTCGTCGGTTGTCGATGTGCAGACGAAGGAGGGGAATATGAAGGAATATCATGGTAGCGCGTCGCTCGGGTTGATTGCGGGGAACCTGAGCTTGGAAGGCCCGATCGTCAAAGACCGTACTTCTTTCTCGATCGCCCTGCGCCGTACTTGGTTCGATGTGATTACCGCGCCGGCACTGGCGATCTTCAATGCCGTGAAAAAAGATAAGAGTTATGACTTCAATTTTCGTTACGCCTTTCATGATTTGAATGCCCGCGTGGACCACCGTGTCAACGACCGGAGCCGTCTCTTCGTCAGCATTTACAATGGTAACGATGTGTTGAAGGCCACAAGTGAAGACAAGCCGGGAAAGGATGGTTCTATCAGTAGCTATCTGGATAAAACGCATGTTTCCATGCGCTGGGGGAATCTCGTCGCTTCCGCCGGTTGGACGTATGCGTTCAATAACCGCCTGTTCGGTAAGATTGCCGGTTTCTATACCCGTTATAATGCGAAAATATCCTACCGCGAAGAAGAGAAGGAGTGGGATTATAATAACGAAGCCTACTCCTTGAGTTTCGATGAAACGGTCAGCGCTTCCGGTATCAATGATTTCGGTGTCCGCACGTCGTTCGACTATCAGCCGGTGTCCAACCATCATATCCGTTTCGGAGGCGATTATGTCCGGCATGATTTCCGTCCCGAATATAACCGTTTCCTGACGGAGGAGAGCGATCAACCGGATTCCATGCAGATCGGCAAAGTGTTCAGCAACGAGAAATTGCTGGCGCACGAGTTGTCGGCGTTTGCAGAAGACGATTGGACATTGACGCCTGCGCTCCGCCTGAACGCCGGAGTCCGTTTGAGCCTTTTCAATATCGACCGGAAGACCTATACCGGTGTGGAGCCGCGTGTCTCTCTGCGCTGGCTGCTTGGCAAAGACCTTAGTTTGAAGGCTTCCTATTCGAGGATGAATCAATATGTGCATCTTATCAGCAATAGTTTCCTCAATTTGCCGACCGATTCGTGGATGCCTGTCACCCGCAACCTGAAGCCGCTGATCAGCGACCAGTATTCGTTGGGTGCCTATTACAATTGGAAGGAACTGGATTTTTCGATGGAAGGATATTATAAGGACAGCCGCAATCTGCTCGAATATAAGGACGGGCACAGCCTGGTCCCCTCGTCGATCGCCTGGGACCGGAAGTTGGCTGCCGGAAAAGGACGTTCCTATGGGGTGGAATGGATGGTGAGGAAGCCTGCTGGACGTACGACCGGCTGGATCGGATATTCCCTTGCCTGGTCGGACCGCCGGTTTGACGAGCTGAACGGAGGACGCCGGTTCCCTTCCCGCTACGACAACCGGCATAAGTTGAATATTGTCGTCATGCATAAACTCTCGGAGCGCGTGGAACTTTCGGCCGCCTGGACCTTTACGTCCGGTAACTATACCACGCTCTCGACCGAGAATTACGAGGGGCTGAACCCGCCGTCCAAAGACCCATATTATGGCAGTTCGGGGCAAGAAGAGTTCGACCTTTATGGCGATCGCAACAATTACCAGCTTCCGGCCTATCACCGTCTTGATTTGGGAATCAATATTTATCGCCCGAAGAAAAAGGGACGTATGGGGATCTGGAATGTCAGCCTCTACAATGCTTATTGCCGGATGAACCCTTTTATGATAGAAAAGACGGACGAGTATGATCCGGCTGAAATGAAGTCGTATCCCGTGTTTAAGCAATATAGTTTTTTACCGATAATCCCGTCTGTCAGTTATACCTATAAATTTTAAATGAAGATGAAGACGAACAAGATATTCCCGTTCCTGCTTTTGGGGGCAGCTTTCTTTCAGGGCTGCGAACAAATCGTTGACCTCGATTCTCTCAAGCCCGATCCGAAGTTAGTGCTTAACGGAGTCGTAAAAGCCGGTGAACCGGTACGTGCAAATCTTTCCCGTACCTGGTTTTATACGGATGGAAAACCGAACCTGACGATCCCGGGTGCAGATGTGAAATTATATGTGAACGATGTTTTGCATGAACAGTTGGCATTTGTCGCTCCTGCCGGAAAGGATCAGTCCGGTTCTTATGAGGCGGGCTATTCTCCTTCTGCAGGTGACCGTATCCGTATCACGGCTTCGGCCCCCGGCTATCCTGACATAGCCGTAGTTTCGGAACTTCCGCCGCCTATGCCGGTTGCCAATTGTCGGTTGCTGGCGCAGAAATCATTTATAATGGAGGATGATTCGGTCCGTTTGTATGATGTCGATTATACGTTTGAACTGACGATTGAAGATGTGCCGGATGTCGGCAATTATTATCTGATTTATGGAAAAGAATTCTGGCATGGCAGATATGGATATGGAGGCGGATGTGACGGCATCGAAATAAATGAGGGTGATACCGTTTATTGGACTTCTTCATACATCCGTTTTTCCGAAGAACCGTTGTTCAAGAACGAGGTGACCGCTTTCGATTATATTTTCGGTACGGGAGCTACTTCGGACGACTATTGGGGGGCTTTTTCCGACGAGTTGATAGACGGAAGGACTTATACCATGCACCTTCCTCTCGGATCGTATGGCCATACTCTTTATCTGAATAAGGAAGACCTGTCGATCCTTTATCCTAAAACGTTTCGTTTTTATCTACAAGCCATCTCGAAGGATTACTATGACTATCTGAAGACATTGCAAGAACTTCGGACCGGCTCTTTTACAGGCGATCTCGCGTCATCCGGCTTTGCCGAACCGATCCGCCTCCCTTCCAACGTAGAAGGGGGAGCGGGAGTGCTGGGAAGCGCGACGGAATGTATCTATGAGTGGGACGAAAGAGAGATTATCGGATCGTTCCCGTAATGTTTCCGTATCGCTTATTTTTGTCAGCCGGACGGGAATGCCCGCTTTTTCGGCTCTCTCGAACCCCTTACGTTCAGTTACCGATCCGGAACGTCCCGATCTTGCCTGCCGGGTAGAACATGAACTGGCGTTCCATCTTTCCACGGATCGGATTGTATTCGTAGTTGATCCCTACCCCGACCCTGAAGCCGCTATCGTTCACCTTGAATTCGAATGCTCCGCCTACGTTTGTATGGTTGTAGAACGGGTTCATCAGCATATGCGGGTTGTTTCTTTCGTTGTGGTCGTAAAACGTATATTGTCCCCAGCCTTTGACCGTCATCCAATCGGTCACATCGTAGCCGGCCATCGCATTGAACCCGCCCATGAATTTGGGGGAAGGATTGAACGGAGTGAAGTAGCGTCCGCCGAAAGCGCCTCCCGACAGGGAGAACCGGCCGTGTGTCCATAGCAGTTCCGTATTGATCCGGGTAAGGCCGCCGACACCGGGCCATGTGTATTGTTGCCCGCTTGTGATAAAGTCCACTTGTTCGCTGACGGGAACGACCGATACTTCGTGGAAGTCCAGTGCCATAGGCGAAACGCGTCTCAGCATCGGTGTGTACGGATTGAAAAATGGCTGATAGGCGGCGGATGAAATAATCATGTCCATCGGGCGCTCCTGTTTATAGGCGGATCGGACCGGAAAGTCGGGTATGAATTCACGCAGCTTGGCTTCGATCAGTTGCCTGTCCGATGGCGTGTAACTTTTGTATGCGAGTTTGGGCAGGTTCAAGTCGAAAACCGCCCGTTTGGGCACTGCCACCATTTTGCCTTCTCTGGTTCTGATCCAAGTCAGGTCGGATTGTGCCTGCATACATAATGCGCACAACAACAAGATGATTAAACTTATTCCCCGCTTCATACAGCAACTCATTTAATTTCTGCGAAGATAAAAATAAATTTAGATATTTGTGTATAAATAATGAAGATAGGTGCAACTATCCGGAAACCTGTTTCATCATATAATCAGAGAGTAGCAAGTATTTATGGAAGAACAACTGTTAATCGACGGATGTAAGCGTGGCGAAGCATCGGCTCGTAAGGAATTATACGAGTTGTACGCACCTGCCATGATGAGCGTATGCGCCCGTTACGTCCGCGACAGAGAGGTGGCCCGCGACTTGCTCCAGGATGGATTTATCAAAGTATTCACCAAGATACAGACCTATTCGGCGACAGGCCCGTTCGGTGCCTGGGTCCGAAGGATTTTTGTGACGACGGCGCTCGAATACCTCCGTAAATACGATGCTCTCCGGTCGAGTGCCCCGATTGATGAATATGGAGAACAGGTTGAAGATGTGGATGCTTCCGTGCTGGACCGCTTGTCGGCCGACGAGCTGTTGGAATGCATCTCCCGGTTGCCCAATGGCTACCGGACCGTCTTCAACCTGTATGCCATCGAAGGATATACGCATAAGGAAATAGCGGCTATGCTTCATATCCAGGAGATCACTTCCCGCTCCCAGTTTACGCGGGCAAGGAAAGCATTACAGGAAATGGTTCAATCTTTAATAGCGCAGGACAATGTCAGCAGAAACAGAACATAATAAGCAATTAGACCTGTTCAGTTTGAAGGTCAAGCAGAAGCTGGAAGATCACCGGTTGCCCGTCGATGCGGGATGCTGGGAGCGGATCGAGGCGGAGGTGGCCGGACGTCCGCGTCCTTCCGCCTGGCGGATCGGGGGCTGGATAAGTGCCGTTGCCGCGGTACTTGCCTTGTTGCTCGTGATACGCTTGTACCAACCCGACTCCGATCCTGTTCCCGCGTTTGACGCGGGATCGCAAAAGAACGAACAGGTGGCCGAAAGGACGAATCCTGAGAAAAAGGATATTGAAAAGCAACAACCGGGAAAAGGCAGTTCCTTTGCGATCCCGCCTCAAGCGCGGGGACGGATGGTTGCCTACGAGGAAATCCGGGTCGAGGTGGAAGAAGTCGAACTCCCGGATAAGGCGGAGGTCGCACAACCGGAGGTGGAAACTCCCGGCGTACGACATCGAGGGCCGGAACCGGAAAAACACCGTGCCGGCAATCTGATTGCAAGGGCGGACCGGCCAAAAGCAAAAGACGGCAAATGGCAGATCGGGGCCAGTATGGGAACGGGCGGACATTTTTCGTTGGGTATGGGGTTGGATAACAGTCCTCAAGACGAAGTGGTCAATGATCCTCAGCCCGGCTTGCCTCTTCCTCCCGGACCGTCTGTAGATGAGAAGCCGGATCCGGATTTGAAGGGCGGCCCGGAGACTTTCTCGCATGTGGATTGTGCGCCGCCCTTGTCGTTCGGGTTAATGGTCCGCAAGAATCTGAACGACCGTATCGGCTTGGAAAGCGGTCTGGTCTATACCTATTTGTATTCGAAGATGAACGAGGGGCGGATGGCCGGCCGCCGTGCAACATTGGGGCTTCACTATTTGGGTATTCCGGTCAACCTGGTGGTCAAGCTATGGGACCATCCGGATTGGAACGTGTATCTCTCCGGCGGCTTTATGGTGGAAAAAGGCCTGCGTTCCGTTTATCATGTGGAAGCGTATGGCTTGCACGGATCTGAATCGGCTACCTGCCGTTCCGGCATTGGCGGCCTGCAATGGTCGTTGAACCTTTCTATCGGCGTTGCATACCGTTTCTACCGGGATTGGAGCTTGTACCTGGAACCTCGTTATTCTTATTATTTCGACAACAACCAGCCGGTGAGCTATCGTACCGAGAACACGACCTTGATAGGCGTCGGAGCCGGTGTGCGCTTCGAGTTCTGAACGTCAATGGAAATGCCTGAACTATCATGCGGTTCCGCTTGTTATACCATAATAATTACTTAAATAAAAACAGGCGATGAAATTCTTTATTGACACGGCTAATCTGGATCAGATCCGGGAAGCAAACGAGTTGGGTGTGCTCGACGGCGTTACCACCAACCCCTCTTTGATGGCGAAGGAAGGCATTAAGGGAGTGGAAAACCAGCGTAAGCATTACATCGAGATCTGCGAAATGGTAGACGGCGATGTGAGCGCCGAAGTGATTGCCACGGACTACGAAGGCATGATCCGGGAAGGTGAGGAGCTGGCCGGACTGAACCCGCATATCGTAGTGAAGGTCCCTTGTATCGAAGCCGGGATCAAGGCGATCAAGTATTTTTCAGGCAAAGGCATCCGCACGAATTGTACGCTCGTCTTTTCTCCGGGACAGGCATTGCTGGCGGCCAAAGCGGGTGCGACCTATGTCTCTCCCTTTGTCGGCCGTTTGGACGATATCGCGAGTGACGGGATCGAACTGGTGCGCAAGATCGTCGAGATGTACGATTACTACGATTACGAGACGCAAGTGCTGGCGGCTTCCATCCGTTCCACCCAACATATCATGCAATGCGTGGAAGCCGGCGCCGATGTGGCGACCTGCCCGCTCTCCGCCATCAAAGGCTTGTTGAGACACCCGCTCACCGATAGCGGCCTGGCGGCTTTCCTGGCCGACTATAAGAAGGTGAACGGATAATTTCCCCTTTATTCACTCCTTAGACTCCTTACCGGGTTGTTCGAGGCGGCCCGGTAACTATGCCAGCCTACCGTCAGCAATGTGATGGCCAGGACGATAACGCCGCCCAGCAAGAAATAGAGCGGGGAGATGCTCACCCGGTTGGCGAAACTTTCCAGCCAACGGTTCAGCAGCACCCAGGCAAGCGGCGTTGCGATCACGAATGCTACCGCTATCCATGTGATGAATTGCCGGATCAGCAGGAACAGGATGCTTCGGGTACTGGCCCCGTTCACCTTCCGGATGCCGATCTCTTTCGTCCGTTGCTCGGTCGCGTACAAAGCCATTCCGAACAGGCCGAAGCAGGTCAGTAAGAGGCTGATGACCGAATACATCAAGAGCAGGTTACCCATATCGGTCGTCCTCCGGTTGCGTTGCATGAATACGTCATATACATCTATGTAGGTGAAGTATTCGCCCGGATTTACTTTTTCCCACACTTCCCGTATCGTTTCCAGCCCCTTCTTTTTCTGTTTTTCATTCAGCTTGACATAGAGCATCCGGTAATTCTTTGCACCGGCATTGTTGAGGTAGATCAGGGACGGCATCGCTTCCTCTTCCAGCGTGTTGATATAGTGATCGCTGACGATTCCGCAGATCGTGCAGGCTTGTTGCGGGTCGTCTGCCTGGTCACCGTAGGAAAACTTGTCGTACCGGCTGACCGGTTGCCCGACAGGGTTTTCGCCGGCAGGGATCAGGATGTCCGCATATCTCCGGTTTATATAGACCGGCCGGTCATATTTCCGCATCGCTTCCTGAGGAGTCACCCCCTGGAGTATTTGCAGGCCCAGGGTTTGCAGGAGGTTCTCTTCACCCATATATTGGACGGACGAGTAGTAAGACTCTGATCCGTCCTTGTTTTCGATCGTGATCTGTTGGAGCCAGGCGAAGAGGATGGAGCCGCCGGCACGTGTGACCGAAGCTATTTCCGGTCTGTTCTTCAGCTCTGCCGCGAATGTGCTGGCATCCAGGTTCCCCCCTTTCCAGCTTCCGATTTCGATCAGGTTGCGGTAGCATTCCCCTTTCTTTTGCGTCAGTTTCAATTGCGCATGGATGGTGAGTGTTCCGATCACCAGTCCGATGGAGATGATATACTGCATGACGGAGAGGGCGGTGACGATCCTTCTTTTTTTGTTTCCGGTGAAGAACAGGCGGTAGTTGCTATCCGTCAGGTTCGCGATTTTCCGGCTCATGTAGCAAGCGGGGATAACGGACAGGATCAGGATCAGTCCGCAGATAACGGGTAGCACCTGCCTGTTCAGGAAAAATCCGGTGGTGATCCTTCCGGACATGATTCGGTTGAAAACGGGGATCAGGTCGTGGGCGATCAGCAACGAGAGCAGGAAGGCGATGCCGACCGTGAGGAATGTGTCCAGGAACAATTGGTAGTTCATCTCCGCTTGCGTGGCTCCCATCAGCTTTTGCGTGTGTATGACCCGTATCTGTTGAAGAACCCGGGAAAAGCTGAGGTTGATATAGTTGGAGCAGGCGATCAGCAGGATCAGCAAGGCGGATATCAGCCCGATGAGCAGCAACGTTTGTTGGGAACGGGCGACATAAGGAATCGACTCCTGCGTGTAGTGCTGGAAATAGGATTCCTGCAAGGTGTAGAAATAGTAACGCCCTTTCTCCTTTTGCAGGGTAGGGACTCCGTCCGCTTTTATCTTTTGGGCGAATTGTTCTTTGTCGAACGTGGGGGAGACTTTCAGGAGGGTGACTCCTCCACCGTAATAATCCTGTCCGATACCGGTAAGCATGTCGAACTTGAGGTAGGACTGGGGATATTCTTTCAATACGGCGGCAATTTGGAAAGGACGGGAAAGGGGCGTCGTTTCGTCCTCATACCGCATGCCACCGTCCGGCAGGTCTATTTGGACGATCTTTCCTACGGGGTTTGTCTTTCCGAACAGTTTCCGGGCGCACGATTCGCTTAATGCGGCTTTGCCAGGGGCGGAAAGGGCGTCATGCAGGTCGCCGTACAGCACTTCATATTCGAAGAAGCGGTCGAAAGTAGTGTCTGTTATGGTAATCAGGATAGGGTCGTATTTCTTGTCTCCTATGGTGACGGAGTTGCAATCGATCGAGCTGAAGCGCAGGTATTCCTCCACTTCCGTGTATTGCTCTTTCAGCTGGATGGGGATTTTTCCAACTATAAAAGCAGCCTTTTCTCCTGACTTCATCGGCGAGTCTTGCGCCATATAGACGATCTTTTCCTTATTCGGATTATCCGCCTCGATGTTGAATTCATAGATGACGAAGGCGGCCAACAGATTCGTGCAGGCAATCCCGATCGCCAGGCTGACAATCGAAATGATGGAAAACGTTTTATTACGCCACCAGCTACGGAGGACCAGTTTGAGTGCTACGGCTTTCATGACTTTTGCTTTTAATACGGATCAAAGCTATCCCCTTTCTGTGGATGCCGCAAAAGATCGTTCTTTTTTCTTCGGGGAAACCGGAAATTTGTCTAATTATTGGACAATGGGATCGTCATCGGATGAAAGGGCATTTTTGTTTTTATGCAAGTGTAATTTGTTTTCGACAATGTCGAGAATATACACGGCAACGTCAAGAATATATACGGCATTGCCGAAAAGATATGCGACATTGTGGGAAACAAATTACACTTGCATCTGATTGCGGATTTCTTGGCAGAAAATAATAATTTTGTAATCAGAAAAAAAATGAAACTATGCTGGATGGGAAAATAATCCTTGTGGATGATAACGAAGCGGTGCTGAAAACGTTGAAGGTGATTTTGGCACGCGAGTTCAAAACGGTGGTGGGAGTTTCCGTCCCGACGCTTTTGCCGGCTCTGTTGCGTGAAAATGATGTCGATATCGTCTTGTTGGATATGAATTTCGGGATCGGACGGCAGGATGGAAGCGAAGGGTTGTTCTGGTTGGAGCGTATCGTCGACCGGCCCGACCCGCCTCAGGTGGTCCTGGTCACGGCTTTCGGGGATATCGAACTGGCCGTTTCCGCCTTGAAAAAGGGAGCGGCTGATTTTGTTGTCAAACCTTGGGATAACGATCAGTTGGTGGCGGTTTTGCAAGAGGCTTTCCGGCGGAGGCGGAAGGGGCAGGCTGTCTTGCCGACCGGCTCGCCTTCGCCCGGGGCGGACGATCCGTATATCGGAAAAACGGCTTCCGCATCTCGGCCGGTGACGTTGGAGGAGATGGAGAAGCAGTTCATCAGGGAAGTGTTGCGCGAGAATAACGGCAACCTGACTCTTTGTGCCCAACGGTTGGATATCAGCCGGCAGACGCTATATAACAAGATGCGGAAATACGGTTTGTAGCGATGCTCTATCGTACGATGATCATCACATAATCGCGTTCGGGCACCTTCGGGTTGTCCAGTAGTTCGAGCAGTTTCTTTTGCTTGGGCGAGCCGGTGCGTTTCACCAGTTCGCGCATCTCGGTGACGGTGCGGAGCATGTACAGGCAATCGTCCGTCTGTCCGTCCGGCCAGAAAGGCAGCCCGTCGTCCAGGTCGTTGATGAAGCCCCTGTTTTTGTCGGCCGGAAGCATGACCGTCCGTCCTTCTTCTTTCAGGTAGACCGCCTGGTGGGTCAAGGTCGGCTTGTAGGTGTATTCCCAACCGATCCAATCCGCGATCTTCCGTTCTCCTTTTTGGTAAAGCCCCATGAACAGCCCTTTGGGATTCTCATAAAAGGTTTTCAACCATATTTTGCCGTTCGGGATGTTAGCCTCCTTCATCTCTTTCAGGTCAAGTCCTTGCTTCCCGTAACGGATGGCGTAGAGCGGGGCGACGGTTTGCGGGTCACGCAGCTGGTAGACGGTGTCGCAATAGGGCATCATGAAGGTCATCCGGTCCTGCCCGGTGTTCCAGTAGGACGTATGGAAGAACGGAATGTTGTCGGTCAACGTGCGCGGGGCCGGTTCCCCGTCTTTCAACCGGAACTTGCAGAGCGTATCGCCTTGGAGGTTGAACGTCGTGATCCCGTCCGGTTCCCCCAACGTATCTCTGTAATGGCACAAGGTGTAACCGGTGGAGGAGAAACCCAACAATTTGTCGTCGCGCCGGCCGAGCGGATATTTCTCGATGGGACTTTCGGGGAAGATGTAGCTTTGGATCGTCAGCATCGTGTCCAATGGCGGCAAGACGCTGATGCAGGGGACGCTGTCCGTCCCGGTCCTCCGCGTCTCCTGTGTCTTCCCGCTGAGGGCGACATACATGCGGGTGGTTTTCTTGTCGTAGAACATGTTCTGTCCGTTCATCTCGTTGTTCCATTTATAGGCCAACGCCTTGAAACCGTATCGTTTGCTCGGAATGCCTTGTTTGCGGTAATAGATGCGCGGGTTGTTGAAAGTGATAAAGGCATTGCTGTCCGGCAACTCGATCGCCTGGGTGACGGTGAACCGGGCATCTCCGACGGTATAGTATTCGATCGAGGAGGCGATCTGGCTCAACTTCAACGGGGCGGGATTTTCGTAGGCTTGTTCCACATCTACGATTTTTACGGGTTCGGAACGGTCTATCCGGGCTTCCATCTGTGGGGCGGTCGGGATGTGCCGTGCTTTTTCTTCCGTCTGCTTGCATCCGGTCGTTATCAGTAAAACGGATAGGATGCCTATGGCAAAAAGGTGCTTTTTCATCTTGAATCTGTATTTGTAGCGAATGTAATGATTTATTTCAGAGTGGCAATGAAGAGGACCGGATTATCCTCTTCCGTAACTTTGCTTAGCACTTGGACGAGCTTGTCGCGTGCCGGTTTGTCTTTTACTTCTTCTTTTTTCAGTTCGTCCGGGTCGATCTGCTCCAGCAAATCGGAAGAATTACATTCATCGATCCAATACTTGCCTTGTGATTTGTAGTCAACCGTGAAAACGATTCCGCCGGAAAGGTCGTTCTGCAATTCGAACCGCTTCTTTAGTTCGCGGAAGACAAAGTTGGGGGAGCCGGGGAAAGGCCTTTCAATGATGGCGCTTTCTTTTTTCGAAACCCTAACCTCCCTGTTTTCCTTATCATATCGAAACGTGTGGATGACATTGGACTTACCGGCAAGGAGATATAAATACTTTTGGGTGTCATAGAAGTCATAGACCCATAGATATTTAAAGAATGCCGCATCTTTAACCCATACATGTGCCATATCGAAAGGAGGTTGTTCGCCTGAAAAAAGCGTGTAGTGCGGTTCGAAATTCTGATTGCTTTCGTTGTATCGATAGAGGGTGTCTACTCCCGCATATTTCATGACAAGTTGCTGGTTATAGGTGTCTATGGCAGTCCTGCCTTCCGACCAGTATTTCTTCCAACCGTAGTGAGGAGCACAGTTCTCGATAATTTCTTCATCTTTCCCTGCCAGACTTGGATTATAGAATTTTTTTTGGATATTGAAATAACTGTCGGTGAGTGCAAACGACCATATTTCATGTTTGTTTTCTAAAAATAGGACAGGGAGTACCTGTTGTAGGAAGAAATGATGTTTAAAAGAGAAAATCTGATTGCTTGGCCCATAAAATACATTTTCCATTCGACCCTGAAGAGCAACTCTATTGAAAGAACCGTCGAAATTATAGACTTTGATGCAGTTCTTATCGGTTATGGAATAGAGATAAACTTCCTGTTCCGCTTCTTTAATCATCATTTGCCATATCGAAAGGATCTCTTCCGGCCCTTCTCCTTTTTTACCGACTTTGTTCAGAAACTTGCCTTGCCGGTCAAACCGGAATACACCTTCGTTTATGTCGAAAACGAAAATATCATGGGCGGTTACTTTGATATCTTCGATCCTCCGGATAAAAGACTTACTTGTCGTTTCCAACGGGACAATATCCACCTTTCCCACCGCTTCGCTCAGGGGCAGGGAGGGAACGGTGTTGTTCAGGTTCCCGGCCAGGTCGATGCAAGGCATTTGTCCATTGTCGCCTTCTCCGGAAACCGGTGAACTTTTGCTATTGCAGGTTGTGAACAGGAAAAGGAATAGGAGGGGAAGAAGTGTTTTCATCTGTTTGTGCATTTATTGTTTTAACTTAGCTAAAAATAGAATGTTGTTGTCGTTCTCACCGATAGAGGCTTGCAGGTCGGCCAACTTTTTACGCATCTCGTCGGTGATATCCTGGTTTTTCAACGCGTTCTCGATGTCGGTCATGAGGTTGCCGGGTTCGATATTCCGGATATAATAGCCATTGGAGAATGCATAACTGGGATAGCCGATTTCCAAATTGCCGAAATAGTCGTTATAGAGTTTAAAGAAAGAACCTTTTCCTGTTTTTTTGTCCACGATGTAATGGTAAGTCTTTCCGTTGGTCCATGATCCGGGAGCGACTTCAACCGGCGGTTCTGAAAAATCTCCAATGAAATGGTGCGGCCATTCTCCGTATCCGTGCCAGGGGATTTTATCCGTATTGGCAAAGTTGAGTGTGAATGTCGGGATCAAACGGCTATTGTCTCCGTCATATCGGTAGAGCGAATCGACGCGGGTCGGCATTATACATAAAATATTGACATCGAACGCGCCGGGGATATTGAATCCTGATATCACTTCATTACTGAAGTCCTGAGGCGCTTCCAAATGTCCCGGTTCTATGTAGCTGAGCCTGTTCCCTTTCAAATCCTGTGTCCAGGCAACGGCCGCATAGCCTTTGAATGGTAACAGGACTATCGAAACCTTGTCTCCGGTAAGATCGACATCGAATTTTGCTTTCGGACAACGCAAGCAAAGAGGAATCGGGTCTAAGACGTTTCCTTGCAAGTCGTACACTAAAAGTTGCGATGCATTCCAAGGCAGGATATAGATGCGGTTGTTTGCCTCGTCCAATTTGGCATCATACACCATTTGGTATTCGCCGGGGCCTTGTCCGATCGCACCGATGTTGGTCAGGAAATTCCCCTTGCGGTCGAATAGTTTGAATGGATTTGGCCGGCGGCCATGTACCAAGATGTAATTATCTGAAATCGTCACCCCGGTTTGTCCGACCAATGCCTCATCCCGGTTATCCAGTTTTACGATTTCCATTTCTTCCGTGAAGAAACTGAGAGGTATGCGTACGGTATCGGCCAGTAGTTTCTGGTCGCACGACATGACTTTGTCAGTTCCTACCTGTACATATTGACCGACTATCGGGCTGTTGGCCAAAGGATCGTTTGTTTGTGCGGATTGATTTTTACCTCCCGTTCCGCAGGATGTTGCTATTGTGGCAATAAGCAAACTTCCTAAAAGTCTCGTTGTCTTGTTCATAATCTCCGGATTAATTGTTCGTATTTTATTTGTGTTCGATTGTCCGATACAAATAAAGCGATTTAATTTGTTAAAAACAAGTTTGTTACTATTAATTCGTAAATAAACGTGAGATTCGTATTTTCTTTGTCTTTTTGTGGGTTTGTCGTAATTAATGTACCTTTGCCCTATGTATAGTCGCAGGTTATATGCTAAGATGGTAGGGAGCGTAGTATTGATCGTGCTTTTATCCCTCATTGGCTCCTGGTTGTTAATAACACAGTTGTCATTTACATTATCGTTTGTGTGCCTGTTGTTTATCCTGTTGATAACTCTGTTTATAATCCGGTTGGCAACCCACTTTAATTATAAATTGTCCGTCTTTTTCGAGGCGATGCGGAACGAGGATACGACGCAACATTTCCCTGCTAATCCGGATGATCCCTTTATGAATGCTTTATACGCCGATATGAATCATGTTCTCCGGCAATTGGGGGATAAACATCTTGAGGTGGAAGAGAAAAGCCTTTATTATGATAGTATCCTACGGGTGATGACGCATGAGATTCGCAACTCTATCACCCCGATTGCTTCTCTTTCGGCAGATTTGCTAAAATATATGGACCGTACTTCCCTATCCCAGCAACGTGAAGAGCTTGAAGTCATCAACAGCCAGGCAAAGAGCCTGACTGCTTTTCTCGATTCGTATCATCGTTTGACGCATTTGCCGGAACCGGAATATAAAAAAATCCCCGTACGGGCGTTATTTACTAAGTTGGAACAGTTACTACAAGCCGAACCGGGAAGTGAACGGATTGTTTATTCCGGTGGAAAGGCTGATACGGCGGGTAAGGAACTTCAAATATATGGCGATGCCAATCTGGTTACTCTTGCATTGATCAATCTGATCCGGAACGCATTGCAGGCGGTAGAGGGACAAAAGGATGGAATTGTGAAGGTCGATGCATGTGCCGGGGTAACCGGACGTCTTCTTATAACGATAACAGACAACGGCCCGGGGGTTCCTCCCGAACGGTTGTCCGCCGTCTTTACTCCTTTCTATTCCACCAAATCCGGTGGTAGCGGCATCGGCCTGCCTATTTCCCAGCGCATCATGCAATTGCATGGCGGCCAACTTTCCGTCTTGTCTGTTCCGAATGTCCGGACAACATTTAAGATGGAGTTTTAAAAGATCGTTTGTTTTATCTTCTCGACAATTTCGACGAAAAAGTCATTCTTGATTCGGCTACATATCTTGACTACATCGCGTTCTGTATATCCGCCTATTAGTTGACAAATGACATAGCTTTGCCTCGATAAAGGCTTGCTTAACATTTCATTATTCAATGGATAAGTATATTGTGGATTATAGTTCTTAGATGAAATCATTGCCAAATAAAAGAATCCTTCTATCTCCTGAAGTTCATCATTGGATACCACAATAGCCATATGTGGTTTTGTTGTTCCGTCAGGAAATAAATAATTAACTTCGATAATATCTCGTTGGTGTATTTTCATTCTGATAAATATTTTTCCATGCACTTCGCCATAGAGCGTTTGGAGTTTTCGAAAAATAGTTTTTTTTCTTCTTCCTGACTTAATGTATCTTCATTTTCTTTAGCAACATGAACTTTCCATCCCATTTTATGGGCAAGATATTTGAATATGGATATTTCTGATATAGGAATATCAACATATAAACTTAATGTGTTACCTGTTATTTTCATTGTTTACATTCCAATTAATATACAAAGATATGAATATTTATCCATAATATATTAAGAATAAATATAAAAGAGATATCAATATCCCAACTCGAAATCCCGGTCTACGGCCGGAACACCTTCGCTCATCCATTTAGGCATGGGGGCGCCTTGCAGGTAGTGGTGGAAGAACTGGAACATGCGTTTCTGGAAATCGAGACGGTTTGCCAAACGCGTCGGCCAGTGGGGTTCACCTGTATAGTTGAGCAACCACGCCGGCTTTTGGAGGCGTTTGAGGGCGATGAAGTATTCGATCCCCTGATACCAGGGCACGTGCCCGTCTGCATCGTTATGCATGATCAGGATCGGGGTAGTCACCTTATCCATATTGAAGAGGGGAGAGTTTTCGATATATTGCAACGGCATTTCCCAGATATTGCCCCCGATACGGCTTTGCCCGTGTTCATATTGCATGGAACGATTTAAGCCGGAGCCCCAACGGATTCCGCCGTAAGCACTCAGCATATTGACTACCGGCGCACCCGATTCGATTGCGGCAAAGAGCCGGGTACGGGTGGCTAAATAAGCAACCTGGTAACCTCCCCAGCTATGGCCTTGTGCGCCGATCGCTTTCTCGTCGACATACCCTTTCGCAATCAGGGAAGTGATCCCCGGCATTACGCAATTATAGCAACTTTCACCCGGATAGCCGTCTGTGAAGCGGACATCGGGATTGAAAATGATAAAGCCGTGGCTGAGGTAGAACGGATAGTCGATCGTAGAACGTCCGGGACTGGGCATATGGTAGTTGTATAATGTATTGGCATTGCGCTCGTAGAAATTCACGATTACCGGATATTTCTTGTTCGGGTCAAAATTGGCCGGTTTGTAGATGACACCTTCCAGAGGCCGGCCATCCAGGGAGATCCAGGAAGTCAGTTCGGCTGTCCCCCAAATGATGGAATCCTGCTGGCGGATGCCGTCTGTCAGCCGGATGGATTTCTTGAAACTGAGGTCGGATAGTCGGACATCCGGATATTGCTCGTATGTTTCCTGCGTGTAGATTACGGCATCGGTGTTTTTGGCTTTCGACAGAGCGGCCAGTTTGAAGTCGCCGGCCAACAGTGCTTTGGGGGCGGTCGGTTTGTTCAGACGGGCGGTATAATACCCGAAGCCTTTGGTGACTTCGTTGAAGCCGTTGAGATACTGGGGAGCGTTCAGGTTGTACGATCTTTTCTCCCGGTCCATTTGGATCAGCGAATAGGTGATCTTCTCCTTCCGGCCGTTTACGGTCAGGCTGACAGGAGAGGAGGAGGCTGTCGGGCTGAACTCCCAGATATCGTAGCGGTCCCGGATCAGGATCGTCCGGTCGTCGTCTGTCCAACCGGCGATTCCGTACGGGGAAGGATAGTCCGGGACGTCGTTATCTTCATTCCAGGCGATGAAGGTCTCCGGTGTGGTCAGGCGGTATTCTTTCCCGTCGGCCATGGAACGGGTGTACCAAGAACTGTCCTGTTCCTGATACCAGTATGTATATTTCCCTTTCGGGGAGAAACGCATGTAAGAAGGACTCTTTTCCTTGATTTGCCGTCGTTCTCCGGTTTCCAGGTCGATCGTATAAAGGTCATAAAAGTTTTTAGCCGTCCACATGCTTTGTGTGCCGTATGGCTTTGAGGTCGAGAGAAGTGCCAGTGATGCATTCCCTTCATCAGCGGTTTGCAACGAGGGAAGTTCCTCGGTCGCCAATTGGAAGAGACGTCCGGAACCGATGTTGTAAACTGCCGTATAAGACCGTTTCAAGTCGGACGCCTTGTTGAAAGACTGTTGCGTGTATTGTACCTTTTCGTCCCAACTCCATACTTGTACGTCCGGCCGGTTTTCGGCCAGTACGGTCGTGTCTTTCTGCCGGGGCTCCGGGGCTGTGCCGAAGAACAGGCGATTAGAGTTTTCGGAGAAATGGAGAGTTCCGTTTTCGCTGATTATCCACGATGAGGGAAAGGCTTTGTCTCCCCGTTGCGCGATCAGTTTGCCGGGGGTATTGTTTTCCGCTATATACAGGCTACTCCGGGTCGAGGCGGAGTCTTTGTTTGCACAGAACAGATAGGCGAGCTTGCTGCCGTTTTCATTGAAAGCGATCTTTTTGAATACTCCTCTTCCGGCGGATATCCGGCTGTTCCCTTTCTCTGGAATATAGGTATATAAGACAGAATCGGATACGATGTATAGTACATTCCCTTTTTGGGCAAATCCGAAATCGCTTACAGCCGGAAACGAATCTTTCAGCATTCCGTCGAGCGAACGGATGTAAAGAGTGGAGTCTTTTTTACTTCCGCGCTGATAAGCCAGCCAATCGGCCGTTTCCGAGAGTTTGTATGTTTTGAGTGAATCTACCGTCTCCTCTCCGCCTGTCAGCCGGGAGATGACAAGGTTGTTCATCGGCATTTGGTCCTTGTCTGTTTTCTTTAGCTTCTCGGCTTCTACTTTTTCCAAGGAAGGAACTTTTGTTACCAACAGATATTCGGATGAAGCGCTGAATTGTGCTTTCGAAGCTGGCTTGAAAGCCGCTTTCTCTTCTCCTTTGCCGTTGTATAACTGAATGGAGGCATCTCCCCGCCAAGGCTCCATTTTACAGAAGACCCATTTGCCGTCATCGGAAATACGTTGTTCGGATATGTGTTCCCATCCGACCATCTCGTCGAATGTCATCGCTCTCTTTTCCTGGGCTTGTATGGATAGACCGGAAGTTAGAAGTAAGAGACTGATTAAATGTATGGAATTGCTCATTAATTTGATTGATTTGTTTTAGTATGCAATATTACTCTTTTTTATTAAAAGGAAAAAGTATCTTTGCAACCTTCAATTGATTATAGGAAATAAATAGAACATGAGAGATCGGAATCTGGATATATGCAGAGGGGGAATTAGAATTTATATTACTTGTTTTTCTCATTTGGTGTGGTGGGAAGGAGCAAAGGTGGGGATTTTCGATAGAGGATGGGTTTCCGCTGCTTTGTTTTCAATGGCAATTATATTTTATATAGCGGGTGCTTCTTTTTCATTAACATCCGAGAAACCTTATTGGGTCTATATCCGGACGAGGGTGAAAAAGATTGTAATTCCTTATTGGAAGTATGCACTATTCTGTTTTCCGGCTGTCTGTTTTTTTTACAGGAATCATGGTGGTATCATACCGTTAAAAGATTTTTTATCGTATGTCCTATTTACCCCTCCGGTGGAACATCGCATATTTGACCATCTTTGGTTTTTATCTCCTTATTTATTGATCAGTCTTTTCCTTCCGATGCTATTCAATGGGATTCGCCGGTATAAGATTCCGTTTATCTTTTATGCAGTCTGTGTGGTTTTGCTATTGTCGTCCAATCAATATTATTCGGAATTGATTCAGACGGCTATAGTATATATGCTTTTTACTGTTTGGGGATTGTATTATAAACAAAATTTAGGTTGGCAGAATATCGTGTGTGTGATCGCTGCCGCCGGATATTTGGTTTATATGTTTGGAGTAGAAAAGATTCCGTTTGATATACAAGCAAATAAATTTCCTCCGAATTTGTTGTTTGTTTCATACTGTATGGTCATTTTGGGTCTTGGAGGCTCTTATATGAAGAAAGGGATTGTTTCTTTATATGATAAATCCGCAATTGTCCGTCGATATATAGATATCTACTCGAAAGAGGGGTATGATATCTACTTTGTCCATGCCTTTTCGACATTGTTGTTAGGAGTATTTAAGCGGTTTTTGGGGTTAAATCAGATTATTGCCGATCATCTTATTTTACAATTGGTTTATGTTGTAGTCGGCTTCTTATTTTTGCTCAATGTCAATATATACGTTTTAAGATTGTACAATTATGTATGGTCCCTGATCTATAGAGCTGTTAAAGTCGTATTTCCTGCCAGGCAATTATAAATCCTTTACCAGCCGGAACCCATTGTTGAAATGCTTGCTGTTCGGGAAGATGTAATAGCGGCAGGTCGGGCGGCAGATTGCGCGTTCGTTGAACCAGGTTCCGCCACGGACGGCGACATATTCTTTGCCGTCTTTTATCTGGGTGTCGCTGCACCATTCCCATACGTTACCGCTCATATCGTGTAAACCTAATTCGTTGGGTTTTAACGTCCCTACCCGGTGCGGCTTTCCACCGGAGTTTCCGGCATACCAACCTAAGCTGTCCAGTTCCATGCCGCCGCTATAAAGATGGTCGTGGTTCCCGTAGTTGCCGCCTCGTGCGGCGAATTCCCATTCTTCTTCGGTCGGCAGGCGTCCTCCGGCCCATTTGCAATATTCCTGTGCGCCGTACCAGGTGACATAGATTGCCGGATGAGCCTCGTAACCCGGCATTGGCTTTCCGTTTTGGATGCCCCAGTTGCAGGGGTAATACAAAGGCGGGTCGTCTTTTATCTTTTCAGGACTAAGTGTCGAGAGAAAGGCGGCAAACTGGTAGTTCGTTATCTCGTACCGGCTGATTAGGAAACTGTCTACTTTTACTTTGTGAGGCGGATTGTTGTCTTCTTTATAAGTGGACCCCATTTCGAAACTTCCGCCATTGACGGTTACCATTTCCGGTTCTTCGTTCTGCTTCAGCCATTTCTTGAATTGCAGGTCTTCCATTTTCTTCACGGCAGCCTCGTATTCGTTTGCCCGGATGTCGCTTGCCATGAATTTCTGAAGGTAATGGATCGCAATGTCGTAAGCTTCCACATCTTTGAATGGGAGCAGGCGTTCGGACATGGATGCCAGTGCGATGTAGCCGTCCGTTCGTGTAGAGTCGAGCTGCACCGCTTGCGCATAGAGTTTATAGGCTTCTTCCGCATAGCTGTGCATTTCCTTTTCTTTGTGGCTTGTCTGGCGCAGCAGGTCGTCCGCCTCCCGGATGTAGCTGTCGGCATACGGGTTGATCTGGTTGCTGATCAAACGGGTGAATTTGGTTTTCTTCATCTCGACCGGGATGAGGCGGTAAAGGGCTTTCAGGGAATCAGGCGAAAGATTTTTCATGACACGGGTCAGCAGGAACTGCCCGGCATACTGGTCCATGTGGTTCTGGATAAATTTGGAACGGATGGAGTCGCGTATGGCTGTGATTCTATCTCTTTCCACCTCTACGTCTAATTTGTAAGTGCCCGGAACGATATGACTGTTATACACTATGCCATCCGTTTTCCGGTTATGCAAGCGATTGGCTATGTGGTTCAGGCTGTCGATCTGTTGTGTAAACGACTGCGTCCGGTTCAGATAAGCGGCATATTGCATTTGTGTTTGAGCCCCTTCGAAATGCAAGCCGTTCGGAAAATCATGGATGCTTCCTTCGACAACGATCTTCCCCGTGTCTACCAGCAGGTCGCAGTAATAGAATTCATCTTTGATGGTCGTGCAAAGCCAGAGATGCTGGGGCGTGTCGAACAGCTCGCCTTTCATCTGTAATTTGCCGTCTTCGAGTCGCATCGCATTTATAATCCGCTGCGTGCTGAATTGTTTCAGGAAGAATACGGTTCCGTCTTTCACATCCCGTATGCGGGCCTGTATGAGATAGGAATTATCAGCATGCAACAACAGGCCGATCCCTGAAAACAATAGAGCAAGCAACGTTTTATACATAGTAACAGTTCTTATTTATCCAATTCCTTCATGAGCATTTCCTTCATCTTATCCGCTCCCATGAATCCGACTTGGAAATGGGTCGGCGTACCGTCTTTGGCGATGATCATGTAAGAAGGAACACCCTGCACGCCGAATTTATTGCAGATATACGTCCATTGTGCATCCGTCATCCGGTAATGTTCGCCCTTGATATCCGGTATCATCTGTTCCCAAGTGCCTTTCGGGGAGTTCTCGCCTGCCAGGTAGAGGAAGACGATATCCTTGCCGGCGAAATCTTTCTTGACAGGTTCGGACGCTCTCATCGCGGCTTTACACGGGCCGCACCAGGTCGCCCAGAAATCGACAAACACAACTTTGCCCCGGTAAGGCGTGGTGATGGCGTTGAACAGTTCCTCGGCCGGGATGTCGGCGATGTTCACACGGTTGACGGTGTAGCCGGATTTCTTTTTGTTTTCTTCGATTGTCTGCTTGACCTTGTTGTTCATCTGCGTGAGTGCTTCCTGGATGACCGGGGATATTTTCCCGGCCTGCGCGATCTCCTCGTCGCTTAGCGGACGGAATTCTTTTATCGGTTGGGATAGGCGTTGTGCGGCAAGGAGGTCGAAAAGAATCCCGTTGTCTGTCCCCATAACCTTGATGAGATCGGCGGTGTTATCGGGGGCTTTCTCTCCGGCGGCCCTGTCTTCTCCGGTGAAGTTCGTATATTGCAGGTAGGAGATCAGATAAGTGAAAGAGCCGTCATACAGCAGGTACGGATCGTTGCTTATCAACTCCGGGATGAAATCGTAATATTCTATAGCCGGTATCACCTTTTTGTCTTTGGGTATCACTGAGTCGCGCGGAATCTGGTTGACAGTACGATAAGCGTACTCCATCATTCCGCTGATGCCAAGCAATTGTTCCGCCAAGTCTTTTTTCAGGCTGTTATGCAGGAGCGTGCGGTAAGCGTCGCTTAATTCCGTATGGCTGTCCAGTACGGCTTTTTCCTTCTGGTAACGATCCATCCAGTAAGCCTTGAACTGATTTGCATCCATCGTGCTGATATCGGAAAACATCTGCATATAGTCTTCCTGGGATTTGGGGGAGACGGATACAAAACGAAGGGAAGAATTGCTGGATTCGTTGTTTAGCGCCGCCAAAGCCCCGGTGAAATAATATTTCTCGCCTAATGACGGTTTGTCTTTCTGCTTTTTGGACTGTGAACGGCAAATCTCCGGCATGTTGATTTCTACGGAAGTCGTTTCTCCCGGTTTCAGATATATCAGGCCGTTCATAAAGTTGCTGGAGATGTTCAGGCTTGTAGAATAATACAGTGGGACTTCCAACGTGAAGTTCCCATCCGGTTGTACCGTAATATTATATTCTTCCGTGCCCCCGTTCAACAAGTTGAAATTCCAAGCGCGTCCCTTCAGGTTCATGTCCGGTTTATAGTCGGCGATATGTCCTTTCAGTACAGCCGTGCCGTTTTTGAATTCCGGCTTTTCCAGTACCGGGGTTTCAACAGGGTTCTTTTTCCCTGCCAGGGAAGAGTAGGCTGGTGAACCGTCCAGCCGGATGTTCCATATCTTGTAGGCGCCTTCTACGTCTCCTTCGGAAAAGTCAACGGCTTTCGTCCCTTTCGGCAATGGCGGGAATATCAGGCGGAAAGAGGCCTCTCCCGATTCCGGCATCCAGAACTTTTCGCTCAGGTTGATGCCGTCGCCTGCCTTGATCGGATAGGTTTTGCCGTCGGCCTGCAAGGTAGTTTCCTTCGCGACCTGTATCCAGTATTTCGGGTGGTAGTAAGCGTCGATATAAAAGACCGTGGCGGTATCGCTCAGTACGATTTTATCTATTTCCAGTGTCGTCGAGTTCCAAGCGTCGAAAGCCGGTTGTTCGACTACGCGTTCCTGTGCCTGCAATCCAGTGAAGCAAAGAAGGAACATAAGTAAGTAAAGTCCGTGTTTCATATTCATTCGATTTATGATTAGTGCCGGCAATATACAAGTTTATTTGATTTGGAATCATATGGAATACGACAATCTCGTAAACCGTAACATATCTTAATACATTACGGCTTCCTCTTCTCCTTTTATAACATTTCAGGCTTAAATCACGGTCTCCGTTACCACCTGTCCGTCGAACAGGTTGATGATGCGGGATGCGAATCCGGCATCGTGCTGGCTGTGCGTCACCATGACGATCGTCGTCCCTTCCTTGTTCAGTTCGTTAAGCAGATTCATCACTTCCTGCCCGTTTTTGCTGTCCAGGTTACCGGTAGGTTCATCGGCAAGGATCAATTTCGGATTGGCCACTACGGCGCGGGCAATGGCGACACGCTGTTGCTGGCCGCCGGACAACTGCTGCGGGAAATGCTTTTCGCGGTGCACGATAGCCATCCGTTCCATCGCTTCCTGCACTTTCTTTTTCCGTTCGGTGGCCGAAACACCCATATAAAGCAGAGGTAGTTCAATATTCTCGTACACGTTCAACTCGTCGATCAGATTGAAACTCTGGAAGACGAAACCGATAATCCCCTTGCGCAGCTTCGTCCGCTGGGCTTCCGTATATTGGGAAACTTCGATCCCGTTCAGGTAATATTCTCCGGTAGTCGGGTTGTCCAGTAGTCCTAAGATGTTCAGCAACGTAGATTTACCGCATCCGGAAGGTCCCATAACGGCAACGAACTCTCCTTCTTTGACTTCTATGCTTACTTTGTTCAGCGCCAACGTCTCCACCTCTTCCGTCCGGAAGATCTTTTCTAATGCAACTGTTTTAATCATGGTTTTCAACTGTTTTGTTTATGAGTAGTGATGCAAAAGTCGTGCCATAATCATAAGTTTCTTATATGTAATGGATTATCGCTTGATCGGAATCCTGCAACTGTGCTTGTCCGCACGGATGGAGTTCGGAAACGCACGATTATTCTCCCGGGCCTCATAAGAAAATCTTTTTGTTCCTTATAGGAAAAGATCGTTAGATGCCGTATAATTCTTTAATCACAACCGGCGATTTTATAATCAGCGGCGGTGATTTTATAATCGTCGGTGCTGATTATGTAATCGCCGCCGCTGATTATAGAATAATAAGGCACTTGGCGAAGATTTATTACTTATGCGATACGTTTTCTTGTGCGATAGGAAACAATAGAGATACCAATGTGGGGGTTTTTTTCGTATGTTTGTCCCCGATATAAAGAATCAGACGTATGGAAATGACAAATAACGCTCCTCTATATTGGTATGTTTTCTACAATGACCAACTTTTGCTGCAAAAGAAAGCCGGTGGTGGCTATGCAATTCCTTTTATGGATAAATCGCCTGTAGAGACGTATGGCCGTGCGTCTCTACTCCAGAGGGTCGAAATGCAGGACGGGACGGTGGCGATGGCTGTTTCGACCGACGAGCCGCTGGAAGAGACGGACGTTTACCTGCCGATGGGACTTCGGGCCTCTTACGATCATATAGACCGCTACTTCTATGACCAGGCGGGGAAGGCCTACGAGATACTCTATTGGGACCGGCACAGCCGCTTCTGTCCGGCTTGCGGGACGCCGACGGAACAGAAGGGACCGATCGTGAAGAAGTGTCCCGCTTGCGGATATGAGATCTATCCGGCAGTGTCGCCCGCTATTCTTGTCTTGATCCGGAAAGGCGAGGAAATCCTGTTGGTGCATGCACGTAATTTCCGGGGGACGTTCCATGGGCTTGTGGCCGGTTTCCTGGAAACGGGCGAGACGTTGGAGCAGTGCGTGGAACGTGAAGTGCGGGAGGAAACCGGATTGACGATCCGCGACATCACTTACTTCGGCAATCAGCCCTGGCCTTATCCGAGCAACCTGATGATCGGTTTTATTGCCGATTATGTCAGCGGGGAGATCAAATTGCAGGATGAGGAGTTGAGCTCCGGTTCGTTCTTCTCGAAAGACAACCTGCCGGAGATACCGCGCAAACTGAGCTTGGCGCGGAGGATGATTGACTGGTGGTTGGAAAATTAAGAATTAAAAATTAAGAATTAAAAAATTGGGATTAAATCATAAATCACTGTTTATTATGAAACGAACGACTTTGTTTATCTCTTGCCTGTGCCTGTTGGCGATGGCGTTCGGTGCAGAAAGCGCCGCTTCGCAGGTGACGCGTGCCGATTATGAGCGTGCCGACACGATCCTGAAATGTTCCGACCGGGTCTATTCTCCCGCTATCCGTCCCGAATGGATAGACAGCTCCCACTATTTCTGGTATAAGAACCATGAGAAGGAGGGAGATTTCTACTATCTTGTCAATGCGGAGAGCGGAAAGAAGCAACGTGCCGCAGATAAGAAAGGATTGGCGGCATTTTTCTCCAAAAAGCAAAAGAATTTGGTCGAATCCCTGCTGAAAGAGGAAGAGAAGAGGCCGGACCGCTGGCGCCGCCGCGGAGAAGCTCCGGCTCCTGTCGTTTCGCCTGATAAGAAATGGGAAGCGTATGTGAAAGACAACAACCTCTATATCTCTCCTGTCCGGGATGAGAAAGAGAAGGATAAGCCGAAAGAAGAGATTGCCCTGACGATGGACGGCACGACTAACCTGCGCTATGATGCCTGGTCGATCATCTGGTCGCCCGACTCCCGCAAGCTGGCGACGGTGAAGGTGCGCGACGTACAGGAACGCCGTATTCCGCTGGTCGAATCCAGTCCGTCCAGCCAAAAGCAACCGATCCTGCAATGGCGCGATTACGCGAAGCCGGGGGATGTATTGCCTGTTTACCTGCCTGTCCTTTTTGACGTAGAGGCACGCAAACAGGTGGCACTGAATGTCGCTCCTTATGAAAACCAGTTCTATCTGAACCTGACCGGTTGGCGTGAAGACAGCCGCGCTTTTACGTTCGAGTTCAACCAGCGCGGCCATCAGCGTTATGTGATTGGCGAAGTGAGTGCGGCCGACGGTTCTATCCGCCATCTGGTGGACGAGCAGACAAAGACTTTTATCTATTATTATAACAACTACCGATACGACCTCGACGACGGAAAAGAACTGCTCTGGATCTCCGAGCGGGACGGATGGCGTCATCTTTACCTGATAGACGGCACGAACGGGCAGGTGAAACGACAGGTGACGAAGGGCGAATGGGTGGTTCGCCAGGTCGATCACGTGGATGAGGCGAACCGGGTTGTCTACTTCACCGCTTCGGGTTTCAACAAAGGCGAAGATCCTTACAACCTGCATTACTGCCGGGTTAACCTGGACGGAACGGGCTTTACCGATATGACTCCTGAGAACGGGAATCACCGTGTGACCTTCTCTGCCGACCGTTCTTATTTTACCGATGTCTATTCCCGTCCCGACCTGCCGCCTGTCAGCCAGTTGAAGCGGACTTCGGATGCGTCTGTGGTTGCCGGATTGCAGAAGTGCGATGTGAGTGCGTTGCAGGCGGAAGGCTGGCAGATACCGGAAGTGTTCTGTGCGAAAGGCCGGGACGGACAGACGGATATCTGGGGGAACATTTATCGCCCGATGCACTTCGATGCTTCCAAATCCTATCCGGTCGTAGAGTTTATCTATGCCGGCCCGCACGATTCGCATGTGGATAAGGATTTCAAGCCGGCCCATCATCTGGTCTCCAAACTGGTGGAACTCGGCTTCATCGTTGTTTCGATCGACGGGATGGGGACATCCAACCGCTCGAAGGCTTTCCATGATGTATGCTGGAAGAACCTGAAAGATGCCGGTTTCCCGGATCGTATCGCCTGGATGAAAGCGGCAGGTGCGAAGTACAAGTACATGGATCTGGATCGTGCCGGCATCTATGGCTGGTCGGCCGGAGGTCAGAATGCGATGGCGGCTCTGCTGTTCCATAACGATTTCTATAAGGTTGCGGTCGCCCTTTGCGGTTGCCATGACAACCGGATGGATAAAATCTGGTGGAACGAACAGTGGATGGGCTATCCGATCGACGCCTCTTATAGCGCCTCCTCCAATGTCGACAATGCTCACTGCCTGAAAGGCAAGTTGCTCCTGATCAACGGCGAACTGGACGACAACGTCGATCCGGCTTCCACCTTGCAGGTTGTCAGCGCCTTGATGAAAGCGAACAAGAACTTCGAACAGCTTTACCTGCCGGGCAAGACACACAGCCTCGGCGGCCCGTTCGAAATGCACAAAATGCACGATTTCTTCGTCAAGAACTTGTTGGGGCAGGAGCCGCCGGAGTGGGAGTAGCCTAACGGTTCTCTATCTCATCCAGCCAGATCTCCAGGCAAACCTGAGGAAACAGCTCCATTGTTTCCTGTACGGTGGTCGATGATTTCATCCGGTTGGCAATCTCGTCTGCCGTATTGGGATAGGCTGTTTCGATCAGATCGTTCAGGATGAAAGAGAAGAAAGGTGGATTCCGCTTTAGATAGCGGTCCATTAACAGATAGCAGGTAGCGGGAGAGGATGACAAGACTTGATTTTTCAAGTCGGCGTACTCTTCCGTTTCCATATACTGATAGGGAGTATTTTCCAATCCCATTTCATCGCACTTGGTGAGGAAGGAATTGAATTTCTCATTGAACAGTCTCTTTTCCGTGCGGGAAGCCATTTTTACCCCTGCGTTGATGCGGGTGCGGAGGTCAGGTGTTACCTTGAAAACATCCGGCTCCGAATAGTCTTCATTATTGCATGCTCCCAGCATGGCAATGATGAAAAATGCCAACAGCGTAGCTAATAGTTGTATTTTTGTCATAATCTGTTTTCGATTAATGTTTCTTGTATAACTATAAGACGTTATTTGACACTGAATTGTTGCAAAATAATACGACTTTTTTTAATAAAGTTATGCTATGGGCTGTTTAGTTCATCGGAGCAGAGGCGGTTACGTGCGTCGTGTCTTTTAACTGTAACGAGTCCTTGCGCAATAAAAGCGTATCCTGTCCGGCTATATCCGGATTATCTTTAGCGAATTTCTTCTTCTTTTTGATGATGTCGGGGGTTGGCAGATTGTTGTAATTCTTCCATGTCCCGTCTCTTTTGGCATTACGTTTGTGTATATAACTCTTTCTGCTGGTCATTTCTGCGAAGTCGAAAGTGACGAAGCCTGTGTTATGAGAACGGTTCATAGGATCGCTTTTCCATGCTTCGAGCATATTCTTGTAGACCGGTAAAAATTTACCGGGAGGAGGAGTGTACAACCAGAAAACGCCGGGAGGCAGGTCCTTTAATGCCTTTTTACGATGGACCGAATCCGTTTGTATGTATTCGGTAAAATCTTTGAGGATGGGCAACGGGGTTACCGGCGACATCTTCATATCGGAAGCCGGTTCATCCAGGTTTAGAAAAGAACCTGATTGAATCGCTTTCATCGTCTCAGGATTCAGTTCCAGCTTTTCTTTGCCGGACAGAACGTTCTGGAGCCAGACTGAATCCTTTTTTGTCCACTGCTGTGCAGATATATAATCGGCGCCTTTCAGACAAATCAACATCACTATAAGTAGCTGTTTGTGCATGTTATATTATTGCATCACCTTTTTGACTCTTGCTTTTAACTCTTCACCTCTCAGGTTGCGGCGTTTCAGCCCGGCACGGTCCGCACCAGCTTGTCCAAAAGTCAACCTGCGTGTGTTTCCCTTTTCCTACATAATCGTCCTGATTCTTGTTGACGAAGCCGGTCAACATGGCTATATAGGCCGGTTCCCATTCCTCAAGCATAAAATTCGTGAAATATTAATGTAAATAATTTATAGAGCGAATATAAAACAACTTATGGTGCTATATGATATAATTAGTGTAATTTGTCTTATCAATTTAAAATGTTAATTGTTTTTGGGATGTGTTGACTTAATTAGTTTTTGCTTTTCTTTTTTATTGTTTTCTTTATACTATCGTATCGTGTTTTTATTCTGTTTTGATTACTTCCGCCGGATTGGTAGCGGCAGCTCTTTTAACCTGGCGGAAAATAGAGAGCAGTACGATTCCGCTGGTGATCAGGAAAACCAACAGGAACAACCATACCGGCAATGTGGTGTGATTGGCGTACGTTTCGAGCCAACGGTTCGTTACTAAATAGCCGACCGGAAGGGCAAAAGCGTTGCCTACTGCCACTAACATGAAATACTCCCGGAAGAACAGTTGGAGGATGTGATAAAACGTCGCCCCGTTCACTTTGCGGATGGCAATCTCTTTCCGCCGCTGTTCGGTGGCGAGACTGACCAGCGAGTAGATACCGAAAGTGGAGATCAGGATACAAACCAGAGAAAGGATGCTAAAGATGGTAAAAATCACTTTTTCCGGACGGTTGAAAATATCGACCAGGTCGGATAGCTCCGTAAACATTTTATTCCGGTTGACATTGTCATTCTGAATATGTGATGTGATCTCACGAAGATGCTCCATCACTTCCTTTTTATGTCCTTTTGCATAGCGTACATAAATAAGGTAAGGACGCTCGAAGTCTTTTACCATCGGATTATCGTAGGTGGTAAAGAACAGCGGCAATATAGGATATTGCATCGGAGCATAGAGATAGTCTTTTATGACACAGCAGACTTTGGCCTGGCTTGCCTGTCCTTTCTTGTATATAGGCCGTTCAAGCAGGTCCGTGTATCCTAATGTTTGCAGGCAAGTTTCATTTACCATATAGCTATATGGGTTTGCATCCGTCGGCCAGTTGCCCGATATCAGTTGCAGCCTGAAGAACGAAAAGAAGTCTTTGTCGGCAACGACTACCGGACTGTAACTATTGGGTTCGGCTTCATTCGGATCGAAACAGAACTGCGAGTAAAAGGAACCGTACCAATCCCCCTGTTCCGTAAAGACCGGAGCGTTCCCGCAGGTGTATGTGACTCCTTCTACATACGGATGATTGGCCATTTCCGGTTTCAAGACGCTCAAATCCGTCTGAAAAGCCGTATCGTATCCTAAATCGACCTGTATGACTCGTTCGTAATCGATCCCTTTGTCTTTTGAAAGGATGAAATGCAACTGCCGGAATAATCCCAGAGAGATGATAAAGAACAACGAACCGATAAATATCTGGACGACTATCAAGCCCTGTTTGAAAAGAGCCGGTTTCCGTATTTTATGCTCCAAAAAATTGCGTATCGGATAATAACAGATAAGCAAGAACGCCAGGATACTGATTCCGGCGAGCGACAGCGTATTGCCGAAAAGCGAAGTCCGTGAAAGGTGGCGACTGACGTTCTCATAGATACCGTACCGGTTCCAGGTCGTATAGCTCTCATAGTAAGGATAGAGGCTTTCGATCAGGCAGAAAGCGATCAGGAAGGCAATCGTCAAAGGGAGTGCCAGTTCGGTACAACCTTTCATGATCATGCTTGTGGTTGAAGCTCCTACACAGAGGTAAGTCCGGTTTTTCTGTTGTTTCCGTTGCTGTTGACCGATAAAAAGGACAAGCAGGTTGATCAGGGCGCTAAGGAAAGCCATTCCCCCGGCCAAAGCCAGTATATGAATATTGCGGATGCGGTCTGTCAATTCCGGATGGCACCGGAGATGTACCTCGGAGGCTGTCAGCAGGTTTATTTTCCAGTTTTTTACCTGTTCGCGATTCCTTTTGTCTTCGGCATGGCTTTTATAGTGCGCCAGTTTGTTCCGTACGTTTGCCGCGTTTGCGTTCTTTTGGAGTCGCACGTAGGTCGTCATGCGTTTGACATGATTGGGCTGGGGTGTCCGGATCAACAGGAAGTCGAACAACAGATCTGTATTATCCGGATAGTCACGGATGATACCGGCTACCGAGGGACGGAGCTTGTCATCCAATACGACTTCCTTGCCGATGCAGTTGGTTGTCCCGAACAGTTTGCGGGCTGTCCGTTCCGTTAAAATGACAGAACTGCCGTCGGGGACGACCCCTTTGTGAGTCCCTTCGATAAAATCCGCCCGGAAAAGGTCGAAGAAGGACTGCCCGCTTTCCATCCCATGCAGTTGGATCGCCTCGTTGTCCTGTTTCAATGTAAAGTTGAGGAGGTTGAATGAACAGGAGACTTCGATTTCGGGGAGCAGCTTGAACAATTCTTCCCGGTCGTTAATGTGTAACTGGTCCAGATCGGCTTGTGTCCCGTTGGCACGCTTGACAAGTCCCTCCGTCGTCAGGCAGTAAAGCCGGTCTGCTTCCGGATGGAATTTATCGAAATGTGTCTCCCACCATAGCCAGTAACCACCTAAGATGAAGGCTGTAAATCCTATGGCCAGACCGATAATGCTGATGATCGATTGAGTCCGGTATTTCAGTAGTTCCCGGAAAGAAACTTTGATATAATGCGATAACATGATCTGTTTGTTTGTTCTGAAATTTTGTTCAAAGATATTTTTATTCCGATTTGATTGCTTCCGCCGGATTGGTCCGGGCGGCCTTGCGTATTTGCCAAATCAAAGTCAGCAAAGAGATTGCTCCCGTAAGTGATAAAGCGATGGCAAATAACCACCAGGAGATGTCGGTCTTGTGGGCGAAATCTTCCAGATATTTGTGGATCGTAAGCCAGGTGACGGGAGTCGCCACGACAAATGCGATTGCGAGCAGTTCGTAATATTTTCGTAATAGCATTTGCATGATGACGGAAGTGGTCGCTCCGTTGACTTTGCGGATGGCTATTTCGCGGTAGCGCTGCTGTACGTCGAACAGGGATAGCCCGAACAGACCTAATGAGGAGATCAGGATCGCTATCAGTGCAAAAACCGTATAGATACTGGACACCTTTTGGTCTTCTTTGTAAATGGCTTTTATCTCATCTTCCACAAAAGAATAGATGAATTCTCCTCCAACGGTTTCTTCATGTAACTTTTGTAGGAAACGGATTGCTTCTTGGCGTTTGCCCGGAACGATGTGAGCTGTCAAACGTTCATAGCGGTATCCTATGTCATAAGCGAAAACGAGTGGAAGCGTTGCCTGAGACAAATGTCCTGTTTGAAAGTCTTTGACTATGCCAACGATGTTGTAAGCAGGGTTTTTGTCCATATTAGGCATGTCGGAACTCCACCATAATCTACTTTCGGGTTGTAACTTAGCTGTTGTAATATCGGTGATGCCGAATATTTTTTTTGCCGTTTCATTGATAATCAAGTTGTATGTCCCGAAATGGTCGATCGAGTCGTTCCAATTGCGTCCTTCTATTATTTGAAGATTGTATATATTCATGTACTTTTCGTCTGTATTGTTATAAATAACCAATTGTTTTTTCCCTTGGAATTCAAATTGTATATGTGGCTCTCCATATTCGTACGGGCTTTCTCCGTAAGCCCAATCCGTGAATAGGGGAGATTCGTTCATCCTTGTCGTAATAATATGGTCGAGTTGTTTTTGTTTCTTGCTTTTAGCCATTGATTGCTCGTATGTATCGTCTAATGCATAATCGCTACGGAGAAATTGGACTTTGATGATGTCTTTCGTACGGTATCCGTTGTCGTAGTTCAACATGAAATGCAGTTGTTTGATGAAAAACAGCGATACGATGATAAGGGCGATCGATATGCCGTACTGGATAACCAGGAATATATTTCTTGAAGCGACGGAATTTCCCCCTCTGTTTATGGATTGCAATGTATGAATCGGTGTCGCATATTGATATTTGAAAAAAGGATAGGAAGAGGTCAACACAGGCAAGAAGACCAACAATATGAGCGCGAGCATAAGGTTCAAATGCCAGTCGTTTGATTGGGAGATATCCCGGCGATCGCTCAGATAATCTTGTGTTAGTTCAACAAATACCCATCCGATAAACAGGGCACAAGCGATAATGAATATATTTTCTATATAGATCTGCCCGAACAGATGCAGTCGTTTTGCCCCGAATACTTTTTTCATACCGAATTCCCGGGCTCGTTTTTGTACAAGTACGGTATAGATATTGGTGAAATTGAAAAGTCCGATGATCAGGATTAGAAAAGTCACGACTGTCAATATCCGGACGTTTGTCTTATTTCCTTTATGAAATAAATTGAAGTCGTGGATTGTACGGTCGAAATAAATGTCTTTCATGGGAAAGAATTGATATCGTTGATAGCGATCTCCCGCTTTCATGTACATGTAATAGTCCAATCGCTTGTTTACCTGTTTCAGGTCGCTTTCCGGATAAAGCAATGCAATGCTTTGAGGCATTCTTGACCATTTTTTCTGCATAGACGTGGAGATCAGGATGTCGAAGTGCAAGGAACTCTTACCCCCCGGATTTCCTATAATGCCTTCGATCGTCACCGGTTGCCCGAATGTGAAAGAAAGGGTTTTGCCGACCGGATTCTCATTCCCGAACAGTTTTTTTGAGAACTCCTGTGTAATTACCGCACTTCCCGGTTTTAGAAGCAACGTATTCCGGTTGCCAATGAGGATGGGGAAATCCAACATTCGCAGAAAACAGGTGTCTACGGCAAACAGATTTGCCGTGAACTTTTTATTCCCATAATAGGTGTCCTGATCCTGCATGGGGATGAATGTGGTGCTTCGTTCTACTGCCCTGTCTTCCAACGGTTCCCTGTAGTCGGGTTCGTGATTCAGATTGAAACTGCCTGAAAAGCGTATCATGGGAGAATTCCGGTATTGGATGGTCGTGAAATAGAGACGGTCCAAGTGTGTGTGGAAATGGTCTTCCGTAGTTTCCTGATAGAGATATCGGGATAGTGTGATGACGCACGCCAGACTCAGCCCCAACCCCATGATGCTGATGGCGCTGTAGAGCCTGAAACGTGTCAGTGATCGTATCGCTAATCGTATTATTTTCATATTCATGTTGCCTTGTCAGGCTTATTTTCCTTTTATTTTAAAATCAACTCTTCCGCATCCCCAAAGGTACTATATCCTGTGACAATCACCTTGTCGCCCGGTTGGAGGCCACCGGTTATTTCGTATTGCTGCGGGTTTTGACGGCCGATGCTGATCGGTGTTTTCCGGGCTTTCGTGCCGGATTCGTTCAGTTTATAGATCCATTGGCCGCCGGTGGTCTGGAAGAAGTCGCCACGCGGGATGACGAGCGCCTCTTCCGGCTGTCCGAGTTCGATCTGGACACGGAAGCTTTTGCCGATGCGTACGTTTTCCGGGCTTGCTTCCGTGAAGACCAGGTCGACGTCGAAGTTACGGTCTTTGACTTCCGGGACGACTTTGGTGATCCGGAGCGGGAACTTCTTGTTTTGCCAGGTGATGGTGGCGGGCAGGCCGGTGGTGATCCGGTCGATGTAGTATTCGCTGAGGGAAGTATGGATCTTGAACTGGTCGAGGACTTTGATCTCGGCGATCGCTTCGGTGCTCTGTACCTGTTGTCCGGGAGTTACTTTGACAAAACTGAGCTGGCCGGAGAGAGGTGCGCGAACGACCAGATCCTCCATGCGTTCCCGGGCGCGTTCGAACTTCTTACGTTCCCGTTCAAGATCGTTTTTCATCAACTCCCGGCGCAGGATCGTGGCTGCACTGTCATGGCGCAGACCTTCCAGTTGCAAGGCTGTGCTTCGGGTCTTGTAGTCGAATTCGTCCCGGGCCACTTCGAGCTGTGCTTTGCTTTTGACACCCATGTTGAATTCCTCTTCGTCGAGTGCATAGCTTTTTTTGAGCCGGTTCAGTTCGTAAGTTGTCTGCAGGGTTTCCTGTTGCAGGTCGATGCTTTTCTGTTCCATCTCGATCTCTTTCTCTTGGTAAGAGATCAACTGCTTTTCCCATTCATCCTGCTGGTCCTCGATGGTGCGAAGAAGATCGGGATTGCTGAGTGTCAAGATGGTATCGCCTTTGTCCATCATGGTCCCTTCTTCTGCTATGATCCGGTCCACGCTACCGGCTTCACGGGCGTTGATCTGGATGGTGAGGATCGGTTGCACGACTCCTTCGACGTCTACATATTCCAGGAATTTGTCGCTTGTCGCCTCACCTATGATCAGGTTTTCGGCCTCGGTACGGAGTTTCCTGCCACCGGAGGCGGCGATCCCGACATATACGAGAAGGGCTATGAATGCGATTCCCCCGGCGATATGCCAGCGGTAACGGTAATAAACGGGTTTCTTTGCAATGGGCTTGTCCATGTATGATGTATGATTTATAATTTATGAATTGTCAATTGTTTAAAAGGAGTTCGTAGTCTTCCGTGATCGGGATCAGCTTCTCGAAATCGTAACCGGTCAGGCTGCGGAGGCCGTAATAGAGATTCCAATAATTATATAAAGCCGCGATGTAAGCACGTCGGGAGTTGTCTTTTTCGGCTATGGCGGCATTGAGGTCGAGAATCGTCGATTTGCCCAACAGGTAAAGCCTGCGTGCCACATCGTTACGGCGTTGGGCCGTTTGGTCTGTTTTATAGGCTATGGCGACTTTTCCGGCCTGAATGTTGAACTGTTTGACGATCTTCGCTACGTTCAGTTCGAAGTCCATCCGTTCCTGCTCCAGTTCGGTGTAGACCTTGTCGCGGTTGCTTTTGGCCACTTTCACCCGGCCTTTTCCTACGCCCCAGTCCAGTATCGGTATGCGGATGCCCAATGTCACCAATTGCTGGTCCATCGGGTCGCGGTAGGACTCTTTCAGCTTTTCGTTGCTTTGCGTCAGACCGAACTGTGCGTATAAGGCGGCTTTAAAACCCCGGTTGGCCTTTGCCTCGGCGACGTTGCTTTCACTTTGCAGCCGGCGGCGTTCGAAAGCGCTGATATCGGGGTTGTTCTGGAAAGCGAGTTGCATGGCTTCGTTTACATCGACCGTGAAGTGAGGGATGCTGTCGTCGGGAATCACGACCAGGGTGATATTCTCGGAAATACCCAGATAGCTGCGGAGCGACTGGATATAATCGTCGACCTCGATTTGTGCGTTGAGGCGGTTTGTCTGTTCGGTCAGTTTGTTGAGTTCCAGTTGGAGCATTTCGTTTTCGGTGATCGTTCCGATATTGTAACGTCCTTGCGCATACCGGTAAAGCGTGTCGGCGTATGCGAAATTATAGTTTGCGATTTCCAGCGAGGTCTGCGCCGTTGCCAGGTTGAAGAAGCGGTTGGTCGTATAGGCGGCAACCAGTTCGAGCGTCTCGACGTAGCTCTTTTTGGCCTCTTCGTATTTGATCGGTTCGATGCGGCGTTCCCATTTGAGGTCGTTGAAGCCGAATAAGTCTTGTTCGTATCCTACGACGACCGGAGTACTCTTGTAGGACGAGACATTGTCGGTGAACATATCCAGCCTTTCAAGTCCGGTTTTCAATAAGACCTTGCCACCTGTAAGGGCAATGTTCTGTTGGATTTCAAGTCCGGCATCGACCGAGAGCTGGTTCCGGTGCACGAATTTGTCGCTGCCGTCTTCCAATGTGACCGACTGGATGGAACGGTTCAGGCTCGGATCGGATGTGAGTGTCAGGCTCGGTAGCTGTTTTGCCCGGAACGAGCGCCAGTTCCAGTAAGAAGCCCTGAAGGCGTGACGGGCGGCAATCGCTTCAGGAGAATTGCGACGCGCCATTTCGATCGCTTCGCTCAATGTCAGCGTAAGTGTTTTCTGCGCCCGGAGCTGGAAGGGGAACAGAAGGAGTATCGCTATGTATATCGTGTGTTTCATGACAAGAATGAAGCAAATAATATGCCATTCTTGTAAAAGCTTGGTACTGATGTGAATAGGGAAATCAAGTTATGGGAACAGGGTGCTAATCCGCACAATCCGCGTGCGGATTAGCACGGAATATTCAGCCTGGAACGGTATTAAAGACGATAGGCTTCCCTTTACGGTTTTGCAGGATTCTCTGTCACTCTATCACACTTTGCTTTATAGGCGTTGATAAATAGGATGTACAAGGAGTGATACATGCCGGATTCATGTATCACTCCTGTGTCACACTTGTATCACCACCTCAGATTGAAACGGGTAGCCGGTATTGTTCCAAAAGCAGCGGGAAGCGTATCTATATAATACCGGACTTTCGGGTGGGAAACCGCATGTGCTGTCCCTTTATACCTTGCCATCCATGCTCTCAATCATAATTTGCTCCTCCGTACTCTTTTAGGTATCAGTTTCTCGATTTTCCGGAGTGCCATAGGCGGCATCGGCAGTTCAGGCATAACCTCCCCGATACGTTGCTCCAGTCCGAGGACACGCAGCAGGGAGATAAAGTTTCCCAATGTCAGGTTTCGGTTCACGCCTTGCTCGAAATGGCTGATAGTCGCCTGACTCACGCCTGACTTTTCCGCCAGTTCCTTTTGGCTCATGCGTGCGGCCAGCCTGTAATCCTTCAACCGCTTTGCCAAAAGCAGCAAGATGTCGCTGTTTGTAGTATGCTCCGCTTGTTCCATTATTATTTATTTGTTGCTACTTATCTGCAAAAATAGCAATAATTATCTATATATAGATACCTTCCGCCTCTTTTATCGGACAAAGACTCCGCTCTCGTCTGCGAAACTCGCTTCGCCCAAACAGTGCAGGCTCCTGCCGCTTCGTCTACGTCCTTCGCTTGACGCCCGTCCGCTTAGGTCTTTCTAACCATTGCCCTTTTACTTTCATGAAGTTTCCTTACTGGGAAACTCCCGTTTCCTACCGAGGAAACTTGCGTTTCCAGCATAGGAAACTCTGGTTCCCTGCAAGGGAAATTTCCGTTCCCTTCAGAGGGAAACTGTAATAGGTTGATTATCAATATTAATCAACACGCTGTCTTGGGATCCGTTTTTTTACTTCATTCAAAGTATATCAGGTACTTGTATTTTATCCCTAAACCAGGTGAATATGTTGTCCAAAGGATATTGTTTTGTCCTGTAACCTACATATTTTGGAAAATTACGAGTGTTTTTTCTTGTCGATTCGGAAAACCTATTTACCTTTGCAACGATTCCGTAGTGGGCGGCGGCTCACAGGGCGCGGGGTCAATTACATATTGTAAGCATTTTACGGAGATTATTCCTAACATGAAAATCTGGAAAATTTTTGAGTTTAGCGGAATAATGGACAGTAAATGCTTGCGCTGGTTACGTATAATTTTGTCTACCATTTTTATGGGAGGATTGTTATATCGTATAAGGCGCGGGCTTTTGTTCTATTATTGCTAAGCGGGCTTTTCCAGATGCCTCATGTTTGATAATAGACAATTGACCCGCGTTTTTTTATGCCCGTTCATAATCATTCGCGGGGAGTTGTTTTTCCCCTTCGTAAAATTAGTTGTTGGATTTTTAAACACTATTTTATTAACAATTAATTTTTAATGATTATGAACAAGAGATTTTCTACTCTTTTGGCTGCCGCTCTGGTAGCCGGTAGTTTGTCTGCAAGTGCTACCGCCCTGCTGGGGGCTGGTACTGTGGCGAAAGGCGGAGACAGTAACACTGGCGCTGCTGCTACATTTGTTCTGGGCGAATATTATTATTTGAAAGGGACGAAAGCTGGTATTACAGGTGGTGTTGAGTATCTGACTTATCTGAAAGGCAAAGTCATCGTGGATTCTTTGGCTGTGGTAGACGATGCTGACTTGACAACTTCTGAAGCTACAGACCGTGCTTTATGGAAAGTGGTTGAGGTTAAAAATCCGGCTACAGGCGCATTGAGCCATTGGACATTTGAGAACAAGTACACAGGAACATTATTAGCTGATGGTTCTGTCAATGCGTTTGAATGGATTGCTGGTGTACCGGCTGCTAATAATCCTGCGGATGCTGTTGCTGCAACGATCCTGAAATCTACTCAAGGTCTGGATTTGACGAAGGGGGAACATTATGAGTTCCGTCAGGTTATTACTTTGAATGAAAAGTATGAAGAAAAAGGTGCAGCAGGTGGTGCAGGAACTGTAACGCTGGATGAGCTGGATTTAGACAACAAAGGTACTAAATCTTTGCAGCTGGTTAAATTTAAAGGTTCAGTTGTTGTTGGTGCTTGGGATAATACGACTGTGATTACTGCTGATAAGACTATTTCCGGTATTATTTCTGCAACAACAGCCAATGCTGCTATTACTGGTGCTATTACAGCAGATAAGAAAGTAACAGTTGCTGCCGGTACGAAAATCGTATTGAATGTAAGTGGTGCCAATGATGGTTTGACTGTTCAGCCTTTTATACCTGATTATACAATGGCTTTGACAGCAACACAAGGTTCAACTCCTGGAACTTTAGCAAACGTTATCGCTCCGAAAAAGTTCACAAGCTTCAAATTTACAGGCTTGGAGTCTTCCGGAACAAATGTTTTGGCTGCTAATGAGTTTGAATATGTTCAGTTAACGGTAAAAGCGTATGAAACTGCAAATAGTAGCACTGTTGCTGGTACATCTTCAACTGCTACAACCATTGATGTCCTTCGTGCCAAAGCAAAAGACGCCCAAGGTCGTGCTTTGTATTTGCGTGTAGATACTGCTAAATATGCCGGTGGTGACTATTTCAAACTGAAATTGGATACCCTGACGAAAGACGGTAATGACATTGTTGCCGCTCCTAAAGCCGTTATGCAGTCTTATGCTTTCGGCATTGCTTACGATTATGCAGCTGACTCTGTTTCCATCTATCCGAAGTTTACATTGGCTAAAGCAGCTGATCCTGCAAGCTGGTCTGATTCTGCAACTGTAACGATTGCTACAAATGCTGCTACAGGTAAAGTTCTAGCTATCAAACAATTCTCTACAGCAAAAGAACTTACAGTAGTTCCTGTTGCAGAAGTTTCTAAAACTGCTAAATACACTTTCGGCGATATCACGCCGGGCGGTGGCGTTGCTTCTTTCGAAGATGGCGCAAGCTATTATATCCAGCGTGCCAACAAGGCTGCCAACGTGGCTAACGGCAAGTTCTACGGAAATAGCTTCTATGGAGATGCACAGTATGCCGACTCTGCTTACTATCTGCCGGCTACACAGTGGACAGTAAAAGAAATTGCGACAGGTTATTATACAGTGAAAAACCGTGAAACTGGTGCTACATTAACAGGCGTTGATGCAACTAATGGTTCTATTTTCTACACTGGTGAAGGCGATGTAGTTGCTGTTGGAAGTGCAGATACATTGTCATTTATCAAAGTTCCTGCTCAGGCAAACGACAAATATCTGGGTTACCTGAACCTGGAAGAAGAAGATTATCGTAATAATGCTTACTCTATCAGCTTCACAGATTATAACGACATCACGACTTATGTCAATACGGCTGACTCTGTATTGAAAGCATCTGATGAAAGCGTATATTTCAAACTGTCTCCTGTTCCTGCAATTGAAAAAGGCTTTGGTGCTGATACATTGGTAAGAAGCGCTTATTACATCTCTGATAGAGAAGGTAAGAAGTTCATTGCTTACAACGATGCCAAGACTGGCTATAAGTTGTCTGAAACGGCTGAACCTGTTAAGTTCCTGTTCAGAAACGTAGGTGCAAATACTTATTCTCTGATCGACTCTGTTGCTGCTTTGGCTGATTCCAAAGAATTGATCATCGACATCAAGTCCGGTGCCGTAAGACCTGTTAAAGTGGGTTCTGCTGTTGCTAACAACGCATTCGATATCCTGGTTGAACCGGCTCCTGAATATGTATTGGATGCTAAGGGCCACTACAACATCGAAAACCTGCGTGGCGATATGTTGGCTGCTGATGCAGAAGGTTTCGGTATGTTCCGCAAAGAGGGCGAATTGAAAGCTGCTTACGAAAAAGCTGATTTCGCTCTGTTTATCGATACTGCTAAAATTCATGCAATTGAACCTTCTTACTTCATCTTGTCTGGTGCTAAAGCAGAAGAAGGAACTTCTGTATTGGAAGGAAACTTCTTGCGTGTGATGTCTGACTCTATTGATGTAGAAGGCTACAAAGCTGCAAACGGTCTGATCCGTCTGGCATTTGTTCCTGCAAAACGCTTTGCTACAAGCGATTCTCTGTTGGTAAACTATCAGAATGAAGAATTTACTAAGGAAGATAGCGTAGGTTACAAGGGCAAACAACCTGGTATCGACCAGTTCCAGTTCAAAATCCAGTACACAAATACTGACGGTGAATATATCGTAGAAAATGCAGCCGGTTATCTGGCTACTTACAACGATGTTCTTTGCTTGACTTCTGCTAAAACAGGCAGCCAGTTGATCAAATTGACTTCTGTAGAAGCTCCTACCGCAAACGAAGGCGTGGAGGTATCTGAAGTAGCCGTTATCGCAGGCGAAGGCCAAGTAACCATCGCTAACGCTGCCGGCAAGAAGGTGGTCATCAGCAACATCTTAGGCC
>NZ_CABUOD010000034.1 GCF_902493135.1 uncultured Parabacteroides sp.
GTTTCATCCGCGTCATCCGCGAACCTGGTTCTTTAATGTTTCAAATATTCTTAGATACAAACCTTTTCCCGATATAAGGCAATTCGCTCAACGGGAGATCGCGTTTAATGATGATTGCCAGGAAAATCAGGAGCAGGACCGTGCGATAGCCCAAGCGAAGGATTTCCGAATCGATCCGAGGCAACATCCCCGCCAGATAGAAAACGGTTGCCAGTATGCCGTAAAGTATCGCCGACTTTATATCGTAGCGGATCGGGAACTTCTTCTGCCCGATCACATAAGAAAGGATCATCATCAGCAGGTTGCTGGCAAAGGAAGCCCAGGCACACGCCATATACCCGTAAACCGGCGCCAGCAGCACGATCATCAACACCGTCACCACGCAACCGATCGTCGAGAAGTAGGCTCCCCACTGCGTCTGGTCGATCAGCTTATACCAGAACGACAGGTTGAAATAGATACCGAAAAACAGTTCCCCCAGCATCACGATCGGCACGACACGCAATCCGGGATAATACTTGGCGTCCACAAAATATTTCAGGATATCCAGATAATACATCACGCCCAAAAAGATAATCATCGAAAAGATGATGAAATACTTCATTGCCTCCGAATAGGCCTTCGTATTATCGTCATCCTTATTCTTGGCAAAGATAAAAGGTTCGTAGGCATACCGGAACGCCTGGATAAACATCACCATCACCACCGCCACCTTGAAACAGGCTCCGTAAATCCCCAACTGGGTAGCCGCATAGTCCTTATCTTCGAACAGGAAAGGAAACAGAATCTTATCCGCCGTCTGGTTGAAAATCCCGGCAATCCCTAATATCAGGATCGGGAACGAGTATCTCAACATTTGTTTCAGCAATATGAAACTGGCTTTCTCGCGCAGTCCGGGTATCATATCCGGCACCAAAAGCAAGAATGTCACCACCGAAGTAACCACATTGGCGACAAAGATATACTCCACCTGGTAACCGGGCACATACAACCAACCGATCGATCCCGGCGCATGCTCATACAGCCACGGGCAAGCGATCAGGAAGAATATCACCAATACGATATTCAGGAATATATTCAGCAGCTTGATCGCCGCAAAGCGAACCGCCTTCCCCTGATACCGGAGGAAAGCAAACGGAATGCAACAGAAAGCATCCACCGCCACGATCCCCGCCATCATCCCGATATATTCAGGGTGCGCACCGTATCCTAAGAAGTTACTGACCGGCGTCAGCGCACTGAACACAAACACCATAAACAGGACGGAAGTGAATGCCAGGCTGAACAACGTCGTCGCGTAGACCCGCATCGGGAGCTTGATCTCCTTCTTGTTCATAAACCGGAAAAAGCCGGTCTCCATCCCATACGTCAAGATCACCATCAACAAGGCTGTCCAGGCATACAGATTCGTCACAATCCCGAAATCGCTCTCGGTAGCCAGCACACGCGTGTACATCGGCACCAGCATCCAGTTCAGGAACTTCCCGACAATGCTGCTGACACCATAAATTGCGGTCTCCCCTGCGAGCCGCTTCATTCCTCCTGCCATAACTTAACAATTTATATCTGCAATAACATATTTCTGGCCCTTTCCCGATTTTATGAAATAATGATATAACTCCATAAAATCAAGGCTTTTAAATTAAGTATAAACAACAAAACATCAAAAAAGAAATATTTTCTGGCCCTTTTCTGGCCCTTTTCTAATTCTTTCCTTTGAGTGAAGCTTCTTTCATCACATTCAATCCAATATTCATCGCTTTTTGTAAAATCTTGACATTTTCTTCGTAAGCCGGACTCAGTATATAATAAGTACCTTTAGCCCGTCCTTTAGCCTGTAGCCATTTACGTTCCAACAACTTTTCCACCATTTTACGAATTTGTTTCCTTGTCAATCTGCCTTCAAACAAACAAACCATATCTCCCATTCTGATTTTTTCATATTTTTCCAAATAAGATCTGACAACATTGAATACCTGATCTTCATCCCAATCCGTACGTTTTACATATTCGGCTTGCTGGTCCGTAAAAACATAATAATCCTTAGCCAATAGATAATAAATACCACTCGTATGCCCTTTCTTTTCTATCAACTTGCGTTGTTGCAACGATAATAATGCCTGTTTGTCCAACTCGCTCCTCTTCACTCCCCGTTTTATCTGTTCAAGTGTTACAATTTCGAAAACGGACAGTTTTCTATCATCAGGTAAAGTGGACTGAACCGATTCAAGAAACAAAGCAAAAGCTTGATCCTCAATAATGGAAGAAAGACTTAAATAGACATTGAAATGATCAGATTTCGAATAATCCGGAAGTTTTTTACCCTCTGACAGAGTATTATAGAATATTTTGTCGATTCCTTGCCCGGAACGTTCAACCACTCCTGTCTTCTGCAAAACATCTGCCAATAAACGATTTCGAGGAGTACTCGGCACAATCAATAAGTTATCAATCGTTACCCCAATCGGAAAACTACCCGGGTTAACAATATCCAATCTTTTGGGATATTGCTTTATGACAATCTCTCCATTCCTTCTATAATCACGGTGAGCAATCGCATTATTAACAGATTCGCGAATAACCTCCTCGTTAAAAAAAGGAATATTAAAAATATAAGCTCCTTCCTGAACCGGAACACTTCCATTCCTCAAATCAATCATTTGCCACAGTTCATCTATCAACAGAAAAAAAGATTTACGGAAAGATAAACGATTATCAAAATGGATTTGCGACTCTGTATTACGATATTCCAACATGACGGCACATTGAGGTAGATATTTTTTTATAATATCTTCTTTTCCCAACAAAATCAAGGCAGCATTGGTCAACTTGCCCTCTCTAATCAGATCCAAATCAATTAATATCTGACGATCGGAAAGTGTTCGAAATCGAGGATTATTCTGTTTTATCGCATACTTTTCTTTCATCACCGCCAACGCCTGCCGATCCAAATCGGAAATGGTAAGTTCCTTACAAATTTGTTGAGAAAAATCAGGTTCTTGTTCCTGCAAGATCTTCAAAAGATGCTCATCCGACATCGGTTTCAACTCTTCACCGACACGCATCAAAGTAACATCTTCAAATTTGAAAACCCGTCCAGCCGGTCTCCCAGGAATCTCAATGACCAAAACTCGTTTCCCATCCTCATAAAGTTCATAAATAGTCGTACGAATAGACGTATCACGATAAATACGGGCTTCCAATTCACCGATTTCACCTTCACACTGCTTAGTCCCTATAACTTTATGAGGGAACTTATCGTGCATACCGATCACCAAATGCCCTCCACCTTCATTACATAAGGCTGTAACATATCCCAAAATACAACGTCTCCTTTCGGATGGTTCTGTTTTAGAACCTCCGTTATAGGCAATGTTTCCTCCTTCACCCTTTTTAAATTCAACGTGATCTTCGGATTCCTTCAACGACTTCAGTTGTTCTATCGTCACCATAATCAATCACAAAATAAAAAACCTTGTTCGCTCCCCTTGTTACGTCCCAGATGGGTATAAGCCAACTCCGTCACCTCGCGGCCGCGGGGCGTACGTTTGATAAAGCCTTCTTTGATAAGGAAAGGCTCGTAGACCTCTTCCAGCGTTCCGGGATCTTCTCCCAGGGCAGTCGCGATAGTCGTCAATCCTACCGGTCCGCCGTTAAATTTGTCGATGATAGTCGTCAGCAACTTATTGTCGATCTGATCCAGGCCGTAGCGGTCGATGTTCAGTGCCTCCAGCGCATAGCAAGAAATCGCCTTGTCGATCTCTCCGGACCCTTTCACCTGTGCGAAATCACGCACGCGACGCAGCAACGCGTTCGCTATACGGGGCGTACCACGGCTACGGGAAGCGATCTCGCGTGCCGCATTCAGTTCGCATTTCACATTCAGGATATCGGCACTGCGCAACACGATCTTCGTCAGCGTCTCCACCTCGTAATATTCGAGGTGCATATTGATCCCGAACCGCGCCCTGAGCGGACTTGTCAGCAAACCGCTACGAGTCGTCGCCCCCACCAGCGTGAACGGAGCCAGGTCGATCTGGATGGAACGGGCGCTCGGCCCTTTATCGATCATGATATCGATCCGGTAATCTTCCATCGCCGAATACAGGTACTCCTCCACAATCGGGCTCAAGCGGTGGATCTCGTCGATAAAAAGAACATCGTTCTTCTCCAGCGAAGTCAGCACTCCCGCCAGATCGCCCGGTTTATCCAGCACCGGCCCGGAAGTCACCTTGAAGCCGACTCCCAATTCATTCGCTATAATATTGGATAATGTAGTCTTTCCCAATCCGGGAGGCCCGTGCAGCAGCACATGGTCGAGCGCCTCCTTACGCATCCGGGCCGCCATCACGAAAATCTTCAGGTTCTCGACCACTTTGGCCTGTCCGCTGAAGTCATGAAACGAAAGCGGACGAAGCGCATTCTCGTACTCCCGCTCGCTCTCCGGAACCCGTGCATCCCTTATATCAAATTCATCTTCCATATTCTTATTACTTTGACAGGCAAAGATAATAAGAATTGCCGGGTTCTGAACTTGTGGAGATACTTGTTACAAGAAATAAGCCCGATCTTTCTTCACAAATCGCACATTACGATATGCAATTTTTAGCAAAAGCTGCACAATAGAACATGCAATTTACTATCTTTGTGGCAAAGAAAAACTTAAAAGAGAACAATGATGCAGAACTTATATAGAAACTTTCGTCTTCAATTAGAACTGACATCTACTGATTTCATTCGCTTCCTGCACGATAAAATCGCCTGGGACAGCAGATTAATAGCCATTGTCGGCTCCAGAGGAGTAGGCAAAACGACGTTATTGCTTCAACACATCAAAAAGTACGAAAAACCTGAAGATGTACTCTATATCACAGCCGATGATTTCTATTTCACCAATCATCGCCTTTTCGATTTAGCCTACCGGTTTTACACACAAGGCGGGAAAAAACTTTTTATTGATGAAATACATAAATACAAAGGATGGTCAACCGAGATAAAAAACATCTACGACCAGTTACCCGGCCTCCATGTCGTTTACACAGGATCGTCTATTCTGGATTTAGAAAAAGGAGGTGCAGACTTGAGTCGAAGGAAAGTGGAGTATCACTTGCCCGGTCTCTCTTTTAGAGAATACATCAATCTTACCCAAGGCTGGCAATTGCCAGCCTATCCGTTATCCGACATAGTAGCCGGGAAAGTACAGTTCCCATACGAAAAGGAACGTCCTCTTAAACTTTTCAAAAGCTATCTGCAAGCTGGCTATTATCCTTTTTTCACAGAAACGGAGTATCGCCTGCGATTAAGCAATGTCGTGAAACTCATGGTAGAAACCGACATACCTCAATTTGCCGAAATGAATGTAGCATCAGCTTTTAAACTGAAAAAGTTGCTTTATGCCCTTGCCCAAAGCGTACCATTCAAGCCTAATTATACCAAATTGGAACGCGACCTGGAAATCAGCCGGAACACATTGCCCGACTATCTGCTCTACTTGGAAAAGGCCGGACTCATCAACCTGCTTCGCGAAAAGGCGAATGGCATAAAAGTACTGGAAAAGATAGACAAAATCTATCTCAACAATACAGACATCGCCTACATGTTATCCGACACGACTCCGGATATAGGCAATATCCGTGAAACCGTCTTCTTTACTTGGATGCGTGTAGGGCATTTCATCACCTCATCCCCTATAAGCGACTTTGAAATTGACGGACGCACTTTCGAAGTCGGCGGACGAAATAAAAAAAAGGCACAAATAAAAAATGCAGTTGAAGGATATATAGTAAAAGACGACATGGAATATGCCTACCAAAACGAAATTCCTTTATGGATGTTCGGCTTCATTTACTAATGGAAATCGGGACAAAGATAGAAACTTGCAGATCACGTGTCCACCCCGATTTCATATAAGGGACTCCTTTCATTACATTGCAAGTACCCTGTTTGTATGTCAGAGCCAGATCGAAGTATTTGAAAGCATAGGCGGCTTTGACGACGACCGGCACGTCAAAGGCAGATTTGATTGTCTTCCCAATCATAATATTATCCTTAAAATGGAGAGTAGGCTCAACTCCCGCTCCTACCTTCAACCCCCCGATCAGATTATAATTCAGAACTCCGTTCAAAGCCATGTAATTTCTTGCAAACTTACTTTTGTAGCCTTTAACGGGAGTCGCTTTATTGCCAACCGAGGCAATTTCTCCCCGCTTCTGCCCATATAATAAGGCTGCATCCACCGATAAACGATGCTTCAATTCGATTTGCAACTGATATCCCACATGGAAAGAAGGTTTCATATCCGGTATATTAAACCCGACTTTGCCTTTAGACATCGCCTCATCCTTATACCAATCCATTGAAACACCACCTATTATCCCACTTCTCACTTTCCCATTTTGTGCGGAAACAGATAAACACACTAAACTCAACAATAAAAACATCACACTCTTTTTCATATCAACTCTCTTTTTATTGGTTTGACTTTGTTGATATGACTGGGAAAATGAGAAAAACCCCTATCCACGAATAAAGATTCTACTACTAACTATACGGCAGTTTCCTTTTTATCTCCGGTAAATCATATCATTTAGTCAGGGAATGAAATATTCCTGTTTTTCAGCCACTCATCAAATTCGTTTCCGACAATCTTTTCACCTGTCAAGCCATCCGCATACGAAGATGCCAGGAATAAAACCGGCTTGTTCATAACATCCGCTTTTAATATGGGAATGTTGTGCTGACTAAATAAATCTCTCATTGCATCCGTTGTCATTCCCGTATCGGTCACTCCGCCGGGACAAATCACATTGACCATAATGCCCAGATCACGAAGGTCTTCCGAAAGAATCTGTGACATTGTTTCTGCTGCCGCCCTCGAAGGTCCGTATGGAATCATTCCTTTCCGAACCATCGTACTGGTACTTGTAGAAACATTTACTACTTTTCCTTTTCCATTTCTAACCATTATCGGAATAAAAGCACGGGAAACCAGAAAATATCCGGTAAAGTTGGTTTCTACAATCGCATTAAATGTGGAAACAGGTATATCATAGAGCTGAAGTCCTAACTCCATGCCAGGAGCATTATTGCCGATGCCGGCATTATTAATAAGCATATTCAAGTGATCGAAATGCTCACCGAACCAAGTGGCGGCTGCGTTCACCGAATTTTCATCCCGAACATCGAGCGCAACAGCATGAACATCATATCCTTCTTTTGCCAGCTTTTCATAGGCATTATCTAATTTTGCTCCTGCTCTTGCTGCAATAACAACAGTTGCTCCATGCGACAGCAATTCTTTTGCCATTTCAAAGCCCATACCGCTGGAACTACCGGTAACAAACGCTGTAAATCCGTTTAGATTTATATTCATAATATTATAATTTTCTTTCTTATTATTGTGACAAACTGTTTATCCGGATATATGCCGGACTTGCTCAGTCTCTCACTTCAACTGATTCAACAAACTTCAGCAGTAAAACGGCCTGTTCCGCATGAAATGAAAGTTGGTCGAACAGTTTATGCGCTTTTAGCATCTCAATAGCAGCTTCAGCCGTAACGATTCCTTGTTCATAAAGCCGGATTGTCGCATACAACTGGTCGTTTGCAACAGGCCCCATTATCAAATCATAGCCACCTGCTTCTTTGCCTCTACGGTTATTGACCACAAACTCCAGCCATTCTTTTGTTGCACCTGTAAACCGAAGAACAGAGTATTCCTTATCGAGAATATTATCGGGAACCTCATAAACAGAAACGATCGCTTTTTCACTCTGTTCTCTATTCTTTTTCAGTAATGCCCATTTTTTTGCTTGTTCGAAATTGGTTGTCGTATAGAATCCTTTTCCAAAGTCCGTAGTTTTCCGTCCTTTTCGTATGCTTGGCCGTTTCACGGTTACTGTTGATCCATGATATAGTCTCATTTCTTTTTATGAATATAGGTCGTTATAGTATCTAATATATATTCTGTGTCTTGGGTATGAAGCATTTCAAAATTTTCATCCAAAAAATCAAAGACTTTATATTTGGAAAACAGTAACAAAGTTTCTGCCGCACTTCGTTTCTTTGCCTCCCTGTAATTTTCAATACAAAACATCTTGAAAAGCAAAACCTTCGTATCATCGTTTTGCTGTCGCTTTTCTTCAGTTTTTTCCTTTTCCAGTGTATCATAAAGCGATAACGTACTTGAATACCATAGTTTCGTTTTCTCATCCGACAGCAATTTGTACAATTTGGAAGAATAAATATAATACAGCGCATCTTCCAAAGACAGCACCTTTTTCTTCATAACCAATTCAACCAGTTCACGCATTACGAATGGGAGCATGGCCGAGTCAAGTCCTCCTTGATTTGTTTCCATTTTATCGTTTTACTTTTTGCAAACTTACATAAAAAACATCGTTTTACATACCTGCAAGAGTCTTTTTAACTCGAAGAGGAAATATTCTTAAAACTAAACTTTTTATCATACTTAGCTTATTGTACCGTTTCCCCAAATACCCGTTGGTCCAAATCGAAACAGTAGCGCATGAAATTTGATTTTATACCCCATATATTTCAAATTTTCCGCAAGGGTAATATTTTTTAAGAAACAAGATATTTGACAAAGTTTTGAATATTAGCGAAATACAAATATCCGTCTTTTAGGAGGGGTTATTGTAGTTTCATCACACATGAACTTGCGTAGAATATGCCGCTTTTCGGTTGTTGCAAGCTCCTTTCTCTACACGACAGCGAGCGTAGGGAACAAAATAGAATATTCCGGCATGATTACCCTGAAATTTTTATTTTCACAACCCTATATTTGAAAAAATTTTACATACTTTTGTAGAGCCATTTCAATATTATAATATTCTATAGCCATGAATACAAAATTTTTACTGTCTTCCGATAATAACAACCGCAGCGAACTTCTAAAAAAGAAGATCATCCACTATTATATTGCCAATGGCGATGCGACCATTGCCGATCTGGGCCGTGAAATGGACCTGAGTATTCCGACCGTCACCAAACTGGTCGCCGAGCTTCAGGATGACGGCTATATCCTGGACTTCGGTAAACAGGAAACCAGCGGAGGACGCAAACCGAACATTTATGGCCTCAATCCGGCATCCGGATATTTCGTGGGAGTCGATATGCTGAAAGACAAACTGAACATCGCAGCAATCGATTTCAAGGGCGACAAGGTACAACTCGAAGAAAACATCCCCTACCAATTCGAAAATACGCCTGCCTCACTGGAGCAGTTTTGCCAGATGATTGACGATTTCATCGTTTCATTGCCAGTCGAACGGAAGAAGATTTTGGCGATCGGAGTCAACATCACCGGCCGCGTGAATCCGACATCGGGCTATAGCTACAGCATTTTCTATTTCGAAGAGAAACCCCTTGCCCAGATTCTCGAAGAACGGTTGCAGGCGAAGGTTTTCATTGAGAACGACAGCCGGGCCATGACCTACGGCGAATATATGAAAGGAGCCGTGCAGGGAGAAAAGAACATCCTGTTCGTCAATATGGCGTGGGGGCTGGGACTGGGCATCATCATCGACGGTAATTTATACTACGGGAAATCCGGCTTTTCCGGAGAGTTCGGACATTTCTGCATGTTCGAGAACGAAGTGCTGTGCCATTGCGGCAAGAAAGGCTGTCTCGAAACAGAGGCTTCCGGATCGGCTTTCCACCGCATCCTGATGGAACGTCACCGGGAAGGCAGCAACACCATACTCGCCCGGAAGCTGGACAACGGAGAGGAAATCTCGCTCGACGACCTGCTCGAGGCGGTACGGAAAGAAGATGTGCTCTGTATCGAGATTCTGGAAACAATGGGGCTAAATTTAGGGAAAGGCATTGCCGGGCTGATGAACATCTTCAATCCGGAACTGGTCATTCTGGGCGGAACGCTTTCATTGGCAGGCGAATATATCAGCCTGCCGATCAAGAGCGCCATCCGTAAATATTCGCTCAACCTGGTCAACCAGGACACGGAAATCAGAATATCCAAATTAGGGGAAAGGGCAGGCGCATTCGGAGCCTGCCTCTTATCGAGAAGCAAGCTGCTCGGCATGATACATTATTAAAAGTAAAACACATTAAATCGCACAGATAATGGAAAAGATTAAAGGCTTAATTGATGCACCTTTCACACCGTTCTACGAAAACGGGGAAGTAAATTACGAACCGATAGAAGCGTATGCTAAGCTTCTGGTCAAAAACGGTTTAAAGGGAGTGTTTATCAACGGATCTTCGGGAGAAGGCTATATGCTGACCGACGAAGAGCGCATGAAACTGGCTGAAAGATGGGTAGAAGTGGCGCCTTCAGGATTCAAGGTCATCGTACACGTAGGCAGCACCTGCGTAAAAGCGAGCCACAAGCTGGCTGCGCATGCCCAAAAGATCGGAGCCTGGGGAATCGGAGCCATGGCCTCGCCATTCCCGAAAGTGAACCGGATAGAAGAACTGGTGAAATACTGCGAAGAAATCGCTTCCGGTGCACCCGGACTTCCTTTCTATTACTATCATATCCCGGCTTTCAACGGCGCTTTCCTGCCGATGGTCGAACTGCTGAAAGCGGTGGACGGGCGTATCCCGAACTTCGCCGGCATCAAATATACATACGAAAGCCTGTACGAATACAACCAGTGCCGCTTGTATAAAGACGGCAAATTCGATATGCTTCACGGACAGGACGAAACAATCCTTCCATGCCTGGCAATGGGCGGCGCACAAGGCGGCATCGGCGGAACGACCAACTACAACGGCAAAGAGCTGACCGGGATACTCGAAGCCTGGGCCGCCGGAGACCTCGAAACGGCACGCGAACGCCAGAACTTCTCACAGGAAGTGATCAACGTGATCTGCCATTATCGCGGCAATATCGTGGGCGGCAAGCGGATCATGAAGCTGATCGGGCTCGACCTGGGCAAGAACCGGACGCCGTTCCAGAATATGACGGATGCGGAAGAGGCCGCCATGAAAGCGGAGCTCGAAGCCATTCATTTCTTCGACAGATGCAATAAATTCTAAATCCATAAACGCCATGAACGACACGACAAAGCCGTCCGAATACCTGGAGTATTGGGGCGAAAAATACAAAAACGATTTACTGACCGACATTCTGCCTTTCTGGCTGAAATACGGTATCGATCATGAGAACGGAGGCTACTTCACCTGTTTGGACCGGGACGGCTCGCTGCTGGACACGAACAAGTCGGTCTGGTTCCAGGGACGGTTCGCCTTTATTCTCGCTTATGCTTACAACAACCTCGAAAAACGGGCCGAATGGCTGGAAGCTTGTAAAAACGGGATCGACTTTATCGAGAAATATTGTTTCGATACCGACGGCCGCATGTTTTACGAGGTGACGAAAACAGGAACTCCCGTACGAAAACGCCGATATGTATTTTCCGAAACGTTTGCCGCAATCGCCATGGCTCAGTATTCGATCGCTTCGGGTGACAAGAGCTATGCTGAAAAAGCGGTCAAGCTGTTCAAACAGATTCTCTATTACAAAAACACACCGGGCGCATTAGAGCCCAAATTCAGAGAAGGATTCGTTGCAAAAGGGCATTCCTTTTGCATGATCCTGATCGATACTGCCGCCCGCATCCGGGAGGCAGTAGACGATCCTGTCCTGACACGTCAGATCGACGAGTCGATAGCCGAACTACGTCGTGATTTCATGAAGCCGGAGTTTAAGGCCATCCTCGAAACGGTCGGGCCGAACGGCGAATTTATCGATTCGATTCCCGGCCGGACCATCAATCCGGGCCATTCCATCGAAACGGCATGGTTCATCCTCGAAGAGGCCAAGCACCGGAACTGGGACCCGCAGCTGAAGCAGATGGGGCTCACGGTCCTGGACTGGTCCTGGGAATGGGGCTGGGACAAAACACATGGCGGAATCACCTATTTCAGGGATTGCAAGAACCGTCCGCAGCAGGAATACTGGCACGACATGAAGTTCTGGTGGCCGCAGTGCGAAGCCATCATCGCCACGCTGTATGCCTATGAAGCGACAGGCGACCCGAAATACCTCGAAATGCACAAACTGATCAACGAATACACTTACGCCCGTTTCCCGGACAAGGAATACGGCGAATGGTTCGGCTATTTCCATTACGACGGGACGCTCTCGCAACCGGCAAAGGGGAACATGTACAAAGGTCCGTTCCACATCCCCCGGATGCTTCTGAAATGTAATCTTTTATGTAAGGAAATTCTTTCAGGGCTATGATAAACAATCGGAAATATTACCCTTGGATCGTTGTCGCCCTGCTTTGGGGCGTGGCTTTGTTAAACTACATGGACAGACAGATGCTTTCGACCATGAAGTCTGCCATGATGATCGATATTACCGAACTGGAATCTGCCACGAACTTCGGGCGCCTGATGGCGGTGTTCCTGTGGATATACGGCCTGATGAGCCCCGTCGCCGGTATGGTCGCCGACCGGATCAACCGGAAATGGCTGATCGTGGGCAGTCTCTTCGTCTGGTCGTTCGTTACGCTGATGATGGGATATTCGACTGATTTCAACCAGATTTACATTCTCCGCGCCATCATGGGAGTCAGCGAGGCATTGTATATCCCTGCCGGACTTTCGCTGATCACGGATTACCACCAAGAAAAGACGCGGTCATTAGCGGTCGGCATCCATATGACCGGGCTTTACACCGGACAGGCATTGGGCGGTTTCGGAGCAACGATCGCAGGAGCCTACAGTTGGGAAACGACATTCCACTGGTTCGGGATTATCGGGATCGCGTACAGTCTCGTATTGATCCTGTTCCTGAAAGAGAAAAAAGACCATACGGCCGTCAAACCGGATGCAGGACCCGGACCGAAAGAGAGTCCAGTGAAAGCGGCGATAAAGGGAATGGGGATGTTGTTCGTCAACATTTCATTCTGGATCATCCTGCTCTACTTCGCCACTTCGAGCTTGCCGGGTTGGGCGACTAAAAACTGGCTGCCGACTTTGTTCTCGGAGAATTTGTCCATCGATATGTCGGAGGCCGGACCATTGTCCACCTTCACGATCGCGATCTCTTCCTTCATCGGGGTGATTGCAGGCGGTATCTTATCCGACAAATGGATTCAGCGCAATGTACGGGGACGCATTTATACCGGTTCCATCGGGCTTGCCCTGACCATTCCGGCACTGCTGCTGTTAGGGTTCGGCACGAGTTTCGCGATGATTATCGGCGGCGGGCTTTGTTTCGGTATCGGTTTCGGCATTTTCGATGCCAACAACATGCCGATCCTCTGCCAGTTCGTATCGCCACGCTACCGGGCGACCGCCTACGGCATCATGAACATGACCGGGGTATTTGCCGGGGCGATCATCACAAAACTGTTGGGCGAATCGACGGACGCCGGCAACTTAGGACATGATTTCGCGATGATGGCCGGCTTGGTATTCGTCGCCTTGGTGGTGGAAGTCATCTTCTTACGCCCGAAAACAGTCAACATGACCGATAAATAATTAAAATAAAAACATCATGAGAAAGATCCTTTTCTATTTCAGCCTCCTTCTCTTCCTGCAAACGGCCTTTGCAGCCGACAGTTTATTTGTCAGAAAGCCGCAGATCCCGATACTGATCGACCGGACAGACAATATCCTGGTGGAAATACGCATACAGGCACACAAAGGAGACGTACTCAACAAGCTTTCCCTGCAATTCGAAAAGGGGATCGACCTGAACGACATAAAGGCTTTACGTCTTTTCTATAGCGGAACGGAGGCGACTTCCCGGCAGGGAAAGCATTACCGTCCGGTTGCCTACATTTCCAGCCATGCGGAAGGCAAGACAAAGGTTGCCAATCCCGCCTACTCCGTGAAGCAGAGCGAGGTGACGGATATCGCCAATGTCGTGACCTTCACCAGCAACCAGCCGATGGTGGAAGGAATCAACTATTACTGGGTCAGCATCGAAATGAAGCCTGAGGCTTCCCTGCTGACTACCTTCACCGTCCAGATGCCGATGGCGGAAATCAATAACATGCCGGCGGCAATCGTGTGGGACGGCAAACCGGATGTCCGCCGCATGGGAATCGGTGTCCGCCATGCCGGTGACGACGGGGCCGCAGCCTACCGTATTCCGGGACTGGTGACAACCAATAACGGGACGCTCTTGGGCGTGTACGATATCCGCTACAACAGCAGCGTGGACCTGCAGGAAATGGTCGACATAGGGGTAAGCCGCAGCACCGACAAGGGACAGACCTGGGAACCGATGCGCGTGGCGATGACGTTCGGCGAAACGGGCGGCCTGCCCCACGCACAAAACGGAGTGGGCGACCCGTCTATCCTGGTGGATGAAAAGACAAATACGATCTGGATCGTGGCCGCCTGGACGCACGGCATGGGAAACGGACGTGCCTGGTGGAACTCCATGCCGGGCATGGAACCGGACAATACAGCGCAACTGATGCTTGTCAAAAGCGAAGATGACGGCAAGACCTGGAGCCGGCCGATCAACATCACCTCGCAGGTGAAAGATCCTTCTTGGTACTTCCTGTTGCAGGGACCGGGCCGGGGCATCACGATGAAAGACGGGACGCTGGTTTTCCCGATCCAGTTCATCGATTCCACCCGCGTACCGAATGCCGGCATCATGTACAGCAAAGACCGGGGAAGCACCTGGCATCTGCATAACCTGGCACGCACGAACACGACCGAGGCGCAGGTTGCCGAAATCGAACCGGGCGTCCTGATGCTGAACATGCGTGACAACCGGGGAGGCAGCCGCGCCGTGGCCATCACCCGCGACCTGGGCAAGACCTGGCACGAACATCCGTCCAGCCGCAGCGCCCTGCAGGAACCGGTTTGTATGGCAAGCCTCATCCACGTGGATGCCAAAGACAACATAACAGGAAAAGACCTGCTGATCTTCTCCAACCCGAACACGACGAAGGGACGTAACCATATCACCATAAAGGTAAGTACGGACGGAGGCATGACCTGGCCGCTCTCCAACCAGGTGACGCTGGACGAAGAGGAAGGCTGGGGCTATTCTTGCCTGTCCATGATCGACAAGGAGACGGTCGGCATCTTCTACGAATCGAGCGTCGCCCATATGACTTTCCAGGCCGTCAAGCTGACCGACCTGGTCAAATAATCCGGCATGAAACGCATACTGTTCATATTGATAAGTTTATATGTAGGGATATTGGTCGCCTGTGCAGCCGGTATCCCTCATTTGCTTCCCTGGCCGCAGAAAGAGGCTTGGAACGGAGAAAAGTTTCCCTATAGAGAAACTTTTGTTTCCCTTGCGGAAAACTTTTGTTCCATAGGCATGAAACAAACGACAGGCACCATCCAAGCGCAAAAGATCAAGGTAGCCTGTATCGGTAACAGTGTAACGTACGGTCACGGAATCGAGGACCGCGAAAAGAACAGCTATCCCGCTCAGCTCCAACGAATGTTGGGCAACGGATACGAAGTCGCCAATTTCGGAAAAAGCGGGGCGACGCTATTGCGAAGGGGACACCGTTCCTACAACGAGCAGGAGGAATGCAAGGCGGCACTCGACTTTGCCGCCGACCGGGTCGTCATCCACCTCGGGCTGAACGACACCGATCCGCGCGACTGGCCGAATTACCGGGATGACTTCACGAAGGATTATCTGGCCCTGATCGATGCTTTCCGGCAAGCGAATCCGAAGTGTGAAATATGGATCTGCCGCCTGACGCCGATCTCCCACCGTCACACGCGCTTCAAATCGGGCACACGCGACTGGTACTGGCAGATACAACAAAACATCGAAGAAATCGCAGCACTCGCCCATACCGGGCTGATCGACCTGCAAGCGGGACTGTACGACCGGCCCGACCTCTTGTCCGACGCCTTGCATCCTACAGCCGAAGGGGCCGGAATCATCGCGCGGACAGTCTGCCGGGCATTGACCGGAGATTACGGAGGTCTTCAAATGCCCGTGACCTATTCGGACAATATGGTACTCCAACGGGAGAAACCGCTCCGGATAGCCGGGACAGCCAATGCCGGGGAAAAAGTGACGGTCGGCATCGCCGGACAGAAAGGCGAAACGGTAACGGCTCCGGACGGGAAATGGTCGGTCACCCTGCCGCCGATGAAGGCAGGAGGACCGTACACGTTGAGTATCTCCGCCGCATCCGGAAGACTGGATTATACGAATGTCCTGATCGGCGAAGTATGGCTTTGTTCCGGCCAGTCGAATATGGCGTTCCAGGTCAGCAGTGCCATCGACAGCCAACGAAAGGCTTTTCTGGAATTTGCCGCCGGGAAACCGCAAATCCGCCTTTTCGATATGAAGCCCCGGTGGGCGACAAGTGCGGTGGAATGGGACATTTCGACACTGGACTCCCTCAACAGGCTCCAATATTATCGGGACACCGAATGGAAGGAATGCAACGAAGAGACGGCGAACCGTTTCTCCGCCGTGGCCTTTGCGTTCGGGCAGATGTTGTCAGACAGCTTGCAGGTCCCGGTCGGACTGATCCTGAACGCCATAGGCGGTTCGCCGGCGGAAGCCTGGATAGACCGCAAGACGTTGGAACTCGAGTTTCCCGACATCCTCTACGACTGGAAACAGAATGATTTCATTCAAGGCTGGGCACGGGAACGCGCCGCCCTCAATCTCCGCAAATCGGCGAACAAACAGCAACGGCATCCCTACGAGCCTTGCTACTTATACGAGTCCGGCATCCGGCCGCTCGAAAAGTTCCCGATACGGGGGATCATCTGGTATCAGGGAGAATCGAACGCCCACAATATGGAAGCGCATGAGAGACTGTTCCATCTGCTGACAAAAAACTGGCGGGAGAACTGGGCGGAAGAATTGCCTTTCTATTATGTGCAACTATCCAGCATCGACCGTCCCGGCTGGCCCTGGTTCCGGGACAGCCAACGCCGGATGCTCCGGTCGATCCCCAACAGCGGCATGGCGGTCAGCAGCGACCACGGCGACTCCCTGGATGTCCACCCGCGCCACAAACGGGAGATAGGGGAACGCCTCGCTCACTGGGCGCTCAACAAGACCTACGGGCACGAGGTCCTGCCTTCCGGCCCTCTCTACCGCTCGGCGACATTCAAGGACGGCGCCGCCTATGTCACATTCGATTACGGAAAAGGCATGCACAGTTCCGACGGCGACCGGCTGCGTACTTTCGAGATAGCCGAACACGATGGTTTATTCGTCCCCGCAGAGGCACAGATCATCGATGGAAAGACCGTAAAAGTATGGAGCGGACAGATCCGGAACCCGAAATTCGTCCGTTACGGCTGGCAACCTTTCACCCGTGCCAATTTAGTGAACGAAGCGGAGCTGCCGGCTTCGACATTCCGTTCGGAAGCGGCTCCGGTCAGCTGGTCCCGGTTGCCCGACCTGCCCGGCACTGAAAAGGATCCGGCATTGGGCGTATCGGCTCCGTTTACGGGCATCAGTGGCGGCAAGCTATTGGTGGCCGGAGGGTGTAACTTTCCCGACAAACCGGCGGCCGAAGGGGGGACAAAAGAATACTACAGCGATATATACGCATTAGATATGGCTGACCGATCTCCCGCCGAATGGAGAAGGATCGGCAGACTGCCGTTGCCGCTTGCCTACGGGGCATCGGTCACAACCCCCGAAGGGATCGTTTGGATCGGAGGAAACAACCGGCAAGGAGCTTCCAAACAGGTTTTTTTCCTGAATTGGGACAGGGAAAAGCAACAATTGCATATCTCCGAACTGCCGCCACTCCCTATGCCGATGGATAACCTGTCGGCCGCATACGCCGGCGGTTGCCTGTATGTCGCCGGGGGGAACGGCGAGCTGCGAACGACAATAGGTAAGGGCGGTTCGCGAACCGTCCCAACAAACCTGCTCTTTTCATTGCAGCTAACGCCGTCGCCTCAAAAGGAATGGGTGCGGCTACCGGATTTTCCCGGACCTGCCCGCGTACAGCCCGTCCTGGCAGCCCAGCAATCCGGGGACGGCGTGCGACTTTATCTGGCAGGAGGTTTCCAGCCGGCATCCGCCCGTCAGGAAGCCATTGTCTGTACAGACATGCTTTCTTATCATCCGGAGACAAAACAGTGGAGAGACGAAGGATCCTTGCCTTCTTTAGCAGACGGTTCCCACCGTACCGTTACGGGAGGCTGCGCCGTCGCATCGGGCGATAGCTCCATCCTGCTGGCAGGAGGCGTGAACTACGACCGTTTCCGTGACGCTCTTAACCGCCCTCAACCGGATTATCTGCTGCATCCTGCCGACTGGTATAAGTTCAACACCTCCCTGCTACAATACAACACTTTCACAAAGCGCTGGACCCACTTAGGCGACTACGAAGAACCGGCACGTGCCGGCGCCGGCATCGCAAACAATGCCAACACGGTAATCATAATTGGCGGAGAACTAAAGCCGGGCATCCGCACGCCGGAGGTCAATGCTTTTGAACTGACGCTCCCCTGATTCACACCAAAGCCAGTTTACGGATATCCGCATCCCAACGTGGTTCCGAATAAATCAGGCCGACAGCTTCGGCCGGGGTAGAGGCGACCGCCCAAAGTCCTGCATGCTGCGGGCGCATGAAATGCTCGTCGACGGCTCTTCGGAACATCTCCAAAAGGGGATCGAAGTAGCCGTTTATGTTCAGGATGACAATCGGGTTGAGATACAAGCCTAACTGTTTCCAGGTGATGACTTCCAGCAACTCTTCGAGAGTGCCGCATCCGCCCGGAAGGGCGATCACGGCATCCGAGAGGTCGGCCATCCGTTGTTTGCGTTCGTGCATACTGTCGACTTCGACCAGATCGGTAAGCCCCTTGTGACACCAATCCTGTTCCACCATAAAACGGGGAATAACGCCCGTAACCGTTCCACCGGCAGCCAGCGTAGCATCCGACACGGCGCACATCAAGCCTGAATTGCCGGCCCCGTTGATCACCCGCAGGTTCCGTTCGCCTAACAGGCGTCCCAGCTCGGTTGCCGCCTCCCGATAGGCAGGAGCGACTTGCGTGCTGGAAGCACAATACACACAAACAGAAGCGATCTTATTTCTTTCTTTTTCCATTACTCTTTTTTCTTGTTTATATCATACCCGAACAAGGCAAAATCACCCAAGCAGGGATCATCCGGGAAGATACGCGATAGGGCCTCGGTTATCTCAAGCGCCGTTTTCAGGGTGGCGGTTCGCTGCTGCGTCAAGCCGAGTTCCAATGAAATCTGGTGAACATGCGTGTCCAGCGGGATAATCAACTGGCGGGGATGAAAGGCGGTCTGCCAAATCCCGAAATCGACGATTCCATCGGTCCGGATCATCCAGCGGAGGAACATCGCCAGGCGTTTACAGGCAGAAGTACCACCCATCACCGGAATGCCCTTTATGCCGGAAAAGAGATCCTGCAACTTAAGAACCGGATTCGGATAGGGGCTTGCAGCCAATGCGTCTTCCAACGAATCATAGCGCCCATATATCTCTTTCAACCGGCCACAGAGGGCACGCAGGTCCGAATGCGTATAAAAGCGGTAAAACGTATCGCGCTTGCCGGCCGGGACCTCCGAAACCAGTTCCCGATACCGCCCGGACAATATCCACTCGTAAGGGCTTCCGCCCATCCGGCTATGCAACCAGTCCGCCTTGCGGAGGATCAGCTCCCGGCGTCCATAGGAGATCCATGAAGTGATAAACGCGGATATTTCGATATCCTGTTTCCCTGCAAACCGATGGGGGAACTGAACCGGGTCATCGGGTATAAAAGACTTCACATTATAGATTCCGGCCCATTCCTTCAATTTCGCTTTCAGTTGTTCGTCCATCCCTTATTTCATCTTTAAGAAATACTGGCGCCGGTCTTCGGGATAATGCTCGATGGCATAGCGGAGAGCCGTACGCGGAAGCTGTGTCGCATAACGTTCCAGAAAGTCGGTGAGGGTATCCCGGTCCCTTTTGCCCACCTCGCGGAGCATCCAGCCTACGGCTTTATGCATCAAGTCATGTTTATGCGTCATCAACCGTTCGGCCAACGCCAATGTATCGGTAAAATCCGAACGGCGGATAAAGGCCCAGGTACAGACGATCGAAATCCGCTGTTCCCAGAGGTTATCGCTGGTAGCCAGTTCATACAGGACGGAACGGTCCCGGTCCACCAAATATTCGCCGACAATATCCCGGCAGGATAAATCCACCAAATCCCAATTATTGCAGCGGCGGGTATTCTTCAAATAGAAACGATACATCTTTTCCCGTTCAGCTTCCGGAGTCTTCTTATCCTGGAAGCGATAGACCAGAACCAACAGGGCGCAAAGGCGGGCCTCATGCCACGGACTATCCAGCAGGAGTTGCAATTCTTTCAGTGGCATCGCCTTGTTGGCCTTGGCTATGCTGCGGGTTTGCGGGACGACGACTCCTAAAAAGCGGTCGCCTTCGCCATATAGCCCCGGTCCGGTCTTGAAAAACCGGCTCAGATGGGCGGCTTTTTCGGGTGAACCGACCGATTGCAGTTCACTCAGCACAAACTCCGCCGTCATGGACGCAGCACCCGTGACACAGGACGGTCGCCTTCCAGGAATCCGATTACATTGTTGCAGACCGTACGCGCCATGATAATACGCGTTTCCAGCGTCTGCGTCCCGATATGGGGCGTCAGGACGACATTTTCCATTTCCAGCAAATCCGGCAAGGGATAATCGCCGAACTCGAAGACATCCAGGCCGGCGCCATGAATCGTCCCGTCTTTCAACGCCTGCACCAAAGCCTTTTCATCGACCAAAGGACCACGGCCGGTGTTGATCAGGACGGCTGTCGGCTTCATCTGCTTCAGTTCGGCTTCCCCGATGATATGGTAGGTTTCCGGTGTATAAGGGGCATTCAGGGAGACGAAATCGGATTGGGAGAGGAGCTCCTCTTTGGAAACGTATGTCACGTTCAACTTTGTCTCTTCTTCGACATACAGTTGGCGACGGTTATGATAGAGGACTTCCATACCACAAGCATTCGCCCGGCGGGCAAGGGCTTTCCCGATACGTCCCATACCGATAATACCCAACGTCTTCCCGGTAACGTTGATGCCTAAATTCTCCAGGACGCCGACTTTCATGCCAAGACCTTCCCGGCGCAGCTTACGGTCGCATTCGGTAATGCGGCGTGCCACATCGAGCATCAGGCCGAGTGCGAGATTGGCGGTAGGGGCCGTCACGGGGTCGGGGGTATTGGCTACCGTGATTCCTTTTTCAAGACAGTAGGCGACATCGATATTGTTGTAACCGACAGCATAGTTTGCCACCATTTTCAGTTTGGAGGCACGGTCGATCAATTCCTTGTTTACCGGGAAATCGAACATCGAGCACAACACGTCATACTCCGGAATCATCTCTAAAACTTCTTCGTACGTAAAATCTCTTCCTTCGGGAAAAGTAACTTCATACTTGCTTTCCAGCTCGGTAAAACCTTCGCGGAACATGTCGTAAGTAACTAATATCTTTGTCATAACTATTCTTTTTATTCAACTTAATGAAGGTAAATGATCATTTATCTGTTACTTTCGGGTTGATTCGAAAGTGTATGGTCACGGATAAACCGTACGGCTAAGGGGAAAGCGGCGGCGCACATACTGCCGTGGTCGAAACCGCCTAATTCGTAAAGCGTCACATCAGGATGGCCGAGCAGTTTGAAGAGGCGGTAGAAATAGGCGGACTCTTCGTAACGGCCATACAATTCCTTCTCACGGTCACCGGAAAGGATCAGGATAGGGGCGCAGTCCGGACGGACGTGATACAAGGGAGCCGTTTCGTCGATCGTCGGCTGCAAAGGTTCCAGCCCTCGCCGGTTGCGGGTTTCGAAATGGGTGATCACCTGACCACTGAAAGGGATGATCCCGGCAAGTTTGTCGGCATCTTTCCCGTAACGCGCCAACTGCTTCTTATCCAACCCGACCATATCGACCAGATAGCCGCCGGCGGAATGGCCGGCAATATAGATGGAGGAGGGGTCGCCACCGTATTTTCCGATATTATCGAATACCCAGGCAACGGCGGCAGCGGCATCATCCACGATCTCCATCGTCTCCACATGCGGCGACAAACGGTATTCGACACCTACGACTACCATGTCGTCCGTCAATAACGCGGAAGGGACTTCACGGCTCCCGCCGGTCAAGCCGCCGCCATGAAACCAGACTACGACCGGCGCGTTTTGTACGCCCGACCGGTAAGCAATATCCAGACGGCACATCTTGGAAGCATATTCATCACCTGCATTTCTACGGTACGGGACATTACGCTCATAGGAATAATCGGCAGCAATAGCCATCACAGCCAACCAGACAAGCAGCAAGGTTAACCCGATTTTATTCATCATATTATACACCAAATTTGAATTGATTAAACACAAAAAACATCCTCCAAAAGTAATCAGCTTTTTGCAACTAAGCAAACAATCTGCCATTTCCCGCCTTCTTTTTCCGATAAAGCGGATTATTTCCTATTTTTGTAACCATTAACAAGTATCTTATTACCTGTCAACAACTACTATGGTTCTAAATTATATCTGGATCGCCTTCTTTCTGATTGCTTTCGTGGTGGCACTTTGCAAATTAGCCATCGGCGGAGACACGGAAGTTTTCACCAACATCATCAACGCCTCCTTTGCCTCGGCAAAGACAGGGTTCGAGATATCCCTCGGACTGACGGGAGTCCTGGCTCTCTGGCTCGGCATCATGAAAATCGGGGAAAAAGGGGGCGTGATACAGGCGTTTGCCCGGTTGACGGCGCCCGTGTTCAGCAAGCTCTTTCCGGGAATACCGAAAGACCATCCGGCAACGGGCTCCATTTTCATGTGCATTTCGGCCAACTTGTTAGGCTTGGACAATGCCGCCACGCCGATGGGACTGAAAGCCATGAAAGAGTTGCAGGAACTGAACACGCAGAAGGATTCAGCCAGCGATCCGATGATCATGTTCCTTTGCATCAATGCTTCGGGACTAACGCTGATCCCGGTCTCCATCATGACCTACCGGGCACAGATGGGAGCGGCCAACCCGGCCGATGTCTTCCTGCCCCTCATGCTCGCGACCTTCTCTTCTACCCTGGTCGCCATATTGGCGGTCTGCTTCAAACAACGGATCAACATCCTGCAACGGAACCTGCTGCTTTTCTTCGGCGGTATGATCGCGTTCATCGGCGGTCTGGCCTTGCTTTTCGGGATGATGAGCCAGCAGTCGGTCTCCCTCTACTCTACCCTGTTTGCCAACATTTTGCTTTTCTCCATCATATGCGGATTCATCATCAGCGGAATCCGTAAGAAAATCAATGTCTACGACACCTTTATAGAAGGGGCGAAAGAGGGGTTCCGAACCGCCGTGACCATCATCCCCTACCTCATCGCCGTATTGGTCGCCATTGCTGTTTTCCGGGCTTCGGGAGCGATGGATTTCCTGATCGACGGCATCCGCATGGGAGTCGCGGCAGCAGGACTGGACACGCAGTTCGTGGAAGGTCTGCCTACCATGCTGATGAAACCGCTCAGCGGCAGCGGGGCGCGGGGTATGATGTTGGACGCGATGAACACCTACGGCGCGGACTCGTTCATAGGCCGCCTCTGCTCCATCGTGCAAGGATCGAGCGACACGACTTTCTACGTCGTTGCCCTCTATTTCGGCAGTGTCGGAATCCGCAATACCTACTATACGATCCCCTGTTCACTGCTGGCCGATTTAGCCGGGGCGATTGCGGCGGTAGCTATGACGTATCTGTTTTTTACCTGAAAAATTTCGTATCTTCGTATCGTAAATAAAGAAAGAAACATGGAACAACAAGATATACGCTGGAAACAACGTTTTCAGAATTTCAACAAAGCTTTCATCCGACTAAGCGAGGCGATCCGGATCATACGGAACGACCCTGACAATTTCGTCTTGCAAGCCGGGCTGGTCCAGATTTACGAATTCACATTCGAACTTTCATGGAAAACCCTGAAAGATTACCTGGAGGCGGAAGGATTCACATGCCCCTCCCCTCGCGCCACCTTGCGGCAAGCATTCCAATCCGGTTATATCAAAGACGGCGACCTTTGGTTGCAAGCCCTGCATGACCGGAATCTGACAACTCATACGTATGACGAGGCTACGGCTCTACTGGTCACAAACAATATCCAAACAAAATATTTTCCTCTGTTAAAAGAGTTACACACATGGTTGGAGATACAATCATACGATTAGGGCTGACACCCGGTCATCAGGCGATCATCGACCGGATCTTCTCGCAATATCCGCATGTCGAGGAAGCAGTCGTCTTCGGTTCAAGGGCAAAAGGCAATTACAAGCCGGGTTCGGACATAGACTTTGCAATCAAGGGCTCCAACCTGACAAGAGAAGACTTGTGCAGCCTCGCGGGAGCATTCGAAGCATCTCTCCTCCCCTTTTTCGTCGATCTTCTCTCCTATTCATCCATTACAAACCCCGATTTAAAAGCACATATCGACAGGGTTGGAGTAACAATTTACAAACAGTAGAAACAACAGGAAATTTATGACAAATCTATTTTTCACCTACTATCAAAATGACACTCCTACCCCATGTAAATCGGATTAGTAGTGCATCTATTTGGAATTAGTATAGCGGGTAATATTTTTTAACATACCATTCGGAAAGATAAAACACAAAAAGAATAACAATATGGCAATAGCATTCTACGCGGAAGACATCAAGCTTCCGGCAATCAAAAAGAGAGCGGTCGGCAACTGGGTGAAAGAGGTTGCCGCCACATACGGGAAGAAAGTCGGCGATATCAGCTACATCTTCTGTTCCGATGAGAAGATACTGGAAGTGAACCGCCAGTACCTCCAACATGATTATTATACGGATATCATCACGTTCGATTATACCAGCGGCGACAAGATATCGGGGGACCTGTTTATCAGCCTCGATACGGTGAAGACTAATTCCGAAGCCTTCAACACCTCCTACAACGAGGAACTCCACCGTACCATCATCCACGGCATCCTCCATCTATGCGGCATCAACGATAAAGGGCCTGGAGAACGCGAGATCATGGAGGCCAACGAGAACAAAGCACTGGCGATATTGCCGGAGGAATGCCGGGAAAGTTAACTTTCCCGGTAAAAAGAAATGTCTGGAGCCGCTTCCTGTTAAGGATGCTTCTGAAGAGGTTGTATGATATGTGTGCCTGAAAAAGCCTGTGTATGCTCCGGTTATATCTGCTTTTAACCGGAGCAATGTTCCCAAAACCGATTGCTCGCCATTACCATCATAAATACTCATTCCAAACGACCATCTGCTCATTTGCCGGATATTCCCCAGCATTATCATATAGATTTGAATTCCTGGAAACAGGCAAATAAAGGATTGGCAACAATAATAAATTACCCGGCATGAAAGGCACAACTATTTTCTTTCTATCTATTTTGTTAATAACGACAGGTTGCAAAAGACAGGTTCAAACGGCAGACGACTTGATCACGGTAGATGTCACCAAAAATTCTTTTCCCAAAAAGGAACTGGTTCTTCAAGATTTCATGGAGGTGGAATATGTTCCGCTGGAAACAAATGATGACTTTGTGAATCAAGGGTTTGTGCAGGATGTAGGTAAAGAATTCATATTAGTAAAAAACTATAAGGATAATGGTGATATTTTTGTGTATGACCGGACCGGAAAAGCCATTCGTAAGATAAATCGTAAAGGGCAAGGGGGAGAAGAGTACATCTCTTGTAGAAGTGTTATATTGGATGAAGAAAACAATGAAATGTTTATAAACGATTTCTTGGCAAGAAAAATAAAGGTTTATGACTTGGAAGGAAATTTTAAACGAAGTATCAAACAGAAACAAGATGGTGATACCCAGTTTTATTTGGATATATTTAATTATGATAAAGAGAATCTGATTTGTTACGATGAATGCAATCAAGAAATACCCTTCCTACTCGTATCGAAGCAAGACGGAAACATAACCAAAGAGATTAGAACCCCATTTAAAGAGAAGAAGCTATTTCTTCAACTTTTAAGACATGAAGGAGGAACAAGAGCTGCTGGACCGGGTGAATACAGTAGAATAATCCCATTTAATGGCAATTGGATTCTGTTAGAACCCTCATCAGATACGATCTACACATTAATGCCCGATTACAATTTGCGGCCGTTTATCGTACGAACACCTCCTATCCACACTATGAATCCGGAATTTTTCTTAGTTTTAAAGTTGGTTTCCAATCGTTATTATTTCATGGAAAGCATAAAGAATGTATATGATTTCAGTAAAAAAGAAGGCTTTCCGAGAACGTACTTTGTGTACGATACACATGAAAAGGATTTTTATAGTTATACAGCATACAATGGTGATTATACATATAAAAAAGAATTTTATATGTCTATGTTGACCCCTATCAATTCCAAAGGCGAATTATGGGCTACTTTAAATGCTTTCGAACTCTGCAGGGACTATAAAAAAGGGAAGTTGAAAGGCAAACTAAAAGAAGTCGCTGCGATATTGGAGGAGGATGACAATCGGGTGGTTATGTTGGTGAAGTCTAAAAAGTAAAAAAATATTGACAGTGTTGGAACACAAGTTGATTCATATGTCCATGCCTAACGGTACATCAATCGAATGTCCGGGATTGGTGTATATCATCCGTTTTCAGCAAATTTTTGTCATGTGAAAGAATAATAGAGTAAATAAAATGATATGAAGATGAAAATATTAATTTTTATAGAAATAATCATCCTGTTTGTGATGGCAGGATGTGGAGGTAATTCATCGACTGATGGTTTTATAACAGTAGATGTAACGAAAGGTTCTTACCCCAAGAAAGAACTGGTTCTTCAAGACTTCATGGATGTGGAATATATTCCGCTGGAAACAAATGATGAGTTTGTTAATCGGGCATGCGTGCAGGCGGTTGGCGAAAAATACATAATAGTGATAAATTATTATGATAATGGCAATATTTTCGTATATGATCGGAGCGGAAAAGCTATCCGCAAAATAAACCGCAGGGGACAGGGGGAGAAGAATACGTGTCTATAAGATCGGTTTCGTTGGATGAAGAAAATGAGGAGATTTTCGTAAATGATTTTCGTGCGAAGAAGATAAGGGTTTATGATTTGGAAGGAAATTTCAAACGAAATCTGAATCAAAAGAGTGAGAAAAATTCGTCTTACTTGGATATGCTTGATTATGACAAGAACAACTTGATCTGTTATGATAAGTTTAATTTTGAGATACCGTTCTTGCTTGTGTCGAAGCAAGATGGAAGTATAACGAAAGAAATCAAGGTCCCTTTTAAAGAGAAGCAATTGTTTCATATCGTTGTAAGAGATTATGAGAAAGGAGTAACAAGATCAGCAGGACCAAGTCCTCATAACTGTATAATTCCTTTTAATGGTAATTGGATTCTATTTGAGGCCTCTTCGGATACGATCTACACATTAATGCCTGATTACAGTTTGCGCCCACTTATTGCGCGAACACCACCTATCCACACCATGGATCCTGGAGTTTTCGTGGTTTTAAGGTTGATTTCCGATCGCTATTATTTCATGGAAAGTGTAACGAATATATATGATTTTAGCAAAGGAGAAGGTTTCCCGAGCAAGTACTTTATGTACGATATACAGGAAAAGGACTTTTTTAACTATATCCTATACAATGGTGATTATTCTTATAAGAAAGAAATCTATATCGTGACATTGCCTCCAATCAATTCAAAAGGCGAATTGTGCTCTACTATCAATGCTTTCGAACTTTGTCGGGACTATAAAAGGGGGAAGTTGAAAGGCAAACTAAAAGAAGTCGCTGCGACATTGGAGGAGGATGACAATCGGGTGGTTATGTTGGTAAAACACAAAAAGTAACCTTTAGGTTATATTATCGCTTATCAAATACAGATATAGAATATGAAAAGAATCAATGTAGCTTTAGCAATCATTCTTTTTCTGGCAATAGTGGCGGAAAGTAAAGGACAAAAACAGAAAGGCAGTAATGATTTCATTACGGTTGATGTTGTTAAGAATTATTCCTCCAAAAAGGAATTGATACTTCAGGACTTTATGGATGTCGAATATATTGCGTTAGAAACGAACGATGATTTCATAAATCAAGGTATCGTATTGGATATCGGTAAGGAATTCATATTAGTAAAAAACAGAAACCGGATTAATGACGGAAATATTTTTGTGTATGACCGGAGCGGTAAAGCCGTACGAAAGATTAATCGTAAAGGACAAAGTGGTGAAGAATATATAAGTCTTTACACCGTCACTTTAGATGAAGAGGACAAAGAAATGTTCGTAAACGATATCTTAGGGAGAAAAATCGTAGTATATGATTTATACGGCAACTTCAAAAGAAGCTTTAAACACAAAAACGGTACGGATTCCCAATTTTATAGCGACATATTCAATTATGACAGACAGCATTTAATTTGTTATGACGAATACAATAAAGAGCTTCCGTTTGTACTTATATCCAAACAGGATGGGCACATTGCCCAAGAGATAAAAGTCCCATTTAAAGAAAAGAAGTTCTTAAGCCAAATAAGGAATACAGAGGAAAACAACGGCCAAGCAGTGATCGGGGTCGGACCTGGTCGTTACTATTCCATCTTCCCCTTCAATGGCAATTGGCTACTTTCAGAGCTTTCATCAGATACGGTATACACCTTTTTACCGGACTACAACTTACATCCTTTTATCGCAAGAACACCGTCGATTCAATCCATGAATCCGGAAGAGGGTTTGATTATCCGGTTATTTTCGGATCGTTATTATTTTATGGAATCAATCAAAAATATATATGACTGGAACACACAAGAAGGATTTCCAAGTAAGTATTTCGTATACGACACGAAAGAACAGTCTTTTTCCGGATACACCATATACAATGGTGATTTTACAACAAAAAAAGAAATCTATATGAGCATGATTAAACCCATTAGTCACGAAATTACATCCTGGAACTCTTTAGAAGCCTACCAACTTGTCGAATCTTACAACAAAGGAGAACTCAAAGGGAAGCTCAAAGAGATCGCATCTGAACTGGACGAAGACTCCAATCCGGTGATTATGTTGATAAAACAAAAAAACAGAAGCTTATAAACGAGGTCCGATACTCATTCAAAACAACCATCCGCTCATTAAATCAACAATAAGCGGTCTTTACGGGATATATTTGAAGGGTAATTCAATTATTCATCTTATTTTTACAGGTATGAAAACAGCACTCCTATTGCTTCTCCTTTTTCTGGTAAACAGCGGTTCGGCTGAAACGTTCGTTCCCTATACACCCGACTCTTTGAAAAAGGGCGATTGGGTGGAAATCGAGTCCGTCCACTACTATCCCTATGTGGCTCCGGGCATCGAAGAAAAGGTTCCCTGGCGGGCGGAAAACATCCGACGAATCACCTTCAGGGCGACCGTAACGGAGCTGAATGCACGTACCCTCACCCTCGATTTCACGTTCAAGAGCCTGTACGATTGCAAGAACGATACCGGGAAGCCCGGTTTCTACTATTTTGACAGCCGTTATCAGCAGGACTTTACGTTCGATCACGAGATGGTCGGCAAACGGTTCCTGCGCGTCACATACGATCGGGAAAGCCGGAAAGCACATACTTTAGACAGGCAAGAAACTACCTTTTCTTACTCGAAAAACTATGTCCCTTTCGGAGTAAGACAGGCAGGGTTGTCCGCCTATCCGGAAACGACTGTCCAGGATTCCTTACCCTTGGACAAACTGCTTGCACCGGCGGCACAGGATATCCTGACCGGCTGGCAGGAAGACGGGATGCCTCGGCTGGCACAAAACACGCGGGTCATCGACGCCTCGTTCTCCCTTCCTCCGAATACGGAATTTACCTGTAGCTATGTCAATTTCGACTTGTCTGACGATTCGACCGTCCACAAGAAGATATTCATCGCCTACCCGACCGAACACAAAGTGGGCGAACGGGTGACGCTACGGCTTACTCCGGGGGATTCCATCACGCAAGACAAAGAATTGTTTGCCACAACGCACAAAAGACGTTATCAGGGACGGGGAAGCGAACAAAACAATCTCCAATACAGCTACCGAAGATTCGCCGACCTGTACGAATCAGACCTTTATATGTACCCTTCGGACCTCGAATCTCCCGATAAAATGAAAAAAGCCTTCCAACTCCGCGAATCTCTGTTCCAAAATGTATTAGCGAAAGATTTTAAAAACATGGATCCTTATTGGCGGATGGTATTCGAACGTTCGGAACAGTATCTTAAAGGGGCGCTTGCCCTTCATCTCTATATGTATGCCAACGATAAAGAAGTTTGGCACAAAAGCGGCTTGGTCGACTGGCAAGCTCCCTATTTCGTATCGGTCAATCCACTTATCGATTTTGCATACAGCATGCATCGACCGGAGGTTGCTAATTACTTTTATTTTTTGAATGTTTACACGATGTATAAGAAACAGGAATTGAAATCAGACAACCTGAACCTAAAAACACAAAAAGCGAAGGAAAAATATGTATTGAATCCGGCAGATGATTATTTTCTGAATAAACATATCCTCTCCGGCTTTCCCAAATATCAAGTAAACGAAATGAATTTACAATTTTTAATGTACGATAAAACGTTAGCTGAAACTCAAGAGGATTACAACGATTTTATCCGCTCCTGTCCGGATACCAGCCTGACAAATCAGCTTCGAAGAGCATACGATAAACTATTGCCCTTCGAAGCCGGAAAAAATATCCGGGAAAGCGGCCTTATGATAGCCGATAGCCTGCATCTGGTGAAAGGAAGCGACCGAAAATACATCCTGCTGTTTTTATCAACGAGGGAACAAGGTCTTCCAGCGCCAAGCCTTCAAAATGCACTCGATTTCAAGAAACGCCTCGAATCGGAAGGGCTGGCCTCCATCGTGCAACTCGAATTATATTCAAAATTCCAATCTAACAATGCCAAACGGGTAAAGCCTTTTAAAGCTATTTCCGATCTGCAAATAGAGGAATTAAGGCGTAAGGGACTCGGCACCGTGACTATCCTGATGCGTGAAGACGGGACCATCCTCCATCGGCAATTTACGAATTGGGAATTTGATCCCAGCCCCGCCTTGGAAATCATTCAAAACGACCTGAAACGGGAAGACGAATCTTTCAACGACTTTATAAAGGGATTCAAAGAAGGAGTATTAGGTACGCTTTTAATCGCGGCAATCATCGGTATCGCTTATTATTTCAGGGTGAAAGGAAGGCAAAAGAAGGAGCGTAACCGCCGCCGCATCCGTGAACTCGAACTACGTGCCATCCGTTCCCAGATGAACCCGCATTTTATATTCAATGCGCTCAGTTCGATCCAGAACCTGATCAACCGCTCGGCCAATCAGGAGGCGAATAAGTATTTGATCGACTTCTCACGCCTGTTGCGGAAAGTGCTGGCGACTTCCGAAAAGAAACTGGTCCCCCTCTCCGACGAGATCGAACAATTACAACTCTACCTGAAGCTCGAACAGCTCCGTTTCCCCTTCTCCTACTCGCTGACGGTAGACAAAAATATCGAACCGGATGCGATCGAGATTCCGGGGATGCTGATACAGCCTTTCATCGAAAACGCCGTCAAACACGGAATCGCTCCGCGCGGTACGGGAGAAATCATAATTCGATTATCTTTGCAAGACCAGTTGTTGGTCATCGACATCATCGACGACGGTCCCGGAATGAAAGCAGAAACGGGAAGCGGCTTCGGTATCCGTGCCATCAGCAACGAGTTCGAGATATTAAAGGATTTGTACAATACGGAAATCGGCATAACGATCGAAAACAGGCAGGAGAAAGAATCCGTTTCCGGTTGCCATGTCCGGCTATCCATTCCTTTATAAGACAAAATATGAATACAAAAATAACAGCAGCAATCGTAGAAGACGAGCAGGGGAACCGGGAGAACCTGCTCCGTATGATCGGGAGGCATTGTCCGCAAATCAGGATATCGGCCGTTTGCAGTTCCGTCACCGAAGCCCGTGCCGTGCTGCTCGAAGCTAAACCGGATATCCTTTTCCTGGATATCCGGTTGGGCGACGATACCGGCTTCTCCCTTTTAGGCAGTCTTCCGGAGATTCCGTTTGAAGTGATCTTCGTTACCGCCTACGACAGCTATGCGATCCAGGCCATCCGCTTCAGCGCGCTCGACTATTTGCTGAAGCCTATCGACCCGGAAGAACTGACGCATGCCGTAGACAAGGCGGTCCAGGTCGTCTTTCGGAAACAGGAAAACAGACGGATGCAGAACCTCTTGCAAAACACGCAAGTATTGGACAAGCAAAAGAAAATAGCCCTGTCGGTCGCCGATAAGATAGAATTTGTCGAAATCGGTTCCATCATCCGTTGCGAATCCGAAAGCAACTACACGACCTTCTATCTGAAGTCAGGAGAAAAACTGATCGTATCGAAGACACTCAAGGAGTTTGACGAATTGCTGACACCCTACAACTTCCTCCGCGTCCACCAATCGCACCTGATCAACCTGGATGAAATCAAAAGTTTCATCAAGAGCGACGGCGGATATATACGCATGAAAGACGGAGCTTCGGTCAGCATTTCCCGCCAACGGCGGAACTATGTGATGGAAGTATTAAAGCAATTATAAACCAAGCCGCCTGAGCGATCGCTCATTCCTTGTATTTCAGATCGAAACGGCCTTTCGTGATGCGTCCTCCCTCGAAAGTGCCGCTGAACACGCCGTCCGACATACGGGAGATGTAGACCTTGCCATCCTCCATATTTTGATTCTCAAAAGATACATTCACGCAAGGAAGCGTCTCGCCCTGCTTGGGATCGGCAATCGTAAAACGGATAAACGAACCAAGACCGACCTGCGCCGAAACCGTCATGCCGGAGTCCTCTTCCCGCTCCCAATATTCCGCGACAGGCAACCCCCACCGGCCACTTGTGTACACCCAGCCGTCTACCAGGCAACCGAATGTATTCGCCCCGGTCGTAGTAGCTTCGGGCATGACCGTCGGATCGACCGATTCGTTCTCTTCACAGGCCACACAAAACAGCAACAAACAGATAAATAACAGATGTCTCATAACCGTATCTGATTAAAAGTGTAAATTCATACCGAACAATAAGGATAATCGGGAGAAGCATCCTCCGCCATCGCTCAATTCAGGAGATTCGACCTGCCATTTCTGGCCGTGGTACCTGACCGAATAGCTCTCGGAGGAGGTAACGATCCAGTTCAGCTTTGCGGAAATCCCCACAAGCGGAGAAAGACGATACTCACCCCCCGCCGACAGATTATAGGCCAGTTTATTCATTGACACATCCCGCGGCTTGCCGTACACAAAACTTTTATCTTTATAATGCTGATATCCCACCCCGGTCGACAAAGACAGATTGTATTTCTGCTTCACCATAAACAAGGCAAGCTGAGGCGCGATATAATGCATCAGGATCTTGTCGGAACTTTCGTCATGAGTGTTTTTATAGCACCCGCCCTGATAGACAAGTCCGGGAGCGAGCTTAAACGAACCGGAGATATATTTGTCACCCAAGAAATAATAGTCGGCATCCCAGGCGATCCCATTCCGTAAACCATTCCGATAAGCGTCGGCGTTGTTCGTGATCCCGATCATTTTCCCCAAATACCAGGACGGCCCTGCATGAACGGAGAACATCGACTTCCCGGCAGACGCCTCCTGGGCCATAACCGACACCGCCTGTATCAACAGCCCTAACAAAAGTACATACTTTTTCATAACATTTCTTTTAGACTTATATCAGTAAGATGGTCGCAGCATTCGAAACGCTGCATACCTCGACCGATAAGTTTCGTCGAACCTTAACGAAACAAAGCATAAGCAAAATATTCTTTGGGATGATGACTGAAAGGCCGAGTATGACTATCTTTGCAAAAGAAACAAAGACAATTAGGACAATGACTTTCAATTACGATGTGATCGTGGTAGGTGCCGGTCATGCCGGCTGTGAAGCCGCAGCGGCGGCCGCCAATATGGGTTCGAAGACGCTTCTCATAACAATGGACATGAACAAGATTGCGCAAATGAGTTGCAATCCGGCTGTCGGAGGTATCGCCAAAGGCCAGATCGTCCGCGAAATCGACGCTTTAGGCGGATATATGGGAATCGTGACGGACCGGACAGCCATCCAGTTCCGTATGCTGAACCAAAGCAAGGGACCGGCGATGTGGAGCCCGCGCTCCCAGAGCGACCGCGCCCGTTTCATCGAATGCTGGCGGGGAATACTGGAAAACCTGCCGAACCTGTATATCTGGCAGGATACCGTACGCGAACTGTTGCTCGTCGGGAATACCGTATGCGGCGTAAAGACGGATATGGGAGTCGAATTCCATGCGAAAAGCGTAGTCTTGACAAACGGGACTTTCCTGAACGGGCTTATGCACATCGGCCGGACACAGATCAGAGGCGGCCGCATAGCCGAACCGGCGGCGACCGGACTGACCGAACAACTGGTCTCATTAGGCATCAAATCCGAACGGATGAAGACCGGAACGCCTGTGCGTATCGATGCACGGAGCATACACTTCGATGAAATGGCGGAACAGCCCGGAGAAAACGACTTCCATAAGTTTTCTTATATGGACACCTCGCACCGCGTTCTGAAACAGCTAAGTTGTTGGACAACGTTCACCAACGAAGCCTGCCATGCAGTCCTGCGCGAAGGTCTCCCCGACTCCCCGTTGTATAACGGACAGATCCGGAGCATCGGCCCGCGCTACTGTCCGAGCATCGAGACGAAAATCGTGACGTTTGCAGACAAGCCCCAGCACCAGCTCTTCCTGGAACCGGAAGGCGAAACGACACAGGAATACTACCTGAACGGCTTCTCCTCCTCCTTGCCTTTAGAGATACAACTACGCGCCCTGCAACAGATCCCGGCATTCCGCGACATACAGATCTACCGTCCGGGATATGCAATCGAATATGATTTCTTCGATCCGACACAACTCCACCATAACCTGGAAACAAAACATATCCGCAACCTGTTCTTTGCAGGACAGATCAACGGGACGACCGGATATGAGGAAGCCGGCGGACAAGGATTGGTGGCCGGAATAAACGCACATATCAATTGCCACGGCGGAGAGCCGTTCGTCTTAGGACGCGACGAAGCCTATATCGGCGTATTGATCGACGATCTTGTCACGAAAGGCGTGGACGAACCTTACCGCATGTTTACCTCGCGTGCAGAATACCGCATTCTGCTCCGCCAGGATGATGCGGACATGCGTTTGACGGAAAAGTCGTATCATCTCGGCTTGGCAAAGCAGGACCGCTACGATCTGCTGAAAGAAAAAAAGGCAAGCCGGGACGCGATCATTTCTTTCGCAGAAAACTACTCCATCAAACCGCAATATATAAACAGCGGCCTGGAGGCGTTGGGCACTACCCCGCTCGCACACGGATGCAAGTTGATCGAACTGATTCCGCGCCCTCAGATCACGTTGGAGAATATCGCGGAACTGGTTCCGGCATTCCGGACAGAACTGGACAAGGTTCCTGTTTCACGAAAGGAAGAGATTATCGAAGCGGCAGAAATCTTAATCAAGTATAGCGGCTACATCCGCCGCGAGCAGATCATCGCCGACAAGATAAACCGTCTGGAGAATATCCACATCAAAGGGAAGTTCGACTACAATTCGATCCAGTCTTTGTCTACGGAAGCCCGCCAGAAACTGACACGGATAGACCCGGACACGATAGCCCAGGCAAGCCGCATTCCGGGTATCTCACCGAGCGACATCAACATCCTTTTGGTGATGTTGGGGCGCTAAAGGCGGAATGTTCCACGTGAAACATTTACTTTAACAACAACAGCGTAAAAGACTGAGAATAGGATAGAAATAGATGCAAAAAGAAATGAACGCAACCGAGGAACATATAAAAAACATCCTTTCCGTCATACCGGAATCGCCAGGCTGCTACCAATACTTCGACGAGAAGGGAACGATCATCTATGTAGGCAAAGCGAAGAACCTGAAGCGTCGCGTTTCCTCCTATTTCAACAAAGAACACGACAGCAACAAAACGCGTGTCCTGGTCAAACAGATACGGGACATCAAATACTTTGTTGTCGACACGGAAGAGGATGCGCTTCTTTTGGAGAACAACCTGATCAAGCAATATCGCCCCCGGTACAACGTGCTGCTGAAAGACGACAAGACCTATCCGTCCATCGTTGTCAAGAACGAATATTTCCCGCGCGTATTCCAAACCCGGAATATCGTACGGGACGGTTCGCGCTATTACGGTCCCTACCCTTCCATCTACACGGCAAAGGTCATGCTGCAAATGTTGAAAGAGCTGTATCCGCTACGTACCTGCAAATACCCTCTTACCCCCGAATCCATCGCGGAAGGACGGTATAGAGTATGCCTCGAATACCATATCAAACGCTGTAAAGGACCTTGTGAAGGATTGCAGACACTGGAGGAATACCAGCAAAACATTTCCGAGATAAAGGAAATCCTACGCGGGAATATTTCGCAGATAAGCAAGCATCTGTACGAAGAGATGCAAAAACTGGCCGGAGAATTGCGGTTCGAGGAGGCACAGAAGATCAAAGAAAAGTATGAAGTCATCGAGAATTACCGTTCCAAATCGACAGTGGTCACCCCGATGCTCCACAATATAGATGTATTCTCGCTGGCCGAAAACGAGAATTCCGCCTACATCAATTACCTGCATATCGGCAACGGGGCGATCGTGCAAGCCTATACGTTCGAATACAAAAAACGCTTGGACGAGTCGAAAGAGGACCTGCTCAGCTTAGGCATCATCGAAATGCGCAACCGCTTTAAAAGCACTGCACGCGAAATCATCGTTCCTTTTCCGCTGGATATAGAACTGGAAAACGTTTCGATCACCGTTCCGCAGCGCGGAGACAAAAAGAAGCTGGTGGAATTGTCGGAGATGAACGTGAAGCAGTATAAGGTCGACAAGCTGAAACAAGCGGAGAAACTGAATCCGGAGCAACGCAGCACCCGCCTTTTAAAAGAGATACAGGACACGCTTCATCTCTCGAAATTGCCGGCACACATCGAGTGCTTCGACAACTCCAATATACAGGGAAGCGATGCGGTGGCTGCGTGTGTCGTCTTCAAAATGGCGAAACCATCGAAAAAAGATTACCGGAAATACAACATCAAAACGGTTGTCGGCCCGGACGACTACGCCTCGATGAAAGAGGTCGTACGCCGCCGTTACCAGCGTGCCATCGCCGAAGAGGCTCCCCTGCCCGACCTGATCATCACCGACGGTGGAAAGGGACAAATGGAAGTCGTGCGCGAAGTGATCCAGGACGAACTGCACTTGGATATTCCGATTGCCGGGCTGGCAAAAGACGGGAAACACCGGACTTCGGAACTCCTGTTCGGCTTCCCTCCCGAAACGATCGGCATGCCGATACAAAGTTTCATGTTCAAATTCTTCACGCAAATACAGGACGAGGTGCATCGTTTCGCCATCACTTTCCACAAGGATAAGCGAAGCAAAAACCAGACAAAATCCGAATTGGATACGATAAAAGGGATCGGAGAAAAGACAAAAGTATTACTTTTACGTCATTTTAAGAGCGTAAAACGCATCCGCGAAGCCGGCTTCGACGAGCTGAAGGAAGTGATCGGAGAAGCCAAAACAAAAGCATTATTAAATGGTTTAAAATAAAGATATGAGAACATTGATACAACGGGTACAACATGCCTCCGTAACCATAGACGGACAGCTGAAGTCCAAAATCGGGAAAGGCCTGCTCGTGCTGGTCGGCATTGAAGACCGCGACACGCAGGAGGATATCGAATGGTTGTGCAAGAAGATTGCCAACCTCCGCATCTTTGACGATGAAAACGGCGTTATGAACCGCTCTGTCGTCGAAACGGAAGGGGAAGTGATGGTGGTCAGCCAGTTTACCCTCCACGCCTCCACAAAGAAGGGGAACCGCCCTTCCTATATCCATGCCTCCAAACCGGACATAGCCATTCCGATGTACGAGGCTTTTTGCGCCGAGATGGGCTTGCAGATCGGAAAGGAAGTGCAGACCGGCACGTTCGGCGCCGACATGAAAGTGGAACTGGTGAACGACGGGCCTGTCACGATCTGGATCGATTCACAGAATAAAGAATGATAAAGATATGGCAGAAATTACGCTCAAACAGGCACAGGAACAGGTGGACAGCTGGATCAAAACGTATGGCGTCCGCTACTTCAACGAACTGACGAATATGACCATCCTGACCGAAGAAGTCGGCGAACTGGCCCGCATCATGGCCCGCACATACGGCGAACAGTCTTTCAAGGAAAGCGACAAACACCGTGATTTAGGCGATGAAATGGCCGATGTCCTATGGGTATTGCTTTGCCTTGCCAACCAGACAGGCGTCGATCTGACTGCTGCTTTCGAAAAGAATCTGCAAAAGAAAACGGACCGCGATAAAGAACGACATATAAACAATAAAAAGCTATAAGATTATGGTACACGAACACGATCACGAATGTGGATGCGGACATCATCATCACGATGAAGACGCCGAACATCTCCACACCAACAAATACCTGCAGGCATTCGCCAAATTCGAAGCGGCCGGCACGACGGAAGAAGTCGCCGGACGGGTAAAGACACTGCTCGGAAAACAGGGGAACGACAACTTCACTCCCGACGTCTTGAAGCAGATCCACGGTTTCATCGACCTGACCTCGCTCACCAGTATCGACACGAAGGAGAGCATCTGGAAACTGGTCGACAAGGTGAACGATTTCGAAGGAACCCGCCCCGACGTGCCCAACGTGGCCGCCATCTGCACCTATCCCCTGTTTGTAGAGACGGTAAAAGAGGCCCTCTCCGCACAGGAGGTAAAGATTGCGTCCGTAGCAGGCGGTTTCCCCTCCTCGCAGACCTTCATGGAAATAAAGATTGCCGAGACGGCGATGGCCGTCATGCAGGGAGCCGATGAAATCGACGTTGTCATGAACTTAGGCTATTTCCTCGAAGAGAACTATGACGAACTTACCGAAGAACTTCAGGAGATCAAAGAGAGCTGCCGTGATGCCAAACTGAAGGTCATCCTCGAGACAGGTGCCCTCCAGACTCCCGAAAGCATTCAGAAAGCGGCTATCCTCGCGGTCTATTCCGGTGCGGATTTCATCAAGACATCGACCGGGAAGGGCTATCCGGGCGCCACTCCGGAAGCCGTCTACACGATGTGCCAAGTCCTGAAAAAGTACCATTCCATCACGGGAAAGCGCGTCGGCATCAAAGTCGCAGGCGGTGTCCGCACGGCAGAAGAGGCTGTCCGCTACTATACCGTTGTCAAGGAAGTATTAGGAAACGACTGGTTGAATAAAGATCTGTTCCGCATAGGAGCCAGCAGCCTGGTGGAAGACATCGAACACCGTTTGGGAAAATAAGAAAAGCAACGGGACATTTCCCACAAGCCCATAGTCTTTTTTCCAAAAGACAACGACGTAAATTCGGCTACATCCGGATGTTCCCTCCCGCTACACCCGGATCTACCCTAAACGAACACCCGGATGCAGGAATCGCCTACATCCGGGTGTCGTCGTGTTTATATAAGCAGTTCATTCATCTTTTTCCGTATCTTCCGGAAGTTTCTCCAAAGTGCTATGCGCATTCAACGGAGAGGATTCTTTCACTGGCAATCTGCGCCATCCACCTTTTGAAAGGTTCGGCTTTGGGAGAAGGTACGGATTGAATCAGGCGGAAAAGTTGTTCGGTATCGGCAACATCGGTAAGACGTTTCTTTCCATCTTCGGCTACTAATTTCAACTGGTGACAATTTGTCACCGTTTCATTTCCTTCTTCTTTAAGCCGCTGTTTTAGCTTATTCCAATACTTACGTGAATCAACACTGTCGGTTAGCACACCTATTACATCTACAATAGAAAAGTACCATTTTTCCAGTTCATCGTCCCAAACGGTCCGGACTTTACGCTCTTCGAAGAGCTTAATCGCTTCTTTTTTTGTCATAGTCACTGTTTTTAAGTAATATCTGGCAAAGATACTGATAATAAAGCAGCAAACCTAACTTTCCCTCGGCATATTTATCAAATTGATTTTCAACCAATAACGTATTAAATGAAAAGAAAAGTGTGATAGAGAGTGACACAGGAGTGATAGATGAAAAGGGCATCTATCACACTCAATACATGTTGATATACAAAGGATGCAAGGAGAAAAGTGATAGAGTGACAGTAAATACGCGAAAACCTATTTACGGCGCTCTACGATGTAATCGGCAAGCGACAGCAAACCTTCACGTGCTTCCGATTCAGGGAATGTCATCAAAACCTCTACCGCTTTGTCATGATATACCTGCATACGCTGTTCGGCATATTCGATTCCCCCGTTCGCTTTCGCAAAATCAATCAGCAAATCTATATTCTCTGTGGTAAAGTCTTTCTCCTTTATGATATGAAGGCAATGTTCAGCCTCTTCCCTCTTGCCCGTCTGCAAAGCGTGCAGCAAAGGGAGCGTGACCTTTCCCTCCCGGATATCGTTGCCGGTCGGTTTGCCGATATTCGCCTCCTTGAAGTAGTCGAAGATATCATCTTTGATCTGGAAACAGTAACCTAAGTATTCACCGAACTCCCGGCATTTTTCCACCATTTCACCGGATACTGCGGCCGAGATGGCACCGATCTCGGCACACGCGGAAAGCAGCATGGCCGTTTTTTTCCGTATCACCTGCATATAGCAGGACTCGTCGATGATGCTTTCTTCGGCCGTCTCCAACTGTTTGATCTCCCCTTCCGAAAGATCGCGGCCCAGGTTGGATACGATACCTATGATTTGCAGATTACCTGTCTGGATAGAACGGATCAACGCGGTGGAAAGGACATAATCGCCCACTAAAACAGATATGCGGTTGTCGAATATGGCATTCAGGGAAGGAACGCCGCGACGCTGTTTGGTCTCGTCGATCACATCATCATGAATCAGTGTGGCAGTATGAAGCAATTCCAGCAAAACAGCCGAATTGATCGTATTATCCGTTACCTGCCCGCATGCTTTAGCTGTCAAAAGTACCAATAAGGGGCGGACATGTTTCCCGCTCGCATTCAGTATCTGGTCAATAGCCGATTGCAAACGATTCGTTTCGCTTCGCAGCGAAGCAGCAAACTCATCATTAAAACGTTGAAACTCTACGGCAACCGGTTGTTCTATTTTACTTCTATCCTTCATAATCGATCCTAAGATGCGCAAAAGTAACAAAAAGTATCGAGTAAGCGAGTTTTTTCGTACATTTACCGACAATTGTCACACTAAAACGTGTTAAAAGAGATGAAGTTATTCCTCATAGATGCTTATGCATTGATTTATCGGTCTTACTACGCTTTTATCAAGAACCCGCGTATCAACTCCAAAGGTATGAACACTTCGGCCATCTTCGGTTTTATCAACAGCCTGGAAGATGTCCTGAAACGTGAAAACCCGACCCATATTGCGGTAGGCTTCGACCCGAAAGGCCCGACTTTCCGCCACGAAGCCTACGAACAGTACAAGGCGCAACGGCAAGAGACACCGGAAGATATCCGCAAGTCGGTCCCTTTCATCAAAGACATCATAGAAGCCTACAATATCCCGATACTGGAAGTCCCGCGCTATGAAGCCGACGATGTGATCGGCACGGTTGCCAAGCAAGCCGAAAAAGAAGGCTTCGAGGTTTATATGATGACCCCGGACAAAGACTACGGCCAGCTGGTGTCCGAACATATATTCATGTACCGCCCCCGCTTCGGCGGTGACTACGAGATTATGGGCGTACCCGAAGTGCTGGGCAAATACGGCCTGACATCGGTCAACCAGGTGATCGACCTTTTGGGACTGATGGGCGACAGTTCCGACAACATCCCCGGATGTCCGGGTGTCGGTGAAAAGACCGCCCAGAAATTATTGACCGAATTCGGAACGATCGAAAATCTTTTGGAGAATACCGACAAGCTAAAAGGTTCCCTTCAAAAGAAGGTCACGGAGAACATGGAGCAGATCCGCTTCTCCAAGTTCCTGGCCACTATCAAGACGGATGTCCCGATCCGGTTCGATGCCGCCAAATGCATCCGTGAAAAGATGAATGAGGAACGTCTCATAGAGATTTACACCGAATTAGAATTCAGAACATTTATTAACAGGATGCGCGGAGAGCCGGAAAAAGTCAAAACGGAATTCAAAGCGGCGTCAGCTCCGGCAAAGAGTAACACGAAGAAAAAAGCAGTTCCCACAGGCCCCATTCAAGGCTCGCTCTTTGAAGAATTTGCGACCGAGCCTACGGTTGTTCCCAAATATTCGACTCTCGCGAACTTAAAGTCCACTCCTCACACCTATCATCTTGTTGATACAGAGGAGAAAAGAACCGAATTAGGACGGTTTTTGGAGGAACAGGATTTTTTTGCTTTTGACACGGAAACAGATAGCGTCGACCCGCTGAAGGCCGGATTGGTCGGAATGTCGTTCGCGGTGAAGGAAAACGAGGCTTGGTACGTCCCTGTTCCGGCAGCCCGCGAAGAAGCGGACAAAGTTCTTGCCCACTTCTCCCCCGCCCTGCAAAACTCGAAATCGCTCAAGATCGGACAAAACATAAAATTCGACATCCTTGTCGTCCGCAAATACGGAATCCGGGTAGCCGGCCCTCTATTCGATACGATGATCGCCCACTACCTTCTGAATCCCGAATTGCGCCACGGCATGGACTATCTTGCCGAAACGTATCTTAAATATAAAACGGTACACATCGAGGAGCTGATCGGGCCGAAAGGGAAAAAGCAACTTTGCATGCGCGACGTCCCCATTCCACAGGTAGCCGAATATGCCGCCGAGGATGCGGACATCACGCTCAAGCTGAAAAACTATTTTGCTCCTTGCCTGGAGAAAGAAGGGCTCGAATCGCTTTTCTATGACATCGAGATGCCTTTAATATATGTATTGGCCGAAATGGAATATACGGGAGTGACGCTCGACACCGTCGCCCTGAAACAATCGTCCGGAGAACTGACAGCCGCACTCAAGAAGTTGGAGAAAGAGATTTACGAACTGGCAGGAATGAAGTTCAACATCAATTCCGCCCGGCAGGTCGGCGAAGTCCTTTTCGATCACCTCAAGATAGAAGAGAAAGCGAGGAAGACGAAGACAGGCAGCTACAGCACGAGTGAAGAAATACTGGAAAAAATGCGTTCCAAACATCCCGTCGTGGAAAAGCTGCTCGAATATCGCGGGCTGAAGAAGCTGCTCAGCACCTATATCGACGCCCTGCCCGAACTGATCAACCCGGAGACCGGCAAGATCCACACGTCCTACAACCAGGCAGTCACCTCGACCGGCCGCCTCAGCTCCACCAACCCGAACCTGCAAAACATTCCGGTACGCGACGAATTGGGACGTGAAATCCGGAAAGCCTTTACAGCCGAAAACGAAGACTGTATCTTCTTCTCCGCCGACTATTCGCAGATCGAACTACGCATCATGGCTCACCTCAGCCAGGATGCCCACATGATAGAAGCCTTCCGCAGCGGAGCCGACATCCATGCCGCCACTGCCGCCAAGATATACGGCATTCCGGTCGAAGAGGTCACTTCCGACATGCGCCGGAAAGCGAAAACGGCCAATTTCGGCATTATCTACGGTATCTCCGTATTCGGGTTGGCCGAACGGCTGAACATTCCCCGTGCAGAATCGAAAGAGCTGATCGAAGGCTACTTCAAGACCTATCCGGACATCCGTGCCTACATGGACGAAAGCATCGAGGTGGCGAAAGAAAAAGGATATGTAGAAACGATCTACAAGCGGAAACGTTTCCTGCCGGATATCAACTCCCACAACGCCATCGTGAGGGGATATGCCGAACGAAACGCGATCAACGCCCCGATCCAGGGCAGTGCCGCCGACATCATCAAGGTGGCTATGGTTCGTATCTTCAACCGTTTCGAAACCGAAGGCCTGAAAAGCAAGATGATCCTGCAGGTACACGATGAATTGAACTTTAACGTCTACAAGGACGAACTGGAAAAAGTGAAACAAATCGTATTGGATGAAATGGAAAATGCAATCAAGCTGCAAGTTCCTCTGATCGCCGACTGCGGTGAAGGGGTGAACTGGCTGGAAGCGCATTAACAAAAACACATAAAGATTATAAATCATATCATTTATACACTATCTTTGTAGTGAACTTTATTGCAAAGAGTTGCAATATCACATAGTAAAACAGAAGCGTTATCATATTGTCCTTAAGCAAGAAAATCGCCAATTTTTCATCCAGCAAGGACAGTAGACAACAATTGCCTCACGTTTTTTGTATATATACATATTATATAAACATAAAGCGTGGGCTGTTGTCTATCTGCTGGATAGGTGTTTGGCGATACCTCTTGCTTGGATAGATGGCAGTTCCCACGCTTCTATTATTTTTTCCATCTCAGGGGGACAGATGGAGCAATTGGAAAATTATGTATTTCATATTCCCAGACAATCTTCCGGCATCCGTACAAAAGGCGGCGTTCGAATTCACATCCGAACAGTTCCCCTTGTATCGATACATAACACCGGATACAGAGATACTGAATCGGGGCATTTCAATCGCTATTCCGGACGAAGCCAGTCACATCCGTTCCATCCGCCTCACGACATCCCTAAGCCATTTCATTTACTATTACCCCGAAAAAGGGTATCAGATCGCGCAAGGCATCCATCTTCCCCCCTTCCAGGCTCCGGCCGTCGGAGATCTTTATGCGAACGGCGTGGTTATACGGGTCGGAGAAGGTCCTTCCGGCCAGCATATAGAACCCGATATCATCCCTTATAAAGGTTCGGTAATGGAGATACGGGAACAGACACTCGACTATTTCGATGCCCTGATCTATTGCGAGTCTATTTCCGAAGGGACGTTGGACAACTGGCATTTGCCGGATATGCTCAATCTGGTATTGCTGCACACCAAGCAACGGGAATTCAACCTGCTCCTTGCCAAGCGCCGGGGAACCCTGCTATACGACGAGGAATACTGGTGCAAAGACAACAGCGTGATCGACCTGGGAGTGGCATTCAATATGGCAAACAGCAGCCTCGATATATGTCCCAAAAAGGAAAAGCGGCAGGTCCGGGCCATACTGGATTATTGAAATACCCCAATCCTCTCCCGCCTATTCGCCCAAACAATATTTTTTCTGAATGTTAAATGAAGAGCCTCATCCGAACCCTGCACCGGGCAGGAAGGATGAGGCTTTGTTGTTACGGCCATCGTAAAAGCACTGTTACGATCATCGTAAGCCCTCTGTTACGGCTATCGTAAACGCCCTGTTACGATCATCGTAAACGCTCTCTTACGATAGCAGTAAAAACTATTCATAATCGCCGAACACCGGTTGCATGATAAACGAGAATTCATAATTACCATAATGAATCCGGTAAGGTTCGAGCGGTAAAGCACGTTTACCCCAGCTGGTGATACATCCCAGTCCTTTCTGGTTCAGGTCGATCAGCACATTGGTATAATCGACCTGCGGGACGAGTTCGGAATGGCGTTGGCCTTTTTCCGGTCCGTCGTCCAGATCTTCCACCGTATAGTTCATGGCCGACATAAGAATCGGTTTACCGGAAAAGAACTTCAGCCCGTCACCGGCAACCGTCTGCTGTTTCCACCAACGGATATCGCTCTTCGTACCTGTTTCCTGCGGGCGGATATACGGATAGAACTGCTCGGCAACCGTCTGTTTGTATCTTCCCAGATCAGTCGAATGATTACGGTCCGGATAGTTTTCAATCGGCCCGCGGCCATAATAAGAGATCCGGTCCATACACTTCGGCATTTGCAGGCGCATACCGAAACGGAACAGGTCCGGAACGTCGGCAGAAGCATCGGCAACCATTTTCTGAGTGACTTTCATGATTCCTTTATTATTGATCTGATAAGTCAGATACAACTTGGCAGAGACTTCGGGCATGGTATAAGCCGCCTCGACCAGAGCCCGGCCGTTCTCCGCCTTTTGGGTGATCTTATCCAGCTTGATCTGCGGGTTACGCCAGACGGCATATAGTTTCTGCATATTGCCGCCCATCTCGTTATCGGTCGGAGCCCGCCAGAAGTTCGGTGTCAGCTTGCCCCCCTCCTTCATCATCGGGACATCGTTCACGGTGTACAGCGTCAGGAATCCATCTTCCTTTGCGAATTCGGCACGGTAGTTATCCCCTTCCACGATCAGGTAGTTGATATCATTTTCCTTCACAACCGGCGTGATCACAGGCTGATTGCTCTCCGCCCGGTTCACATTGTCAAGAGACGGAGCTTTATAGGGGCGGACCGAAAGCTGGTTCTTGGCGACCGGATAACCGGAAGGCAATAGTGTTTCGGACTGTTTCAAACGGAAAGCGACATTCAGCAAGACTTCCTTATCCGCACAGATACGCGAAAGGTCGTAATCCAGATGCATTGTTTTCGTCTCATGCGGCTTAACTTCCAAACGGGGGACAATACCGTTCTGCACCGGCACGCCGTCGGCGAGCAACTGCCATTCCAGGTAATAAGCATCCAGATCACGGAAGAAGTATTCGTTATAAACGGAGATTTCCCCCTTTTCGAGGTCCTTCGGCGTTACCCAGATATCCTGATAGATATGCCGCACTTCATCCATATGCGGATTCAGGCGCCGGTCAGGATTGACCAGACCGTTATCCAGGAAGTTCTGTCCCGAAGCATCATATTTATTGAAGTCGCCTCCGTAACCGAAGTATTGTACACCTTCTTTCGTAAACATACGGGGAGACTGGTCGACGAAATCCCAGATAAAGCCACCCTGATATTCGGGTTCCTTCCGGATCAGATCCCAATATTCTTTGAAACCACCTTCGGAATTACCCATCGCATGCGCATATTCGCACTGGATCAACGGTTTGCCATAATTACCACGCAGATGCTTCAGGCAACTGTCGAACGGGATATACATCGGGCAATAGATATCGGTAAACTCATTCTCCTCCGCCTGTTCATACTGTACGGCGCGTGACGGATCTTCCGCTTTCACCCAACGGTAGCAAGCCTCGAAGTTAGGGCCGAAACCGGCTTCATTTCCCAATGACCAGAAGATAATGGACGGATGATTGAAGTTACGCTGCACATTCCGTTCGTTCCTCTCCAAATGAGCCTTCTTAAACGCCGGATTCTTGGCCAGCGTCTTTTCGCCGTACCCCATGCCATGCGATTCCACATTGGCTTCGGCAACCATATACAGACCGTATTCGTCACACAAATCATACCACAGGTTATCATCCGGATAATGGCAGGTACGGACCGCATTGATATTATTTTCCTTCATAATCCGGATATCCTGGAGCATCCGTTCGGGCGTCACCCAATACCCCCTGTCCGGATCGATCTCATGGCGGTTCACACCTTTGATCAGGACCGGCGAACCGTTCACCCAAACCTGGTTATTGCGCAATTCGACTTTCCGGATACCGACCTTCTGCTGGATAACTTCAAGTACCCGGTCCCCGTCTTTCAAGGTAGCGGTCAGCGTATACAGATAAGGGGTCTCGGCAGACCATTTCCGTGCATTTCCGATAGCAAAAGAGGTATTCAGCTTACCGCTCCCCTTCAACTCTTCGGACGTAACCACACGACCTTCGGCATCCGTCAGTTTCAGTTCTACGGCGGCATTTCCTTTCAGGTCCAGATCCACCCGGACCGTCCCGTTTCTATAGCTTGCATCCAGATCCGGCGTGATCCGTATGTCCTCGATATATTTCGGGTTACGGGCATAGAGATAACAGCTACGGGCCACTCCGGAAAGACGAACGAAATCCTGGTCTTCCAGATACGTCCCGTCACACCAGCGGAACACCTGGAACGCTATCAGGTTCTTGCCCGGTTTCAGGTATTTAGTCAGATTGAACTCGGCTTCCAGCTTGCTGTCCTCGCTATATCCGACATATTTGCCGTTTACCCACAGATACATATTGGACGTAACGGAACCGAAATGGGCAAAAACCTCTTTCCCCTTCCAGCCGGCAGGCAGTTCGATCTCCCGGCGGTATGAACCGACATGGTTGTTTTCGATCGGCACATAAGGCGGGTTACTTTCGAACTGGTAGCACCAGGCATAGCCGCTCTCGATATACAGCGGGTCGCCATAGCCGTTCATTTCCCAAAGACCGGGAACGGAGAAATTGTCCCATCCCTTATCATTAAAATCAACTTTAAAGAAGTCGAGCGGCCGTTGGTCGGCATTCCTCACCCAGTTGAATTTCCAGGTTCCGTCGATCGACATGAAGTTGGAGGACTTTTGCTGCTCGCCCTGCAAGGCCGCATCTTCCGTTTCATAGGCGAAATAATGCGTGTGCATCGGAGCGCGGTTGACAGCATTCACTTCCGGATTCATCCATTCCGGCTTTTGTTGTGCATAGGTCGTCATCAGAGAACATGCCAAAACACAAAGAAGAGCTTTAAGTTTTTTGTTCATAATACATTAATTAAAAGGTACACAAACATAAGCAAAATATTCGGTTCGCCTACTATCCGGCAACAGAAATACAAAAGAATCCTTATCTTTGCAAACTGAAAACAGATTTTTTGAATAAATCATAACAACAAAATAGAATGGCATTACAATGTGGCATCGTAGGACTTCCCAACGTAGGAAAGTCTACTCTTTTCAACTGCTTATCGAATGCAAAAGCACAGTCTGCTAACTTCCCGTTCTGTACGATCGAACCGAATGTCGGCGTGATCACCGTACCGGACGAACGTCTGAACAAGCTGGCTGAAATCGAACATCCCCAACGTGTTATTCCTACTACGGTCGAAATCGTAGATATTGCCGGCCTCGTAAAAGGCGCCAGCAAAGGGGAAGGATTGGGAAACAAATTCCTCGCCAATATCCGCGAGACAGATGCAATCCTGCACGTATTGCGTTGCTTCGACGATGACAATATCGTCCATGTAGACGGCCGTGTCGATCCGGTGCGCGACAAGGAAATCATCGATGCCGAGTTGCAGATCAAAGACCTCGAAACCATCGACAGCCGGATCGCCAAAGTGCAGAAACAGGCACAGACAGGCGGTGACAAACAGGCTAAGATCGCTTACGAGGTACTTTGCAAATACAAGGAAGCGCTGGAACAGGGCAAAAGCGCCCGCACCGTTTCTTTCGACACGAAAGACGAGCAAAAGATCGCACACGACCTGTTCCTGTTGACCGACAAACCGGTGATGTATGTCTGCAACGTAGACGAGGCCAGTGCTGTCAACGGCAACAAATACGTGGATGCCGTACGCGAAGCCGTAAAAGACGAAGGAGCTGAAATCCTGGTTGTAGCGGCCAAGATCGAAAGCGAAATCGCCGAGTTCGACACCTACGAGGAACGCCAGATGTTCTTGCAGGAGATCGGTTTGGAAGAATCCGGCGTCGCCCGCCTGATCAAGTCCGCTTACAAACTCTTGAACCTGCAAACCTTCCTGACTGCCGGTCCCGACGAATGCCGTGCCTGGACGTTCCATAAAGGCTGGAAAGCCCCGCAATGCGCCGGTGTGATCCATACCGACTTCGAGAAAGGCTTCATCCGCGCCGAAGTCATCAAATATGAGGATTATATCTCCTACGGTTCCGAATCTGCCGTGAAAGAAGCCGGAAAGATGAGTGTCGAAGGAAAAGAATATATCGTCCAGGACGGCGATATCATGCATTTCCGCTTTAATGTGTAATTTACTAAAACAAATACATTATGATTAATAAAACCAATACAGCAATCATAGCGGTCTTGATAAGTATCTTAGGACTTACCGGCTGCGTACGATACAACGTTGCAGAACCGTTAACCCGTTTCAGCAATCCCGAAATGGGGACTGCCGACGGTAATGAAATAACCGTGACAGCCGGATCGACCTGGTTCGCCGAAGGAGGGGATTACAAGAACTTTATACTTACCGGACAAGCCCTCACCGGAGACAATGCGGAAGCAGCCTTGCTGTTCCACACCGACGGGCAATCAGGCTATGAGGTGGCATTCCGGAACGGAGCTATCGACGGCACACGCAAAAGCGGCAGCCTCACATCCGTGCGCAACCTCTACCGTTCATTGGCCGAAGACGGGAAATGGTTCGATTTCGAGATCGCCGTACGCGGGCATAACATATCGGTTGCCATAAACGATACGGTGGTAGTATGCTATACCGAACCCGAATATCCCTATCGTACGAAAGAATATGCAAAGCGCCTGCTCAGCCGGGGCGCTATTGCGCTAAAAGGCGTGAGCGGCGATGTAGCCTTTCGTAACCTCAACATGACCCGTTTGAAAAAAAACGCGGTCAATGAAGCGGACACAATGCCCCGGATAGACGAACAGAACGATGCCGTGATCCGTTTCCAGCAGCAAAACTTCCCTGTGATAGACTACCATGTGCACCTGAAAGGCGGCCTGACGAAGGAGATGGCACAAGCCATGTCGATGAACTACGGCATCAACTACGGTGTAGCTCCTAATGCCGGCGAAGGTGGCGTAGGGCGTATGCTTGCCGACGACAAGGAAGTGTACGAATACTACAACGAAGTAAAAGACATGCCTTTCCTGCGTGGCGTACAAGGTGAAGGCCGTAAATGGACAGCCACCTTCTCGCAAAAGGCTTTAGGCGTATTCGACTATCTCTTTACCGACGGCATGACCATTGTGGACCATAAAGGCCGGCTGTCTCGAATCTACCGTCCGGAAGAGGTGCACTACGACGATGTTACCAAAGAACAATATATGGATCATCTGGTCGACCAGACCGTCAAGATCCTGACCAACGAACCGGCCGACATCTATGCCAATCCTACCTTCCTGCCCGAAGAGTTGAATGCAGAGTATGCCAAATACTGGACCGACGAGCGTGTCGACCGCGTCCTGGACGTATTGGTCCAATACAATATAGCACTCGAAATCAACGCACGCTACAAGATTCCAAGCATGGATATCATCCGTAAAGCCAAAGAACGCGGAATCAAGTTCACCTTCGGCACGAACAATGTCGATGCCGATTTCGGCAAACTGGAATATTGCCTGCAAGCCGTCGACGAATGCGGCCTGACAGCAGACGACATCTGGTTCCCGACCATGAGCGTACGGGACTCTCGCGAAGTGGTGTTGTATAATAAGTGGTAGAACTCCTTTATCACGATCTTTTAGGCACGGATTTCACGGATTTACACGGATAA